>JBBINV010000121.1:0-2144 GCA_037443705.1 Betaproteobacteria bacterium | reverse complement strand
GGGGCGCGAGGCGGCGCGGTTCGTGGCGACAGAACGCAGCCTCGGCGCAGCGGCGGCGCGCCTCGGGCGCGTGCTCGCCGCGCTCGCGACCGGAATCCGCGCGAGTTGAGCACGAAGCGCGTATTCCTGTACGTGCAGCATCTGCTCGGGATCGGCCACCTGAGGCGGGCGGCCGCAATCGCGGCGGCGGCCGCGGCGCGCGGGCTCGAAGTCACGCTCGCAAGCGGCGGCCCCGAGGTCGCGGGGCTCGCGCGGGCGGGTTTCGGGTTCGTTCAGCTCGAGCCGGCGAGCGCGGCCGACAGTTCGTTCAAGGTGTTGCTCGGGGCCGACGGCAAGCCGGTCGATGAAGCCTGGAAGGGGCGCCGGCGCGACCAGCTCCTGGCGGCGTTCCGCGCGAGCCGCCCCGACGCGCTGGTGGTGGAGCTTTTTCCCTTCGGGCGCCGGCAGATGCGCTTCGAGCTCGTGCCGCTGCTCGATGCGGCGCACGCGCTCAGGCCGCGCCCTCTGATCGTAAGCTCCGTGCGCGACGTCCTCGGCGGCGGGCAGCGCGACGGGGTGCGCCAGGACGAGATGCTCGAGACGTTCGAGCGCTACTTCGACCGCCTGCTGGTGCACGGGGACCCGGCGTTTGTGCCCTTCGAGCGCACGTTCCGGCACGCGGCGCGCCTCGCCGGGCGGCTCCACTACACCGGCTATGTGATCGAGCCCGCGACCCCTGCGCAAGGCGATGCCGGCAAGGGCGAGGTAATCGTGTCGGCCGGAGGCGGCGCGGTGGGCGGGCGGCTGCTCGAAACCGCGATCCTGTGCCGGGCGCGCACCACGCTGGCGGACCGTTGCTGGCGCGTGCTGACCGGGGTGAACGCGGATGCCCGCGCGCTGCAAAGCCTTCGCGACCTTGCGGCCCGGACCGGGAACGGCGATGTCGTGGTGGAGCGATTCCGCGAGGACTTCAGGACCCTGCTCAGGAATTCCTCGCTTTCGGTCAGTCAGCTGGGCTACAACACGCTCGTGGAGATACTGGAGGCGCGCGCGCGAGCGGTGGCGGTTCCGTTCGCCGGGTCCGCGGAGACCGAGCAGGCGCTGCGCGGGAGGCTCCTCGCTGCGAGGGGCCGCATCGAGCTGGTCGAGGAGGCCGCATGCACTCCGGAGACGCTCGCCGCCGCGGTGGACCGGGCAATGGCGGGTCCGCCGCCGGGTGCTTCGCCGCTCGACCTGGGCGGCGCGGGCCGCACCGCCGAGCTTCTCGAGCGCTGGCTCGCGGAGCGTTCGGCGTGAGCGCGGCCTGGCGCGCCCTGGGCGAGGAGATCGCCCGCTGGAACGATGCCGGCCGGGTGCCCGAGTTCTGGCTGCGCGACGACGATGCCGTCGATTCGGACGCGGCGATCGAGCGGCTGTTGCGGCTGTGCGCGCCGGGCATCCCGATCGCCCTGGCCGTCATTCCAAGGGACGCGAGCGAGTCCTTTCTTGCACGACTCCCGCCCGTCGTGCACGTGCTCCAGCATGGCTACGATCACCGCAATCGCGCCGCGAGCGGGGAAAAGAAAACAGAGTTCGCGGCCGGCGAGCCTGGTGAAGAGGCGCTTGCGCGGCTGGCGGCGGGCCGCGCCCGGCTCCGTGAGCTCTCGGGCGGGCGGTTCCTTCCGGTGCTCGTGCCGCCCTGGAACCGCCTCCCGGCATCGCTCGCCGGGTCACTTCCCGCCGCCGGTCTCCGGGGTCTCAGCCGCTACGGCGCGCGTGCGGGTGCCGAGGCGGCGCCGGGCGTGCGGCAGGTGAACACCCATGTCGACCTCATCGACTGGCGCGGAGGTCGCGGTTTCGCGGGCGCGGAGGCCGTGCTGGGGCTGGCGACGCGGCACCTCAGGGCGCGGCGTCTCGGGACGGCCGACCCGGCAGAGCCCACGGGATGGCTCACGCATCACGCGTGTCACGACGAGCCGGCGTGGACGTTCCTCGCCCGGCTCTTCGATTTCACGCGCACCGCGGGGGTGCGATGGCGCTCGGCCCTCGAGCTCTTCGAGGGCGCCCTTTGAGACGCTGTTACCGCTACGGGAAAGGGGCGGTCGCGGCGCAGTACGCGCGCGGCGCGGGCGGCTTCGCGGCCGCGGCGGCCGCGCTGGCGTGGCTTAGGCCCGCGGCCGCGGTCG
>JBBINV010000120.1:0-2278 GCA_037443705.1 Betaproteobacteria bacterium | reverse complement strand
CGAACGCTCCCGGCGCCGGCGCTCGCGGTAGGCGCGCACCTGCGCCGGCAGCGCGAGGGTCCGCCCGACCACGCGCACGATCGCGTAGGCCGCCGCGAACACGGCTGCCGCGGCGAGGCAGAACGTAAGGAGCGAGAGCTCGACGCGCCACGGCGGCACCACGAACAGCGCATAGCCCTCGTTCAGGCGCCCGAGCACCGCGATCGCGGCCGCGGCCGCGAACACCGCGACGAGCCAGAACAGTGCCCTCATCGGCGCGTGCGCTCGCGGCGCGACTTGAAGCCGCGCACCGCCTCGAGGCTCTCGGCGATCGAGGGCGGCTCGAAGGCGATCGTGGAGGCCGAAAGCTGCTTGAGCTGCGCGAGCATCGCCTGGGCGGGCTTCGCGCGCGCATCGAAATAGCGCTGCAGCCACGCCTGCGACACGCGCAGGTCCTCGCGGTAGCCGGCTTCGTTGCGCGTAAGCAGCGCCACGCGCGCGCTCAGCAGCCGCAGCTTCAGGTTCTCGCGCAGGAAATAGGCCTGAGCGGGCGCAAGCAGCGGCGGCTCGGGCGCGTCGATCCGCCGCACCATGACGAGCTGGCGCAGCTCCCTCCAGATCTCGCCCCCCAGGCGAGCGAGGAACCCCTCCGGCGGAGCCTCGGTCTTCGCGTCCTTCGGCGCCGCGGGCCGCTCGGCACGCTGATCGAACGCGAGCGGCAGCGCGTCGACCGCTGCGACGAGTCCGTCGATGCGCAGGCTCATCCCGGGCAGATCGAGCGCCGGCAGCGACTTCAGGCGCTCGATGTCTCGCGCGAGCGCGCGCCGCACCGGGGCGAACTGCGGCCGGTCGGCGCGCGAGAGACGGCTCTCCGCGAGCTGCAGCGCGAGCAGCGCCGCGCGCACGTTGCCGGCGAGCTGAAGCTGCTGTTGCGCGATCGCAAGCACCTGCTCGATCTCGGCGAGCTGCCACTCGTCGCGGCTGCCCGAGAGCTCCTGGTAGAGCGCCTCGAGCGCAAGCTGCTGGCCCTGCGATTCGACCAGGCGCGCCTCGAGCGCCGCGAGCTTCGCCTGCAGCTCGCGCACCTCGGCTTCGGCCCGGCGCGCCGCGGCGCGCGCGTCGCGGCTCTCGGCCTCCGCGTCGCGCAACCGCCGCGCCACCTCTTCCTGCGTGGCGCCGATCCGGCTGCGGGTGTCGAGCCAGAACGCGGCCCCGAGCGCGACCACGAGCAGGGCCGCGAGCGCGACGATCGTGCGGCGCGGCGCGCGCGGCTCTTCGCGGGATGCGGCGGGTTCGCTCATCGCGGGCTGCTCATCGGGATCCGGCGAAGTATGCCACCAGACGGGCGACGGTCTCGGCGTCGCCCGGGCCGGCGAGCAGCACCTCGCGCGCGCCGCGGCGCTTCGCCTCCTCGGCGACCCGCGCGTGCGGAACCACGAGCGGCGTCTTCCTCAGCCACTCGCGGCCGTGCTCGCCGACCGATTCGAACAGGTTGGCGAGCGCCTCCGTCGAGGACACGGTCACCGCGCTCACCGCGCCGCGCGCCCAGGCCGCGAGAAGCATCCCGGGGTCGGCGTCAGGACGGACGCGCCGATAGCACTCGGCGTACTCGACGGTGGCGCCGCGCGCGGCCAGCGTGCCCGCGAGGAGCTCGCGGCCGCCCTCGCCGCGGAAGATCACGACGCGCTTGCCGCTCACGCGCGCGAGCCCGGGGAGCGCGAGGAGCGCCTCGCTGTCGGCTTGCGCGCCGGGCGCGATCACGCCGCCGAAGCCCAGGCGCTCGAGCTCCCGGCGGCTGCCGCTCCCGATCGCCGCAACCGCGAGCCCGGGCGGCCAGGGCGCGTCCCCGCGGCGACGCCGCAGCAGTTCCATCGCCCTCGCCACCGCGTTCGGGCTTATGAAGATGGCGAGGTCGAACTCGCCCAGCCGGTCGGCGATCGCGAAGAACGGACGGAGATCCTCCAGCTCACGGATCTCGATCGCCGGAAAGACGAGCGCCTCGCCGCCCGCCTCGCGGATCATCGCCGCGAGCGTTTCGGCCCGCTCGTGCGGGCGCGTCACGACGACGCCGCGCCCGGCGAGCGGCCCGGCGGTCATTGCGGGAGCGCGGCGAGGATTTCGGAGGCTCCGCGCTCGCGCAACGCCCGGGCCACGGCCGCGCCGAGCGCCTCGGGCAGCTCCGCAGAGCCCAGCGCTTCGGCCCGTGCCACGCGCGTTCCGTCCGGGGACGCCACGAGCGCGCGCAGGCGGATCACGCCGCCGTCGGGCTCCGCATATGCGCCCAGCGGGATCGTGCAGT
>JBBINV010000119.1:0-2301 GCA_037443705.1 Betaproteobacteria bacterium | reverse complement strand
GCCCGCGGCGGCGGACGCGCCGCCCGCGGCGCGCGCGCGCGAGGCGGGCTGCGTGATCCTCGGCAAGACCACGATGCCCGACTACGGCATGCTCTCGTCGGGCCTGTCGAGCCTGCACGGGGTGACGCGCAATCCCTGGCGCCTGGACCGCAACACTTCGGGCTCGAGCTCGGGCGCGGGCGCCGCCGCGGCGGCAGGCTACGCGATGCTCCACATCGGCACCGACATCGGCGGTTCGGTGCGGCTGCCGGCGACGCATTGCGGCATCTTCGCGCTGAAGCCGAGCCTCGGAAGAATTCCGATCCATCCCCCCTACATCGGCCGCGTCGCGGGTCCCATGACACGCGACGTCGTCTCCGCCGCGCTCTTCATGAACGTGCTCTCGAAGCCCGACGCGCGGGACTTCATGAGCCTGCCTTTCGCGAACATCGATTTCTCCAAGGACCTGGACGCGATGTCGCCGAAGAAGCTGAGAATCGGTTTTCTGCCGGACATGAAAGCAGGGCTTCCGGTGCATCCCGAGGTCCGCGCCGCCGCCGAGGCCGCTGCGCGCGCGCTCGAGGGCGCGGGCGCGACGGTCGAGCCGATGAAATCCTTCCTCACCGCGGAGCTGCTCGACGGCATGGCGCGCTTCTTCGAGGCGCGCTCTTACAACGACTACGTCCAGCTGCCGCCCGAAAAGCAGGCGAAAGTGCTCCCGTTCATCGCCGAGTGGTGCACCTGGCGCGCGAAGAATTTCACCGGCCGCGACGTGATGGCGGCCTACGGCGCCTACGTCGCACTGCGCGAGGTCACGCTCGCGGCCTGCCAGCCGTTCGATTTCGTCATCTCGCCGACTTCGCCGATCCTGCCCTACGAAGCGGAGCTCCCCTGCCCCGGAAACGACCCTCACGACGCGCTGCCGCACATCGCGTTCACGGTTCCCTTCAACATGTCCGAGCAGCCCGCGGCCTCGCTCAACTGGAGCTTCAGCGCCGACGGGCTTCCGATAGGAGTGCAGGTCGTCGGCCGGAGATTCGACGACGCGGGCGTCCTGCGGATGGCAAGGATGCTGGAAAGGCTCCGGCCGGGGCAGCGTCCCTGGCCCGAACCCGTCACGTAAGCCCCGACGTGGTGGCGCGGGCGTGAGCGTATACTGGTACGCGGCATGACGCGCGAATCGGAAGAATCGGGAGGGCCGCATGGGAAACCTCGCCAGCAGTGAAGCGCTCGCGCTGCGCTGGGCGCAGGTGTGCCGTGACGCGGCGCTCCGGAATCTCCCCTACAAGATCGAATTGAACGCCTGGGGAAAGATCGAGATGAGTCCCGCGAGCACCCGCCATGCCCGGCTCCAGGGCAGACTTGCGCTCGAGCTCGGCAAGCAGCTTTCCGGCGGCGAAGTCCTCACGGAGTGTCCGGTGCTGACCGAGATCGGAGTCCGGGTTCCGGATGTCGCGTGGGCTTCCAATGACTTCATACGGCGCAATCGCGAGACGACGCCGTATCCTGCGGCCCCCGAAATCTGCGTGGAGATCCTGTCGCCTGCGAACACGGACGACGAGATCGCGGCAAAGACGAAAGCCTATCTCGCCGCCGGTGCGAGAGAAGTCTGGGTGGTGGACGAATCGGGCTCGATTCGCTACTTCGACCCGAACGGCGAGAAGCGCGCTTCGGGATTCGCGCTTAGCGTGACGCTTCCGGATCGCCTGGATCCCCGACCGGAATCAGACGAACACCGGTCCCAGGGGCCGTAGCCGCACCCCCTTCCTCAGCTTAGTCCGAGTAAACTGCGCCGGGTCGGCGAGCGCCGGCCCCGGCGCCTTCACGACGAGCACTTCCGATGCGATCGGCTCGAAGTCGGCGCGGAAGTGCACCGAGCTCTTCAGCGCGAGGATGCGCTCGCGGCGCGGCTCGATGCCGACGTGGCGGAACATCTCCTGGTCGGCCGCCTGGCATTTGCGCGAAGCGAGCACCACACGGACGCCGGGTGCGGCGCGCGAGCGCAGCAGCGCCATCGGCCCGAGGCTCATGCGGAAGCCCCTGAACATTGGCCCGGTGCAGGTGAATCGCCCGTCGCTCAGATTCTCGACGAGGAATTCATGGTGCAGAGGCGAGTCGCCCGCGACGCCCGAGCGACCCCCGAGCCGAAACGTCACAGAAGTGCCCGGACCCGCTTCGTGCGCGCGCCGCGCCGACTCCGCGTCGATCAGCAGACCCAGAACCGCGTCGCGCGCGTTCTGACCGATCAGCTCGCGAAGCAGCCCGGTGGTATCGCCGTTGCCGCCGGCGCCCGGGTTGTCCTGCGTGTCGGCGAGCACGACC
>JBBINV010000118.1:0-2337 GCA_037443705.1 Betaproteobacteria bacterium | reverse complement strand
AATCGTCGGGCAGCCGCGCGGTGAGCGCACGCGCGAGCGGCTCGCCGAAGCCCGCCTCGGCGAGCGATCTCGCGAGCGCCGCGCGCAGCGGCCGCCGGCGCGCTTCCTCGCTCCACGAGAGCCATTCGAGCCGCTCTTCGATTTTTCCGGAGAGCGCATGAATCTTCTGCAGAAGCGCGGGATCCGGTTCCGTTGCTTCCTTCCCTTCAAGAACCCTTTCAATCGCCTGCGGCGCCGCTGCGAGCAGCTCCACGCCGGCCGGGGTCCTGCGGCTCGAAAGAACGAGCGCGTCGGGGCCGAGCGCCTCGCGCACCTTCTTCAGCGCCTCGCGCGAGCTCGCGGCGGCCACGCGCAGCGTGCCTTGCGGATGCGGGCTCATGCCCTGGCTCCGAGCGTCTGCGCCACGCGCACGATGCGGCTATCGGGCACCTCGGCGTGCGACAGGACCTTCAACTGCGGTACCGCGCGCCGCAGCAGCCGCGAAAGCGGCGCGCGCAGGCGCTCCTCCACCAGCAGCGCAGGCGCGCGGCCGAGCGCCTCCAGCCGCCGCGGCGCCGCCGCGGCGCTCTTGACCAGGGCGTCGGCGAGCCCGGGCTCGATCGCGTCCACGGAGCCGGTCGCGCCTTGCGCGAGCACGCGCTCGAGATCGGGCTCGAGCGCGAGCACCTGGAGCTCGGCGGCGGGCCCGAACACCTGCTGCGTGATCGCGGCGCCGAGCGCGACGCGCACCGCGGCAGTGAGCTCGGCCGCGTCCTGCGTGCGCGGCGCGTGCGCGGCGAGCGTCTCCAGGATCGTGCGCGGATCGCGCACGTGCACCCCTTCTTCGAGCAGGTTCTGGAGCACGCGCTGCACCACGGCGAGCGGCAGGAGCTTCGGCACCACGTCCTCCACGAGCCTGGGCGCGTGCTTCGCAAACTGGTCGAGGAGCTGCTGGGTCTCGTTGCGGCCAAGGAGCGCCGCGGCGTTCGCGTGCAGGAGGTGCGAGACATGGGTCGCGACCACCGCACCCGCGTCGACCACGGTGTAGCCCGCGGCCTGTGCGGACTCGCGGTGCGCGCCGTCGATCCACGTGGCGGGCAGGCCGAACGCCGGATCGGTGGTGGGCGTTCCCGCGAGCGGCCCGCGCGCGCCGCCCGGGTCGATCGCGAGGTACAGGCCCGGCGTCACCTCGCCCTCGCCCGCGGTCACGCCGTGCAACTGCACGCGATAACCGCCCGGCCTGAGCTCCAGGTTGTCGCGGATGTGCACCGGCGGCGGCAGGAACCCGATGTCCTGCGCGAACTTGCGCCGGATCGCGCGGATGCGCTTCAGGAGCTCCCCGCCCTGCGCGCGGTCCACGAGCGGCACGAGGCGGTATCCGACTTCCAGCCCGAGCGCGTCCACCGGCACCACGTCGTCCCAGGTGGCTTCTTCCTGGGCAGGAGGGGGCTGAATTTCCGCGGCGTCCTTCGTTTCAGGTATCGAAGCGCGCTTCTTCAGCCACCATGCCCCATACCCCAGCAGCCCCGCCAGCAGCAGGAACGGCAGGTGCGGCATGCCGGGCACGATGCCCATCAGGGCGAGGAGCGCCGCGGCGATTCCGATCGCGTTCGGCGCGGAAAGCAGCTGGCGGGCGAGCTGCTTGCCCATGTCCTCGCCTTCCGCCCCGGCGCCCACCACGCGCGACACGAGCAGGCCCGCGGCGGTAGAGATGACGAGCGCCGGCACCTGCGCCACCAGCCCGTCGCCCACGGCGAGGAGAATGTAGTGATTGGCCGCCGTGGCGAGCGGCAGATCGTGCTGCAGCACGCCGATCGCGAGCCCTCCGAGCACGTTGATCGCGAGAATCAGGATCCCGGCGATCGCGTCGCCGCGTACGAACTTGGAGGCGCCGTCCATCGAGCCGTAGAACTCCGCTTCCGACGCAATCTCGGAGCGCCGGCGCCGCGCCTCGGCCTCGCCGATCAGCCCCGCGTTGAGGTCCGCGTCGATCGCCATCTGCTTCCCGGGCATCGCATCCAGGGTGAAGCGCGCGCTTACCTCGGCGATGCGCCCGGCGCCCTTCGTGATGACGACGAAGTTGATCACCACCAGTATCAGGAACACCACGAGCCCTACGGTGAAGTTGCCGCCCACGAGGAAGTGGCCGAAGGACTCGATCACCTGGCCCGCGGCGCCGGGCCCGGTGTGGCCGTTCAGCAGGACCACCCGCGTGGAGGCGACGTTGAGCGACAGCCGCAGCAGCGTCGTGAGCAGCAGCACGGTCGGGAACACCGCAAGCTCGAGCGGCCGCGCCGCGTGCACCGCCGCGAGCAGCACCACGAGCGCCGCCGCGATGTTGAACGTGAACAGCAGATC
>JBBINV010000117.1:0-2450 GCA_037443705.1 Betaproteobacteria bacterium | reverse complement strand
TCCCGCAGAAGCTCGCGCAATCCCGGCCGGCGCCGGCCGATCGTCGCCCAGGCGACGCGCGACCACAGGCGCGCGGCCTCGCGCCGCACTTCCTCGACCAGCGGTCCCTCGATCCTCACGGCGTAGTCGTAGCGCGGCGGCGTCTGCCCCGGCGTGTCGAAGTCGTCGATGACGTTGATGCCGCCGACGAACGCGACCGCGCCGTCGACGCAGGCGATCTTGCGGTGCATGCGCCGCAGGCGGCTTCGGCGCAGGCGCCACGGCCCGACCTCGGGACGGAACACCAGAACCCGTGCGCCCGCGCGCTCGAGCGTCGCGCGGAAGCGCGGCGCGAAGTCGCGTGCGCCGAAGCCGTCGAGCAGCAGGTGCACCGCGACGCCGCGCGCGGCGGCACGCGCGAGCGCGTCGGCGATCAGGCTCCCGGTCTGATCGTCGGCGAAAATGTAGGTTTCCAGGAACACCTCCGCGGCCGCCCGGTCGATCGCCCGCACGAGCTCGGGGAAGTACTGCTCGCCGTTGGTGAGCAGCGTGAGCCGGTTGCCGGGGACGTACTCAGGCACGCCGCAGGTCCGCGCTCACCGCGAGGTGATCCGAGAGCAGTGACCAGGGCGCGCCGCGATGCACGCGCGCGCCCGCAACCCGGAAGCCGCGCACGTAAATCCGGTCCAGCTGCAGTATCGGCAGGCGGCTGGGGTAGGTGCGCGCGTGGCGCCCGCCGGAAGCGACCGAAACTTCGGTCATCCCGAGGCGGTCCTCCAGGATGCGCGAGGCGCGCCGGCGCCAGTCGTTGAAATCGCCCGCGACCACGATCGGAAGACCGCGCGCGGCGATCTCCTCCAGCCGCGCGGCGATCGCATCGAGCTGCCGGCGCCGTCCGCGCTCGTGCAGCGAAAGGTGCACGCACACGCAGTGCAGGTTGCGCCGCCAGCCCGGCACCGTCACGACGCAATGGAGCATGCCGCGGCGCTCGAAGCGGTGGTCCGACACGTCCTCGTTCTCGAACGACAGGATCGGGAAGCGCGACAGGATCGCGTTGCCGTGGTGCCCGTGGTCGTAGACGGCGTTGCGGCCGTAGGCGTGCTCCCATTCGGTCCCGGCGAGGAACTCGTGCTGCGGCATCGCCGGCCAGGCCGCGAAGCGCAGCGCGTTGCGCTCGTGCAGCCCCTGGACCTCCTGCAGGAACACCAGGTCGGGATCGAGCGTCTTGAGCCCCTCGCGCAGCTCGTGGATCACCGTCCGCCGGTTGAACTGCGACAGCCCCTTGTGGATGTTGAGCGTCGCAACCCTGAGCGTCTCGCTCACCGCGGCGGGGCCCCTTCCAGGTCGAACACGAAGCGCTCCTCGAAAAGAGTCGCGTCGTCGAAATGCCGCCGCCCTGCGAACGCGGTGGCGTGCCGTCCCCATTGTCGCATGGCTCCCGCCGAGGCGATGCCCGCCGGCCAGAACAAAAATCGCTCCGCCCGCTCCGTGCCCGCGACGAGACCGTCCGGTCCGAAGAGGCTCGCGCGCCCGCCCTCCGGGCGCGCGAGCGACCTCAGCTCGTCGTAGGCGCGGAAATCGTAGCGCGCGACGCTGTCGGCGCCGCGCACCAGCGTGACGCGCTCCACGTAATGCGTGCCGCTCGCGAGACTCACGCGCGGGCGCTCGCCCGGCGCGACTCTCGCAAGCGACTGCGGGACGAACGCCCACTCCTCGGCCGGGTCCGGCGCCGGGAGCGCCGTCGCGCGCGCGGTAGGAAAGAACATGTGGAAGCAGCCGCAGGGATGGATCGCGTCGTACACCAGCGGCTCGCCGTCCGGAGCGAGCGTGACCCGCCAGGTCAGCCCGTCGAGGAGACCCGCGTAGATATCGCCGGGCTCGCGCGGCGGGCGCTCGGGAAACCAGATCGTGTAAACGAGCTGCAGCAGCGCCCGCCCCCGGTAGAGCGCGTGCGCGGCATGCACGTACGCGACCGGGGCGGATGCGTCCACGACCGGCACGGCGCCGCCGCGCGGCCAGCCCAGCGCGCCGAAGCGGTCGAAATCGCCCGCCGTTTCGATCTCGAAGCTCGGCGCGTGCGCGGCGAAAAGGCGCAAAAGCTCGTCCGCCGGCGGAGCCGGAACACCCAGCTCGTCGGCGGAAATCCTCTCGGGCCGGTTCACAGGCGGAGCCCCCGGCGCGTAGACCAGCCGCAGCCGGCCCTCCGGCAAGCCCGGGTCCCGCGCGAATGCGGCGCGGGCCTCGGTTTCCCAGCGCCGGACCCCGGCCGAAAACACGGTCCGCGTGATCGCGTACAGACCGACCACCCGCGCGAGCCGCGAGTAGTCGTCGGGCACCTTGGCCCGTTCGACGAGCGAGCGCCGCGCGCCCGGCCTCGGGAGGTCCACCTCGCGCAGCAGGCGCGCGCACTCGCGCGTGCGCGCGAGCGCCTCGCCGCGCGACTCGCCGAGCACGAGACCCGGGAGCGCTGC
>JBBINV010000116.1:0-3361 GCA_037443705.1 Betaproteobacteria bacterium | reverse complement strand
GGCCGCAGCATGTGCAGCACCCGCGCCAGCTCGAGCGGCCGCAACGCATCGAGCGGGCGCAGAACGGCAACGGCCGCCGCGGCGAGGGCCGGCCGCAGCGCAGGCGCGGCGACGACAGATGAACGGTTGCGGTACCATGCGCGCTCTCCACAGTCGCGCGAGGTACCCCTTAAATGGACAAGGTCGCGATCGTCACCGGCGCCGGAACCGGCATCGGAAAGGCTTCGGCGCTGGCGCTGCTTGAGGCAGGCTGGAGCGTCGTCCTCGCCGGGCGGCGCGCCGGGCTGCTCGATAAGGCGATCGCCGAATCGGGCGCGGGTTCGCGAGCCCTCGCGGTCGCGACCGATGTCGGCGATCCGGCCCAGGTCAGGGGTCTCTTCGAGGCGACAAAAAGAAGGTTCGGCAGGCTGGACCTGCTGTTCAACAACGCCGGCATGGGAACCCCGGGCAACATCAATCTCGAGGACCTCACGTACGCCCAGTGGCAGGCGGTCCTCGCCGTGAACCTCACCGGCGCGTTTCTGTGCACGCAGGAGGCGTTCCGGATCATGAAGGCCCAGACGCCGCGCGGCGGGCGCATCATCAACAACGGCTCGATCTCGGCGCACGCGCCGCGCCCCAACTCGGCGCCCTACACGGCCACCAAGCACGCGATCACCGGCCTCACCCGGGCGTCGATGCTCGACGGCCGCAAGTACGACATCGCGGTCGGCCAGATCGACATCGGCAACGCCGCCACCGAGATGACCGAGCGGATGGCGAGCGGTGTGATGCAGGCCAACGGCACGATGGCCGTGGAGCCGCGCATGGACGTGCGCCACGTCGCGCAGGCGATCGTGCACATGGCGGGTCTGCCACTCGAGTCGAACGTGCTCTTCATGACCATCAAGGCCACGAAGATGCCTTTCGAGGGACGGGGCTAGGGTGCCGGGGCGGGTCACTGACTTGCAGAATATTTCTGACATATCGCATTAACCCTGAATTCCCCGGCTCCGCCGCCTCCAGGCGACCTTCCGGCGCTCGGTTACGATCCGCTTCCCGGAGGAAGACATGTTCGATCTGAAAGGCAAAGTGGCGATCGTGACCGGCGGCAACGGCGGCATCGGCCTCGGGCTTGCGCGCGGGCTCGCCGCGGCGGGCGCCCGCGTCGTGGTGGCAGCACGCAACCGGGACAAGTCCGAGAACGCGGTGAAGGAGCTCGGCAACGGCGCGCTCGCGATCGCGGTGGACGTCACCGACGAGGCGTCGGTGGAAAAGCTCGTTTCCGAGACCGCCGCGCGCTGCGGGCGGCTCGACATCCTGGTCAACAACGCCGGGATCAACATCCGGAAGGCCCCGCACGAGGTCTCGCTCGCGGAATGGCGGCAGGTGCTCGATACCAACCTCACGAGCGCATACCTGTGCTCGCACGCCGCCTACCCCGGGATGAAGGCGGCGGGCGGCGGCAAGATCGTCAACATCGGCTCGATGCTCTCGATCTTCGGCGCCGGCTTCGCGCCCGCCTACGCCGCCTCCAAGGGTGGCATCGTGCAGTTCACCAAGGCGTGCGCCTCGGCGTGGGCGAAGGACAACATCCAGGTGAACGCGATCCTGCCGGGCTGGATCGACACCGAGCTCACGCGGCGCGCGCGCGAGCAGATCGCCGGGCTGCACGAGAGCGTGCTCCGGCGAACGCCGGCGGGGCGCTGGGGCACGATCGACGACTTCCGCGGCATCGCGGTGTTCCTCGCGAGCCCGGCCTCCGACTTCATCACGGGCGCTGCGATCACCGTGGACGGCGGCTATTCGATCCAGGCCTGAGGCGCGCCATGGCCAAGCAGGGACGGCCGCCGGTCAAGGCCTACCGCAACCGCAGCTTCCTCAAGAGCAAGGAGGCGCGCGCGCTCCGGATCCTCGCCGAGTATCTCGAGCCCAAGAGCCGCTTCGAGCGCTTGCACATCGACGACACCATCGTGTTCATCGGCTCGGCGCGCATCCGGCCGGCGGGCGAGGCGCAACGGACGGACCGGGGCATGTCGGCTTACTACGAGGCGGCGCGCCAGCTCGCGTTCCGCCTCACCGAGTGGTCCAAGGCGCTCGACGTGAAGGAGCGGCGCTTCGTCGTGTGCACCGGCGGAGGGCCCGGGATCATGGAAGCCGCCAACCGGGGCGCGGCGGAGGCGAAGGGCCTGAACGTAGGGCTCACCATCTCGATCCCGCTTCCCGAGTTCGAGAACCCCTACGTCACGCGCGAGCTCGCGGTCCACTTCCACTACTTCTTCATGCGCAAGTTCTGGTTCTACTACCTCGCGAAGGCGGTGGTCGTGTTCCCCGGGGGGTTCGGAACGCTCGACGAGCTGTTCGAGCTCCTGACGCTCGTGCAGACGCGCAAGATGACCAAGCCCATGCCGATCGTGCTCTTCGGCGACGCCTACTGGCGCGAGGTGATCAATTTCGACGCGCTCGTGAAGCACGGCACGATCAACGCGCGCGACCTCGAGCTCATGCACCGCACCGACTCGGTGGACGACGCCTTCCACTGGCTCGTCGCGCAGCTCACCGAGCACGCCCTCGGCCAGCCGGGGCCGATGCTTTAGAGACTCGGCGCCTACGTTTCATTAGAATGCGACCATGGCTGCCAAATGATTGCCCTCACCCGGAGCGAGCGCGCGCGACTGGAGCGACTCGCGCACGAGGCCGGCACCGACGTTCGCGGCATCCTGCGCGCCGTACTGCGGGACGGCTTGGATTACACCGAATACAAGATACGAGCGATCAACGAGGGTCTGGCCGATTTTTCCGCCGGCCGTGTCCTGACGCTGGACGAGATGAAGTCGCGCATTACGCGCCGCCGCGCGGACCGTGGGCGAGCCAGGCGCAAGGCCGCTTAGATTCTCCAGGCGGTTCTAGCGCGATCTCGAACGCGTCGAGGCCTGGTACCTGGGGACAGCAGACGAGCGCGTCGCGGACGAGGCCGTAGACGCCATCGTTGCGCAAGCCGAGAGGATCGCGCGTCTCGGTCTGCACCTCCGCCCCGGACTCAAGGGAACACGCGAATGCCCGATACCGCACCATCCCTTTCTCCCTATCGGATCGAGCCGCGCGAGGTACGAATGCTCCGGGTAATCAATGCGCGCGGAGCATATCTCAATGAGAGGGCCAGACGGGGACAGTAAGGATCTCCCTCGCACTCTGGCCGCCACTACCTGTCGTCCACACACTTTACCGGCCAAGTCAGGACCAGCCTGTCCGTCGGAAAGGTTTTGTTCGGATCGAAGCAACCGACAGAACTCGCCAACGGATCTTCCGTGCCCTCCAAACTCCCGTCTAGCCGAACTTGCGCAGAATCCGGGGTTGGTCGACGCTAAATCAATGACTTAGC
>JBBINV010000115.1:0-4447 GCA_037443705.1 Betaproteobacteria bacterium | reverse complement strand
GCTAAGTCATTGATTTAGCGTCGACCAACCCCGGATTCTGCGCAAGTTCGGCTAGCCGGGCCGCCGGCGGAACATCCCCCAGCCCTCCATCGTCATCACGATTTCGCCGCGCTGATTGAGCGCCTCGGTCCGCGAGCGCACGAGCCCCATTCCGGGCTTGCTTTCCGAGGGCCGCGCCTCGAGGATCACGCGGCGGTACGCGATGGTGTCGCCGGGGCGCACAGGCGCGAGCCAGCGGATGTTCTCGACCCCCGGCGAGCCGAGGCTCGCCGAGCGGCCGATGTAGCCCTCGACCATCAGCCGCATCGCCACCGCGCAGGTGTGCCAGCCGCTCGCGATCAGTCCGCCGAAGAACGACGCGCGCGCCGCGTCCGGGTCGGTGTGAAACGGCTGCGGATCGTAGGCTCGCGCGAAGGCGACGATTTCTTCCTCGGTGAACGTGTGGCGGCCGATCTCGGCGGTCTCGCCGGGCCGGAAGTCTTCCCAATAGAGCGTCGCGCTCACCGCGCTCCCGGGTTACGGCGCTGGAACAGCTGCCAGCCTTCCATCGCGACCACCTTCTCCCCCGACTGGTTGACCGCGTCCCAGAGAAACTTGACGAGCCCGAGCTCCGGCTTGCTGGAGGACGGCCGCGCCTCGAGCACCGTGGCCCGATAGTGCAGGGTGTCGCCCGGGCGCACGGGCTTCAGCCACTTGAGGCTGTCCAGGCCCGGCGAGCCCAGGCACGCCGAGCGCGCGAGGTACGCGTCGCACATGCCGCGCATCGCGATCGCGCAGGTGTGCCAGCCGCTTGCGATCAGGCCGCCGAACATCGTTTCGCGCGCGGCTTCCGGGTCGACGTGAAACCGCTGGCGGTCGTACTGCCGTGCGAAGGCGACCATTTCCTCCGCCGTGAAGCGGTGCCGGCCCATGTCGCGGACCTGGCCGACGGGAAAGTCCTCCCAGTAGAAATCGAAGCCGCGCGTCATGCTTCCGCGGGAGGCGTGCGCTCGTAGGCGCGAATGCGGCTGCGCAGGTCCTCGGGCAGCGGCGCCGGCTTCATCGACGCGAGGGCGACGTTCACATAGACGAGGTCGGCCGTGACGAGGGGTTCGCTCGAGAGCGCCGGGGCGTCGCGCCAGATCTCGAACCGGTAGCTCATGCTGCTCCTGCCGAGCCGGCCGACCCGGCAGAGCACGGAGAGCGAGTCGTCGTAGCGCGCCGAGCCGAGATATTCGACCGTCGCCTTTCTCAGGTAGAGGTCGTTCGCGTAACGGTCGACATAGCCCTCGGGGTAGGCAAACCCGATCTCGCGCCAGTGCTCCGCGATCGCGGTGTCGAGGTACGTCAGGTAGTGCCCGTTGAACACCACCTTCTGCATGTCGACCTCCGCCCAGCGCACGCGCAGGCGGTGCTCGCACCGGAAATCCTCTCGCGCCATGCGCGAAAGTCTAATCGATCGGGCGCGTCTCCCGCCCGCTCGAAGGACCGGATTTCGCTAGAAGTCGATCTTGTCCCGGATGGCGTCGATGCCGGCACGCGCGCAGGCCTCGTCCGCTTCGCCGCCCGGCGCGCCCGAAACGCCGATCGCGCCGACGATCGACCCCTGGGATTCGATCGGCAGCCCGCCGCCGAGCATGATCGCGCCGCGGATCGCGCGCGCGCCGCTTTGGGGCTGGCCGGGCTGCGTCATTTTCGTGAGCTCCGAGGTCGCCGTGCGAAAGCTCAAGGCGGTCCAGGCCTTGCGCGTCGCCGTGCGCGGGGTGTGCGCCCCTGCGAAGCGGTCCCGCAGCATCACCTGGGCAACGCCGGCCCGGTCGACCACCGCGACCGCGGCTTGCCAGCCCGAGTCGCGGCATTTTTTCTGCGCGGCGATCGCAGCGGCAAGGGCGGCTTCAGGCGTGAGCACGCGGACCGCGTACGTGCCTTCCTGGGCGAACGCGGGCGGGGCGAGCACGGCGGCAAGCGGTAGAACCAGAATCGAGGCTTTCAACATGGCGTGCGCCCGCTTCATCGCGGGTTCGATGGTAGCGCATCGTCGGAAGCGACAACGATAGAATCGCCCCATGAGGCAATTCGGCGGACCCCAGGACCCCGACCGGTTCCTTGAGCAAATGGACCAGGAACTCGCGGGGTGGGAGGACCCGCCCGCGCGGCTGGGCCAGGCGCTGCGCAACGACGAGCTGGCGCTTTACCTGCAGCCGATCTTAGGGATCGCTCAGATGCGCTTCGTCATGGCCGAGGTGCTCGTGCGGCTGCGCGAGGAGGAGGCGCTGATGCTGCCTCCCGGCGAGTTCCTGCCGGTGTTCGAGCAGTACGGCATGATGCCGGAGCTCGACCGCTGGGTGATCGAGCGCATCGTGCGACGCCTGCCGCTCGAAGCGCCGAGCGGGTTTCGCGCCTTCAGCATCAACGTCGCCGGCCAGACTCTGGCGGATCCCGAAATACCCGCATTCGTCGCCGGCGTGCTCGAGCGCTACCGCGTGCCGGCGGAGGCATTGTGCTTCGAGATCGACGAAGCGGACGTCCTTGCCCGGCTCGAGCAGGCGGCCACCTTTTCCGCGCGCGTCCGGCGCATCGGCTGCAGGACGGCGCTCGACGGCTTCGGGCGGCGCGCTTCATCGTTTGCGCCGTTGAAGACGCTCCAGGTCGACTTCATCAAGGTCGATGGGTCCATCACGCGCAACCTGCTTCGCAGCGATTCGGCAGTCCGGAGGATGAGCGCGATCGTGCGTGTCGCGAACGCCATCGGCGTGGGCGTGATCGCGGAGTTCGTGGAGGAATCGGAAATCCTCGCCCGGCTGCGCGCGCTCGGCGTGAGTCACGCGCAGGGATTCGGGATCGCACGCCCTTCACCCATGAGCGAAGCCGCGGGCGGCTGAAGTGGACGAAGCAGTCCTGCGGGCGATCGCAAGGTGGCCCGGCGTGCCCGAAGTGTACGGATGGCTCGCGCTCGACCGGCGCGGCAACTGGCTGCTGAAGGGCGAACGAATCGGCAATCGGGCCCTGAGGGAATTCATCTCGAGGAACTACGCCCCCGACTCGAGGGGCCGGTGGTACTTTCAGAACGGGCCGCAGCGCGTCTTCGTGTCGCTCGCCTATACGCCGCTCGTCCTGCATTTCGAGGGCGACGATCTCGTCGACCATCGCGGCCTTGCGTTCGATGCGCCGCGTGCGGCACTTCTGGACGACGAGGGCTCGCTGCTGCTGGCAGGCGAGCACTGCGTAGCCTTGCTCGACGACCGCGACCTCGCGCGCTACGTCGAGCGACTGGGTGAGGCGTGCGACGCTCTTCCCCGGATCCGCCGCTCGGAGGTCGCGGCGCGCTTCGGATTCGTGGCCGAACCGGGGCCGTAGACGGAGGTCAGTCCGGCTCGCGGTTCGCCGCCGGATTCGCGGCCGACGCGTTTCTTGACGCTATGCCGAAAAGCTCTTTATAATCCGGCCTCTTTTTTGGTGCCGGGGCGGCAGCGATCGACTTTCGCGGCCGCCCGGTTCGTTTCTGGAAACGTCATACATGCCGACTGTCAGCCAACTCGTGCGTTCGGGCCGGTCCGCGAAGAGCCCGAAGTCCAAGGTGCCGGCGCTTGCCGGATCGCCCCAGAAGCGCGGCGTGTGCACGCGCGTGTACACCACCACCCCGAAGAAGCCGAACTCGGCCCTTCGGAAGGTCGCGAAGGTGCGCCTCACCAACGGCTACGAGGTGATCGGCTACATCGGCGGCGAAGGGCACAACCTGCAGGAGCATTCGGTGGTGCTGATCCGCGGTGGCCGGGTCAAGGATCTTCCCGGCGTGCGCTACCACATCGTGCGCGGGTCTCTCGACACGCAGGGCGTCAAGGACCGCAAGCAGGGCCGCTCCAAGTACGGCGCGAAGCTGCCCAAGTCGGCGTAAGAGGAGCGATACGATGCCCCGTCGCAGAGAAGTCCCGAAGCGCGAGATCCTTCCCGATCCGAAATTCGCCAACGTAGAGATCGCGAAGTTCGTCAACGTCCTCATGACCCGCGGCAAGAAGTCGGTCGCGGAGCGGATCGTGTACGGCGCGCTCGAGCAGATCCGCGCCAAGTCGGGCAGGGACCCGGTGGAAGTGTTCTCGCAGGCGGTGCAGAACGTGAAACCGGTGGTCGAGGTGAAGAGCCGGCGGGTCGGCGGCGCGAACTATCAGGTCCCGGTCGAGGTGCGGCCGGTGCGGCGCGTCGCGCTCTCGATGCGCTGGATCCGCGAGGCGGCGCAAAAACGCGGAGAGAAGTCGATGCAGGCGCGGCTCGCGGGCGAGCTCGCGGAGGCCGCCGAAGGCCGGGGCGGCGCGATGAAAAAGCGCGAGGAAGTGCACCGCATGGCGGAAGCCAACAAGGCGTTCTCGCATTACAGGTTCTAGCGACGGATTGGACATGATCGTGGCACGCAAGACCCCCATCGAGCGTTACCGCAACATCGGCATTTCGGCGCACATCGACGCCGGCAAGA
>JBBINV010000114.1:0-4879 GCA_037443705.1 Betaproteobacteria bacterium | reverse complement strand
GGTGGTAAATTGCTGTATGTCACCTGCTCGGTCTTTCCGGAGGAGAACGAGGCGGGCGTCAAAGCGTTCGTCGCTCGCACGCCGGCGGCGCAGCGAGCCCTGCTGCCGCAGGGCGCCGCGGCGCAGCTGCTGCCCGGCCCCGAGCACGACGGGTTCTTTTTCGCCCTGATCGAAAAGCGGTCCTGACGCCGATAGCGCGATGCGAGGGGTCGTCCTGCTGAAGGCCGTGGCGCTGGCGCTTGCTTTGGCGCTGGCGCCTGCCGCGCGCGCCGACGAGATCGAGGTCCGGGCCGCGAGCCTCGCTGCGACCGAAGAAGGGCTCGCGCTCAGCGCCGATTTCGCGTTCGAGCTCAACGCGCGCCTTGCCGAAGTCGTGGCGAACGGCGTGCCGCTGTATTTCGTGGTCGATTTCGAGCTGAGCCGCCCGCGCTGGTGGTGGTTCGACGAGAAGACCGCCGACAAGCGCATGCAACTGCGGCTGTCCTATCACGCGCTTTCGCGCCACTATCGGCTCTCCACGGGCCTGCTGCAGCAGCAGTTCGCGACGCTCGGCGAGGCGCTGCACGTTCTCAAGCGCGTCCGGAACTGGGTCGTCGCCGAACGTGATTCGCCGCTCCCCGACGCGGTCTACGAGGCGGCGGTGCGGATGCGCCTCGACACTGCGCAGCTGCCCAAGCCCTTCCAGCTGAGCGCGCTCACCAGCCGCGAGCTGACGCTGGAATCGCCCTGGGCGCGCTTCACGTACCGGCCACCCGCGCGCGCGCCGGGGGCCGTGCCCGAGACGCGCGAACCGAAGGAGCAGCCGCAGTGAAGCTGCTGCTCGGTCTGGGCGCCGCAGCGGCGGGCGTGTTGCTGTTCCTGCTCGCGACCGCGAGCGGGAACGTGTCGCTGTTCGCGAGGCACTATCCCCTGCTGCTCGGGCTGAACGCGGCGCTCGCTGCGGCGCTCGCGCTGCTCGTAGGCTGGCAGCTCGTGGCACTCGCGCGGAAGGTGCGCGCGCGGGTCTTCGGCTCGCGCCTGACGCTGCGCTTGCTCGTGCTGCTCGCGCTGATGGCAGTCGCGCCCGGGGTGCTCGTGTACACGGTTTCGGTGCAATTCCTGTCGCGCTCGATCGAGTCCTGGTTCGACGTCAAGGTCGACGCGGCGCTGGAGGGAGGAATCAGCCTCGGCCAGTCGGCGATCGACCAGGTGCTCGCCGACATGCAGATCAAGGCGCGCGCCATGGCGCTCGAGCTCTCGGACCGCACGCCCGGGCAGCTCGCTGTCCAGCTTAACCGCCTGCGCGACCAGGCGGGCGTGCAGGAGGCGGTCGTGGTCACCGGCGGCGGGAGGCTTCTCGCCAGCGCGAGCGCCGAGGTCGGGCGGTTGATGCCGGAGCTGCCTTCGGCACAGGCGCTGCGCCAGGCGCGGGCCAATCGCGGCTACGCGATGGTCGACGCCCCGTCGGGCAGGAGCCTGTCGCTTCGCGTCGTCGTGCCGGTGGCGAGCGGCGCAATCGCAGAGGAGAGCCGCTACCTGCAGCTGCGCCAGGCGCTGCCCGAGGCTTTCGCGAAGAGCGCTACGGCGGTCGAGGCCGCGTATCGCGACTACCGCGAGCTCGCGCTCGCGCGCCAGGGGCTCAAGCGCATCTACATCGTGACGCTGACGCTGGCGCTGTCGACAGCTCTGCTGGTCGCGATCGCGCTCGCCGCGATCCTCGCGAACCGGATTTCCGAGCCGCTGGCGATCCTCGCCGGCGCGACCCAGGCCGTGGCGCGCGGCGACTTCAGCCGGCGGGCGCCGGTGACGAGCCGCGACGAGCTCGGAGTGCTCACCGAGTCGTTCAACTCCATGACGGGGCAGCTGGACGACGCCCGCCGCGTCGTCGAGTCCAACCGCGCCGCGCTCGAGTCGGCCAAGGCGCACCTGGAGAACATACTTGCGAACCTCACTGCCGGCGTCCTGGTCTTCGATGCGGAACTGCGCCTCGTGATTTCCAACCGCGGCGCGACGGCCATCGTCGGCGAGGAGCTCGGGCCCTTCGCCGCGCAGATGCGCGAGCAGTTCCGCAGGCACGGCGAGCGTACCTGGCAGCTCGAGCTCGAGCTCAAGGGCGCCGGCAAGACCCTGCTCGCTCGGGGTGCCGCGCTCCCCGCGGCGGGCGCGGGCGGCTACGTGCTGGTGTTCGACGACATCACCCAGCTGATCCAGGCGCAGCGGGCGACGGCCTGGGCCGAGGTTGCGCGCCGCCTCGCCCACGAGATCAAGAATCCGCTCACGCCGATCCAGCTCTCGGCCGAGCGGCTCGAGATGAAGCTCGCGGGCAGGCTCGGCGCCGAGGACCTGGAGACGCTGCGCCGGAGCACTGACACGATCGTCAAGCAGGTGAGCGCGCTGAAAGCGATGGTCGACGATTTTCGCGATTATGCGCGCCTTCCCGCGCCGTCGCCGGCGCGGCTCGACCTCAATGCGCTGGTGCGCGAGGTGCTTGCGCTCTACGAGAACTCGAGCGCGCCGATCGCCGCCGAGCTCGCCGAGGACCTGCCGCCGGTCTGGGCGGACGCCGACCGGCTCCGGCAGGTAATCCACAACCTGGTGCAGAACGCGCAGGACGCGCTCGAGAACGCGGGTCCGCCGCCTCGCCCGGCACCGCGCATCGAGGTCCGGACGGAACGCGACGGCAACCGCGCGCGCCTTCGGGTGTCGGACAACGGCTGCGGCTTCCCCGAGGAGCTGATGCCGCGCATCTTCGAGCCCTACGTTACCACGAAGCCGCGCGGCACCGGGCTCGGTCTCGCGATCGTCAAGAAGATCGTGGACGAGCACCGCGGCGAGATCGGGCTCGAAAACCGGCCCGGGCGAGGCGCCGCGGTCAGCGTCCTGCTACCCTTCGCGGCGGGTTGAACCGCATGGCGCAGATCCTCATCGTCGACGATGAAATCGGTATCCGGGAGCTCCTTTCGGAGATCCTGGCCGACGAAGGTCACCAGGTGCTGCTCGCGGAGAACGCCGAGTCGGCGAGGCGCTTGCGCGAGCGCGGCCGGCCCGACCTGGTGCTGCTCGACATCTGGATGCCCGATACCGACGGCATCACGCTGCTGAAGGAGTGGGCCGCGAGCGGCCAGCTCTCGATGCCCGTAGTGATGATGTCGGGCCACGGCACGATCGAAACGGCAGTGGAGGCGACGCGGGTCGGCGCGCTCGACTACCTCGAGAAGCCCATCGCGCTGCAGCGGCTGCTCGCGACGGTAAGGCGCGCGCTGCGCAACGAAGTCGCGGTCGCGCCGCGGGACATCTCGCTGGGTCCGCTCGGACGCTCGCCGGTCCTCGCGGAGCTTAAGAAGCGACTCGCGCAGCTCGCGCAGTCGGCTGCGCCCCTCATGCTTCGCGGCGAGCGCGGCATGCGGCCGGAGCTGTTCGCGCGGTTGCTGGCGGCGCCCGGCGCGCCGTTTCATTCGAGCGACGGCGCGCTCGCCGACGCCTCCTCGGAGCTTCTGGCCCGGGCCGCCGGCGGCATCCTTTTCGTGCCCGACCTCTCGCGCCTGGGGCGCGCCGACCAGAAAGGGCTCGAGTTCCTGGCGGCGCGCGCCGATCGGCACAAGGCGCGCCTGGTGAGCTACTCGCCGCTCGAGCCGCGGTCGCTCGTCGAGAAGCACGACTATGATCCGGAGCTCGTGGCGCGCCTGGCCGAGCTTGTGGTGCGGCTGCCGGCGCTGCGCGAGTTCGCCGAAGATGTGCCGGACCTCGCTTCCCTGATGCTCGCGCAGATGGTCGAGGCGCGCGCCTGCCCGCCGCGCCGGCTCACGGTCGCGGCGCTGAACGCGCTGCGGCACCACGGCTGGCCCGGAAATCTCGCCGAGCTCGAGAGCGTGGTACGCAATCTCGCGCTCTCGGCGCTCGAAGAGGAGGTGCGGCTGGAGGACGTCGAGCGCGTGCTCGCGGCGCAGGCTGCGCCTGCGGCGCCGCCGGAGCTTGCGCTGGACAGGCCCTACCGGGAGGCGCGCGAGGCCTTCGAGCGGATCTATTTCGAGAACCTGCTTGCGCAGGAACGCGGCAGCATGTCGCGCGTCGCGGAGCGCTCGGGCCTCGAGCGCACACACCTGTACCGCAAGCTCAAGGCGCTCGGCCTGCCCGTCGGCAAGCGCGAGGAATCCTGAGTCGCCAGCCGCGCGGCGCGCCGGCTACGCGGTCTTCTTCTTTTTCGCGCGATGCGGGCGCTTCTTGCCGTAGCTGCCCTTGTAGATCTTGCCCTTGCGGGTGCGCTTGTCTCCCTTGCCCATCGCTCGACTCCGTGTCACGAGGTGCCGGCGATTATATCGGCCGGCTCGTATGCGAGATACGGCGCCAGCCATTTCTCCGCCTCGGGCACGGTGAGGCCCTTGCGCCGCGCATAGTCCTGCAGCTGGTCGCGCCCGATCTTGCCGATCGCGAAATAGCTCGATCCGGGATGCGACAGATAGAACCCCGAGACCGACGAGGCCGGCAGCATCGCGAACGACTCGGTGAGGCGCATGCCGGCGTTGCGCTCGGCATCGAGCAGCGCGAAAAGCGGTCCTTTTTCGGTGTGATCCGGGCAAGCGGGGTAGCCCGGCGCCGGGCGGATGCCCCGGTAGCTTTCCGCGATCAGCTGCTCGACCGGCAACCGCTCGTCGGCGGCGTAGCCCCAGAACTCGCGGCGTACGCGCTCGTGCAGGTGCTCGGCGAAAGCCTCCGCCAGCCGGTCTGCGAGCACTTTGAGCATGATCGCCCCGTAATCGTCGTGCGTCGCCTCGAACTCGGCGACGCGCTCGTCGAACGCGTCCGTGCAGACCGCGAAGGCGCCGATCCAGTCCGGCACGCCGCTCGATCGGGGCGCAACGAAGTCGGCTAGGCACAGGTTCGGCCGTCCCGTCGGCTTCGG
>JBBINV010000113.1:0-4976 GCA_037443705.1 Betaproteobacteria bacterium | reverse complement strand
CGCCGGCCGGCCTTGCCCGCCGAGCGGCCGAACGCCTCCTCGCCGCCCGCCGCCGCGGGCGGCGCCGCGGCCTGCCGCCGCCTGCGGTAGTCCGCGGCCTGGAAGCGCGGATTCACGCGCCGGATGCGCTCGTCGAGCGGCGGGTGGGTATCGAACAGGCCTCCGAGCCAGAGCTTCACGCTCTGGCCGAAGAACATGTGCGAGAGCTCTTCGGCATAGCGCCCCGAGATCAGCGCGCCCGGCGCCGCGAGCCGGATCTGGTCGAGCGCGCCCGCGATGCCCTCCGGGTTGCGCGTGAACTGGACGCTGGAAGCGTCCGCGAGAAACTCGCGCTGGCGCGCGATCGCCGCCTTGATCAGACGCGCGAAGAAAAGCCCCACGTAGCCGATCACGAAGAGCGCAAGGCCTGCGAGGAAGATCCCCGCCGCACCGCGGTTGTCGCGCCCGCCGCGCACGCTGCGCATGATGAACTCGCCCACCGAGCCGATGAACACGATGCCCGCGAGCACGCCGATCATGCGGACGTTGAGCCGCATGTCGCCGTTCAGGATGTGGCTGAACTCGTGCCCGATCACGCCCTGGAGCTCGTCCCGCGTGAGCGTCTCGAGCGTGCCGCGCGTCACGGCGACAACCGAACTGGAGAAGTCCCAGCCGGCGGCGAAGGCGTTGATTCCGCGCTCGGCGTCCATGACGTAAACCGCCGGAACGCGCACTCCTGCGGCGATCGCCATCTCCTCCACCACGTTGAGGAGTCGCCGCTCGTTCGCGTCGCGCGTCTCGGACGGCACGCGCCGCGCGCCGACCATCGCCGCCACCGCCTCGCCGCCCGAGGCCAGCTTCGCCACGTTCACGAGGCTGACGAGAAAGATGAGCCCCGCGGTGCCTGCCGCGCCCAGGGCGTAGACGCCCGCGGGAACCTGGAAGAGAAGCTGGACGAGCGAAGGCGCCGGCCGCGCCGAGGCCGTGCGTTCCAGGCTTGCGCCTGCGTAGAGCACGCCCAGCACGAGGTCCACGGCGACGATCACGGCGAGCACGGCGAGCAGGAACATCGCCACCATGACGCGCGTATTGCGCCGCGCAAGGCTCTGGTGCTCGAAGAAGTTCACGCCGCGAGCTCCCGCGGCTCGCGCGCTGCAAGCAGCGGCGGCACCGGGCAATCGAGCGTCGCCGCGACCATGCGCACGAGCTCGGCCTCCGCCAGGCGAAAGGTCCCGTCGGCGGCGGCGGCTTCGAAGCAGGCCTTCAGCAGCGCGGGCTTCGCGAAGGGCGAGAGATGGCGCAGCCGCTCGAGTGCCTCGCCGATCCGCGCGCTCGTCAGCGCCTCGGCGCCGAGCGGCGCGCTCAGGCCGAGCCCGAGCACCGACGCGCCCTTCTCGAACGCGGCCTGTGCCCGGTCGCGCGCCGCAAGCGACACGAGCGAAAGGACCGAATGCGCGTCGTCCCGGACCTCGTCGATCGCATGAAACTTCGTCGGAATCGGCTGACCCGCGCCCTCGCGCAGGCGCTGGCGCAGGAGCGTCAGCAGCACGAACTCGCGCAGCGTCACGCGCCGGTCCGCCTCGATCATCGCGGCGAGGTCGGCGAGAAAGGCATCGCGCACCTTTTGCGGCCGCGACTTGACCGCCGGCGCCGCGAGTTCGGCGAGCGTGAGCATGTGGCTGCGCGCGAGCACGCTCACGTATACGTGGAGGTCGGACGCCCTCCTCGCCCACGCCGCGCCGCGGCGCGCCTCCAGCGCCGCGAGCTCGGCGCGGCGGGTCTCCTCCTCGGGCTCGAGCGCGAGCGCGAACATCGTGGCCTCGGCTTCGTCGGGACGCCCGAGTGCCTCGCGCAGCCGCGACGGCAGCTCCGAGAGCAGCCGCTTCGCGTAGTCGACGTGCTCGCGCGCGGGATGTCCGACCGAACCAACGAGGGCGGCGGCGGTCTCGAGGGTACGCGCGTGCCTGACCACATTCCCGGCGCCGTCGAGCACCGCGACCTCGGGGCGCGTGCCGTGGCGCGTGGCGCGGTACTCCTCGCGCACGAAACGGGGGTGCGCGCGGCGGATTCGCGCCTCGATCGGCGGGTGCGTGGGGAAGCCCCACCAGCGCGAAACGGCTTGCGCGAAGAACATGTGCGAGAGCTCGCCCGCGTGCGCCGCTGCCACCGCGGTGGTCGCATGAAGCGCGAGAATCGAGTCGAGCGCGCCCGCGATGCCGTCGGGGTTACGCGTGAACTGAACGCTCGCCGCGTCCGCGAGGAACTCGCGGTGGCGGGAGATCGCCGCCTTGATCGCGTCGGCCGCTACCGTCCCGGGAAAACCGATGAAGGCGACGAGCGCGCCGAACCACGCGCCCACGACGTCCGGGCTGCGCTCCTCGCGCGGCACGCCCTTCGCCTGGCGCGCGGCGCGGTAGACGAGCGCCTCGCCCTGCTCGCCGATCCAGGTGAGCCCGGCCAGTATCCCGGCGAGGCGCACGTTCAGCGCCATGTCGCCGTTCAGGATGTGGCTGAACTCGTGCCCCATGACGCCCTGCAGCTCGTCGCGCGAGAGCTTAGTCACCGCGCCGCGCGTCGCGACGATCACCGCCTCGTTCGGCGAGTAGCCCGCCACCAGCGCGTTGATCGCGTCCTCGCGGTCGAGCACGTACACCGGCGGCACCGCGATGCCGGAGGCGATCGCCATTTCCTCCACAACGTTGAGCAGCCGTCGCTCCACCGCGTTGCATTGCCCCGGATCGAGGTAGCGCGCGCCGAGCAGGTGCGCGATCGCGCTGCCGCCTTCGCCAAGCCGCCAGACCGTCCATGCGGACACGCCGGCAATGCTGCCGCCGATCCCGGCCGCGATCGCCGCGGGCACCCCGGGCGGGACGCGCCGCAGCGTCTCGAAATAGGTTCTCAGGAGACCGCGCCATTCGAGGGGTGCGTCGCCGGTCAACGGCAGGCCGCCTCCGGTGTACATCGCAACGAACGCGTAGCCCAGCATCCCCGCAATGCAAAAGCACGCGACGACGAAGACCACCGCGAGCGCGTACCAGGCGAGCAGCCGGCGCGTATCCCGGCGCGCGCGCGCCTGCTGTTCAAAGAAGTCGAACTCAGAACTTGACCGCAGGCGCCTTGCGCTCCTCGGCCGACTCGGTCGCCTGCAGGAGCTCCGCGGGACCGAAGCCGAACATCCCGGCGAACACGATGTCGGGGAAGGACTCGCGCCTGGTGTTGTACTCCATCACCGCGTCGTTGAACGCCTGGCGCGAGAACGCGACCTTGTTCTCGGTGCTGGTGAGCTCCTCCTGCACCTGGAGCACGTTCTGGTTCGCCTTCAGGTCCGGATAGGCCTCGAACACCGCGAGCAGCCGCCCGAGCGCGCCGCCGAGCACGCCTTCGGCCTGCGCGAGGCCCTGCATCGCCGCCGGATCCCCGGGCCTGGCCGCCGCCGCGGCTGCGGCCGTGACCGCGGCGCCGCGCGCCTTGATCACCGCCTCGAGCGTCTCGCGCTCGTGCTTGATATAGCCCTTGGCCGTCTCGACCAGGTTCGGGATCAGGTCGTAGCGGCGCTTGAGCTGCACGTCGATCTGGGCGAACGCGTTCTTGAAGCGGTTCCGGAGCGTCACCAGCCCGTTGTAGATCGCGATCGCCCAGAAAACGAGCGCGACCACGACCGCGAGAACGATCCAGCCTGCGATGCCCATGTACCCTCCCTTGGCGAGAACCGGCACGAGCAACTATAGCTTACCCGAGCGCCGCTAGAATCGCGCATGATGAACTGGCGCAGGCGAACGCTCCCGGATGCGATGGCGGCCGCCGCGGGCTGTGCGCCCGTGCCGAAGCAGGCGATGCGCGCGCGGATGGCACGGTACTTCGGCACGTCGTGAAGATCGTCCTTTGTCTGCTGCTCCTGTTCCCTGCCCTCGCCTCCGCGCAGGATGGCGTCGAAGTCAGGAAGAGCCGCCTGCTGCTCCTGCCCGCCGCAACGGTCGAGCGCGCCGCGGGCCAGCAGTACGCGCAGCTGATGCGCGCGGCGGCGCAAAAGGGCGCGCTCAATACCGACCGGCGCCAGGTGGAGCGGCTGCGAAACATCGCCCGCGCGCTGATCCCGCACGCGGCGCGCTTCAACGCCGACGCGGCGCGCTGGCGCTGGGAGGTGAACGTGGTGCGCTCGCGCCAGGTCAACGCGTTCTGCATGCCCGGAGGCAAAATCGCGTTTTTCAGCGGAATTCTCGATGCGCTCGCGCTGACCGACGATGAAGCCGCGGCCGTAATGGGCCACGAGATGGCGCACGCGCTGCTCGAGCACGGCCGCGCACGCATGTCGCAGCAGCTCCTGAAGAACCTGGGGGTCTCGGTCGCGGCGGCGCTGCTCAACCTGGGCCAGCTCTCGACCGAGCTGCTGGCACAGGCCTCCGACCTCGCGCTGACGCTGCCCTACGCGCGCGGCCAGGAGACCGACGCCGATCTCGCGGGTCTGGAGCTCGCCGCGCGCGCCGGGTTCGATCCGCGCGCCGCGGCCGCGGTCTGGCGCAAGATGCAGGCGCTCGGCGCGAGCGCCGGCGGCGGCCAGCCGCCGCAATTCCTTTCCACGCACCCCTCGCACGCGAACCGCATCGGCAGGATCGAGGCAAGCCTGCCCAGGGTGCTGCCGCTCTACGAGGCGGCGCGCGCGAAGCCTCGGTCCTGAGCTTCGCCGCCGAGGGTCCGGCCCTCCGGAAAAGCGCCCGGAACTGGCGTCGGATTCGGGTTCAGAGTAAAAAGGCGGTGGGCGCAGAAAGCGTTTTTTCGCCGCCGGGAGGAACCCACATGCCTTACGCCACAAGCCTCTGGCTCGCCGCTGCCGCGGCCGCATCCCTCACCCTCGCCCCGATCGACGCGGAGGCCAAGCGCGTGGGCGGCGGCCGCGCCGTGGGATCGAAGCCGACCCAGACCACCCGGACCAAGAAGACGGGCGAGGAAGAAGCCGCCACCGCAAAGAGCGGCTCGCGGATCTCGCCGCGCATCAGCAC
>JBBINV010000112.1:0-5279 GCA_037443705.1 Betaproteobacteria bacterium | reverse complement strand
GAGGCTCCCGCACAGTCGAGCGCATGATCGAGCTCCCGGTCCGCCGCCTGCGCGCGGATGCGGTCCTGCCGGAGCGCGCGTACGCGGGTGACGCGGGGCTCGATCTCGCGGCCTGCGACCGGCACGAGCTCGATTCCGCGGAGCGAAGGCGTCATGGGATCAGTGCGCCTCTATCCGATCAGGCGCGCCGCCTGGCGGTACCAGTCGACGAGGTAGGGCGGGATGTAGAGCCCCAGCATCAGCACGAGCGCCAGGTGCACGAACACCGGGATCAGGGCCGGCGGGTGCGGCAGGCGCCGCGCGGTGGTTTCGCCGAACACCATCGGCTGCACCTTGCCGAATATGGCGGCGAAGGCGACGCCCAGCGCGACCAGCAGGAACGGCGTCGCCCAGGGGTGCTCGTGCATCGCCGTGGTGAGCACCATGAACTCGCTCGTGAAGACGCCGAACGGCGGCATGCCGAGAATCGCCAGCGTGCCGAGCGCCAGTCCCCAGCCGATCGTCGGGCTCTGCTCGACGAGGCCGCGGATGCCGTCCATGTTCTGGGTCCCCGTCTTCTGCGCGGCATGGCCGACGGTGAAGAAGATGGCGCTCTTGGTGAGCGAGTGCACGGTCATGTGCAGAAGCCCGGCGAAGGCCGCGACCTGGCCGCCCATGCCGAAGGCGAACGTCATGATGCCCATGTGCTCGATCGAGGAGTAGGCGAACATGCGCTTGATGTCGCGCTGGCGGGACAGGAAGAACGCCGCGACCACGACCGACAGCAGCCCGAAGCCCATCATCAGGCCGCCGGAGAAATTGCGCTCGAGCGCCCCGTCAACGAGCACCTTGCTGCGCACCACCGCGTAGAGGGCCACGTTGAGCAGCAGCCCCGAGAGCACCGCCGAGATCGGCGTCGGCCCTTCCGCGTGCGCGTCCGGCAGCCAGTTGTGCAGCGGCACCAGCCCCACCTTGGTGCCGAACCCCACCAGCAGGAACACGAACGCGAGCGAGAGCACGGTGGGCTCGAGCTCGGCGCGCACCGCGTAGAGGTGCGTCCACAGCAGCGAGGTGCCTCCCGGCCCGAGCACCTTCTCGGCCGCGAAGTAGAGCAGGATGACGCCGAACAGCGCCTGCGCGATGCCGACCGAGCAGAGGATGAAGTACTTCCACGCCGCCTCCAGGCTCGCCGGCGTGCGGTACAGGCTGACCAGCAGCACCGTCGAGAGCGTCGCGCCCTCCAGGGCGACCCAGAGTATGCCGACGTTGTTCGAGAGCAGGCACAGCACCATGGTGAAGGTGAACAGCTGGTACATGCTGTGGTAGAGGCGCAGCCGCGCCGCGTTGACGCGCCCGTGATGCTCCTCGATGCGCATGTACGGCCGCGAAAAAAGCGCCGTCGTGAACGCCACGAACGCCGTCAGCGCGACCAGGAAGACGTTGAACGGATCGACGAAGAACTGCTCCTCGAACGCGACCAGGGGGCCGTCCGCGATCACCCTGCCCGTGAGCAGCGCGGCGGCGCAGAAGCTGGCGAGGCTCATGACGGCGTTCAGCTCGGGGGCCCAGCGCCGGTGTCCGAGCAGCGCAAGGACGATTCCGCCGAGCAGAGGAATGCCGAGGACCAGGGCGATTTCCACCGTCAGTCTTCCTTGAGCTTTTCCATGTGGTGGATCTCGAGGCTGTCGAACTGCTCGCGGATGTGGAAGAAGAAGATGCCGAAGATGAATGTCCCCACGAGCACGTCGAGCGCGACGCCCAGTTCGACCACCAGCGGCATGCCGTAGGTCGCGCTGGTCGCGGCGAAAAACAGCCCGTTCTCCATCGCCAGGAACCCGATCACCTGCGGCACGGCCTTGCGCCGCACGATCATCATGAGGAAGGACAGCAGCACGCTCGCCATGGCGATGCCGAGCGTCGAGCGCGTCAGCGTGCTCGCCATCTGCGAGATCGGCGTCGCGAGCGCGAACGCGAAGATCGCCAGCCCGATCCCGACCAGCATCGTGGTCGGAATGTTGATGAGCGTTTCGACATCCCACTTCACCTCGAGGCGGTCGATCAGGCGGTGCAGCACCCACGGGATGAGCATCACCTTGAGCAGCACCGTGAGCCCCGCCGAGAAATACAGGTGCGCCTGCCCGGTGGTATGCGCGACGATCAGCGTCGAGGCGGCGAGCGCCGCGCCCTGCCAGGCGAACAGGTGGATCAGCGTCAGGATGCGCCGCTGCGAGAGCATCGCGAACGCGATCAGGAGCAGCAGCGCCGCGAGCAGGTTGACGAACTGGCTGGCGAAGGACATGGCGCGCTCAGCCCCGCACCAGGAAATGCGTCAGCATTCCGAGCACCGCGAGCAGGAACGCGCTCGACAGGAACTCGGGCGCAAGGAAGAGCCGCAGCTTCGCGAGCACCGTCTCGACGAGGGCGAGCGCGGCGCCGGCGAGCGCGAGCTTGGCCGCGAGCGCGCCGATCGCGAGCGGCAGCGCGCCCCAGTCGCCCGCGGCGGCGATCCCCCAGGGCAGGAACAGCGCGATGCCGATCGTCGTGTAGGCGAGAAGCTTGATCGCCACCGCCCATTCGATCAGCGCGAGGTGGCGCGCCGAATACTCGAGAATCATCGCCTCGTGAATCATGGTCAGCTCGAGGTGGGTCGCCGGATTGTCGATCGGGATGCGCGCGTTCTCGGCGAGCAGCACCATGAGGAAGGCGAGCGCCGCGAAGGCGAGGCTCGGATGGATCGCGAACTCGCGGTGCGCGAGCGTCTCGACGATCGTCGTGAGCTGCGTCGAGCCGGAGATGAACGCCGCCGTGAACATCGCCATCAGCATCGCCGGCTCGGCGAGAAAGCCAATCAGCATCTCGCGGCGCGCCCCCAGGCCGCCGAACGGGGTGCCGATGTCCATCGCGGCGAGCGCCGAGAACACCCGCGCCAGCGCGAAGACGCCCACCAGCGCGATGATGTCGGCGGCCGGCGCGAACGGCAGGCCGGTCGCGAGCACCGGTACGATTCCCGCGGCGAGCCACATGCAGCCGAAAAGCACGTAGGGCGTGAGGCGGAACAGCGGCGAGGCGCCGCGCGCGATCACCGCATCCTTGTGCAGGAGCTTCGCCAGCGTGTAGTACGGCAGCAGGATCGAGGGTGCCCGCCGGTTCTGCAGCCAGGCGCGGCACTGGTTGACCCAGCCGAGAAACAGCGGTGCGACGAGCACCACGAACACGGACTGCAGCACCTGGAAGGCGACGGCGGTGGTTTCGGTCATGGCAGCGCCTTCATCGCACGAACGCAAGCAGCGCGATCAGCGTGACGAAGCTGTAGAGCAGGTAAGTGCTGATCCGGCCGCGCTGCAGCAGCCCGATACGCGCCGAAACGAACTCGGCGAGCCGCGCCACCGGCAGGTAGAGCAGGTACCAGTGACGGTCCTCGATCTTGAGAGCGAAGCGCGGCGCCGCGTCGTCCGGCCCCGGCAGGTGCCGGCGCATGAGGTACAGCGGCCCGAACACGTGCCGGATCGGCTGGCCGAAGGCGTCCGCCGAGTCCTGCATGCGCGCGGTCTGCTCGGGATAACCGCAGTCCCAGGGGTCGGCGTAGCGCACGCGCCCGTGGTAGAAGCGCCGCACCAGCAGGAACGTGAGCCCGGTGACTGCGACGATGACGGCCAGGAACACGAGCGGGCTGTAGCTCGCCTGCGCGCCCGCGGTCGGCACGAGCCAGAGCCAGCTCGATTCGAGCGCGCCCTCCGGCAGACCCTGGTCAAGGAGGGCGACGCAGACGCGGTTGAGCATGAGCAGGAACGAGGCCGGAAAAAGCCCGAGCACGAAGCAGCCGGCGGCGAGCCAGGCCATGCCGATCCGCTCGGCCGCGCCGCAGTCGCCGCCGGTGCCGTGCGCCGCGCCGGGCGCGGAATGCCGCGGCGTGCGCACCTGGCCGAGGAAGGCGACACCGTAGACCTTGACGAAGCACATCGCGGTGAGCGCGCCCGCGAGCGCCAGCGTCGCGGCGAAAAGCGGCAGGAGACTGCGCACCACGCCGTGCTCGAGAAGCGGCGCCTGCAGCGCCGCCTGGAAAGTGAGCCATTCGGACACGAAACCATTGAGCGGCGGCAGCGCCGAGATCGCCAGCGCGCCGACGAGGAAATAAAACGCCGTGGTCGGCATGGTGCGAACGAGGCCGCCCATGTCGTTCAGGTCGCGCAGTCCGCGCGAATGCAGGATCGATCCGGCGCCGAGGAAGAGCAGCGCCTTGAAGACAGCGTGGTTGAGGGTGTGGTAGAGCGCCGCGATCAGGCCGAGCGCCGCGGCGGCCGGCTGCCCGAAGCCGGCGAACACCATCGACATCCCGAGGCCGAGCAGGATGATGCCGATGTTCTCGACCGAGTGGTACGCGAGCAGCCGCTTCAGGTCGTGCTGCATGAGCGCGTAGAGCACGCCGAAGAGCGTCGTCGCGGCCGCGACCAGCAGCACCACGATGCCCCACTCCCAGCGCACGCCGCCGATCAGGTCGTAGATCACGCGCACCATGCCGTAGATCGCGGTCTTGATCATGATGCCGCTCATCAGCGCCGAAACCGGCGAGGGCGCGGCGGGGTGCGCCTCGGGAAGCCAGGCGTGCAGCGGGATCATGCCGGCCTTGGCGCCGAAGCCGAGGAAGGCGAGCAGGAACGCCACCGTCGCCCAGAGCGGCGTCAGCTCGGCGCGGCGCAGCGCGTCGAACGTGTAGTCACCCTGGCCGCCGTGCATGACGCCGAAGCAGAGCAGAATCGCGATCGCGCCGAGATGCGCGACGAGCAGGTAGAGAAACCCCGCGCTCCGGATACCCGGCTGCCGGTGATCGGTGGTGACGAGGAAGTACGACGACAGCGCCATCGTTTCCCACGCCACCATGAACAGATAGGCATCGTCGGCGAGCATCACCAGCGCCATGCTGGCGAGAAAGACATGATACTGCAGCGCGATCAGGGCGAGCCGCCCCCGGGCCTCGGCGCGGAAGAAGCCGCTCGCGTAGAGCGACACGCCGGCCGACACCGCGCCGAGCAGCGTGAGGAAGAATCCGGCCAGGCCGTCGATGCGCAGGTGAAACGGCAGCTCGGGCAGTCCAAGCGGGAGGACGCGCTGCTCGGCCGGCAGCCAGGCCGCCTGCAGGCCGGAGGCGGCGAGCGCGAGTCCGGCCAGGGCGCCGAGCGGAAAGGCGAACCGGCGCGCGAAGAACGCTTCGCGCCACGGCACGAGCGACAGGCCCGCGATCGCGAGCCAGGCGCCGGCCGCGGCCAGCGCGCCCTCGATCGGCGAGCCGCTCACCGCGGCTT
>JBBINV010000111.1:0-5343 GCA_037443705.1 Betaproteobacteria bacterium | reverse complement strand
GACGCCGGGCGCATGTTCGGCGCGCCGCTCGTCGACATGCAGCGCGGCCGGCGCGCGCGCCTGTCGGCGCTCGGGCGCAGGGTGCTGGCCGCCGATGAGCGTGTGCGCTCGGCGCTCGGCGTGCATTTCGAGCGCCTGCGCGCCGAGATTCCCGCTTTCCTCGCCGACGCGCTGCCGGGCGCCCGGGCGCGCGTCGTGCTGCACGCGAGCCACGACCTCGCGCTTCCGCTCCTGCGCGAGGCCTGCGAACGCTCGCTCGATCTCGAGATCGTGTTTCGCGGCGCCGACGACTGCCTCGCCGCGCTCGCGCGCGGCGAGTGCGACGCCGCAGGCTTCCACGTTGCGGACGCGCTGCCGCGCGCGGCCGCCGCCGCCGCCGCGCTCGGCCGCTGGCTCGATCCGCGCAAGCACGCGCTGATCCAGTTCGTCACGCGCGAGCAGGGGCTGATCGCGCGACCGGGCTCGCGCATCCGCGGCGTGCACGATCTCGCGCGCCCCGGCGTGCGCTTCATCCACCGGAGCAGCGGCTCGGAGGATCCGGTCGCGGCCTCGGTGGCCGAGGGGCGCGCGGACGCCGGGTTCGGGTTGCGCGCCGACGCAGCGCGCTTCAAGCTCGCCTTCGTTCCGCTCGCCCGTGAGCGCTACTACCTCGCCTGCGCGAACGCCGCGCTGCGCGGCGCCGGGCTGCGCAAGCTGGCCGAGGTGCTCAGGAGCCCGGAGTTCGCGGCGCGAGTCGCGCGGCTTCCTGGCTATGACGCTTCGCAGGCGGGGCGGCGCGAAGCGCCCGGCGCGGCGCTCGCCTGGGTGGAGAGGCCGCGCCCGTTGCCGACTGCGCGTCGTTGATCTACACTGGCTCGTGCATCACGCCGGGGCGCAGGCTCCCGGCGAACCAAGACGCGGGCGCGTCCAAGCTCTGCGCCAATCTCTTGCCAGGAGAGCGACATGGACGCGTCCATCACTGCCGCCGCCTTGCGGCAATCCCTTTGCAGCGAGCAACCGCCCCTCGTCATCGACGTGCGCAAGGGCGCGACGTTCCATGCGGCGTCCGACCTGATCCGGGGAGCACCGCAGCGAGACCCGCTGCGCGTCGCCGACTGGGCGAGACCGCTGCCGAAGGCGGCCCGCGTGGTCGTGTACTGCGTGCACGGCCACGAAGTGAGCCAAGGCGTTGCAAATGCCCTGGGCGCGAGCTATCTCGAAGGCGGGATCGAGGCTTGGCGTGCGATCGGGGGAGAGCTCTGCAGGAAACCCCCGGGGGCCTCGTCCCGCTGGGTCACGCGCGAGCGGCCGAAGGTGGACCGCATCGCCTGCCCCTGGCTGATCCGGCGCTTTATCGACCCGGAGGCGGAGTTCCTGTACTTGCCCCCGACGGAAGTGCTGCGGGCCGCCGCAGAGCGCGACGCCGTGCCCTACGACATCCCGGACGTGGAGTTCTCGCACCGGGGCGAGCTTTGCAGCTTCGATGCGTTCCTCGAGCATTTCAGGCTGAGGGATCCCGCCCTCGCCGAGCTGGCGCTGATCGTGCGTGGCGCGGATACCAATCGTCCCGGTCTTGCGCCGCAGGCGGCCGGGCTCGCCGCGCTATCGCTCGGCCTGGCGCGCGTCTTCAGGGACGATTTCGCCTTGCTCGAGTGCGGGATGACGATGTACGACGCCCTGTACACTTGGTGCAGGGAGGGCAAGCAGGAGGTGCATACTTGGAATCCGGACCTGTACCGGTGAGCTTCGCCGAGGCGTTCCGCTTCTGGCTCAAGCTCGGCTTCATCAGCTTCGGCGGCCCGACCGGCCAGATCGCGATGATGCACGCCGAGCTCGTGGAGCGCCGGCGCTGGATCTCGGAAAAGCGCTTCCTGCACGCGCTCAATTACTGCATGGTGCTCCCCGGGCCCGAGGCGACGCAGCTCGCGACCTACATCGGCTGGATGATGCACCGTACCTGGGGCGGGATCGTCGCGGGCACGCTCTTCGTGCTGCCATCGGTGTTCATCCTGATCCTGCTCTCCTGGATCTACCTCGCCTACGGCTCGGTGCCGCTCATAGCCGGGATCTTCTACGGCATCAAGCCGGCCATCGTCGCGATCGTGCTCGCGGCGGCGTGGCGCATCGGCTCCCGGGCGCTCAAGCATCCGGCGCTCTGGGCAATCGCCGTAGCCGCATTCGCGGCGATCTTCGCCTTCGATGTTCCCTTTCCGGCGATCGTGATCGCAGCGGGTGCGGTGGGCTATGTGGGGGGACGATTGTTGCCCCGGGTTTTCGAAATCGGGGGCCAGCATCAGACGGCAAGCAAGCCTCACGGCCCCGCGCTGATCGACGACGACACGCCGACGCCGGAGCACGCGCGCTTCACCTGGCCGCGGCTCTGGGGTCACGTGGCGGCCGGGATCGCGATCTGGGCGGTAGCCATCGGCGCGCTCGCCGCGGCGTTCGGCTGGCAGGGCACGCTTTCGCAGATGGGGTGGTTCTTCACCAAGGCGGCGCTGCTCACCTTCGGCGGCGCCTACGCGGTGCTGCCGTACGTGTATCAGGGAGCCGTCGAGCACTACCAGTGGCTCACCGCGCCGCAGATGATCGACGGGCTCGCGCTCGGCGAGACGACGCCGGGGCCGCTCATCATGGTGGTGGCGTTCGTGGGCTTCGTGGGGGCCTGGACCCGGGCGCTTTTCGGCGGCGAATCGCTTCTCTGGGCCGGCGCCGCGGGCGCATGGGTGGCGGCATTCTTCACTTTCCTGCCTTCCTTCGTCTTCATTTTCGTGGGCGCGCCCTTCATCGAAACGACCCTCGGCAACCTCGCGTTCACCGCTCCGCTCACCGGAATCACGGCGGCCGTGGTCGGCGTGATCGTGAACCTCGCACTCTTCTTCGCCTGGCACGTGCTCTGGCCGGAGGGCTTTGCGGGCCGCTTCGAGTGGCTTCCGGCGCTCATCGGCCTCGCCGCATTCGTGGCGCTGTTTCGCTACAAAGCCGGCATCATCCCGGTGGTCGGGGCGTGCGCGGCCACGGGCCTCGCGTTAACGTTGGGGAAATCCCTGCTCTAGGAGGACACACATGGCGGCCTACGTCATCGGCGAAGTCGAGATCCACGACATGCAGGCCTATCAACCCTACGCGCAAGGCGTCCCGGCGACGATCGCGAAGTACGGTGGCCGCTACCTCGTGCGCGGCGGCACGGTGGAGACCAAGGAAGGCGGCTGGGCGCCGAAGCGCGTCGTGGTGCTCGAATTCCCTTCGATGGAGCAGGCGCGTCGCTGGTACGGATCGCCCGAGTACGCGCCGCTCCTCGCCGTGCGGCTCAAGGCCGCGCGGGCAAGGATCGTGTTCGTGGAGGGCGTAGCCTAGCTACTTCTTCTTCGCCGCCGCTTTTTCGGGCGGCCGGGCATCCATCGCGATGCCCTTGTTCTTCCTGTAGTTGGCAACCGCTCGCTCGCGCGCCTTGTCGAGCTCCGCGGCTTCCCTTGCCTTGGCCGCGGCGGCCTTCTCGGCTTCCGCGGCCTTTTCCGCGTCGCTCTTCGGCGGCGGCGCGGGAAGCTTGGCGTGGGTGGCTGCCACGGCGCCGAACAGCGTGCCGGCGGCCACCGCCAGAACGATCTTTCTCATGTCTTCTCCCTCATTCCCGGCGCACCCGCGGGGACCGCACCCCCGGGTGCGGCGCCCCTTCGAGCCTTGACCTCCTCGTACCAGAGGTCATGGTGCTCCTTGGCCCAGGTCTCGTCGGTGACACCGTCCCGCATGTTGCGGTAGGCGCCCTCCACCCCGATCGTCCCCATGTAGATGTGGCCCAGGCCGTAGCCGATCACGAGGAGAGCGGCGGTTGCGTGCACGATGTTCGCGAGCTGCATCGTCGAGCGCAGCTGGTCGAAGTTCGGAAAGAGCAGCACCAGCCCCGATACGCTCACGACCAGGCACATCGCCACCACTCCCACCCAGAACCAGATCTTCTCGCCGGCGTTGAAGCGGCCCGAGGGCAGATGCACGCCCGAGAAGAACTTCCAGGCGTTGGCGAGCCAGTACCCGTCTCCCTTTTCCGGAAGGTTGTCCTTGGCGTACATCGCGATGAACACGAGCAGGCTCACGATGAAAAGCGGCGCGACGAAGTTGTGCAGGTTCTTGGCGAGCGCCGAGAGCCAGGCGAACAGCGTGTAGCCGATGATCGGCAGCAGCACGTGCTTGCCGAAGAGGATGACGAGACCGGTGAGCCCCAGGACGCAGAAGCTTATTCCCATCACCCAGTGCGCCCAGCGCTCGGCCACCGTGAAGCGCTCGATCAGCCGCCCGGTGGGCTTTTCGTGGAGCTTCACCGGCCCCTTGGCGAAGTAGACCGCGGCCATCACCAGCACGCAGATCACGACCAGCCAGCCGCCGTAGAAGGTGATCGGACCATTTCGGATCTGGCGCCAGGTGTTGCCGGCGGACTGCACCAGGACGCCGGTTTCCCGCCCCTTGATGCTGGTGTAGTTCCCGGTGTTGCCTTCCTTGCGCACCTCGCGCCACACCGGCGCGTTGTTGTAGGGCTGCTCGATGCGGCGCTGCTGCTGTTGCTGTTGCGGCGTCTGCGCCTGAAGCGGGCCCGCGGCGAACAGGAAGACAAGCATCCAGCACAGCGCAGAAAGCTTGGCCATGGCTCCCTCTACTGGTAGATGCGCTTGTGCTCGTGCTGCGCGAGCTGGCGGTTCTTGATCTGCGTCTCCCAGCTCGCCCGGTCGCCCTTGTTCCACTTCGGGCCACCGGCGAGCGGCTCGTTGTCCCAGGAGCGCGTATCGGGTTTGCCCTGGTACTTGCCCTGCTTGTAAACCACGACCTGTTCGGATTCGCCGCACCCAGCCAGCGCGACGACGAACATCGAAGTCAGAACATAAACCCACCCCTTTTTCATGACTTCCCTCCGGCCGGCGGCTGCGAGCCAGGCTTGCCCGGGCCGTAGGCGGTGCCCCAGCCCCAGACCTCGGAGCCCTTGCCGCGACGGAGCACGCGCTCGCGGTAGATGTCGGCGACCACGTCCCCGTCGCCGCCGAGCAGCGCCTTGGTCGAACACATTTCGGCGCACGCAGGGAGCTTCCCTTCGGCGAGGCGGTTGCGCCCGTACTTCCGGAATTCCGCTTCCGAGCGGTCGGGCTCCGGGCCGCCGGCGCAGAAGGTGCACTTGTCCATCTTGCCGCGCAGGCCGAAGGCGCCCGCCTGCGGAAACTGCGGCGCGCCGAACGGGCAGGCGTAGAAGCAGTAGCCGCAGCCGATGCACAGGTCCTTGTCGTGCAGCACCACGCCGTCGTCGGTCCGGTAGAAGCAGTCGACCGGGCACACCGCCATGCACGGCGCGTCCGAGCAGTGCATGCAGGCGACCGAGATCGA
>JBBINV010000110.1:0-5905 GCA_037443705.1 Betaproteobacteria bacterium | reverse complement strand
CGAGGCGCCGAGCGCGGCCGCGACCGCGGCGCCGAGCGCGAGCGCGAGGCCCGCGGCGAGCACGGGCTTGCGGCCGTAGCGGTCCGAAAGCGGCCCCCAGAGCACCTGGCCCGCGGCGAAGCCCGCGAAGAAGGTGGTGAGCGTGAGCTGCGCCGCGTCCACGCTCGCGCCGAACGACTCCGCCACCGCGGGCAGCGCGGGCACGTAGAGATCGGTGCCGAGCGCCGCGAGCGCGATCAGCACGCCGAGCAGCAGGGTGAACGATAATGACGCGGGCCGGTTATTCAATTGTCCATCGCATTGTAATGGCTGAATCCCGCACGGACCGCGGCTGGCAGTTCTGGATCGACCGCGGCGGCACGTTCACCGACATCGTCGCGCGCCGGCCCGACGGCTCGCTCGCCACGGCGAAGCTCCTGTCCGACAACCCGGAGCGCTACCGCGACGCGGCGATCGAGGGCATTCGAGCCATGCTGGGCGTGAAGGAAGGCGGGCGCATCCCCGCCCGCGAGATCGAATGCGTGAAGATGGGAACCACCGTCGCCACCAACGCGCTCCTCGAGCGCAAGGGCGAGCGCACGGCGCTCTTCATCACGCGCGGGTTCCGCGATGCGCTGCGCATCGCCTACCAGAACCGCCCGCGCATCTTCGCGCGCCACATCGTGCTGCCCGACGTGCTCTACTCGAAAGTGGTGGAAGTCGACGAGCGCATCGGCGCGCACGGGGACGTGGTGCTGCCTCTGAACGAGCAGAAGACGCTCTCGGATCTCGAGAAGGCCTTCCAGGAAGGGTACCGATCGATCGCCATCGTCTTCATGCATGGCTACCGATACCCCGATCATGAACTGAGAACGGAGACACTTGCGAGGCGCGCGGGATTCGGCCAGATCTCCGTGTCGCACAAGGTGAGCCCGCTCATGAAGCTCGTAGGGCGCGGCGACACGACGGTGGTGGATGCGTATCTCTCGCCGATCCTCGGGCGCTACGTCGAGCAGGTGGCGGGCGAGCTCGCGGGCGTGCGCCTCATGTTCATGCAATCGAACGGCGGGCTCGCGGACGCGCGCGCCTTCCGCGGCAAGGACGCGATCCTCTCGGGGCCCGCGGGCGGGATCGTGGGCGCGGCGCGTACCGCTCGCGCCGCGGGGTTCGACCGGATCATCGGCTTCGACATGGGCGGCACTTCGACGGACGTCACGCACTATGCGGGCGAGTTCGAGCGCAGCCTCGAGACCCGGATCGCCGGGGTGCGGCTGCGCGCGCCGATGATGGACATCCACACCGTCGCCGCGGGCGGGGGCTCGATCCTGCATTTCGACGGCGCGCGCTACCGCGTAGGACCCGATTCCGCCGGCGCAGTCCCGGGGCCGGCGTGCTACCGCCGCGGCGGCCCGCTCACGGTCACCGACGCGAACGTGCTGCTCGGCAAGATCCAGCCGGGATGGTTTCCCAGGGTTTTCGGGGAAAATGGAGACGAAGCGCTGGACAGCGCGATCGTACGGAGCAGGTTCGAGTCTCTTTCCCGGGACATCGGCGACGGCAGAACCCCGGAACAGGTCGCCGAAGGCTTCATCGACATCGCCGTCGGCAACATGGCGAACGCGATCAAGCACATCTCGGTGCAGCGCGGCCACGACGTGACCGCGTACACGCTCGCCTGCTTCGGCGGCGCCGCGGGCCAGCACGCCTGCCGCGTCGCCGACGCGCTCGCGATGACGCGCATCTTCATCCACCCGCTTGCGGGCGTGCTCTCGGCCTATGGCATGGGCCTCGCCGACCAGATCGTGATGAAGCAGGGAGCGGTGGAAGCGAGACTGGACGGGGAATCGCTCGGGACGCTGGAGCGCACTGCGCAAATGCTCTCGAACCAGGCATCCGAAGAGCTCCTTGCCCAGGGCGCGGACCCGCGGCGAATCGTGCTTCGGACCCGCGTGCACCTGAAGTACGAGGGCACCGATACCGCGCTCGCGGTGCCTTTCGGCACGATCGCGGACATGGCGCGCGCCTTCGAGGCGGCGTACCGCAGGCAGTTCTCGTTCCTCATGCCCGGGAAACCGCTGATCGCGGAGGCGGTGAGCGTGGAAGCGGCGGTGGCGGGAGAGGTTTTTCAGGAATGGTCGCCACCGGAAACCAGTAGAGCGAACCCGGCGAGCACCGTCCGGATGTTCAGCGGCGGCCGCTGGCACGACGCGCCGCTTTACCGGCGCGAGGAGCTCTCGCCGGGCGCGGTGCTCACCGGGCCGGCGATCATCGCCGAGGCGAACGCGACCACCGTCGTCGAGCCGGGGTGGGAAGCAAAGGTGACATCGATGAATCACCTCGTCCTGGAGAGGAGGGAGGAAAGACCTCGCCCCCCCGCGATCGGAACCGGGGCCGACCCGGTCATGCTGGAAATCTTCAACAATCTCTTCATGTCGATCGCCGAGCAGATGGGCCTGCGGCTGCAGAACACCGCCTACTCGGTGAACATCAAGGAGCGGCTCGATTTTTCCTGCGCGCTGTTCGACGGCGAGGGCAACCTCGTGGCGAACGCCCCGCACATGCCGGTGCACCTGGGCTCGATGGGCGAGTCGATCAGGACAGTGATCCGCGAAAACGCGGGCCGCATCCGGCCGGGCAACGTCTACATGCTGAACGCACCGTACAACGGGGGTACGCATCTGCCGGACGTGACGGTCGTGACCCCGGTTTTCCTGAAGAACCGGATACGCTTCTACGTGGCCTCGCGCGGCCACCATGCCGACATCGGCGGCATCACGCCGGGATCGATGCCGCCCGACTCGCGCACGGTGGACGAGGAAGGCGTGCTGATCGACAACTTCCTGCTCGTGGAGGAGGGGCGCTGGCGCGAGGCGGAGACCGCCGCGCTTCTGGGCTCCGGCCGTTACCCGGCGCGCAACATCGCGCAGAATCTCGCCGACCTGCGCGCTCAGGTCGCGGCGAACGAGAAGGGCGTACAGGCGCTTGGCGAGATGACGGAGCATTTCGGCCTGGACGCGGTGCTCGCCTACATGCGGCATGTGCAGGCGAACGCCGAGGAGTCCGTTCGCCGCGTGATCGATGTCCTGAAGGACGGGGAGTTCGAGCTGCCGTTGGACAACGGGGCCGTAATCCGCGTGAGGATCGAAATCGACAAGACTTCAAGATCGGCGACCATCGACTTCACCGGCACCTCGGCGCAGCTCGAGAGCAATTTCAACGCCCCGCCGGCGGTGGCGATGGCAGCGGTGCTGTACGTCTTCAGGACGCTCGTGGACGAAGATATTCCTCTGAACGCCGGGTGCCTGAAGCCGCTGCGCGTGATCATCCCCGAGGGCTCGATGCTCAACCCCCGCTACCCCGCCGCGGTGGTCGCCGGCAACGTGGAGACCTCGCAGTGTACGACCGACGCGCTTTACGGGGCGCTCGGGGTGCTGGCCGGATCGCAGGGCACCATGAACAATTTCACCTTCGGCGATGCGCGCCACCAGTACTACGAGACGGTCGCGGGCGGATCGGGCGCGGGGCCGGACTTCCGCGGCACCGACGTGGTTCAGACGCACATGACGAATTCGCGGCTCACCGACCCCGAGGTGCTCGAGTGGCGCTTCCCCGTGCGGCTGGAAGGCTTCGCGATCCGGCGCGGCTCGGGCGGCGCCGGCCGGCACCGGGGCGGCGACGGCGCGATCCGGCGCGTAAGGTTCCTTGCGCCGATGACCGCGGCGATTCTCTCGGGGCGCCGCCGGGTTCGCCCGCACGGGCTGGCGGGCGGCGGGCCTGGCGCAGCGGGACGCAACTATGTCATCCGCGCCGGAGGCGAGCGCGTCGAACTCGGGCCCAGCGACCGGATCGAGATGGGGCCGGGCGATCTCTTCGTGATCGAAACGCCGGGCGGAGGCGGATTCGGGAATCCGGTTCCGCAGTAGACTTGCGTCATGGCGCAGGGGCAGGAAACGGTACAGCGGAGGCTCGCGGCGATACTGTGCGCCGACGTGCAGGGCTTCAGCCGCCTCATGGGCGAAAACGAGGAAGCGACCCTGCGCGCGCTCAAAGCCTCGCACGAGATCATGTCGGGGCTGATCGGCGGGCACCGCGGCCGCGTCGTGAACGCGCCGGGCGACTCCCTGCTCGCGGAGTTCGGCAGCGTGCTCGAGGCGGTGCGCTGCGCGGTGGCGATCCAGGACGCGCTCGCGCGCCGCAACGACGGCGCGGCCCCGGCCGATCGCATGGCGTTCCGCATCGGCGTGAATCTCGGCGACGTGATGGTCGAAGGCGGCGCGCTCTACGGTGACGGCGTCAACGTCGCGGCACGCATCGAGTCGATCGCGCAGGCAAACGGCATCTGCGTCTCCGGGAGCGCCTACGAGCAGGTCGCAGGCAAGCTCGAGCTCGAGTTCGAGGACCTCGGCGAGAAACAGGTGAAGAACATCGCGCGCCCGGTGCGGGTGTACCGCGTCGTGCGGGGCGGTGCGCCTGCCGCGCCGCAGGCCGCTCCGCAGGCCGCGGCCGCGGCGCTCGACCGGCCCGCGGTCGCGGTGCTCCCGTTCCAGAACATGAGCGGGGAGCCGGGCGAGGAGTACTTCAGCGACGGGATCACCGAGGACATCATCACCGATCTATCGAAGCTCTCGGGCCTGCTCGTGATCGCGCGCAACTCGACGTTCACCTACAAGGGGCGCGCGCTCGACGTGCGCCAGGTCGGGCGCGAGCTCGGCGCGAGCCACGTGCTCGAGGGAAGCGTGCGGCGCGCCGGCGGGCGCGTGCGCATCACCGCGCAGCTGATCGACGCGGGAACCGGGCACCACGCGTGGGCCGAGCGCTACGACCGGAGCCTCCAGGACATCTTTGCAGTGCAGGACGAGATCACGCGCGAGATCGTCGCCGCGCTCGACGTCAAGCTCCTGCGCGGCGAGCAGGCGACGGCATGGCGGCGGCTGCTGAAGCGCCCGGAGGCGCTCGATGCCTATTACCGGGGGCTCGAATGCCTGAATCGCATCGAGCGCGAGGCGAACGTCCAGGCCGCGGCGTGCTTCGGGCACGTTATCGAGCTCGAGCCCGGGTCGCCGCTCGGCCATCTCGGCGCGGCGTGGACCCACCTGAGCGCCTCGCGCTACGGCTGGAGCGATTCCGCGCCGCAGTCGCTGAAGTGCGCGGCAGACCTGGCGCGCCGCGCGCTCGAGCTCGACGAGCGCTGCGCCGACGCACACGCGCTGCTCGGGTACTATCACCTGCTCGCGAACCAGCACGACGAGGCGATCGCGGCGGGCGAGCGCTCGGTCGCGCTCGCGCCCAATCACGCCGACAACGCGGCCAATCTGGCCTGCTCGTACGTGGTCTCGGGAAGGCCCTCCGAGGCGATCGCGCAGATGCGGCGCGCGATGCGTCTTTCGCCGATCTACCCGACCTGGTACCTGAACATCCTCGGGGTGGGGCATTACCAGCGGGGCGAGCACGATGAGGCCGAGCGCGCACTGAAGCTCGCGCTCGAGCGGGAGCCGGGGTACAGCGACTGCCGGCTGATCCTGGCGGCGGCGCATCTGGCGCGCGGGCGCGAGGATGAAGCCCGCCGCGAGGCGCGGGAGGTCCTGCGCCACGATCCGGGCTTCCGGCTGAGCCAGTTCGAGGCTCACCTGGCGATCGTCCGCGACCGGGAATCGGTCGCACGGCTGCTGGAGACGCTCCGCGGGCTCGGGCTGGAATGACGGCGGATATAATAGGTCGCCCGCCGAACGATCGCCCCGCCAACAACAAGACATGAACCCTGCCGCGATCTACTCGAAGACCGGCAAAGGCGTGCAGGAGGCCGCCGGCAAGACGAGCCTGCTCGGCCGCGGCGATCGTGCCGTGCTCGCGGCGATCGACGGCAAGAGCACGTTCGCGGACCTCCAGGGAAAATTCGACCGGATGGGCGCCGACAAGCTCGAGGCGC
>JBBINV010000109.1:0-5974 GCA_037443705.1 Betaproteobacteria bacterium | reverse complement strand
TCCTTCTTCCAGAACGGCGCGCGCGTCTTCAGGTAGTCCATGATGAACTCGCAGGCGGCGAAGGCATCGCCCCGGTGCGCGCTTGCGACCGCGACGAGCACGATCCGATCGTTCGGCTTCAGCTCGCCGTAGCGATGGATCACGGTGCAGTCGATCACCTGCCAGCGCGCGCGCGCTTCCTGCACGATTCGCTCGATCGCACGCTCGGTCATGCCCGGGTAGTGCTCGAGCGTCATCGGCACCTCGCGCACGAGACCGACGAAGGAAGCGACGGCACCGATCGACGGGTTCGAGGAAATGGCCTTCGCTTCCTCGGTCAGATCGAAGTCCTCCCGCTGAACCGAAACCTTCACCTCAGCCCCCGGTCACCGGCGGGAAAAAGGCGACCTCGTCGCCCGCCTTGATCGCGGTTTCCGCGCCGGCCATGTCCTGGTTGACCGCGAACCGGACGAGGCGCTTCTCGTCCAGGACCTTTTCCCACTCTCCGCCCCGCGCGCGCAGCAAGCGGCGCAGGTCCGCTACGGTCGCCGCGCCTGCGGGAAGCTCGAGCTCCTCGGCACCCGTTCCCACGCGCTCGCGGATGCTCGCGAAATAGAGGACTTTCAGTTTCACCGCAGCAGCTCCGAAAAGGGCAGGAACCGGACCGTGTCGCCGCGCCGGATCGGGTGCTCGGGCGGATTGTCGAGCAGCCCGTCGGCCCACGCCGTGGAGGTGAGCACCGCCGAATCCTGCGTCGGATAGAGGTCCAAGCCGCCCTGCGCGTTCCATTTTACGCGCAGGAACTCGCGCCGCGCGTCGGGCTTCGGCCAGTCGAAATCGGCACGCGCCGCGATCGCATGGGGCTCGACTTCGGCCATGCCCCCGGTCCTGAGGATGAACGGACGGACGAAGAGCAGAAACGTCACGAACGAGGAGACCGGATTCCCCGGCAACCCAATGAACGAAGAATTCCGGATTTTTCCAAAGGCCAATGGCCGCCCCGGTTTCATCGCGATCTTCCACAGGAGGAGCGAACCCTCGGCCTCCACCGCGGGCTTCACGAAATCCGCCTCGCCCACCGATACCCCGCCCGAGGTGACGATCAGGTCGCACTCCGCCGCGGCGCGCCGAAGCGTATCGCGCGTCGCCTCAAGCGTGTCCGGAACGATGCCATAGTCGCGCACCTCGCAGCCGAGCGTCGCGGCGAGCCCGTTCAGGACGAACCGGTTCGAGTTGTAGATGCGCCCCGGCGCGAGCGGCTCGCCCGGCATGACGAGCTCGTCGCCGGTGAAGAACAGGCCCAGCCGCACCTTCCGGTACACGGGCAGCTCCTTGATGCCTACGGAGGCCGCGAGCCCGCAGTCCTGCGGCGCGAGGCGCCTGCCCGCGGGCAGGATCTCTCCGCCCCTGCGGATGTCCTGCCCGGTGCGCCGGATCCAGTCGCCGGCCACCGGGATCTTTCGGATCGAGACGAATTCGTTCTCCTGAGAACAATGCTCCTGCATCACGACCGCATCGGCGCCAGGCGGGACCGGCGCGCCGGTGAAGATCCGCGCCGCAGTGCCGGGTTCGAGCGGCTTCCCGATCGAGCCGGCCGGGATTCTCTGGGTGACCTGCAACTTCCTGCCCCGGGAGTCGATGTCGGCGATCCTGACTGCGTATCCGTCCATGGCGCTGTTGTCCATCGGCGGCACGTCCATCGTGGAGACCTGCGTGCGCGCGAGTACCCGCTGCACCGCCGCCATCGTAGGAACCGTTTCCACACTCTCTACCGGCCTCGCGCCGGCGAGCAGCAGCGCGAGCGCCTCGTCCAGCGCCATCAATTCCCGGCTCATGCGAGCCCCACGTGCCCGAGCACGAAGCTTTCGATCGCGCCGGCGTCGTTCAGATCCAGCAGTGGCAGCCGCGTTTCCACCTTCGTGTCGGAAGCCACCGCGACGACGTGCGGATCGTTCGGATGGATGAGCGGCTCGCCGGTGGCGGCGCGCCAGACCTCGAGCTTCGGGATCGGCGCGTGCTTGAACCCCTCGACGAGCAGCAGGTCGCACGGCGAAAGACGCTTCACCTGCTCCTCGAACGTCGGCTCGGGCGCGCCGCGAAGCTCGTGCATCAGCACCCAGCGGCGCGACGAAGTCACGAGGATTTCGGTGGCTCCGGCGTGGCGGTGCCGGTAGGAGTCCTTTCCCGGCTGGTCCACGTCGAACGTGTGGTGCGCGTGCTTGATGAGCGATACGCGGATGCCGCGCTTGACGAATCGCGGAATGAGCTGCTCGATGAGGGTGGTCTTTCCGCTGCCCGACCAGCCCGCGAAGCCGAAGGTTTTCATCGCCTTCGAATCTACACCAGAACCATCTTCGTGCCGGCGATCGCGAGGACCGCGGCGAGGACGCGCCGCACCGCCGGATTGGCGAGGCGCCGGCTGCCGTACTCGGCCCCGGCCCATCCGCCGGCCAGCACCGCGGCCGCGAGCGCCCAGATGTGGTCCGGCAGCGCCGCCGCTCCGGCACCGTACCCCGCGGCGAGGCCGGCGATCGAATTGACGAGGATGAACGGCGCTGCCACCGCCGAGGTCTGCCTGGTGCCTGCCCACCCCAGCATCAGGAGCAGCGGGCTGAGGAAGATCCCGCCGCCGACTCCGGTGAGCCCCGCGAGCAGCCCCATCGCCGCGCCGACCGCCATCGCCAGGGCGAGCGGAGGGTCGCGTAACGGCCGCATCTCGTTGCCCGCGCGGCCGCTGTGCCATAGCGCCCAGGCGGCGTAGAGAAGCACGATCCCCACCAGCACCCGGTAGGCCGTGCCCGGGAGCGTGATCGCGCCGCCGGCGAACGCGAGCGGTATCGACACTGCCGCGAACGGCCAGAAGAGCCGCCAGCGGAAGTGCCCGGCGCGCCAGAACTTGTAGCTCGCGATCGCCGAGACTGCGATGTTCAGGGTCAACGCGATCGGCCGCATTTCCTGCGGCGCCACGCCCGCGAGCGCCATCGCCGCCAGGTACGCCGATGCGCCGCCGTGCCCGACCGAGGCGTAGACGAACGCGGCGACCAGCATCCCGGCCGCGAGGGCCGCAATCGTGAGCTCGTTGGTGAGCGCCGCGTCCATGCGCGGCGCTCACGATACCTCAAGGACAGGCGCAGGTTAGAATAAAGCCGTGAAGATCTCGGAACCTGTAGTGGTTGCCCGAAGAACGATCGCCGCGAAGCGCCGCGCCGCCGGAAAACGAATCGCGGCGAACATCCGTCGCCTTCAGCGGGTTCGCGGAACGCGTACCGCCGAGCAGGCACTCGCGGAGGCGCGCGGCGACCGTCTCGCGCGCTGATGGCGATCGAGCTGGCGCTCGATGCCAGCGTTTCGCTCGCCTGGTTCCTCAAGGAGACTCCTGAGCGCGCCGCCTACGCTGCCGCGGTGAGCGTGGCTGCGGCCGAAGGCGCGATCCTTCATGTGCCCGTGCAGTGGGGCATCGAGATGGGGCACGTGCTGCTTCGGGAGCACCGTCGCAAGGTCCTGGGGCGCGCGAAGCGCTATCACCTGCAAGGCTACGATGCGCTTTATTTCGATCTGGCGCGAGGCTTGGGCATTCCACTTGCCACGCTCGATCACGGCCATCGACAGGCGGCGAAGGTCCATCGCGTGGAGCTTTTCTCACCCGAATAATCGGTTGCTCGGCGGCCTGCCTCCTATTTGCCCGCGTTCGGGAAGAACAGTTGCTCGCCGCCGATCTTGTATTCCGCGATCGCCGTCTGCCCTTCGGCCGAGAGCACCCAGTCGATGAACGCCTGGCCCATGTCCTTCTTGATGTGGGCGTATTTCGCCGGATTCACCAGGATGATTCCGTACTGGTTGAACAGGCGCCGGTCGCCCTCTACCGAGATCGTGAGATCGCCCCGGTTCTTGAACGAAAGCCACGTCGCGCGGTCGGCGAGGATGTAGGCGTTCATGCCGGAAGCGGAATTGAGTGCCGGGCCCATGCCCGAGCCGGTGTCGCGGTACCACGGCCCCTTGTCTTTCGCGATGTCGACGCCGGCGGCCTTCCAGAGCTGCAGCTCAGCGAAATGGGTGCCGCTCTTGTCGCCGCGCGAGGCGAACGGAGCCTGCGCCGCCTTGATCTTCTGCAGCGCCGCCACGATGTCCTTCGTGCCGTTCACCCTGGCAGGATCGGACTTCGGGCCTACGAGGATGAAATCGTTGTACATGACCTCGAAGCGCTTCACGCCGTAGCCCTCGGCTACGAACTTTTCTTCGAGCGGCTTCGCGTGCACGAACACCACGTCGGCGTCGCCGCGCCTGCCCATGTCGAGCGCCTGGCCGGTGCCGAGCGCAACCACGCGCACCTGGATGCCGGTCTTGTTCTCGAAGATCGGCAGCAGATGCCGGAAGAGGCCCGACTGCTCGGTCGAAGTCGTAGACGCTACCGTAATGAAACCGATCAGTGCCGCATGCGCTATCCCCACGGCAGTTCCCCTTTGACGAAGGCCGCGGCTTCGGCCGTGGCGGGTTGCTTGAAAAAAGTATCGACCGGCGCGCGCTCGAGCACACGCCCCTCGTGCACGAACACGATCTCGTCGCCCACGCGCCGCGCCTGGCCGAGGTTGTGCGTGGACATGACGATCTTGGTGCCGGCGGCGTCGAACGCCTTGATCACGTTCTCGATCTCGCGCGTCGCGCCCGGATCGAGGTTCGCGGTCGGCTCGTCGAGGAACAGCACTTCCGGGTGCAGCGCCCAGGCGCGCGCGAGCGCGAGGCGCTGCTGCTCGCCACCCGAGAGCACGCGTGCGGGCCAGTGCGCCGCTGCCGCAAGACCGACCTCTTCAAGCGCCTCGATTGCGGCCTTTTCCCGCTCGCCTGGATCCACGCCCGAAACCTTCAATCCAAACACGACGTTCGCGAGGGCGGAGCGGCGCAGCATCACCGGGCGCTGGAACACCATCGCCTGGCGCGGCCGGCGCCCGTTCTGCGGCTCGTTCCACACGACCCGGCCGGACGAGGGCGCGAGCAGCCCGTGCATCAGGCGCATGAGCAGGCTCTTACCGGCGCCGTTCGCGCCGAGCAGGATCGTGCTGGGGCCGGCGCCGATCTCGAGCGACACGCGCTCGATCAGCGTGCGCCCTCCGGCGGCGAACGACACGTCATCCAGGCGCAGCGGCAGGATCACCCGTACCTCCGGCGCGCCGCTTCCTTCACGAGGTAGGCGGCGGCATTCAGGGCGAGCACGATCGCGATGAGCACGGCTCCGAGTCCCAGCGCGAGCGGCAGATCGCCCCTGGAGGTCTCAAGCACGATCGTGGTCGTCATCACGCGCGTGACGCCGTCGATGTTCCCGCCCACGATCAGCACCGCGCCGACCTCGGCGCTCGCGCGCCCCAGGCCCGCGAGCACCGCGGTGAGGAGCGAGAAGCGGATGTCCCACAGCACGGTGAGCGCCGCGCGCACGCCCTCGACGCCGAGCGACCGGAGCTGCTCCTCGTACTCGGTCCAGGCGTCCTCGACCGACTGGCGGCAGAGCGCGGCGATGATCGGCGCGATCAGCACCGTCTGCGCGATCACCATCGCGCCGGGCGTGAACAGCAGCCCGAGCGGCCCCAGGGGGCCGGCGCGCGAGAGCAGCAGGTAGATCGCCAGTCCCACGACCACCGGCGGCAACCCCATCAAGGCGTTGAGCGTCACGACCACCGCGTGCCGGCCCGGAAAGCGGCCGACCGCGACCGCCGCGCCGATCGGCAGCCCGGCGATCGTCGCGAGCAGCACCGCCGAGAGGCTCACCGCGAGCGACAGCCCTACGATCTCCCACAGGCGCAGCTCGAGCGTCGCGACCAGGCGCAGCCCCTCGGCCAGCGACTCCAGGAGCCCCATGGCGACTTATGTTTTGCGTTGCATATATTCTTCCCCGCGATGACTTTACATCCAGTGCCTTTCAGGGATATATATGCTTTTCCGTGCATACCCCGTTCCACGTCGAGTTCGACCACGCCTGGCTCGCCGGCAAGGGGCTGCCGCGCGC
>JBBINV010000108.1:0-6178 GCA_037443705.1 Betaproteobacteria bacterium | reverse complement strand
GGCCGCGGCCCGCCGGTCCGCCGCCTCGCGCAGCCGCTCCTCGGCCTGCTCGCGCGCCTCGACCGCGATCGACGCGCGCGCTTCGGATTCGGCGCGCGAAAACGCGAGCTTCAGGCTCGCGAGCCGCTCCTTCTCGGCACCGGGATGGCGCGCCGCCGGCCGGTCCGCGCTCTGCATGGGGCCTCCGCGTGGTGACAGGTTTCCTCGCGTGCCATTATTGGCGCGGCCCTGCACGAGGAATCCGGGATTAGGGCGCGCAAAGCCCGCCATATCCGCGTTTTGATACGCTGCGCCTTCCATGAGCCGAATCCTCCCTGCTCGGCGCCGGCCGCCGGTCGCGGTGAGCGAGTCTCGCGGCTTGAGGACCCTGCACGTCGGCGGCGAGGCGGTCCAGAGCGCGATGCGCCTGGACGACCCCTTCGCGCTCGCGCTCGACTACACGCGTTGCATGATGGCGTTCCTGCTGTTCCACCCCGAGCCGCGCGAGGCGCTGATGATCGGGCTGGGCGGAGGCTCGCTTGCCAAGTTCTTCCACCGCCGGCTGCCCCGGACCCGTACCCGCGTGGTCGAGCTCGACGAGCGCGTGGTGGCGGCGGCGCGCAGCCACTTCTGCCTTCCGCCGGACGACGCGCGCCTGACGGTCGAGATCGGCGACGGCGCGCAGGCGCTTGCGCCCGAATGCTGCGACGTGCTGCTTGCCGACGGATTCGAGGACGAGGCGCCGAACCCGGCGCTCGTATCGCAGGCGTTCTTCGACGCCGCCTGGGCGGCGCTCACGGAGCCGGGGGTGCTCGTGCTCAACCTCATGGACGACGACCCGCAGCTCGACGCCAGGCTCGCGCGGCTCGAAAATGCGTTTGGCGGCGCGGTGGCGTGTCTGCCCGCGGCTTCGGACCCGAACCTGATCGCGTTTGCGCTGAAGGGCATGCCGCCGCGGGTCGCGTGGCGCGAGCTTCGCGCGCGCGCCGGGGCGCTCGAAGCGCGCTACGCGCTGCCGTTCCGGCGCTATGTCCAGGGGCTGAGGCGCATGAATCCATGCACGCCTGAGCACCTCGTGCTGATTCCATGACGGTTTCGCCCGGCGAGATCGCGGCGCTCGCCGGGATCGCGTTCCTCGGCTCGGTGATTTTCGGGATCACCGGGTTCGGCGCGGCACTCGTCACGATCCCGCTCGCGACGCACCTCGTGCCGCTGCCGTTCGCGCTCGCGCTTTTCGTGCTGATGGACCTCGCGAACGCTTTTCGCATCGGCTTCGAGAATCCGCGCAACGCTGTGCGCGCCGAGTGGACGCGCCTGGTGCCCGCGATCTTTGCGGGGACGGTTCTTGGGGCCACGCTCCTCGTGAGCCTGCCGCGCCGCGCGGCGACCGTGGCGCTCGGCGCGTTCGTGCTCGCGTTTGCGCTCTACAGCCTCCTGTCCCACCCCGACGCGCGCAAGGTGCTCGCCGCGCGCTGGGCCTGGGTCGCGGGCCTGACGGGCGGGATCACGAGCACGCTCTTCGGCGCCGGCGGCCCGCCGTACGCGATGTACCTCTCGCACCGCGGGCTCACGAAGGAGCAGTTCCGTGCGACGCTCGGCCTCGCCACCCTGACGAGCATCTCGCTTCGCACGGCCGCGTTCTTCGCCACCGGCTACCTGCTCGACGCGAAGGTCTGGGCTTATGCGGCGGCGATCGTCCCGGCGGGCCTCGCGGGCTTGTGGGCCGCGGGCCATATCTTCCGGCGCATCTCGCGCACGGTGCTGCTGCGCGCGGTGGCACTCATGCTGCTTGCGAGCGGCGCTTCGCTCCTTGTACGCACACTCTAGCGGTACATGTACTCGCGCGACCAGGGGAGAGGATTGCCCGCCGGATCGTCGTTCTTCACCGCGAGCACCTGCTGGATCGTGACCCAGCCACGCTCGAAGGCGTGGGCGCAGCCCGCGAGGTACACGCGCCAGATCCGGAAGCGTTTTTCGCCCGCGAGGGTTCGCGCCCGCTTGCAGTTCGCTTCCAGGCGCCCGGACCAGTGCGCAAGCGTCTTCGCGTAATGAAGGCGCAGCGTCTCGACGTCCATCACTTCCAGCCCCGCCGCCGATATCTCGCGCAGCACGAGCGAGAGGTGCGGAAGCTCCCCGTGCGGGAACACGTATTTCTCGATGAATTCTCCCGCGCCCAGGCCCACGGTGCGGCTGTCGGGATCGACCGAGGTGATGCCGTGGTTGAGCGCGATGCCGCCCTCGCGCAGCAGGCGCCGGATCGTGCCGAAGTAGAGCGGCAGGTTCTTGAGGCCTACGTGCTCGAACATGCCGACCGAGGCGATCTTGTCGAAGACGCCCTCGCCCGGCACGTCGCGATAGTCCTGCAGCAGCACCCTGCAGCGGTCCTGGAGCCCGGCGGCGCGGATCCGCTCGCTGGCCAGCGCGTGCTGGTTCCGCGAGAGTGTGATGCCGGTCGCGATCGCACCGTAGTGCTCGGCCGCCCACTGGAGGAGCGCGCCCCAGCCGCAGCCGATGTCGAGGAAGCGGTCGCCCGGCTGGAGCTGGAGCTTCCGGCAGATGTGATCGAGCTTCTGCGCCTGCGCCGTCTCGAGGTCTTCGTTGCCCGTGCGGAAGTACGCGCACGAGTACACCATGCGCGGATCGAGCCAGAGCGCGTAGAACTCGTTCGAGACGTCGTAGTGGTAGCGGATCGCCTCGGCGTCGCGCTTCCTGGTGTGCAGGCGATGGAGCAGCGGCCTTCGGCCCCTGCCGTCGGCGCCCATGCGCCGCGACAGCGCCTCGGCCGCGCGCAGCGCTTCGTCGATCGGCCCTTCGACGTCGATATGCCCTTCGACGTAGGCCTCGCCGAGCGTGGCGAGATCCGGGTGACGGAGGTATTTCAGCGCCGACGCGTCCGGCACGCGCAGGATCACCGGGCTGGGCTCGGCGAGCACGTAGCGCTTGCCGTTCCAGAGCTCGATCGCAATCGGGAGCGACGCCCGGGACCTGAGCTCGGCGAGCTTGCGATCGATGCGGTCTTCCAGAAACATCGTCAGGCGGCCTTCCCGCGAAGGGTCACGAACTCCTCGGCCGCGGTCGGATGGATCCCGATCGTCGCGTCGAATTGCGGCTTGGTCGCGCCCATCTTCACCGCGATCGCGATGCCCTGGATGATCTCGCCCGCCTCCGGCCCGATCATGTGCGCGCCGAGCACGCGCTGGGTCGCCGAATCGACGACCAGCTTCATGAAGGTCTTCTCGTCGCTTTCGCCGAGGGTGAGCTTGAGCGCGCGAAAGCTCGTCCGGTAGACGTCGATTTCGCCATGGCGCTCGCGGGCCTTTTCCTCGGAGAGCCCGACGGTGGCGAGGTTCGGGTCGGCGAACACGGCGGTAGGGACATTCTCGTGGTCCACCGGCGCGGGCGCGCCGCCGAAGAGCGTTTGCGCGAGCCAGGTCCCTTCTGCGGTTGCGACCGGCGTGAGGTTCATGCGGTTGGTGACGTCGCCGATCGCGTGGATCGAGTCGACCGAGGACTTCGAGTAACGGTCCACGCGCACGGCGCCGTCGGCGCCGAGCGCGACGCCCGCGGCCTCGAGGCCGAGGCCGGCAGTGTTCGGCGCGCGCCCGGTAGCGAACATGACGCAATCGTAGCGGTCTTCGGAGCCGTCCTCGAATCTGACGCGCAGGCCCTCTTCGATGGCGGCCGGATTGCACCCCAGGCGCACGGCGACGCCCTTTTTCCCCATCTCCTCGCCGAGCCGGGCACCGAGCTCGGCGTCGAACCCGCGCAGCAGGCGCGCGCCGCGGTAAGCGAGCGTCGTCGCTACGCGCAGGCCGTTGAAGATCGAGGCGAATTCCGCTGCGATGTAGCCGCCGCCTACCACCAGCACCCGCCGCGGCAGGCGCTCGAGATGGAACGCCTGGTCGGACGTGATCGCGCGCTCGGCGCCCGGGATCGCCGGCACCTTCGGCCGCGAGCCGGTCGCCACGAGGATGTGCCTGGCGGTATAGGTCTTGCCGTCCACCTCTACCGCATGGGGATCGAGAATGCGTGCCCGGCCGCGCACGACCGTCACCCCTGCTCCGGTCAACAGCCTTTCGTAGACCCCGTTCAGGCGCGCGATTTCGCGGTCCTTGTTGGCACGGAGCGCAGGCCAGTCGAAGCTCGGCTCGCCGGTTCTCCAGCCGAAACTTGCCGCGATCCGGAACTCGTCGCGGAAGTGCGCGGCGTAGGAGAAGAGCTTCTTCGGGATGCAGCCTGCGTTGACGCAGGTGCCGCCCAAGCGGTGGCATTCGGCGATCGCGACGCGTGCCCCCATGCCGGCGGAGACGCGGCTCGCGCGCACGCCGCCCGAGCCGCCGCCGATGGTGAAGAGATCGAAGTCGAAGCTCAGATTACTTCAGGTTGGGGAGGTTGATCTCCACCAGCTCCAGCAGCGCCGCGAGTCCCTTGTGCTGCGGCTTGTCGGCGAGCCACTTGAGGGCGTTGCGCACGTTCTGCTCGAGCTGCGCGCGCGGCGCGCCTTCGGCTCCCGCGAACATCTTCGCCAGATCCGCAAGATTGGCGGCGTGCGCTCTTTCGCGCACCTCGCCCAGCCGCGCCTCGATCGCCCCGCGGTCCAGATTCGTCACCAGCTTCATCGTTTTCTCGTGGTCGGCCATGGCGCGCTCCTCGCAGGGGTGAGGAATCCCGGTGGTTGCCCGGGGAGTCTAGCCGCTTGGCGCGGATTTGGCCAGCGCGTAGCGTCCCGCGAGCGCGAGCACGGTGCCTTCCGCGACGAGCTTTTCGAGGTGCGCCGTGAGCGAGCGCGCCGCCACCGGGTGAATGCGCGTGTGCACGTCGTCGTACACGAGCGGCAGCATCTCCTCGAGCGTGGGCGAACCCAGGCGCGCGATCGCCGCAGTGACCTTGGCCTCGCGCGCGAGGCGGTGCGCGACGAGGCGCTTCAGCTCCTTGTGCGGGCCGCCGATGAGATAGCCGTGCCCGGGCGCGAGAATCGACACGTCCTCGTGCAGCAGCATCTCGAGCGAGGCGAGGTAGGCTCGCATGTCGCCGTCGGGCGGGTTGATCACCACGGTAGAGCCCTGCATCACGTGATCGCCCGTGAAGAGCATCTTCGTCTCCTCGAGGAGGTAGCAGAGGTGGTTGGACGCGTGGCCCGGCGTGCGGATGGCGCGCAGCCCGATGCCGCCCACGGCGATGCGGTCGTCATGCTCGAGCACGCGATCCGGGCGGAAGCTGAGGTCCTGGTTTCCGTGCGCCGGAGCCGGGCGGCCGAGCACCTCGGCGCCGGTGCGCGCTTTCAGGAGCGCCGCCGCCGGCGAATGATCGACGTGCGTGTGCGTGGCGAGGATCCAGCGGATAGGGCGCCCGCCCGCCGCAGCGAGGATCGCCTCGAGGTGATCCGCGATCGCGGGACCCGGATCGATCACCGCGAGCTCGCTCTCTCCCACGAGATAGGTGTTCGTCCCCGGGCCGGTCATTACGCCGGGATTGGGCGCGGTGAGACGCGTCACGCGCGCATCGAGCCGCTTGGGAACGCCCGGCTGGATCACGAAGCAGGTGTCGCCCGTTTCCTCCGGGTCGCTCCAGTGGATCTCGAAGTAGGGCGGGTCGGCGCGCCGGAACAGGCGCTTCGAGCCCTCGTGGTCGATCGCCCAGACCGCCGCGTTGACCTCGATGTCGCCGAGCGACCTCGCGTACCCGAGCGCTGCGGCGGCGCTCGTGAAGGGCGCCAGGTCGGAAAGCGAGGTGCGCGTGGGGAAGATGATTTCGATCTCGCCGCGCTCGTGGCGCTCGAGCGCGTCGCGGGGGCCGAGCCAGAAGCTGTGCACCGTCTCGGAAGCGTCGTGCGCGCCGTCCTGGCCCTCGGGCGCGCGCGCGACGAAAAAGCGCGTGTTGAAGCGCCGCGGCCGCCCGGCGGCCGTGATCCAGTGGCTGAAATAGACGATCGCGTCCGCGGGAATGTAGAGGTCCTCGGCCTCGAGGAATTCGATGAAGCCGAGGCTCCCGGAGTTGAGCGCCGCGCGGGCGCGTTTCAGCTTTTCGTCATCGAATCCCGAAACCCCGCTCGCGCCGGTCGCAAGCAGGATCCCCGCCTCCTCGAAGCATTCGCGCGCCGCGGCGATCCAGTAGGCGAGGCCGCCGGCGCCCAGGCCCAGCCGCGCGCTCGCCCGCGCGTCGTCCAGGCCGCGAACGCGCTTCGCGGCGCGCGGGTCGC
>JBBINV010000107.1:0-6218 GCA_037443705.1 Betaproteobacteria bacterium | reverse complement strand
GTCTCGGGCCGCGCCCGCATCCACCAGTGCGGGCCGTCGACCACGATCACCTCGTGGCCGCGTGCACGCAGCGGCGCGAGCACCGCGAGCGATCGCTCGATGCCGGCAGCTTCGTCGAGAGCCGGAACGATGACGGAGAGCCTCATCTGCGCGCGTCGTTCAGCGACCAGTCGTAGTCGAGGTGCGAGATCGGCGCGCGCCCCTCGGCGATCCGCTTCTGCCGCGCCGGGTCGTCGGCGAGCTGCCTCGCATAACGCGCGAAATATTTCTCGCGCTCGCCGAAATCCTCCCTGAACCAGTCGAAGATCCTCGAGACTTCGAGCCGTCCCCCGGCGTCCACCCGGTTGCGCGAGCGGTCGGAAAGGAACCGCACCGCCTGCTCCTCGAGCTGCGCCTCGAGCCGCTCCGCGACATAGGCTTCCTCGCGCAGCATCGGGCAGCCGATGGAAGCGCAGTTCACCGCGTAGTGCACGCGCGGCTCGTCGTAGGCACCGGGCTTTCTGAGCGTGTCGTGCTCGATGGCGTCGAGCGAGAAGCGGCGGCCGAGCAGCGTGAAGAACTCGTCCTTGAACGGATTTCCGAAGAGCTTGCCGAAATCCCAGATCGACCGGATGTCCGGGTAGCGCGTAAGGACCTTTTCCACCGTGAACGCGTTGTACGCGTTGATCAGGAACGCCATGCGCTGCGCCCGGCTCCAGGCGCTGAATTCGGCCTCCTTCACGCGCGAAAGGCTTTCGAGGTATCCCTTCAGCGCGCCGCGGTCCCGCGCCATGCCCGCGTAGTCCGTCTGCGAGGCGTTCTTGCCGGGGAGCAACACCACATGCTTCCTGAGCAGGGTGTCCCAGGCGCGATGCGAATGGTCGAACGCCTGAGAAAAAGCGTGGGTGGCAACGAACAACAACCCCAGCAGCAGCGGCCTCATCTCAGCCCCTCATCCAGGCGTGAAACCGCTCCACCTGCCTGAGCAATCGCTGCGGCGCGTGCGCCCTCTTCCACGCCCCGGCCGCGTACTTGTTCGCTTCCGCGAGCGTGGGATAGACGTGGATGGTGCCGAGGATCTTGTTCATCCCGAAGCCGTGACGCATCGCCGCGACGAACTCGGCGATCAGGTCGCCAGCGTGCTCGCCAGCGATGGTCGCGCCGAGGATCCTGTCCTTGCCGGGAACCGTCAGCACCTTCACCCTGCCATGCGCCGTGCCGTCGGCAATCGCCCGGTCGAGCTCGTCGATATCGTAAACGCTGACCTCGTACGGGATATTCCGTTCCGCGGCCTCGCTCTCGTTCAGGCCGACGCGCGCGACCTCGGGATCGGTGAACGTTGCCCACGGGACCTCCGAGTAGTCTGCGCGGAACCTGCGTAGCGAGCCGAAGAGCGCGTTCACCGACGCATACCAGGCCTGGTGCGCGGCGGCATGGGTGAACTGGTACGGTCCCGCGACGTCGCCGCAGGCGTAGATGTTCGGGTAGACGGTCTGCAGGAATTCGTTCGTCTCCACGGTGCGGGCCTTCGTGACCGGAATCCCGAGCGCCTCCAGCCCGTAGCCCGCGGTGCTGGCGACGCGGCCCACGGCGCACAGCAGCGCGTCGAACTCGAATCGTTCCTCCGCCCCGCCATGCTCGCACACGAGAAGCTTGCGCCCGTCCTCGCGCAGGAACCGCTTCGCCTTGTGCCCGGTGCGCACGTCCACGCCCTCCTCGCGGAAGCGCGCGGCGACCATCTCCGAGAACTCGGGGTCCTCGCGCGGCAGGAGCCGCGGCAGCATCTCGATCTGCGTCACCTTCGACCCGAGGCGCGCGAACGCCTGCGCGAGCTCGCAGCCGATCGGACCGCCGCCGAGCACCACGAGCCGCCGCGGCAGCTCGCGCAGTCCCCAGACCGTGTCGGAGGTGAGGCAATCCATCGACTCGATTCCCGGGATCGGCGGCACGAACGGGCGCGCGCCCGCGGCGATCACGATCGAGCGAGTCGTCAGTGTCTGCTTGTTTCCTTCCGAATTCGTGACCTCGACGGCCCACGGCGACACAATCCTTGCTTCTCCGGCCAGGCACTCCACGCCGAGCGCGGTGTAACGCTCGACCGAGTCGTGCGGCGCCACCGTCCGCACGACGCGCTGCACGCGCTCCATGACCTCGGCGAAGTCGAACTCGACCGTGACGCGGCGGATTCCGTATTCCGTGGCATTGCGAAGCTGCTGCAGCACCCGTGCCGTCCGGATCAGCGCCTTCGACGGAACGCAGCCCGTATTCAGGCAGTCGCCGCCCATGCGGTGCTTCTCGACGAGCGTGACCCTGGCCTTCACCGCGGCGGCGATGTACGCCGCGACGAGCCCGGCCGAGCCGGCGCCGATCACGACCAGGTTGCGGTCGAACTTCGCCGGTCTGGCGTGCGCCCAGCGCGCGTACACCCGGCGCGCCTTCGCCAGATCGACGGCTTTCTTCGCAATCAGCGGGAAAAGCCCCAGCAGCAGGAACGCGCCGGCGAGCTCCCACGACAGGATCCCCCTCGGCGACTCGAGCCTCCCGAGCTGCGTGCCCGCGTTCACGTATACGACCGTGCCGGCCAGCATCCCAAGCTGGCTGACCCAGTAGAACGTCCAGGTGCGGATGGGCGTGAGACCCATCACGAGGTTGATCGCGAAGAAGGGAATCGCGGGAATCAGCCGCAGCGTGAACAGGTAAAACCCCCCTTCGCGCTCCATGCCGCGATTGACCGGCTCGAGGAAATTGCCGAATCGCTGCTGCACCCACTCGCGCAGCAGGAACCGGCTGGCGAGGAACGCGACGGTCGCGCCGGCGCTCGAGGCAAAGGAGACGATCACCGTGCCCCAGACGAGCCCGAAGACCGCGCCGCCGACCAGCGTCATGATGACCGCGCCGGGAAGCGACAGTCCCGTGACCGCGACATAGAGGAGAAAGTAGCCCAGGACCGTCTCCCAGGCATGCGCCCGGTAGTATCCCTCGATCGCCGCCTGCTGCGCCTTGACGTTGTCGAAAGTCAGGTAACGGTGGCCGCCGAAGGCGAAGAACGCGATGGCGAGCGTCGCCAGCAGCGCGAGCAGCGCGAGCTTCGAGCGGCTCATGCCGCGCACCGCGCGAGCGGCAACCCGTACTCCGGCCCCTCCGCGATGCGCCGGAAGTACGACGCGTGGGCGTCCGAGCCTTCCGGCCACAGCTCGAGGAAGCGCGCGACCCAGGCCTCGTGGTCGTAGTCGACGGGCTGCGCCTCCACATGAAGCGTGCCGGCGCGCGCGGTGCAGACCGCGCCCGCGCGCGGCCGCACCGAAATGCGGGTTGCGAGCCCGTAGCGCGTGCCGCGGAAATTCGGCATGCCGGCCGAGCCGTTGTTCGCGAGGGCGCAATCGCCCTCGAAGGATCGAAGCACCGGGAGGCAGGAATGACTCGAGGCGAACACGCGCACCTTCGCGGCTGCGAACGCGCGCCGCGCGGCCGCGACCCCTTCCGCCGTCGCGAGGCATTCCTGCGAGAAGCGCCAGCCGGCGAGGGAATCCGCGTCGCCGTGCACGATCGCCACGCGCGCGCCGCCGACCGACGCGACCAGGAATTTCGGGAGCCTTCTCAACGAGTTCATTTCCGGTGCGAAGGCCAGAGCCACCGATCTCAACCGCTCCAGGATCCGGTTGGAGCGCGATACCACGCCCTCGTCGACCCACTCGGGATAGGCGCAGCCGCACCCGGCGCCGGGGCTCGGGTCGGCGATCTCGAGTTCGACGTTGCCGAGCGTCGCCCGATGGCGCAGCACCTCCCCGTTGATCGCCCGGAACTCCGCGCCGTCCGCGTCGAACCAGTGGAAGTCGCCGTTGAAGACGAGCGCTTTCGGGCCGGGCTCCCCCTCGTAGAGCGCGAGCAGCCGCTCCAGGGCGAAGCGGTTGCCGTACAGGCCGCCGGCGACCCAGAGTGTCTCGGCTTCGAGCGACGCAGGCGCCGCGAGCGCCGCTGCGCCGTATCGGTACGAGAGCGGGCAGCTCCTGCCGGGCCGGGGCTCAGCCATGCAGCGCGCCGCCGCACGACGAGCCCTGCCCGGCGGTGCAGCCGTAGCAATGATCGCGGACCGTGATCGGATTGCCGGCGAGGTCGCGCCCGATCAGCTCCGAGATGTGCACGCGCTTGCGGCCCGCGAGCGAGAGCGGCAGCCCCAGCATCTGGTTGAAGTCGCAGTCGTAAACGGTGCCCTGCCAATCCACCGACAGGAGCGTGCGGCACATCACGCCGTCCAGATTCTCTTCCCGGTGCGCCGCGTGCAGCAGCGCCATGTAGTCGTTGAACTGCCCCTTCGAGACGAGCATGGAGCCGAAGCGCTGGATCGGCATGTTGGCGAGCGCGATCAGCCGGTTGAACGCGATCCCGTAGCGCTCCCCGAGGATCCGCTTGTAGTCGCGCTCGAGCGCTCCTTGAGCCGGCGGAAGGCTCGGGCCCTGCGGGTTGTAAACCAGGCACAGCTCGAGGCCGCTGCCTTCCCGGCCGTAGCCGAGCGCGTTCAGCCGCCCGAGCGCCCGAAGGCTCCGCTCGAACACCCCCTTGCCGCGCTGCCGGTCGACGTTTTCCTCCAGGTAGCAGGGCAGCGACGCGACCAGCTCGACGCGCTGCGCCGCAAGGAACTCGGCGAGCCCTTCCTGTCCCGGCTCCTCCAGGATCGTCAGGTTGCAGCGGTCGATCACGTGCGCGCCCAGCCCGCGCGCACGCCGCACCAGCTCCCGGAAATGCGGATTGAGCTCGGGAGCGCCGCCGGTGAGATCGAGCCGCCGCACCCCCGAGACTTCGAGGAAGGCGAGCACGTCGGTGACCGTTTCGCGCCGCATCTCCTCGCTTCGGTGCGGGCCGGCGTTGACGTGGCAGTGCAGGCAGCTCTGGTTGCAGCGGTAGCCGAGGTTGACCTGGAGCGTTTCCAGGCGCCGGCGCTCCAGCGCCGGAAAGCCGAAACGCCGCATGAGCGGCAGGGTTGCGTGCATGGGCGGGGAATCTTCCTTGTTCGCGCGTGCGCCTTAGTCGCCGGCCGCGGTGGAAGCTTACGGCACCGTGCGCGCGCCGTGCGACTGCTCGTCGAGCACCTGCAGCAGACGGCCACTCGTATGGCGCAGGCGCTGCGACAGCATCAGCACCAGCTCCATCAGAATCTTGGCGCCGAGCATCGGCTGCTCCACGATGATGCGCGCGAGGTTCTCGCGGTCGAGCACCGCCAGCGTCACCGGCTCGACTGCGACGCAGGTGGCGAAGCGCGGCTCGCCGTCGATCATCGACATTTCGCCCAGCGTCTTTCCGGCCTCGACCACCGCGATCAGCTGGGGCGTGTTCCAGCGGTCGCGCTTCTGCACCTCGACCCTGCCCTCGAGCAGCATCAGCATGAAGTCGCCGCCTTCGCCCTCGCGGATGATCTCGGTCCCGGGCTCGGCGCGGAACACGTCCATGAAGTGCGCGAGCAGCCGCACCTCGGCGGGCGAAAAATTCTCGAGCAGGTTGCAGCGCGGGATGAGCGCATGGATCTGCGTCGAGAACTGGGTCGCGTCCCCGAGGTAGTGCAGGCGCGCGAGCTGCGGCGGACGTTCGGCCATGTCCCGGAAATTATGCCCAACCGTCAGGCAATGAGCCACAGCACGGTGGCAAGCCACCCCGCGACCGCGGCCGCGAGCACCGGGTCGCGCAACAGCTCCTCGGCAGGATCGCCCCCGCCGCCGAGGAACCTGAGGCGGTAGAGGTAGCGGAACGTACCGAGCAGGACCCAGGGCAGAGTGACGATCAGCCGCGCGGTCCCATGCAGCGCCGCGGCTTCGTCGGACAGGGTGTACAGCGCGTAGAGCGCGATCATTCCGGCGGCGCACGCCATGATCGAGCGCTCGAGGAACCGGACGCTGTACGCCTGCAGCACCGCGCGGTGCTCGCGTGCCCCGCCCGCGAGCCCGACGAGCTCGGCGCGGCGCTTGGCGAAGCCGAGGAACAGCGTCAGAAAGAACCCGCACCCGAGCAGCCAGTTCGACGGCTCGATCCCGATTCCCGCGGTGCCGGCGAGCAGCCGAAGCATGAACCCGGCCGCGATCGCGAACACGTCGAGTACCGGTACGCGCTTCAGGCCGAGCGTGTACGCGCCATTCAGCCCGAGATAGGCGGCGCCGATCGCCGCGACGGCCGCACCGGCCAGGGCCGAGGCGGCAAGTCCCGCGACCGCGAGCAGCACCGCAAGTGCCAGGGCTTCGCGCGGCGCGACC
>JBBINV010000106.1:5996-6249 GCA_037443705.1 Betaproteobacteria bacterium | reverse complement strand
GGCGCGCCGCGCCCGGCGGCGCGCCGCACCGCCGCCGCGGGCGCGTGGAGCTCGAGCACGAAATCCTTCTCGGCGTCGGCGACGAGCCCCCGCAGCCGCTCCACGGCCGCACCGGCGGCGTTCGCGTCTTCCGCGTAGCCGAAAACGGACATGCCGCACTCGGCGATGTCGGCCATCGCGAAGCCGGGCGCAAAGGAGAGCGTCGCGCCATGCTCCGCCTCCAGCCTCTCCAGCTCGGCATAGAGCCCCCGGC
>JBBINV010000106.1:0-5943 GCA_037443705.1 Betaproteobacteria bacterium | reverse complement strand
ATCGAGCGTGCGGAACGATTTCGCCGGCCGCCGCCCGCTCCGGATCATGCGTTCGAGCAGGCGCGCGGCCCGCGCGCCGGTCTCGGCCATGTCGACGTGTGGATAGGTCCGGTAGGCGACGAGCGCGTCGGCGAGATCCGTCATCCTGCGCGTGACGTTGGCATGCAGGTCGAGGCTCGCCACGACCGGAACGCCGGGGCCCACGGCCTCGCGCACCCGGCCCAGGATCTCGCCCTCACCGTCGTCGTGCGCCTCGGTGACCATCGCGCCGTGCAGATCGAGGTACACGCCGTCTACCGGAAGCTGTTTCTTCAACCGGGAAACGAGCTCTCCGACAATTCGTTCGAACGCCTCGGCGGTCACATGCGCGGACGGGCTCGCGGCGGCCCAGGCGGTCGCGACGAGCCGGTGACCGCTTTTTCGCAATTCCGCAATCGCGCCGGCCGCGGGAATGTTCGCGCCCTCGACCGCCCCAAAGAGGGGCTCGCCGTACTGCACGCCCGGCCAGCCGCCGCCCGCCTCGAACGCGCCGTAGTCGGCCCGGGAGGGCGCAAAGGTGTTCGTTTCGTGCTGCATTCCGCCGATTGCGATGCGTGCCATGCCCTGCTACCCTCTTTCGCGCGATTCCACCCGAAAGGATACCCGCATGAAACGCAAGATCCTCACTGCTGTCTTGCTCGCGGCGCTCGCCGGGGGCCTGGGCGCTCCGGCCGCGGCGCAGGAGAAGGTGCTGCGCATCGTGCCGCATTCCAACCTCGCGATCCTGGATCCGATATGGACCACGGCGTACATGAGCCGCAACCACGGCTACATGATCTACGACACGCTGTTCGGCACGGACGAGAAAAGCGAGGTGAAGCCGCAGATGGTTGACACCTGGACCGTGTCGAAGGACCAGAAGGTATGGGAATTCAAGCTGAGAAAGGGCCTGGAATTCCATGACGGCAAGCCCGTGACCGGCGAGGACGTGGTGGCATCGCTCGCGCGCTGGGGCAAGCGCGACTCGATGGGCGTGGCGCTGATGGGGTTCGTCGACAAGCTCGAGGCGACCGGGCCCGACTCGTTCCGCATGACGCTCAAGGAGCCCTGCGGCTTCGTCCTCGAGGCGCTCGGCAAGCCCTCCTCGAACGTGCCCTTCATCATGCCCAAGCGCATCGCCGACACCGACGCCTTCAAGCAGATCGAGGAGCACATCGGTTCGGGCCCCTACATGTTCGTGAAGGACCAGTTCAAGCCCGGCGACAAGGCGGTATACGTCAAGAACCCGAAGTACGTGCCGCGCAAGGAGCCCGCCTCCGGCACCGCGGGCGGCAAGAACGTCCATGTCGACCGCGTCGAATGGAACCTCGCGCTTCGCGATGCGCAGGCGCAGGTGAACGCGCTCGTCAACGGCGAGATCGACATCATCGAGGCGCCGGCCTTCGAAAGCGTGCCCGCGCTGAAGGCCGACAAGAACGTGCAGTTGCTCTCGCCGAAGCTGGGGCTGCAGTACATGGCGCGGTTCAACCATCTGCACAAGCCCTTCGACAACCCCAAGGTGCGCCAGGCGGTCGAGGCCGCGTTCGCGCAGGAGCCGTTCCTGCGCGCGCAGGTCGGCATCAAGGAGTACTACAAGACCTGCCCGTCGATGTTCACCTGCGGCACGCCGTACGCGAGCGCCGCGGGCAGCGACATCCAGTCGAAGTCGAACATGAAGAAGGCGCAGGCACTGGTCAAGGAATCGGGCTATGACGGCACCCCGATCGTGCTCATGAAGCCGACCGACCTCGCGGCGATCCAGAAGCTTCCCGACGTCGCCGCGCAGCTGCTGCGCCAGGCCGGGTTCAAGGTCGACCTGCAGGCGATGGACTGGCAGACGCTGGTCGCGCGCCGCGCGAAAAAGGACCCGATCGACAAGGGTGGCTGGCACATGTTCCTCACGGCCTGGGTCGCGCCCGACATCTGGAACCCGATCGTGAACGCGGCGCTCGATACGCGCGGCGAAGCCTCGGGCTGGTTCGGCTGGGGCAAGGACGACAAGATCGTCGAGCTGAAGGGCCAGTTCATGCGCGAGACCGACGCCGCCAGGCGCAAGAAGATCGCCGAGGCGATCCAGGCGCGCGCGTTCGAAGTCGGAACGCACGTGCCGCTCGGCGAGTACGTCCAGCCGGTGGCGGTCCGCAAGGGCGTCTCGGGCGTTCCGATGGCCGGGCTCGCCAACGTCTACTGGAACGTCAGCAAGAAGTGAGGCCAGGGTGACCCGAGCCGACGGCCCCTGACAGGGGCCGTTGTTTTTTCGGCAGCCATGTACACATTTCTCGCCCGGCGCCTGCTCGCCACGATCCCGGTGCTCGTGATCGTGGCGATGCTCGTGTTCTTGATCCTGCGCCTGACGCCGGGCGATCCCGCGGCGATCCTCGCCGGGGATGCGGCGAGCACCGAGCAGATCGCGCGCATCCGGACGAGCCTCGGCCTGGACCGCCCGATCGTCGTGCAGTTCGGGATCTGGCTCGGGAACCTGCTCTCCGGCGACCTCGGCGAGTCGTTCTACTACAAGCAGAAGGTCACGGCGCTCATCGCGCAGCGTCTCGAGCCCACGGTGTCGCTCGCCGCGCTCACGATCGCGATCGCGGTGCTGGCGGCGGTGCCGCTCGGCGCGCTCGCCGCGTGGCGCTTCGGCGGGTGGTTCGACCGGATGCTGATGGGCTTCTCGGTGCTCGGCTTCTCGGTGCCGGTGTTCGTGCTCGCCTACCTCCTCATCTGGCTCGTCTCGCTCAAGCTCGGCTGGCTCCCGGTGCAGGGCTACGCGCGCGTTGCCGACGGCTTCTGGCCGTACCTGCGGCACCTGCTGCTGCCCTCGCTCACGCTCTCGGTGCTCTACGTGGCGCTGATCGCGCGCGTGACGCGCGCGTCGGTGCTCGAAGCGCTCGGCGAGGACTACATCCGCACGGCGCGCGCGAAGGGACTGCCCGGGCCGCGGGTGCTGGTGCGCCACGCGCTCGCGAACGCCGCGGTCCCGATCGTCACCGTGATCGGGATCGGGATCGCGCTCCTGATCGGCGGCGTGGTCGTCACCGAGTCGGTGTACGCGATCCCGGGGCTGGGACGTCTCACGGTCGACGCGGTGCTGGCGCGCGACTTCCCCACCATCCAGGGCGTGATCCTGTTCTTCTCGCTCGTTTACGTACTGATCAACCTCGCGGTGGACCTCTGCTACGTGTTCCTCGATCCGCGCATCCGCTACTGATGAAGCTCGAGAGCCTTTCGGTCGAGGCCGCCGCGATCGTTCCGCGCGAAGGCGCGTGGCGCCGGGCGCGCCGCAACTGGTCGGTGCGGCTCGGGGGCGGCGTGCTCGCGCTGCTCGTGGCGATCGCGATCGCGGCGCCGTGGCTGGGTACGGTCGACCCCTCGCTGTTCGATGCCGCGAGCCGCGACCTCCGGCCCGGGATGAGCGGCGAGATCATGACGCTCGAGGGAGCGACGGTGCAGCACGTGTTCCTCATGGGCTCGGACTCGTTCGGCCGCGACATCTACAGCCGTGTCCTCTACGGCACGCGCGTGTCGCTCCTGGTAGGCGTGTGCGCGGCGGCGCTCGCGCTCGCGTTTGGCGTCGTGCTCGGGCTCGTCGCGGGGTATCTCCGCTGGCTCGACGGAATGCTGATGCGTGTCATGGACGGCCTGATGGCGATCCCGGCGATCCTGATCGCGATCGCGCTGGTCGCGATGTGGCGCGGGTCGCTCGCCACCGTGATCGTCGCGATCGCGATTCCCGAGATCCCGCGCGTCACGCGCCTGGTGAGGTCGCTCGTGCTCACCATCCGCGAGGAGCCCTACGTGGAGGCCGCGATCGCACTCGGCACCCCGACCCGGAAGGTGATGTTCGCGCACATCCTGCCCAACACGCTCGCGCCGCTGCTCGTGCAGGGCACGTTCATCTGCGCCTCCGCGATCCTGCTCGAGGCCATCCTGTCGTTCCTCGGCGTGGGCCTGCCGCCCGACATTCCGACCTGGGGCAACATCATGGCCGAGGGGCGGGTCCAGTTCGTGGAGTATCCCCACAACATCTTCTTCCCCGGGGTGTTCCTCGCGGCCGCGGTGCTCGCGGTCAACATCCTCGGCGACGGGTTGCGCGACACGCTCGATCCCAGGATGGCGAGGCGCGTGTGAGTGTGCTCCAGGTGCGCGATCTCACGATCGCGCTCCCTCCGGGAGGCGATCGCGCCGAGGCGGTCTCGCGGGTCTCGTTCGAGGTCAACCCGGGCGAGATCGTGTGCCTGGTGGGCGAGTCGGGCTCGGGCAAATCGGTGATCGCGCACGCGGTGATGGGGTTGCTGCCGCACGCGCTCGCGGTGACCGGCGGCGAGGCGCTGCTTCAGGGCGAAGACACGCTGCGTGCCACGCCCGGCCGGCTGCGCGAGTTGCGCGCCGCGCGCATGTCGATGATCTTCCAGGAGCCGATGACCGCGCTGAATCCCGTGATGACCTGCGGCGCGCAGATCGACGAGGTGCTCAGGTTCCACACCGGGGTTTCGCCGGAGGCAAGGCGGACGAGGATCCTGGACATGCTGAAGGAGGTCGCGCTGCCCGACCCCGAGCGGATCATGGCCTCGTACCCGCACCAGCTCTCCGGCGGGCAGCGCCAGCGCATCATGATCGCGATGGCGCTGGTACTGGAGCCGGCGCTGCTGATCGCGGACGAGCCGACCACCGCGCTCGACGTGACGACCCAGGCGCAGATCCTGAGCCTGGTGATCGACCTGCAGAAGAAACACGGAACGGGCGTGCTCTTCATCACGCACGACTTCGGCGTGGTCGCGGAGATCGCGCACCGCGTCGCGGTGCTGCGGCTGGGCGAGCTGGTGGAGCTGGGCGCCCGCGACGAGGTCCTCAAGCGCCCGCGCCACGACTACACGAAGATGCTGATCGCCTCGGTCCCGGCCCTGAAGCCCCACGGCCGCCCCGTGCCGGCGGACGCGCCGGTAGTGCTCGAGACCCGGCGCCTGTCCAAGACCTACGCCGACCGGCACTGGTTCGCGCGCCATCGCGAGGTGCGCGCCGCCGCCGACGTGTCGCTCGAGATCCGCCGCGGCCAGACGCTCGGCATCGTGGGCGAATCGGGCTCCGGCAAGTCCACGGTAGCGCGCTGCATCGTGCGCCTGGTCGATCCTTCGAGCGGGGAGATCCGGGTTCACGGCGAGGACATCGCGGCGCGGAGCCACCGGGAGCTCCGGCCGCTGCGGCGGCGCGTGCAGATCGTGTTCCAGGACCCCTACCGCTCGCTCAATCCGCGCCGCACCGTGGGCGAGGCGATCATGGAGGGCCCGCTCAACTACGGCGTGCCGCGCGCGCAGGCGCTCGAGCGCGCGCGGCGCCTGATGGCGCTGGTGCGCATGGACCCGGGCGCGCTCGACCGCTACCCGCACCAGTTTTCCGGCGGCCAGCGCCAGCGGATCTGCATCGCGCGCGCGCTTGCGCTGGAGCCCGAGCTGCTGATCGCCGACGAGGCGGTGTCGGCGCTCGACGTCTCGGTGCAGGCGCAGGTGCTGGCGCTGCTGGAGGAGATCCGCGTGCGGCTCGATCTCGCGATGCTGTTCATCACTCACGATCTGCGTGTCGCCGCGCAGGTGTGCGATCACATCGCCGTGATGCAGCGGGGCGCGGTCGTGGAGTACGGCCCGGCCGAGCGCGTGTTCCTCGACCCGCAGCACGAGTACACGCGGGCGCTGTTCGCAGCCGCCCCCGGCCGCGGGTTCGCATTCGGGTCCGCGTAAACTACGCGCCATGGACCGACTGGACGCCGCGGCCATCGCCGTACCCGGGCTCGAGGTGCGCGTGCTGGAGCGCTGCACCTCCACGAACTCGCTGCTGGTTGCGGAAGCCCCGCGGCGGCCGGTGCTGCTCGCCGCCGAGGAGCAGAGCGCCGGCCGCGGCCGGCGGGGTCGGCGCTGGCACAGCGCGCGCGGC
>JBBINV010000105.1:0-6495 GCA_037443705.1 Betaproteobacteria bacterium | reverse complement strand
CGTAGAAGCCGCCCAGGCGCATCTGCGCCGAGATCACCATGAAGGAGAACAGCAGCAGGATCGTCGGGAGATGGATCGACGCCGCTGCCTGTTCGGGCGCGAGGCCGCCCAGCGCGATGATCGCGATCGCGCCGAGCAGCGCCACGCCGGTGCGGTCGAGCTGCAGGAACGGCAGCCCGCCGAGGATCATGCCCAGGTAGACGAGCGCGAAGATCGCGACGACGGCCGCGGTCATCGTCTCAGGCGAGCGCCTTCGCGACGATCTCGGCGACGTCCTTCGAGAGGCCCTCGCGGCCCCGGATCCGCTCGAGCTCGGCGCGCGCGCGCGCCTGGCGCCGCTCGTCGAACTTGCGCCAGCGGTCGAATCCGCGCGCCATGCGCGCCGCGACCTGCGGGTTGAGCGCATCCAGCGCGATCACCTGGTCGGCGAGGAAGGCGTAGCCGCCGCCGTCGGCGGCGTGGAAGCGCACCTGGTTCGCACTGAAGCTGCGGATGAGCGCGTAGACCTTGTTCGGCACCTTGAGATCGAATGCCGGGTGCACCAGCAGCCGCTTCACCGTCTCCAATGTCGTCGAAAGACGGGAGCCGGCCTGCACCGCGAGCCACTTGTCCGTCACGAGCGGCTCGTCCTTCCACTGCGCGTAGAACGAATCGAGCGCCGCGCTGCGCTCGGGGCAATCGAGATCGGCGAGCGCCGCGAGCGCCGCCATCCTGTCGGTCATGTTGCGCGCATCCCTGAACTGCTCGTATGCCAGGCTCGAGAGGCCCAGCTCGGCGAGGAACCCCAGGCACAGATTGCGGAGCGCGCGCCGCCCGATCGCCGAAGGATCGGGAGAGTAGGGTTCGGCGCTCGCCAGGGCCCGGTACTTCTCGAGAAAAGCGTCCTTGAGCGCCGACGCGAGCGCGCGCCGAAGCGCGTTGCGCGACTCGTGCAGGCGATCCGGATCGACGATCGCGAGCTGCTCGGCGAGGAACGATTCGGACGGAAGCGTGAGGGCCTCGGCGGCGAACGCGGGATCCGGGTCCGCGAGGAGCCGGCGCGCCGCATCGATGAACGCCGCGGTGGGCGTGCCGTCGCGCTCGAGGACGATGTTCGTGGCGAGCCGCTGCCCGGCCTCCCAGCGCACGAACGGGTCGTCGTCGTGCGCGAGCAGGTGCACGAGCTCGGCTTCGGTGTACGGGTAGTTCAGGATCACCGGTGCCGAGAACCCGCGCAACAGGGAGGGGATGGGCCTGGCGGGCTGTCCTTCGAACCTGAACGACTGCTCCTTGCCGGTGACCGAAAGCACCTCTTCCCGGGAGCCCACCTTCACCTTCAGCGGGATGTGGAAGGGCGGGTCCATCGACTGCCTCACCCTGAGGACGAAGGTGCGGTTCCCGAAAGAACCTTCGGCATCCAGTACCGGAGTGCCCGCCACGTCGTACCAGCGCCTGAACTGCGAAAGGTCCGCGCCCGAGGCGTCCTGCATCGCCTGCACGAAATCGTCGCAGGTCACGGCCTGACCGTCGTGGCGCTCGAAGTAGCGGCGCATGCCGGCCTGGAAAGCGTGCTCGCCGAGGAGCGTATGCAGCATGCGCACGACCTCGGCACCCTTCTCGTACACGGTCATGGTGTAGAAGTTCCGGATCTCGACGTACGACTGCGGCCGCACCGGGTGCTTCATGGGGCCTGCGTCCTCGGCGAACTGGCCCGCGCGCAGCATCCGCACCTCCTGGATGCGGGTGACGCCGCGCGAATAGGTGTCGGCGCCGTACTCCTGGTCGCGGAACACGGTGAGCCCTTCCTTGAGCGAGAGCTGGAACCAGTCGCGGCAGGTGACGCGGTTGCCGGTCCAGTTGTGGAAATACTCGTGCGCGACGACCCGGTCGATGTTGACGTAGTCCGTGTCGGTCGCGACTTCGGGGCGCGCGAGGACGTATTTGGCGTTGAAGATGTTGAGGCCCTTGTTCTCCATCGCGCCGGAGTTGAAGTCGCCGACCGCGACGATCTTGTACTCGTCGAGGTCGAGCGCGAGGCCGAAGCGCTTCTCGTCCCAGGCCATGGCGCGCTTGAGGCACTGCATCGCCCACTGCGCTTGCGGGAGCCTGCCGGGTTCGACGTAGATGAAGAGATTCTTGTCCTTGTACTTGTCGTTCAACACTTCGAGATCCGCCGCCACCAGAGCAAACAGGTACGACGGCTTCGGAAACGGGTCCTCGAAGGTCGCGAAGTGCCGCCCGCCCGGCTCCTCGCCCGAGGCGATGCGGTTGCCGTTCGAGAGCAGCACCGGGCATTTCGCCTTGTCCGCGTGGATCGTGGTCGTGTAGCGCGCCATGACGTCCGGGCGGTCCGCGAACCAGGTGATGCGCCGGAAGCCCTGCGCCTCGCACTGCGTCACGAATCCGCTGCGGCTCGCGTACAGGCCCTCGAGCCTGGTGTTCTTCTGCGGCACAATCCGGGACACGGTCTCGAGCGAGAACGCGTCCGGAACGCCGGGTATGGTGAGGTTCTCTGCAGTAGCGAAGAACTGATTTTTCCGGAGCAAACTCCCATTCATGGCCGCCGAGACAAGCTCCAGCTCGTCGCCGTCGAGCACGAGCGGCGCGTCGCGCGCCGCGGCGGCCGGGTTGCGGCGCACCGCGAGCGTCGCGCGCACGAGCGCGTCGTCCGCGCGGATGTCGACGTCGAGCGCGACGCGCTCTACCAGGAACGCGGGAGGGGCGTAGTCCTCGAGACGGATGGCCTTCGGCTGGGGTTCGCGCATCGGGCAAGTTTACCCGACGGGCGAGCCGTGTCAGCCGCTGGTTTTCGGCGGCGCGTTCTTCTCGGCCATGCGCTTGATCAGGCCGTCCACGCCCGAGTTTCGGATCACTGCCTCGAACTCGCCGCGGAACGTGAGCACGAGGCTCACGTTCTCCACCACGATGTCGTAGATCTTCCAGCCCTCGGGCGTCTTGTGCATCGCGTACTCGACCATCACCGGCTGGCGCCCGGGGCTCAGGTACTGGTTGCGCACCGTGACGTCGGTCGCGTTCGGCGCCATCTTCACCGGCTGCACGCGCAGCGTCTGGCCGCGGTAGGCGTTGATCGCGTTCGAGTAGATCCGGATCAGCATGGCGCGGAACTCGGCGACCAGCTTCTCCTGCTGCTCGGGGGTGGCGCCCTTCCATGCCTTGCCGACCGCGAGGCGGGTCGCCTCGGCGAAATCGACGTGCGGCAGCACCTTCTTCTCGGCGAGGTCGAGCGCCTTGCGGCGGTCGCCCGCGGCGAGTTGCGGATCGTTCTTGATCGTCTCGAGCACGTCGGTGGTGACCTTCTTCACCAGCGCCTCGGGCGAGAGCTCCTGCTGGGCGAGCGCCGGCGCGAGCGCGAACGCGAGCGATCCGACGACGGTCAGGACGAAGTTCTTCATGCGTGGCCTTTCAGGGAAGTCCGCACCATAGCTTTCGGTGGCCGGCGCGGCAAGAAGTTCCGGTCCCGATGTCGCCGCGCGGCGACGAAGTTCAGGCTGCGCGCTCCGCCAGAAACGCGGAAAGCGCGCGCGCCGTGTGGGTATCCCGGCCCGCCGCCGCCTCCGGCGGCCCCTGCATCACGATGCGCCCGCCGTCGGCGCCGCCTTCGGGGCCGAGATCGATCACCCAGTCGGCCTCCGCGATCACGTCCAGATTGTGCTCGATCACGACCGCGGTGTGGCCGGCGTCCACGAGCCGGTGCAGCACGCGCAGGAGCTTCTCGACATCGGCCATGTGCAGGCCGACCGTGGGCTCGTCGAGGACGTACAGGGTCTTCTGCGTGGCGGCCCTGGCAAGCTCGGTGACCAGCTTGATCCTTTGCGCCTCCCCACCGGACAGCGTGGGGCTCTGCTGGCCGAGCGTGAGGTAGCCCAGGCCCACGTCCTGCATCAGCCGCAGCGCCCGGTGGATCGCCGGGTGCGCGGCGAAGAACTCGACCGCCTCGTCCACGCTCATCGCCAGCACCTCGCCGACGCTGCGCCCGCGCAGCCGCACCGAGAGCGTCTCGGCGTCGAAGCGCTGCCCGCCGCAGGCCTCGCAGGCGACGCGCACGTCGGGCAGGAAGCTCATTTCGATGCGCTTGATGCCCTGGCCCTCGCAGGTCTCGCAGCGCCCGCCGGCGGTGTTGAACGAGAAGCGGCTGGCGCCCCAGCCGCGCATGCGGGACTCGGCCGTGTCGGCGAACAGCCGCCGCACCGCGTCCCAGAAGCCGACGTAGGTGGCCGGGCAGGAGCGCGGCGTGCGGCCGATCGGCGTCTGGTCCACCTCGAGCACGCGCTCCGCGCCGCCCCGGATGCCCCGGCAGCCGACCGGGCGCTTCGCGGTGAGGCTGGCGTGCAGCACATCGCGCGCAAGGGTGGACTTTCCGGAGCCGGACACGCCGGTGATGACCGTGAGGCGGCCGAGCGGAATGCGCACATCCACGTCCTTCAGGTTGTGCAGCCGCGCGCCGAGGATCCGGATCGATTCCGTCCGGCGCGTCACCGCGCGGCGCGGCTGCAGCGGATGCCGCAGCGGCGCCTTGAGCAGCCGGCCGGTGAGCGAGGCGGGGTTCGCCATCAGCTCGGCGGCCGAGCCGTGCCCGACCACTTCGCCGCCGCGCCGCCCGGCGCCGGGGCCGAGGTCGATCACGTGGCCGGCGCGGCGGATCGTGTCCTCGTCGTGCTCGACCACCACCAGAGAGTTGCCCTTCGCCTGCAGGCGCTCGAGCACGTCGAGCAGGATCCGGTTGTCGCGGTGATGCAGGCCTATGGTCGGCTCGTCGAGGATGTAGCACACGCCGCGCAAGTTCGAGCCGAGCTGCGCGGCGAGCCGGATGCGCTGCGCTTCGCCGCCCGAGAGCGTCGGTGCCGGACGATCGAGCGTCAGGTAGCCCAGGCCCACCTCCTCGAGAAAGCCGAGCCGGCTGCGCAGTTCCGCGATCACGTCCCGGGCGATCTCGCGGTCCCGGCCCTGAAGCGAAAGCACCTCGAAGAAGCGCTTGAGCTCCCTGACGGGCATCGCCCCGTACGCCGCGATCGATTTCCCGCCCCAGCGCACCGCGAGCGCCTCGCGGTTGAGGCGCTGGCCGCGGCACTCGGGGCAGGGCTGGTCCACCTCCAGCCACTCGATCCAGGAATCGAGCACGTTGTCCTCGGTGCCGGTGCGCGCGCGCTCCTCGCTCCAGTCCACTTCGTCGAGCGCGAGGCCCGTGCCGTAGCACGCTGGGCACCAGCCGTGCCTGGAGTTGTAGGAGAAGAGCCGCGGGTCCGGCTCGGCGAAGCTGCGGCCGCAGGAGCGGCAGGCGCGCTTGATGGAGTAAGTCTCCTGCCGCAATTCGAGCTTCTTTCCCTTCGCCGCGGACCGCACCAGGTCGTCGAGGTCGGAAAGAACCAGCACGACTCCCTTGCCGATTTCGAGGGTCTTGCGCAACTGGAGACGAAGCTCGTTTTCGTTCGCGACCCCGACCCTCAGATCCGCGACCGGCAATTCGATGTTGTGCTCCTTGAACCGATCGAGGCGCGGGAAAGGCGACACGGGGAGGAACGCGCCGTCGACGCGCAGGTGCGTGTAGCCCTTGCCCGCCGCCCAGCGCGCGAGCTCCGTGTACACGCCCTTGCGGTTGACGACGAGCGGGGCGAGGAGCCCGATCCTCTGCCCGCGGTGCTTGCGCGCCAGCCGCGCGGCGATCGCCTCCTCGCTCTGCGGCTCGATCGGCACGGCGCAGTCCGGGCAATGCTGCACGCCGAGCTTGACGAAGAGCAGCCGCAGGAAATGGTGCGCCTCGGTGAGCGTGCCGACGGTGGACTTGGCGCCGCCGCGGCTCGCCCGCTGCTCGATCGCCACGGTGGGCGGGATGCCGAAGATCGCGTCCACGTCCGGACGCGCGGCGGCCTCGACGAACTGGCGCGCGTAGGCGTTGAGCGATTCGAGGTAGCGGCGCTGGCCTTCCGCGAACAGGATGTCGAAGGCGAGCGTCGACTTTCCCGAGCCCGAGACGCCGGTGACGACGGTGAACGCGTCGCGCGGGATCTCGACGTCGATGCTCTTCAGGTTGTGCTCGCGGGCGTTGTGGATGCGGATCGAGTTCGAGAAAAAGGTCTCAGGAGCCTTTTCTTCCCTGGCCGTCGGCGCATCGGAAAAGGGTCCTGACACCTTTTTCTCGTCGTAGTCCCTCAGGGCCCTGCCGGTATGCGAGGACGGATGCGCCATCACCTCGGCCGGCGTGCCGCAGCACACGATCGCGCCGCCTTCCTCGCCGCCTTCCGGCCCCAGGTCGATTACCCAGTCCGCGGCGCGGATCACGTCGAGGTTGTGCTCGATCACGACGAGCGAGTGCCCTGCTGCGAGGAGCTTGCGGAACGCGCGCAGGAGCTTCGCAACGTCGTCGAAATGCAGCCCGGTCGTCGGCTCGTCGAAGAGAAACAGCTTCTTGGACGCCGAGTCGCCGACTTCGCCCAGGTGGCCGGCGAGCTTGAGGCGCTGCGCCTCGCCGCCGGAGAGCGTCGGCACCGGCTGGCCGAG
>JBBINV010000104.1:0-6560 GCA_037443705.1 Betaproteobacteria bacterium | reverse complement strand
CGCCGCCGATCGCCGCCGCGAGCCGCTCGCAGCGCGCGCGCTCGCGCTCGCTCCCCCAGGGCAGCACGCAGGCCATCCCGCGCGCCGCGAGCGCGCTCCCGAGCTCCGCCCAGCGCGCCTCCGGCCAGAGCTTGTCCTCGCGGCTCGACATCGTGAGCAGGACCGCGTACGGGGCGCGCACTTCCAGCGGCGGCGGCCCTTCGGCCGCAAGCCCGTAATCGCACGCTCCTTCGACCGCATAGCCGAGCGCGGCCGCCGTCAGCAGCCGGTTGCGCTCGACCGCGTGGCGAGCTCGCGGCACCGCGTGGTGCACGTCGTAGAAGCGCGCGGCGAAGGGCTCGCGCAGGCTCGCGCGGTCCATGCCGTGCTTCACGCCGCGCGCGAGCGAGGCGAGGAGCGCGCTCTTCAGGAGCCCCTGCGTGTCGATTACACAGTCGTAGCGCTCGGCCCGGAGCGCTCGCCGGAACGCGGCGAACTCGTGCCACGTCGCGGCTCGCCAGGGCGTCGCGCGCCAGCGGCGCAGCGCCACCGGGATCACGCGCCTCACCCGCGGATGAAGCCGCGCCAGATCCGCGAACGCCTCCTCGACCACCCAGTCGATCGCCGCGCCCGGCGCATGGCGCGCGGCCTCGCTCACCGCCGGACAGTTGTGGACCACGTCGCCGAGCGAGGAGGTCTTCACGAAGAGAATGCGCATGGTCGGCTAGAATGGGGTCCCGCGATTGTAAGGGATCGTTCTTGGGCTCCTCCCGCGCGCCCGTCTCGGTTGTCGTCATCACGCGCAACGCCGCGGACAGCATCGCCGCGTGCCTTGAGAGCGCCGCGTTCGCCGACGAGATCGTGGTGCTCGATTCGGGCAGCACCGACGCCACGCGCGAGCTTGCCGCAGCCGCGGGCGCGCGCGTGCTCGAGCACGAGTGGCGCGGTTTCGGGCGCCAGAAGCAGCTCGCAGTGGAGACCGCCCGCCACGACTGGGTGCTGTGCCTCGACGCCGACGAGCGCGTCTCGCCCGAGCTTGCCGCGGCGATCGCGCGCGCGCTCGAGGCGCCCGTCTCTCCCGTGTACCGCATGGCGCGGCGCAACCGTTTTCTGGGCCGCTGGCTGCGCCACGGCGAGGGCTACCCCGACTGGAGCGCGCGTCTGTTCGACCGGCGCGCCGCGCGCTGGAGCGACGACGCGGTACACGAGAAGGTGCTTTACGCGGTCACCCCGGGCACGCTCGAAGGAGATCTGCTGCACGAATCGGGCGAGGACCTCGGGCGCTATCTCGACAAGCAGAACCGGTACACGAGCCTCGCCGCCGAGCAGCTTCACGCACGCGGCCGCCGCGCCGGCGTGCTCGAGCTCGTGCTTTCTCCCGCGGTACGCTTCGTCAAGTTCTACCTCCTGCGCCTGGGGTTCCTCGACGGCGTGCCGGGGCTGGTGCACACCGCGATCGGCTGCATGAACAGCTTCCTGAAGTACGCGAAGCTGATCGAGCTGCAACGCGCCCGCAAATGAGGGTGCTCGTCACCGGCGCCGCGGGATTCATCGGCATGCACTGCGCCGAGCGGCTGCTCGCGCGCGGCGACGAGGTGCTCGGCGTCGACAACCTGTCGCCCTACTACGCCGTCGAGCTCAAGGAAGCGCGGCTGGCACGCTTGCGGGCGCTCAGGGGTTTCGTCTTCGAGCGCGCCGACCTCGCCGAAGCGGCGGCCCTCGAAAAGCTCTTCGCCGCGGCAAAGCCGGACCGGGTGCTGCACCTCGCGGCGCAGCCCGGGGTACGCTACTCGCTCGAGAATCCGGCGGCGTACGTCCAGTCGAACCTGGTCGGCTTCGCGAACGTGCTCGAGTGCTGCCGCCGCTACCCGCCGAAGCACCTCGTGTACGCCTCGAGCTCGAGCGTCTACGGCGGCAACACCAAGCTGCCTTTCTCCGAGTCCGACCCGGTCGACCGTCCGGTGAGCCTGTACGCCGCGACCAAGAAGTCGAACGAGCTGATGGCGCATGCCTACAGCCACGTGTCCGGCCTGCCGGCGACGGGCCTGCGCTACTTCACGGTGTACGGGCCCTGGGGACGGCCCGACATGTCGCCGATGCTGTTCGCGCGCGCGATCCTGGAAGGCGCGCCGATCAGGGTGTTCAACCGCGGCGACATGCAGCGCGACTTTACCTACGTCGCCGACGCGGTCGAGGCGACGCTGCGCGTCCTCGACCAGCCTCCGGCCGGGAGCCCGCCGTACGCGATTCTCAACGTGGGCAACCACCAGCCGGTCGCGCTTCTCGATTACATCGCGGCGCTGGAACGCGCGCTCGGGCGCACGGCACGCAAGGATCTGCAGCCGATGCAGCCGGGCGACGTGAAATCGACTTTCGCCGACACCCGCCGGCTCTCGGATGCAGTGGGCTACGCGCCTTCCACCCCGCTCGCGCAGGGGCTCGCCGAGTTCGCGCGCTGGTTCCGGGATTACTACGGCTACCGTTGATGTGACGCTTCGCGACCGCATCCGCCAGCTCAGGCTCTTCCTGAAATCCGGCACGACGCTGCGCGAAGCGATCGAATCGCCGCGTCGCGCGTGGCATCTGCCGTTCCTGCCTCCGGACACGCCGGTCGAGATCCGGTTCCGCTCGGGAAGGTCGCTGCACATGCGCGCGGCGCAATGGCCGCAACTGCCCGGCGCGTGCCGGCTCGATCGCATCGGCGCCTGCACCGAGCTGCTGCGCGACTCGAAAAGGGTCCGGGTCGGCGGCTTCACGCTGTACTCGCCGCTGTGGACGCGCGACGAGGCGGCCTACTTCCGCGAAGTCCTGCTCGACGACGCCTACGGTCTGAAGGGGCGGGATCTTTCCGGGACGACCGTGGTGGACGTGGGCGCCTACGTCGGCGACAGCGCGCTCGCCTACGCCCGCCAGGGCGCCCTCGTGCACGCCTTCGAGCCTTCGCAGGAGCTGTGTTCGTTCATCCGGCGCAACGCCGAGGCGAACGGGCTGGCCGGCCGCGTCGTGGTGCACGACGTGGGTCTGGCGGAGCGCGCCGGGCAGCGCCGCGACCGCAATGGCATCCTGCGGTTCGCGGAGGGCGTCGGCTACGCGCTGCGCCACCTGCCGGCGGACGTGGACGTGCTCAAGCTCGATTGCGAGGGCGCCGAGTATCATCTGCTCGCCGATCCCCGCTTCCTCGGGCACCTGCGGCCGCGCGAGATCCGCATGGAGTTTCACCGTGGTCCCGATCCGCTGGTCGCGCAGCTGCGCGCGGCGGGGTTCGACGTCGAGCCGATATCGGCGGCGCGGCCGGTCGGGTTGCTGAGAGCGACGTTCAGGGGCTGAAGCGGTGAAGGCAGAGATCACGGCACGCGAGGTCACCACCTTCCACGACGGGGGCCACCGGCCGCCGGCGGGGCGCCTCTGGGCGGCGATCGCGGACAACCACCGCTTCAACACGCTCCTCTGGGACGAGGAGGACCTCGCGCGCCGCAGGAACGTGCCCGATTCCGCGATCGCCGCCAACAAGCGCGCGATCGACGGCTACAACCAGAAGCGGAACGACGCCATCGAGCACATCGACGAAGAGCTGCTGAGTTTCTATTCCGGCGTAAGGGCAAAAGACGATGCGCGGCTGAGCAGCGAGACTGCCGGCGCGATGATCGACCGGCTGTCGATCCTCTCGCTCAAGATCCGTCACATGCGCCTGCAGACCGAGCGCACCGACGTCGATCGATCGCACATCGAGGCCTGCGCCGCCAAGCTCGCGCGCCTGCAGGAGCAGCGCGCCGACCTCGCGGGATGCCTCGACCGGCTGCTTTCCGAGTTCGCGAAGGGCGACGCTTACTTCAAGGTCTACCGCCAGTTCAAGATGTACAACGACCCGAATCTCAACCCGGCGATCTACGGGGAGAAAGGACGCGGCTAGGACGCGACGCGCGCGACGAGCGCGTCGAGCCCTACGAACTCCACCTCGAGCCCCGCGTGCGCCTCGCGGAACGGCCGTTTCACGTCCGGCGCAACCACGAGGTTCTTCCCTTTCGGGTGCAGCCTGCGGAAGACGGCGAGATTTCGGGCGTCGAAGCTGGCGCTGCTCGCCTTGCATTCGATGGCGAGCGGGTCGGCGCCGCGCCGACGCAGCACGAAGTCCACCTCGTGCCCGCGCTTGTCGCGCCAATACTGGATCGCGCGCGATTGCAGGTGCGCGTGCAGCTCGTTCAGCACGTAGTGCTCCCAGAGCAGCCCGCGGTCCTCGGCCCGGAGCCGCTCCACGCCCCGGAAATGACAGACGAAACCGGTGTCGAATCCATACACCTTGGGCGCGGCGACGATCTCGGTCGAGCGCCGCGCGCTGAACGGGCGGACGACATGCGCGACATAGGTCGCTTCGAGCACGGCGAGATAGTTCGAGATCGTCGGGCGGCTCACCTCGCAGTCGCGCGCAAGGCGCGTCGCTTCGAACAGCCCGCCGCTCTGGACGTGCAGAAGCTCGACGAAGCGCTGGAACGAGTGGCGCCGCTCCAGCCGGAAGAGCTCCGCAACGTCCTTTGCCCAGTAGGAATCCAGCCACTCCTGGATCTCGCGGTCCGGCGCGTCCTGCGCCAGATAGAAAGGCGGAAGCCCGCCGCGCAGAAGCCGCCGATCGAGCCCTCCGGCGGCGCCGAAGTCGTCCAGGTCGGCCGACATCATGGGTGTGAGCCAAAGCTCGCTCTTGCGGCCGGTGAGCGTGTCGCGAAAGCGCCGCGACGCGCCCAGGGTGGAGGATCCCGTGGCGAGAATGCGCAGCTTCGGATAGTGGTCGGCCGCGATCTTCAGCATCTCGGACGGGTTTGCCAGCCGATGGATTTCGTCGAGCACGACCGTCGTCCCCGGCGCAAAGCCGCCGAGGAATGCCTCCGGCTGCGCAAGCGCGCGCCGCGCGCTCGGCAGCTCGCAGTCGAAGTATTCCGCCGTTCCGATCGAGCGCGCGAGCACCGTCTTTCCGGCGCGCCGCACCCCCGAGAGCCACAGCACGGACCGGCGGCGCCACGCGTCGTCGAGCCTCCCGAGCCAGAACCGGCGTGTTCTAAACGCAGCCATGGTTGCGAATAGTAGCACCAAACGCAATCATGGTTTCGTTTGGCTCAAGAGGCGCTCCATTCGCGCGAGCACCGCATCGTCTGCCAGTTCGCTCACGCTTTTCGGGGCGTCGAGCCACTCGGCACGCGGGCCGCGGGGGGCCCACTGCGCCGGCGCGGGCGAGACGTCGGACTCGGCGAACAGGCCGAGCACGCCGCCGGGGCTCGCGGCGGCGAACTGCATGAGGCCGGAGTCCGGGAAGACGCTCGTCTTCGCGCTCCAGATGAGGCCGAGCGCCTCCGGAATCGGGCCGCGGTGCGGGTGGATTTGCGGCGCGCGCGCATCGAGCACGGGCTGCGCGATCTCGTCGTCTCCGGGATAGCGCGGGTCGTCCGCCCTTCCCGGCGTCCACAGGAATACGGTTTCCAGACCGTGGCGCGCCTTCCAGGCGCCGCTCCAGGCGAGCACCTGTGCGGTCGAGGGCTGCTTCTTCGCTCGCCGCGCCCCCAGCCCGAGCACCACGTAGCGCCCCGGCGCGAGCCCGCGCGCGGCGAGCCAGTCGCGCGCGAACGCGGCCGAGGCCTCGGGCAGGCGGTAGCGCGGCAGGATCTCCGTCTGCGGCATGCCGATCCCGAGCGGCGCGAGCATCGCCAGCAGCCGGTCGATCTCGTGGGCGGCGCGCTCGGGCCGCAGGGGATCGGTGAGACGCGGATAGCGCGACGCTTGCGCGCAGCGCGCCACGGTACGCGCGCCGCGCACCGAGAGCGCGCGCCGGATCGCGCGCGGCGACTCCTCGCCGTTGGCCACGATCACCCAGTCGAAGCGCTCGCGCCGCAGCCGCGCGCTCTGCGCGAGCCACTGCCATGCCGCGGCGAGGCTCACCCGCCCGCCGTGGCGCACGCGCCGGTACACCCAAAGCCGGTCGATGTCCGGGTTGCCCGCGACCACCCAGGCGTTGTAGTCGTTCGCGAGGAGGTGCACCTCCACGCCCGGCCGGCTCGCCTTCAGGTGCGCGAGCATCGGCGTGGTGAGCAGCAGGTCGCCGATCTTGTCGCGCTTAACGACGAGGACCTTCATTCTCCGAGAGCGCGCCAAGTGACGATACGGGGTGGCGCCGCAGCAGGCAGCCTTGCGGCGTACCCCCGATGTCGATCTCCGCCGCGACGCCCGCGTGCAATCGCACCGCATGATTGAGGCACGCCGCCGCCTCGCAGCCCTTCTCCTCGCAGTGCTCGCCGCCGAGCGCCGCGAGGCGCAGCCGCAGGAGCCGGGGCTGTCCCGGCATGCCGTTTTTCCAGGGCTGGGTCGGGCCATAGAACACCGTCGTCGGCACACCCATCGCCGCCGCGAGGTGATAGAGCCCGGTATCGGTGGTGTACAGGCGCTCGAGCGCCCCGATCTCGCCGATCAGCCGCTCGATCGTGGGGAATTCCCGCAGCACCGTGCCCTCGGGGGGACCCGCCGCGAGGAGCGGCCGCGCATCCCGGTCGGCGCGGTTGACGAGCACGTGAATCGCGCGCCCGGGGTGCCGCGCGGCGAGC
>JBBINV010000103.1:0-7118 GCA_037443705.1 Betaproteobacteria bacterium | reverse complement strand
GCTGGCGTGGCTTAGGCCCGCGGCCGCGGTCGCGTGGCTGCTCGCGGCGGTGGCCGCGGTTTTCCTCGTATACTTTGGGCGGGCAGTCGTTCGCCATCTGACCCAATTCGAGCTGGACGAATCGGGGGTTCGCGCCCGTGGGCCGCTGGGCGCCGCCATCCGCTGGGACGAATTGCGCGTCCTCCGGCTCCGGTACTACACGACGCGAAGCGATCGATCTGGAGGATGGATGGAGCTGAACCTGCGGGGGGCGCGGCGCCGCATCGCGGTCGATTCGGACCTCGCCGGCTTCCGGGATCTCGTGCACGCGGCGGCCTCGGAGGCGATTCGGCGCGGGACGCCGCTGGACGATGGCACGCGGGCCAATCTCGCCGCGCTCGGGGAACGTGCGCGCGATGCCTGACGTCCTCACGATTCGCGACCTGCGCGTGCACCTGGAGGTGGACGCCGGCACGCTAAAGGCGGTCGACGGCATCTCGTTCCGCGTCCCTGCCGGCGGCACCGTGGCGCTGGTCGGCGAATCGGGCTCCGGCAAGTCGATCGTCGCGCAGACCATCCTCGGAATCCTGCCGCCGGTTGCGCGCATCGTCTCGGGGGAGATCCTGTTCTGCGATCCCGGGGGCGTGCAGGCGGGCGTCGACCTGTCGCGGCTCGATCCGCGCGGCGAGCCGATGCGTGCGATCCGCGGCCGGCGCATCTCGATCATCTTCCAGGAGCCGATGACGGCGTTGTCGCCCTTGCACACCGTCGGAAACCAGATCGGCGAGGCGCTCGCGCTGCACCGGCGCGATCTCGGCAGGAGCGAGCGCCGCGACGCGGTGGTCGAGATGCTGCGCCTGGTGGGCTTCCCCGATCCGGCGAAGGCCGAGCACACGTATCCTTTCGAGCTCTCCGGGGGGCTGCGCCAGCGCGCGATGATCGCGATGGCGCTGGTGTGCCGCCCGGCGCTGCTGGTCGCCGACGAGCCCACCACCGCGCTCGACGTCACGATACAGGCGCAGATCCTGCAGCTCGTGCAGCAGCTCCAGCGGGATCTGCGCATGGCGGTGCTGATCATCACGCACGACCTCGGCGTGGTCGCGAACATGGCCGAGGAGGTGGTGGTGATGTACCAGGGCCGGATCACCGAGTCCGGCGCCGTGGAGGACATTTTTCTCGATCCGCGCCATCCCTATCTCAAGGCGCTGCTGCGCGCGGTGCCGAGGTTCAACATGGCGCCGGGCGAGCGCCTGACGCCGATCCGGGAGATCAAGGCGGGAACCAACCACCTGATGTCGGGGCACGGCCGGCCCCACGCGCACGCGGACGGCGACGGGCCGCTGCTCGTGGTGCGCAACCTCACGCGGCGCTTCCGCACGCGCAAGCGCTCGCTGTTCGGCGCGACGCGCGGGGAGATCACGGCGGTCGAGGACGTGAGCCTGCACGTGCACGCCGGGGAGTGCCTGGGCCTGGTCGGCGAGTCCGGCTGCGGCAAGACCACCACCGCCAAGATGATCATGCGCGCGATCCCCCCCGACAGTGGCGAGATCGTTTACAACGACCGCGGCCGGCCGCGCGACGTGCTCGCGCTCCGGGGCGAGGACCTGTTCGCCTACCGCCGCAAGGTCCAGTTCGTGTTCCAGGATCCGTTCAGCTCGCTCAACCCGCGGATGAGCGCCTTCGACATCGTCAGCGAGCCGCTTTCGATCCACGGCATCGGCGACCCTGACGAGCGCTTCGCGCGCGTGAAGGAGCTGATGACGCTCGTGGGCCTGGACGTGCGGCACCTGCGCCGCTATCCGCACAGCTTCTCGGGTGGGCAGCGGCAGAGGATCGGCATTGCGCGCGCGCTCGCCCTGGGGCCCGAGCTGCTGATACTCGACGAGCCGGTCTCGGCGCTCGACGTCTCGGTGCAGGCGCAGGTGCTGAACCTGCTCCTCGACCTGCAGGAAGCGCTGCATCTCACCTATGTGTTCATCTCGCACAACCTCGCGGTCGTGCATTACATCGCGGACCGCATCGCCGTGATGTGCGCCGGGCGCGTGGTCGAGCTTGCGCCCTACGACGCGCTGTTCCGCCGGCCGGTGCACCCGTACACGAAGGCGCTGCTCGCCGCGGTCCCCGAGCCCGATCTCGCCTGCAAGCTCGACTTCACCGCGCTGATGGAAGGCCGGGCCTCCGACCCCGGCGCCTGGCCCGCGCCGTTCCGCGCGGACGGAGCGCCCCTCCGGCTCGTCGATCTCGGTGACGGGCATTTCGTGCGCGCGGCCGAGAGCGCCGACGCCTCGGAGCTCCTCGCATGAGGGCGCTTGCCGCAATTCTCGCGGCGGCCGCCGCGTTGCCGGCCTGGGCGCTGGTCGAAACGCCTCAGCTGCGGGAAGATGTCGCCGCGGGGAAGCTGCCGCCGGTGGAAGCCCGGGTGCCGCAGAATCCGCTCGTGGTGCCGATGGACGGCAGGCGCGCGACGCCGGGGCGCCACGGCGGAACGCTCCGCATGCTGATCGGCCGCAGCCGCGACGTACGCCTGCTCGTGGTGTACGGCTACGCGCGCCTTGTGGGCTACAACGAGCGTCTCGAGATCGTTCCGGACATCCTCGAGCGCATCGAGGTGCAGGAAGGGCGGATCTTCACGATGACGCTGCGCAAGGGCCATAGGTGGTCCGACGGCCATCCGTTCACCGCGGAGGACTTCCGCTACTACTGGGAGGACGTGGCGAACAACAGGGAACTCAGCCCCACAGGGCCGCCGCGCGACCTGCTGGTGGAGGGCGGCGAGCCGCCGAAGTTCGAGGTGCTGGACGATACCACCGTGCGTTACAGCTGGAGCAAGCCCAATCCGGACTTCCTGCCGCGCATGGCGGGAGCCTCGCCCCTGTTCATTTACCGCCCGGCGCATTACCTGAAGAAGTACCACAAGAAGTACTCGGCCAAGGTGAAGGAGGCGGAAGCGAACGGAACCGCGAAGCGCAAGTGGGCCGCGGTGCACAACCGGCTGGACAACATGTACCGTTTCGACAACCCGGACCTGCCGACGCTTCAGCCGTGGATCAACACCACCAGGCCGCCCGCCGACCGGTTCGTCGCCGTACGCAATCCCTATTTCCACCGCGTCGACGAGCGCGGGCGGCAGCTTCCCTACATCGACAGCGTGGTGCTCGCGGTCGCCGACGGCAAGCTCATACCGGCGAAGGCCGGCACGGGCGAGGCGGACCTCCAGGCGCGCGACCTCCAGTTCAACCACTACACCTTTCTGAAGCAGAACGAGAAGCGCAACGGCTACCGGACGCTGCTCTGGCGCACCGCGGCAGGCTCTCAGTTCGCGCTGTTCCCGAACCTCAACACGAACGATCCGGTGTGGCGCAAGCTCCTGCGCGACGTGCGCTTCCGGCGCGCGCTCTCGCTCGCGATCGACCGCCCGCTCGTAAACCACGTGCTCTACTTCGGCCTTGCGGCCGAAAGCAACAACAGCGTGCTGCCCGAGAGCCCGCTGTTCCGCCCGGAGTACCGCACGCGCTGGGCGCGCTACGACAAGAAGGCGGCGGAGCGGCTGCTGGAGGAAATCGGCCTGCGCAAGGGGCTCGACGGAATGAGGAAGCTTCCGGACGGACGGCCGCTCGAGATCATCGTCGACACCGCAGGCGAATCGACCGAGCAGACCGACGTTCTGGAGCTCATCCGCGAGACCTGGCGCGAGGTCGGGATCAAGCTCTTCGCCAAGCCCTCGCAGCGCGAAGTGTTCCGGAACCGCGTGTTCTCCGGCGAGAGCGTGATGTCGGTCTGGAGCGGATTCGAGAACGGCGTGCCGACGCCCGACATGAGCCCCGAAATGCTCGCGCCCACCAGCCAGCAGCAGCTTCAGTGGCCGAAGTTCGGCCAGTATTTCGAGACCAGCGGCAAGGTGGGCCTCGCTCCCGACATCCCCGAGGTGATCGAGCTCGACAGGCTGTATGCGGCGTGGCGTGCGACCGGCGAGCGCGCCGAGCGCGAGCGCATCTGGCACCGGATGCTGCGAATCCACGTCGAGCAGCAGTACTCGATCGGAGTGGTTTGCGGCGTGCCGCAGCCGGTGGTCGCGCGCGCCTCGCTCGTCAACGTTCCGGAGCAGGGGATATACAACTGGGATCCGGGCGCGTTCTTCGGCGTGTACCGGCCCGACACGTTCTGGTTCCGGTGAGCGCCGTCCCGCCATGCTGAATTACACCGTGCGCCGGCTCCTCGTCATGGCGCTGACACTGTTCGCGATCAGCTTCGTGACCTTCGCGATCATCAAGCTGCCGCCGGGCGACTATCTCTCCAACCAGATCGCGGAGCTGAAGAGCCAGGGCGACAACGCCGCGCTCGAGCGGATCGACTTCCTGCGAAAGCAGTACGGCCTGGACAAGCCGTTTCTCGAGCAGTACGCGGTGTGGGTGGGCATCTGGCCGACCGAGCGTGGCTTCTCGGGGCTGCTGCAGGGCGACTGGGGATGGTCGTTCGAGTACGACCTGCCGGTCGGGCAGGTCGTCGGCGACCGGATGCTGCTTTCGTTCATCCTCAATTTCTCGGTGATCCTGTTCACCTGGGCGGTCGCGTTCCCGATCGGCGTGTACGCCGCCACCCACCAGTACAGCTGGGGAGATCACGGGCTGACGCTGCTCGGCTACGTGGGACTTGCGACGCCGAACTTCCTGCTCGCGCTGGTGCTCATGTACTTCGCCAACGTGCAGTGGGGGGTGTCGATCGGCGGCATCATGGACCCGCAGTACCTCGGCGAGCCCTGGAGCTGGGGCAAATTCCGCTCGGTGCTCGAGCACCTGTGGATTCCCGTGATCGTGATCGGCACCTCGGGCACCGCCGCCATGATCCGGCGGCTGCGCGCGAATCTGCTGGACGAGCTCCAGCGCCAGTACGTGGTCACCGCGCGCGCCAAGGGCATGCCGCCGCTGCGGCTCCTCGTCAAGTATCCGATGCGCATGGCGCTCAACCCCTTCGTCGCCGATATCGGGAACCTTCTGCCGAGCGTGATTTCGGGCTCGGCGATCGTCGCGGTGGTTCTGTCGCTTCAGACCTCCGGGCCGATGCTGCTCGAAGCGCTCCAGAGCCAGGACCAGTACCTCGCGGGCTCGTTCCTGATGTTCCTGTCGCTGCTCACCGTGATCGGCATGTTCATCTCGGACTTGCTGCTCGCGATGCTCGACCCGCGGATCCGTCTCACGGGGGCCGTGGCGAGATGAGTGCGCAGCCGATCGAGCACTACGTCTCGCCCGAGCCGTTCGAGCCGCAGGCGGCCGAGCGCCTGACGCCCGAACAGGAGCGCTTCTACCGCGCTTCGCAATGGCGCATCATGTGGTGGAAGTTCCGCCGGCACCGCATCGCGGTGGTCTCGGCGGCAGTGCTGCTCGCCGCTTACGCCTCGATCCTTGTGAGCGAGATCCTGGCGCCGTACCACCTGCATACGCGCAATCCGCTTCAGATCTATGCGCCGCCCCAGGAGCTGCACCTGTTCCACGAGGGCCGCTTCGTAGGGCCGTTCGTGTACGGGCAGACGATGCGGCTCGACATGGAACGCCTCCGGCGCGAGTACGTGCCCGATCCCGCGAAGATCCAGCCGGTGCGGTTCCTGTGCCTGGGCGACGAGTACCGCTTCTGGGGACTGATCGAGGGGCGCTTCCACCTCTTCTGCCCGGCCGAGGGGGGAACGCTGCACCTGCTCGGCACGGATCGCCTGGGCCGGGACGTGCTCTCGCGCATCATCTATGGCGCGCGCATCTCGCTGACGGTGGGGCTGCTCGGTATCGTGGTGAGCTTCGTGATCGGGGTGACCCTGGGCGGCATCTCGGGCTACTACGGCGGCTGGATCGACAACGTGATCCAGCGCTTCATCGAAATGGTGCGCTGTTTCCCGGAGCTGCCGCTCTGGATGGCGCTCTCGGCGGCGCTGCCGGTCACCTGGAGCCCGATCCTGGTGTACTTCGGGATCACGATCATACTGGGCCTGCTCGACTGGCCGGGGCTCGCGCGCGCGGTGCGCTCGAAGCTCCTTGCGCTGCGCGAGGAGGATTTCGCCGCCGCTGCCGTGCTGATGGGGGCGAGCCCGGGTCGCGTCATCGCCCGGCACCTGCTTCCCAATTTCGCCAGCCACCTCATCGCATCGGCCACGCTCGCGGTGCCGGGGATGATCCTCGGCGAGACGGCGCTCTCGTTCCTGGGCCTCGGGCTTCGCCCTCCGGTCACGAGCTGGGGCGTGCTGCTGAACGAGGCGCAGAACATCAACGCGGTCGCGCTCTACCCCTGGATCCTCGCCTCGGTGGTCCCGGTGTTCATCGTGGTGCTCGCGTTCAACTTCATGGGCGACGGCCTGCGCGACGCCGCCGACCCGTATCGATAGCGGAATCGGGGTCAGACTCGACTTTACGAATCACAAAGTCGAGTCTGACCCCAATTTCCTCAGCCACAGGCTCGATTCGATCGCGCCCGGCACCAGGGGCAGCCGCGTGAGCACGCCGCTTGCGAGCGCGTCGCGCATCCGGGTCACGACCCAGTGGCTCGAAAACTCGATCGCGTACTCGCCGGTCTCGAGCAGCGCGGCGACGGCGTCCTGCTCGTTGTAGCGCCGCCACGCCCAGTGCGCGGGATAGGGATCGGGCAGAAAGATGTCGTGAAAATGGATCCGCAGTCCCGGCGGCAGCCGGGACAGCATCCCGAGGAGGAAATCGACGTCGGATCCGGGCGCGACGACGTGGCTCGAGTCGATGAACAGAATGTCCTCCGACGCGAGCGCCGCGAAGGCGGTCTCGCCCGCTTCCTGGATTGTTTCAGGGATTCTTTCAATATCCAAGCCCTTTAGCGCTGCGCGTGGCTGCGGATCGATCGCGGTGATGCGCGTATCGAGGCGCTCGTCGGCTGCGGCGCGCGCGAGAAAGCGCGTGGAATGCCCGGAACCGACTTCGACGATGCGCCGCGGGCGGTGCCGCCGCACCATCGCGTACGCGGCCGCCGCGTCCAGCCGCGGGAACCAGTCCTGGTCCCAGCGCGGCGCGGGGGGCGGCTCGGCGCCGATCGCGGCGAGCGCTGCGCCGTAGCGCCCGATCGCGGCGAGGATTCCGGCGCAGGCCTCGTCGGCCACGCCGGTCACGGCTCGAGCACCATTCCCTCGGCTG
>JBBINV010000102.1:0-7299 GCA_037443705.1 Betaproteobacteria bacterium | reverse complement strand
GCGCGAGCGGTAGTTGCGCGACTTGTACCAGTCGGGCGGAAGGCCGAGGAGCATCCTCGGATAGCACGAGCACAGCGTGCACACGATCACGTTGTGCACGCGCGGCGTGTTCTCCACCACGACGAGCCTGAGCGCCGGGATGTCGAGCCCGAGCGCCTCGCAGGCCTCGGTCCCGTTTCGAATCAATCTCCTCCTGAAATCCTCGTCGACCCAGGCGCGCGCCACCACGCGCGCGCCGCGCTCGGGGCCGCGCGAAGCCATGTCCTCCACGGCGGCCGCGATCGCGCCCTCGGTGAGCACGCCCTTGTCCACGAGCAGCTCGCGCAGGCTCACCTCCATCAGCTGGTAGTAGCTGAGCGGCCGGTAGCGCCCGAAGTCCTTCTTCATGCCTTGTCCAGCCAGTGCTCGAAGATCTCGACTTCCACGACGTCGTGCGGCCGCCCGCGATAGTCCGGCCAGATGTCCTTCTGGAGGAAGCGCACGCGGTAGAGCGGCTGCGCCGGAAGGCCGCTGCGCATCTGCGCCAGCTCCTCGGGGTTCGGAAAGCGCCCGCACAGCCGCTCGATCGTCCCTGCGTGGCCGCGGACGTAGTACGGCGTGCGCACGTGGCCGGGGGGATACGCCTTCCTCACGCGCACGCGCTGGCCGGTCCTGAAGCGCGCCTTAACCACGGCGCTTGTCCACCTGCTCCATCTTGCGCGCGAGCTCGTCCGTCGTGATCACGCCGCGCTGGATCAGGGTCTGCGCGATCGAGACCACCCAGCGCTCGTAGTAGCTCATGCGGTCGTAGGCTTCGGGCCCGATCGTCTCGATGTTCTTGCGCAGCTCGTCCACGGTCATCAGTTTCTTCCCGCCACGCACGCCCGATAGCAGCACCATCAACGCGTCCACGCGCCGCTCCCACGCCGCGTAGTCGTGCTCGCCGCGCTCGACTTTTCCGCCGGGCAGCCCGCCCATGTCGTGATGCATGCGCCGCGGATCCGGTTTCGCCGTCATGCGACCCACTCCGAGACGGGCGCCCTTGCCTCGTGCAGCGGCTGGCAGACGATGTCCACGAGGGTGGGGCCTTGATACGAAAGGGCCTGCTTCAGCACCCCGGGCAGATCGGACGGGTCGGTCACTCTCCAGCCCCTCACCCCATATGCCTGGGCAACCTTCGCGTGATCGGTCTCGCCGAAATCGACCGAGAAATAGCGCCGGCCGTAGCCCGACTTCTGCCCCGCCTTGATCCAGCCGTAGGCTGCGTTCGAGATCACGACGAAGGTGACCGGGAGCTCGAGGCGCGCCGCGGTCTCGAGCTCGCCCACGCACATCCCGAAGCTGCCGTCGCCCATCACCGCCACCGTTTTCACCGAGGGCCTGGCGAAGTGCGCGCCGATCGCCGCCGGCAGCGCATAGCCGAGCGCGCCGTGCGCACGATTGGAAAATATCCGGCGTCCGGTGCCGCGCACCGGATAGTAGGCCGAAAAATAGGGACACGGCGTGCCCGGATCGAGCACCAGCGTCGCATCGGCGTCGAGCGCCGCCGCCATCTCGGCCACCACGCGCTCGGGCCGGATCGGCCGCTCGTGCGATTTCGCGAGGACCTGGAACTTCGAGATCTTCTGCTCTCTTGCCTTCCTCACCGCCTCGCCGTTGCCTGCGCCCTTCACGTTCCCCATGCTTTCATTCAAGGCACCCAATCCCAGCTTCGCATCCCCTGCCAGCGGCACGTCGACGCGGTAGTTCGCGCCGATCACGTCCGGATCCGCGTCGAGATGGAGGATTCGCGCCGCGCCCGGCGCGGGATGGCGCCAGCGCTCGGTGGTGACCGAGCCGGCGCGGCAGGCGATGAAGAATACGAGGTCCGCCTGGTCCACGACCGCGCGCGTCTCGGGCGTGCCGCCGTTCGAGCCCACGACGCCGAGCGCGAGCGGATGCTCGTCGGCAATCGCGCCGCGCCCGCTCACCGTGGTCGCCACCGGCGCGCCGAGGCGCTGCGCGAGCTCAGTGAGCTCGCCTTCTGCCCCGGAGGTGACGACGCCGCCGCCGCAGATGAAAACGGGGTTCTTCGCCGTCCTGAGGAGCCTGGCGGCCAGCTCCACGAAGAACGGGTCGGGCGCGGCGCGCCGCGAGGGCACCGAGCCCAGCGAGGGGTCGCCCCAGACCTCCGTTCGCTCCACCGGGCCGTTCTGCACGTCGAAGGGCAGCGCGATGTGCGCCGCGCCGGGCCGCCCGGCGGTCATGCGCTCGAACGCGGTGCGGAAGGTGCGCGGGATGTCGGCGGCGCGATCGATCACCGCGTTCCACTTCGTGACCGGGCGCATGAGCGCGCGCTGGTCGAGCTCGGTGAGCGTGTAGCGCCCGCGCGAGCCCACCGCGATGTCGGTGTTGATCCCGAGCACCGGGACCGAGGACTCGTTCGCCTCCGCGAGCCCCGGCAGAAGATAGGTCGCGCCGCCGCCCGAGGGGCCCTCGCACACGCCCACCTTCCCCGAGACGCGCGCATAGCCGTCCGCCATGTACGCGGCATGGCGCTCGTCGCGCGTGAGCACGTGGCGCAAGCCGTGCGGCAGGCGCGCGAGCGCGTCGTAGAGCGGCAGGCTCGTGTCGCCGCACAGCCCGAAGACGATCTCGACGCCGTGCAGCCTCAGCATCTCGACGACCGCCTCGGCGCCGCTCATCGTCGCCGCCTGCGTTTCGACGCGCCTGTTCACGCAGTTATTATAGGACCGTGCTTTCACACGTCCCACCGCCGGGCACCCTGTTCCTCGACCACGTTTCGCATTTCGTCGCCGACCTGGAAGAGGCGGCGCACGCGCTGCGCGCGCTCGGCCTCGCGGTGACGCCGCGCTCCGACCCGCGCACGCAGGACGGCCCCGCGGGCACCTCGAACGTGTGCGTCATGCTCGAGCATGGGTATCTGGAGTTCCTCGCGGCGACCGCCGAAACGCCGAACGCCGCGCGCCTGCGCGCGTCGATGCAGCGCTATCCCGGCGTGCACCTTTGCTGCTTCGGCACGCCCGATGCCGATGGCGAGCACCGCAGGCTCGAAGCGCATGGTTTTTCGCCGTCACCCGTGGTCGATCTTCAAAGAGAAATCGAATGGGAAAGGAAGGCCGGGACGGCGCGGTTCAAGGTCGCGCGGCCCGGTCCCGGCACGATGCCCGAGGGCCACATCCAGTTCGTGGAGCACCTCACGCCCGACCTGCTCTGGAACGCGGACCACGTCAACCGCGGCGTGCGGCTCGCCTGCGCGTTCGTCGTGGCGGACGACCCGCTGGAGACAGCCGCGCGCTGGGCGCATTTCGCGGCGCTCCTGCCGCAGCCGGCGGGCGATTACGTCCACCTCGCTACCGCGCGCGGGCATGTGCTGGTCGGCGCTCCCGATGCCTGGAGCGCGCTCCTCGGCACGCGCCCTGTCGCACCCGGACTCGCGGGATACGCGCTCGAGTGCCGCAAGCCGCGCGAGATCGCTTCGAGATGCGAACATGCGGGGGCTTCGGTCTGTCCGATACGAGACGAGCTCTTCGCGGTGCACCTTCCCGCTGCGCTCGGCGGCGCGTGGGTGGTCGGCGATGCGGCATCGCTCGGGCTGCCGCGCGCCTGACTTTGGGCCCGCAGGTCGCTGGCGTAGAATCCAGCTTAGCTGGAAGTGCGAGTCCGATCGATGGGGACGCGATGAGCAATCCAAAAGAGGAGGTCTCTTCGATGCTGGAGACGTTGCCCGACGACGCCAGTCTCGAGGACATCCAGTACCACCTGTACGTTCTCGAGAAGGTCAAGCGCGGGTTGGAACGCGCGGAGAAGGAAGGCGCGATTTCCCACGAGGAGGCCAAGGCTCGCCTCGGCAAATAGCTCGCGGCCTAGCGTAGTCGCCGGAGGCCGTTGAGGATATCGAATCCATCGCGTCGTATATCGAACGCGATTCTTCCTGGTACGCCAAGGCCGTTGCGTCCAGGATCGTGGAAACCGCAGAATCGATTCCGGCATTTCCTGAGCTTGGCCGCGTCGTGCCGGAAATCGGCGACACTACGATTCGGGAGCGATTCGTCTACAGCTATCGGATCATCTATCGCATCGAATCCGAGCGCATTCCGGTCGCCGCCGTCATTCACGGAAGCCGGCTGTTGCAACCCTTCACCGAACGAATAAAGACATGAAAAACGACCTCTGCTCGCTCTCCGCCACCGAACTGCTCTCCCTGTACCGCCGCAAGTCCGTCTCTCCCATGGAGGCCACGCGCGCGGCGCTGGAGAGGATCGCGAAGCTCAACCCGGTGCTGAACGCCTTTTGCCTCGTGGACGGGAAATCGGCGCTGAAAAGCGCGAAAGAGTCCGAGGCGCGCTGGCGCAAGGGCCAGCCGAAAGGGCTGCTCGACGGGGTGCCGGTCTCGATCAAGGACCTGCTGCTCACGAAGGGCTGGCCCACGCTGCGCGGCTCGCGGACGGTGGATCCGAAAGGGCCGTGGAACGACGACGCGCCGTGCGTGGCGCGGCTTCGCGAGCACGGCGCGGTGCTGCTCGGCAAGACGACGACGCCCGAGTTCGGCTGGAAGGGCGTCACCGACAGCCCCCTCACCGGCATCACGCGCAATCCCTGGAACCCGAAGATGACGCCCGGCGGCTCCTCGGGCGGCGCGGCGGCGGCGGTGGCCGCGGGCATGGGTCCGCTCACGGTCGGCACCGACGGCGGCGGCTCGATCCGCATCCCGTGCGCCTTCACCGGGCTCTTCGGCTTGAAGCCCTCGTTCGGGCGCGTGCCGGCGTGGCCGCTCTCGCCCTTCGGCACCGTGGCGCACGTGGGGCCGATGACGCGCACCGTGGCCGATGCTGCGCTCATGCTCAACGTCCTGTCGCTCCCCGACGCGCGCGACTGGCTCGCGCTGCCCTACGACCCGCGCGACTACCGTGTGGGGCTGGAAGACGGCGTGAAGGGCCTGCGCATCGCCTTCTCCGAGGATCTGGGTTACGCGCGGGTGGACCGTGAAGTCCTGGCAATAGTCAAGAAAGCGGTGAAAACGTTCGCCGATCTCGGCGCGCACGTGGAAGCGAAAGACCCCGGCTTCGAGAACCAGCTCGAAACCTTCACGAACCACTGGTTCCCGGGCGCCGCGTACGTGGTGCGCTCGATCCATCCCGCCAAGCGCCGCCTGATGGACGCGGGGCTGCTGGAAGTCGCGCGCCAGGGCGCAAGACTCGACACGAAGACCTACCTCGACGCAATGCACAAGCGCGGCGCGCTCGGCGTGCTGATGAACGCGTTCCACCGCAAGTACGACCTGCTCGTCACGCCCACGCTCCCGCTCGCCGCCTTCGAGGCGGGCAAGGAGGTGTCGAACCTGCTGCGCGAGAAGCGCTGGACCGACTGGTCGCCCTTCAGCTATCCCTTCAACCTCACGCAGCAGCCCGCCGCGACGATCCCCTGCGGCTTCACGAAAAAGGGCCTGCCGGTGGGCCTGCACATCGTGGGCCCGCGCTATGCGGATGCGCTCGTGCTGCGCGCCGCGCGCGCCTTCGAGTCCGCGCACCCGATCGCGCTGCCCGACCTTTCGAAAATTCGGGTCTAACCCCGAGTTTGGGGTCAGACTCCCTTCTGCGAGGTCAGCTCTGCTCGACTACCTCAGCGCCGGTTCGTCGCGATCCATTTCGCGAGTGACACCCCCTTGGGAAGGCGTTGCGGGCGTTTGACTCCGCGGGGCTTTTGCCCGCTCCAACGCAGCCCCGGCATCCGTCGAAGGTCCGCACGGCCGCTTGCCGTCCGCCGGGGGCCGAGCCCGAACGCAGCACGCGAACGCTTCCCGATTCTCGAAGCCATATCGTCTTCGTTTTTTTGACCCCTGAATTCTATCTCCGCCCGGGAGTACGATTGTGGGCATGCCTCGCAAGGTCCGGAAACCCGCGCCCGGGAAATCGAAGAGCCGATCCGGGAAATCGTCCGAGGTGCCGAAATACCCGAAGAAGGCGCTGGAGGCGCACAAGCAGGGGCTCGCGCTGCTCGAGCGCGGCAAGCCGGAAGCGGCGCTCGCGTTGTTCGACAAGGCGCTCGCGGACGCGCCGGGGCATCCGGGGTTCGAGTGCAACCGCGGCGTCGCGCTCGAAATGCTGGGAAGAAGCGAGCAGGCGCTCGAGGCCTTCGGGCGCGCGCTCGAGGCCGCGCCGAAGCTCGCCGAGGCCTACATGGGCGCGGGCACGGCGCTTCGCAATCTCGCACGCTATGCCGAGTCGCGCGGCGTGCTCGAGAAAGGGCTCGAGGCCGCGCCAAGCGATCCCACGGTCAAGGCGCTGCTCGGCATCGTGCTGCTCACGCTCGGCGAGTACGAAAAGGCCTGGCCGCTGTACGAATCGCGCCGCGACCCGGGATTCCGCAACCCGGGGCGCGTGGAGGTCCCCTTCGCGGGCCGCAAGGAATGGGCGGGCGAGCCGCTCGAAGGAAAAACGCTCGCGCTCGCCGCCGAGCAGGGCATCGGCGATTCGATCCTTTCGGCGCGCTTCGCGCCGCTGCTCGCCGCGAAGGGCGCGAAAGTCCTGCTCCTCGCGCAGCCGCCGTTGAAGACGCTCCTCCAGAGCGTGCCGGGCGTAGAGCGCGTGCTGACCACCGGCGACAGGCTTCCGGCAAAGGCGCACGAGTACTGGGCGTTCCCGCTCAGCGTGCCGCGGCACCTCGGCGTCAAGCGGCCCTCCGACGTCCCGGCGCGCGTGCCCTACCTCGCGCCGCAACCCGACGCGGTCAAGGCCTGGCGCGAGCGCCTCGGCGACAAGGGCGAGACGCTGCGCGTGGGGCTCGCCTGGGCGGGCAGCACCCAGTACCCGGGCGATGCGCTGCGCTCGATCGCGTTCGAGAAGCTCGCGCCGCTCGCCGCCGACGGCGTGCGCCTGGTGTCGCTCCAGTGGGGCGAGCGCTCGGGCGACGCAAGCGGGATCGAGTCCTTCGAGCAAGGCGATCTCGCCGACAGCGCGGCGCTCTATGCCGGCCTCGACCTCGTGGTGAGCGTCGATTCCGCGCCGGCGCATCTCGCGGGCGCGCTGGGCCTGCCCGTGTGGACGCTGCTCCCTTACGTGCCGCACTGGTGCTGGGGGATCGGGCGCGACGACTCGCCGTGGTATCCCTCGATGCGGCTTTTCCGCCAGGACGCCGGCCGCGCCTGGGAGCCGGTGATCGCGCGCGCGGCGAAGGATCTGAAGGCGGTCGCGGCGGCGCTTCGCGCGCACAAGGTGCGCGGACGCGCCGGGGCGCTCGAGCTCGTGCGCGCCGCGCAGCGGGCGCTCGGCGCGCAGAAGCTCGCGGATGCCGAGCGCGCGTTCCGGACGGCGCTCGCGC
>JBBINV010000101.1:0-7307 GCA_037443705.1 Betaproteobacteria bacterium | reverse complement strand
CCTCGGCAATGCGCCGCAGCTTCGCAGCCTGCGCAATCTCGATGTCAGAGGGCATGGTGGCTCCTTCGGTGCGCGCGTTTCGGGAGCCGAGATTGTGTAAGAGCCGCGCCGCGCGAAGCCTTGACCGCGGTCAAGTGCGCGAGCGCAGCCTCAGGTCGGGCCGAACTGCTCGAAAGTGCAGCCGGCCTCGCCGCGTGCAAGGCGCACCGTGCGCACGAGCTCGACGAGCGCCTCCAGGTCGTAGCATTTCAGCAGATGCGGCCGCTCGCGCATCAGATACGTGCGAATCGCCTCCGCCTCGTCCGCGCTGCCGGGCGCAGGCGGCTGTGTTGCGCCGTACAGGAGGCCGAGCGCGCGCAGCGCGCCGCTGATCGCCTCGGGATCGGGCGGGTTCGACGTCTCGGCCATGGCGATGCCTCCTGCGGCGGCATCCTAGCCCGTACGAAGATTAAACAATAGTTAAACTATCTTAGGATCATGTTAACGGCTGCTTAATCATGCGCCATGCCACGCTCCGCCAGCTCCGCATCTTCGCGGCCGCGGCGCAGAACCTGTCGTTTTCGCGCGCCGCGGCCGAGCTGCACCTGACCCCGCCCGCGGTCTCGATCCAGATCGCGCAGCTCGAGCGCGAGGCCGGGGCCGCGCTCTTCGAGCGAATCGGGCGGCGGCTCTACCTCACGCAGGCGGGCGCGGCGCTCCTGCGGTCGTGCACCGCGGTTCTCGCGCAGCTGCGCGCCGCCGAGGACGAGCTTGCGCTGCTGCGCGGCATCGAGGGAGGCCTGCTCGACGTCGGCGTGATCAGCGCCGGAGACTATTTTTTCCCCCGCCTGCTCGCCACGTTCTGCGAGCGGCACCGCGGCGTGCGCGTGTCGCTCTCCGTCTGCAACCGCGAGGAGCTCATCCGGCGCCTCGACCACAACCGGGTCGACCTCGCGATCATGGGCCAGCGCCCCGAGGGCGCCGAGTTCGAGGCCGCGGCGTTCGCACAGCATCCGGTCGTGATCGTCGCCGCGCCGCATCATCCGCTCGCCCGCGTGCGCGCGCTGCCGCTTTCCGCGCTCGCGGGCGAGCCCTTCATCGCCCGCGAGCCCGGCTCTCTCACGCGCGTCGTGATGGACGAGACGCTGCGCCGCGCGCGCCTCAAGCCTGCGATCGCGATCGAGACCGCGAGCAACGAGACCATCAAGCAGGCCGTGGCGGCCGGCTTCGGCGTCGCGTTCATGTCGGCGCACGCGATCGGCCTGGAGGTGGAGGCGAAGCGCCTCGCGGTCCTCGACGTCGCCGAGCTCCCGGCGCGGCGGCAATGGTTCGCGGTGCACCGCAGGGGCAAGCAGCTACCGGCCGTCGCGCGCGCGTTCGTGGCGTTCCTGCAGAAGGAGGGCGAGCCGCTGATCCGGCGCCTGGTGCCGGCGCGCCTGCGGCGCTACTGGAACGGTTAGCCCTACAGCAAGTGCCACACGAGCTGGAAGTGGATCCGGTAGTTGCGCGGCTCCTCGGGCTCGCGATTCTTGATCGGAAGCCCGATCACGATCCGGCCGGAGGCAGACTTTCCCCGGGAGAAGCTCAGCCCGCCGCCGGTGCTCGTGATCACGTCGGCGCTGCGCGGATTGCCGGGCGGTCGGAAGGGGCGCGTCTCTCCGTAGTCGAAGAACAGGAACCCCGAGGCCTTCCACGGCGACACCTCGGGCAGCGGCAGCACGCGGTGAAACTCCAGGTTTACGGTCATGCCGCGGTCGCCGGCGAGCAATCCGCTGGAGAAGCCGCGAACCGAGCTCTCGCCCCCGATGATGAACTGCTCGGCGGAGGGCAGCAGCTCGTCCTCGGTATACTGCCACCCAAGGGCGCCCACGAAAGTCCAGCCGAACGCGGGATCGAGCGCGAGGCTGCGGCGCACCGTGCCGCGCCACACGTGGTAGGGACGCTTGTCGGCGGCAAACGGCACGTTGCGCCCCGCCACGCGCTCCGCGCTCCAGAGCCAGAAGCCCGTTTCGTCCGGCAGCTGCAGCTCGAGCCCGGCGCTCGCACTGTAGAGGTTCGCCGCCTGCAGCAGCGTCGTGTCCAGCCAGTTGACAGTGTGACGCTTGCGCAAGGCGAGCAGGCCGTCGAGCTGCAGCGCCGTCTCCGACACGAGCGGGTGGCGCAGCGACGTCTGGAGGGTGGTCGCCTCGCCAGAGACATTGAGCGCCGCGATCAGTCCGTTCGTGATCCGGGTCTTGTCGTTGAACCAGCCGACATTCACGCGCGTGCCGCGCACGCCCACCGGCGCGCCGTACGTGAGGTACTTGCCGTGATGGCCCTCGGCCTCGACGATCGACGCGTAGAAGTCGTCGCGCCGGCCGGTGAGGCTGCGGCGCAGCCACGCCGCACCGGCGCGCAGCTCGCCGGTCGGCGCGCTGCCGGCGTTATCGACGAACAACCGCGCGTCGTCGCGCTTGGGCTCGGTGATCGCTACGAGCACGTCCGTCTGGCCGAACTCTGCGCCCGGCCTGAGCTCCGCGCGCAACTGCGCGTCGTTCGAGCGGTTGAATCGGATGAGATCCCGCTCCAAGAGCCCCGGATCCACGAGCATCGAGGGTTTGAGGCGCAGGCGGTCGGTGACGTAGCCGGCATCCGTCGTGGCGTTGCCCTCGAGCCGGATGAGGCCCACTCTCCCCTCGACCAGCCGTATGCGCACGACGCCGTCGGTCACTTCCTGGGGCGGCAGGACCGCCCGAGCGGTGACCACGCCCTTCGAGCGGTAAAGCGCGTTGATCGCCTCCACCAGCTTGCGCAGGTCCGCGAAAGCGAGCGAGCGGCCCCGGTAAGGCGCGGCGAGCCCCTCCAGATCTTCGCGCTCGAGGATCTCCGAGGGCGGTTCGAACCGGATCTCGCGCACGAGAAAGCGGATTCCCTCCTCGGCCGGAGCCTCGGGCGGCGGCTTGGGCTCCTCGCGCCGCAGCGGCCGCTCGATGCGCTCGCGCCGCTCGCGTTCCCCGCGCTCGCGCCGCTCGCGCTCGATCTCGCGCTGCTGAATGACCGCCGGATCGGCGCCCGGCGGCAACGGCGTCTGCGCTTGCGAGCTCGCGCACAGGACGAGCATCACGGCGAATGACGGAAGGCGGCGGGCGGCGATCATGAGAGCCGCCCGATTCTACCTATTGCCGCAGCTCTTCGATGTCGTCCATCATCACCGGGCTGCCCGTGAAGCTGACGACGTTCCCTTCCGGCTGCACGAGGATACCCAGGCCCGGAATCGCGATTCGGCCCGCGACCACCGCCTCGTCGATCGCGGCCTCGAGCACGCTCGAATCGAGCCCTGTAGTCACGCTCACGACGTCGTGGTCGGGCGAGCGCCGGATGATGTGGGCACCGTTCACACGCACGAAGTTGTCGTCGACGTACAGCCAGAAGCTCTTCGTCGGCGCGTAGAGCTGCACGTCGTAGAGCGCGGGCTGCTGCACGCTCGGGTCGTTGTTGTTCATCAGCAGCCGCGACACCGGGTTCGCGGAACGCGCCGGCCAGTCGTTGTCGATCCGGAGCTCGTTGCCGATGTAGGCGTCGGTAAGCTGCACGCTGCCGTGCGGCACGCTGAGCAGCGAATCCCGGGTCCAGAAACGGTCGAAGATGACACCGCGCGCGCTCTCCAGCGTCAGGTTCACGCTCGTCATGACCGGGCGATTGCGGCCGACGAGCGTCGCCTGAAGCTCCGGCGCGGGCCGCGTGTGCCGCACGGTCGCATTGACACGGTCGGTGATCAGCACCAGGCGTCGGCCGACCTCCAGGAGATCCCCGTCGATCTCCGTCTTCGCGAGGAGCAGCACGCCGTCGCCGACGATGCGCGTCACGTCGATCGAACCGTTGACCGCGTCCAGGGACGCGTCTCCCGAAACGGCGCTCACGAGCGCGGCGGTGATGTCGTTTCGCGCCTTGAGCGTCGCGTTGCCCGTGTTCGCTACCACGGAGTTCGCCACGATGTCGTCACCGGCGCGGAAGGTCGCGTTGACCTGCGCGGTCGCGTCACCCAGCGTCACGCTCCCGGTGTCCGCAATTCCCGTGATGCTGCCGCCCGTGCTCGTGAGGGTCGCCGCATCCAGCGCGCCGCCCGCCGTGAGGCTCAGATTGCCACCCGCGGTGGCGGTGCCGAAGCGCACGCTGCCGCCGGCGGTGAAGGTGATCGTGCCGGCCGCGGTCGCCGCGATCGCATCCACGTCACCCGTCACGGCTGTCCCCGTGATGTCGCCGCCGGTGCTCTCCAGCGTATTCGCATACAGGTGCTGGTCCGCCGCGAGGAACATGTTTCCGCCCGAAGTCGCGCTCGTCGTCACGATCACGTCCCGCCCGGCGCTTGCCGTGAACGCGCCCCCGGCATTGACCGTCGTGGCGCTGACATCGATATCCGCCGTCAGAGTGGCAGAGCCGTTCGTCGCTGTCGTGGTCCCGGCGACGATGGACCCGGCGCCCGCATTGAGCGTCGCGTTCCGGTCGGCGACCACGGTGCCGAGAACGATGTCACCTCCGGCCGTGGTTCCGGTGATGCTGCCGCCGGTGCTGTTCAGCGCATTGGCGCTCAATGTGCTTCCCGCCGCGACCGTGATGTTCCCACCCGCACCAACGGTATCGAGCTGCACGTCGCCGGTCGATGCCGTGATCCCCACACTGCCGCCCGCGGTCGTGCTCGTCGCCCTGACGCCGCCATTCGCGCTCAGCGTCACCGAACCATGAGTGGCCGTCACAGTACCGGAGACAATCGAACCTGCGGAAGCCGTGAAGGTCGCGTTCTGATCGGCGCTCGCGCTCGTCACGCTCACGTCGTCCGTGGACGCCGTGACGGCGATGCTGCCGGAGCCGCTCGTGAAGCTCCCGAGCGTCACGGCGCCCTGCGCAGAGACGGTGGCGCCGTTCTGACCCGCCACGCTCGCGAGGTCGATCAGACCCGTGCTCGAGGTGACGGTTGCCGCCCCCGCGGCGCTCTGAATCGAATTTCCGCTGATCGCGCCGCCCGCGGTGAGCGCGACGTTGCCCGATCCGGACACGGCGCCGACGACGAGCGTGTCCTGCTCGGCGAGGTGGATCGCGCCGCCGGCGCTCGTCGCATCGAGCGCGTACACCTGGATCTCGAGCGGGTTCGGCGTCGCCGAAGCCGGGCTCGCCGTCGCGCTGCCGATGCCGCCCGGCGCAGTAATCGTGAGCCGGGCGCCCGGGGCGTTCGCGACGATATCAGTGTGCGCGTCGCCGCCGTCCAGCACGCGCCCGCCGGTGCTGATCGTGACCGAGCTCGCGGTGGCGTTGCCGGTCTCGAGTTTGCCGAGCACCACGTCCCCGGTGGCCTGCACGTTGATCGTGCCGGTCTGCGAGACCGCCGTGGCACCGTCGGCCATGGTCACGTTCGCGGGGACGGCCGAGCCCGAGCCCGCGATCAGCGCAATTGCGCCCGATTGCGTTGTGAGCGAGGCCGCGGAATCGAAGCTCACGTTGCCCATCGCGGTGAGCGAGGCGGCGCCGCTGCCGGAGGCCTCGAGGAGCGTCTTTAGCCTCAGGTCGCCGCCGTTCGCGACGATCACCGCGGCCTGGCCCGAGCGCAGCTCGTCGATCGTCAGGCCCCGCACCGGGCTCGTGAGGAAAATGCCGCCGCCCGCGGCGGAGGTCGCGTCGAGCTCGGCGGCCACGCCGTTCGAGAGGTAGAGCGGACTCGCCTGCGTGCCAATCGAGCCGCCGCGCGACACGAGGGTAATGCCCCCTTCGCCCTGGATCGCCACCGGGCGCGTGCCGCGTGCATCCAGGATCGGCCCGGCAGCAGAGAGACTCACCGGGCCGGGGCTGAAGATCTCCTCGATCGAAAGGCTCCCGGAGAGCTGGTCGAGCCACACCCCGAGCGCGCCGCGCGCCACCAGCGTCCCGGTCACCGAGGTGGTGAGCGGCGCGGCCGAAGTCCCGATGCCGCCGCTCGAAGCTTCCAGGACGGTCGCGCCGCCCGTGATGTTGGCCGGCCCGCCGGTCGCCACGCTGTAAATGTTGGCCTGGCCCTTGATGCGGATCGAGTCGCCCGAGCTCACGGTCTTGATGTTCAGGTCCTGCTCCGAGCCGAGATAGACCTTCGAGGTGGCGGCGATCTCGATCGAGCCGCTCGCGTTCACGTCGACGTCGTCGCGCTGGAGCACCGTGATCTGCCGGGTCGCGTTGTCCACCGCGACGTCGTCCACCTCCGCGGCCGCGAGCGCGGTGCGTTGCGCCGCCGTGAGCGTGGTCTGGGTTGCGCCGTCGATGGTCACCGGCGCGTTGTCCGAGCCGACGCCGCCCGAGGCGACGAGCTTGACGTTGCGGCCCTTCACGTTCGGGTTCTCGATCCGAGTCTCGGTGTCGGTCGTGGTCTTGAAGAAGATCGCACCTGCGACCGCGTACTGGAGCTCGTTCTGGGTCCACGAGGATCCTTCGGCGAGCGCCGCGCTCTCGGCCGCGGTGACCACGTAGCTGTAGGTCGGGCTGTAGGTGCTCGTCTTGTACGCGTGGTACTGCGCGGTGCGCTCGTCCACGTACGCCTGGATCTGGGCCGCGGTATAGCCGCGCCTGGCGAAGAGCTCCTGGTCGGCCGCGGTCGGCGCGTACACGTAGGCGTCGTTGTGCGGGTCCGCGGTGTAGCCGATGAACACGCCGCTCGAGTCGCGCTGCTCCCGGACGTTCCGCGAGCGCCAGTAGTCGAAGAAATCGCGCGTCTTCTGCTTCTGGTACGCAGCGATGGTGTCGTTGCTGCTCGCCGTTGCCCCGGCCCCGGTGAGCCTCAGGTTGTTCCAGAGGGCGGTAAGCTGGTCGATCGCGCGCTCGTCGGCGCGCTCCTGCGGGTTGCCGTCGATGATCGAGCCGCCTGCGGCCTCGAGCGTGACATCGCGCCCGGCCTCCACCGCGCGAAGCCGCAGGTTCCCGCTCGTGTGCTTGAGGTGGATGTCGTTCGCGGCGGAGGCGTCGACGCCGCCGGCGACCGAGTCCTGCGACCTGATGCGCAGCGGGTCTCCCGCCGCACCGATGTTCCCCGAGCGTGAGACGAGCGTCACGCGCCGGCCCTCGACGAGCGGGGCCGATCCGGAAACGGCGTTCAGCAGGCCGGATTCGGCCTCGAGCGTCACGTCGCCGCTGACACTGGAAACGCGCGCCTGCGCGATTCGCAGATCTCCGCGCACGCCCTTCAGGTTGATCGCCCCGCCGGTGGTGAGCGCATCCACCGAGGACGCCGACGACATCGACTGATCGAGCGCCAGCGGCTGCAGGTCTCCGATCCCGGTGCCGGCGCGCAGCGTGAGCGAGACGCCGTCCACCGCCCTGACGTGGCCCACGGT
>JBBINV010000100.1:0-7383 GCA_037443705.1 Betaproteobacteria bacterium | reverse complement strand
TGACCATGCCGGGCCTGCCCAGGGCGCCTTCGGCCGAGAAAATCGACCTGGTCGGCGGGAAAGTGGTGGGACTGTTCTAGGAAGCCAGAAACCCGGGTTTCGCGGTTATCCCTTCCCGGAGGCCGCACCCGGCGGATCGCACATTCGCCGGCCTTTCGCGCTGCGCGTTCCGGGGCGCCGGCCGGCGGCAATCAGGCGGCGTCGGCGGAAACGATCCGGGAGCGCATCCAGGCGGCGGTCTGCTCGGCTCTGCCGAAGCTGAAGAAGTGGGCGCCCACGACGTTGCAGGAGCGCTGGCCGAGGCAATAGTGCGCGACCGCCGCAAGCTGATCGAGCGGGTCGGTGTGGGTGACGAGCCGGATCGCGCCCATGCCCTGGGCCTGGAGCGCGCGCAGCGACGCGCTGACGCCGCAGATCTGCGCGAAACGCAGTAGCGTGCGTGCGTCCGTGGGCCCCGGGAGCCCGACGTAGACCGGGATCGACGGCAGCTTTCGCGCCAGCGCCCCGCAGTATTCGACCACCCGCGCCGGGGCGAACGAGAACTGGGTCACCAAGTAAGCGCTCAGCCCCTGCGCCGAAATCAGCGCCAGCTTTTCGGCGAGCGCGCGCTCGAGCACCTGTCCCGGAATTTTCGGATGACCTTCCGGGTAGCCCGGCAGGCCGACCTCGCGAACGCCGTACTCGGCAAGGATGCGCTCGCGCAGCACCGCGGCGCCGTCGGCATAGGGACCTGCCGGCCGCGGATCGTCGCCGCCGACGAGCAGAACCTTCGTGACAGCCGCCTCGCGCGCTGCCTGCGCAAGGAAGGCGACCAGCGACTCGCGCGAGGCGATGCGCCGTGCGGCAAGATGCGGCACGGGCTCGAGTCCCTCCGCGCGCAGCGCCGCCAGCGCCGCGAGCGAGCGCTCGAGACCGTGGCGCGGCAGGTGATTGACGTAGACGCGCGTGCCCGCCGGCAACAGGGCCGCAATCGCGTGCGCATCCGGGGCCCGGTCGGGGCTCATCTCGAGCGAGCCGCCCACGAGCAGCTCCGCCACGCCCTGCGTCGTGCCGTTGCCGAAGGGGTGAGTCGCTCCTCGAGCGGTTCCGGCGCTCACCCCTCAGATCCTCTTTCCCGACACCACATAGGATTCGTCCAGGAACCACAGCCCGCCGTGCTCCCGCAGCACCTCGCGCGTGGCCTCGAGGTAGCTGCGCTCGCCGATCACCTTGCCAAGCCGGTCGTCGTCGATCTGCGCGACGTACACCGCCGCATTCCACGCGGCGAAAAGCGTCGAGGTGCCGATGCTGCCGGAGATCTCCGTCGGCAGGGTGTGCATGTCGTAGCGGAACACCGCCCGGTTGTCGGAATACGCGTTGAAGTTGTAGCGGCGCGCCGACTTGCCGAGCTCGGCGCGCACCGCGCGCAGCAGGCTGTGGCGATCGGTCTGGAAGGGGTTTTCGTCCGGCCAGACCCTGCGGATGATCTCCAGGCCCGGATCCTTGCCGCAGGAATGGATGCCGATGAGCCGGCCGCCCGGGGCGAGCGCGCGCGCGAGCGGCGCGATGACCTTCGCCGCCTTGAACTCCACGGGGACGCGCGCGCGATAGGGCTGCGAAGCGATCACGAGGTCGTAGTTCGCGTTGTATCTGCCCTGCACGGGAAGCACGTCGTTCAGCAGGAACCGGAAATCCTCGCGGTACAGCACCAGCACCACGGGGCGCTCGTAGACCGGATTGCCCGTCTTCTCGCTGTGCCGGGCCTGCCAGTTCTTCGCGAGGAAGGGTTCGAGCGCGGTGATCTGCTCACCGAACTCGTGCGCGGTCGTGCCGCTGAGCGCGACCTCGTGCCACACCAGGGAATTGGCCGCCGCGAGCGCCTTGGGCGCGAGCCACGGCGCCTCGCTGTAGTACATGTTGGTGACCACCAGCACCGTGGCCGGATGCTCGAAGAAGCGGTCGGCCATCTTCTCGAGCGAGAGCCGGACGTCCTCGAGGCTGATTTCCTTACCCACGAAATAGAACGGCATCGTCGGCAGCCGGCGGTGCATCGCGCGCATCACGCGCGTGAGCACCGTGCCGTCGCCCATCCCGGCGTCGAAGACCCGTACCGCGGGCGGCCGCGGATGGAGATTGGCGAGCTCCAGGGCGACGCGCTGGGCGATCACGTCCTTCTCGCCGCACGTGTTGACGAACAGGAGGTACTTCTGGCGGTTGTCGAAGAAGCGAAAGCTCCGATCGGGCGAGCGCCCGGTGCCCGGTGGCGCGCCGAGGCGCGCGCCCTCGCCCGAGGCGCGGATGAGCGGGCGCAACTCCGGCGGAGTGGCCGGCGGCGTCGCGCCGAAGTGCGCCATGTACCGGCGCACCCGGTCGAGAGTTTCCGGGGTAATGCGTGCGCCGTCGCGCAGGCGGGCGACGAACTTGCCGTCGTTGACCGCGCGCCGGCCAAACGTCGACTCGGCCATTCGCGCATGCCGGCAGAAGTCCGATATGCTCTCGAGCAGGGTCACGCCGCGTTCCGCGACGGTATTCATCCCGCCTCCTTCCTCTCCCATTGGCAATCTAGGTGTGGGAACGTTGGGAAATCAACCACGTTTTGTGGGAATTTGAAAGTGGGATAATGCCCACTTCGTATAATCAACAACTTATGACGAAGGACAGCAATAGCGGCCTGGCGCGTGGACTGACCAACTATGGCGATGCCGGGTTTTCGCTCTATTTGAGGCGTTCGTTTGCGAAGAGCATGGGCTACTCGGGCGATTTGCTCGGCCGCCCGGTGGTCGGGATCGCGGATTCGAGGAGCGGCTTCAACAACTGCCACCGCCATTTCCCGGAGCTGGTCGAGGCGGTGAAGCGGGGAGTGCTCGCCGCCGGGGGCCTGCCGCTCGAGTTCCCCACGGTGTCGCTGGGTGAAGTGTTCCTCCATCCCACGAGCATGATGTTCCGCAACCTCATGTCGATCGACGTCGAGGAGATGATCCGCGCGCAGCCCATGGACGCGGTGGTGCTCGTGGGCGGCTGCGACAAGACGGTGCCGGCGCAGCTCATGGGAGCGGCCTCGGCCGATACTCCCGCAGTGCAGCTCCTCGCCGGGCCGATGATGCCCGCCTCATTCCGCGGCGAGCGGCTCGGCGCGTGCACCGATTGCAGGCGGTTCTGGGCGTTGCATCGGGCCGGGAAGGTGGGAGGTTCTGAAATCGAATCGATCGAATCCAGTCTGGCGACCACGGCGGGAACCTGCGCGGTCATGGGGACGGCCTCCACGATGGCCTCGATCGCGGAGGCCCTCGGCATGGCGCTGCCCGGCAGCGCGGCGATCCCGGCGGTGCACGCCGACCGGTTGCGCGCCGCCGAGGCGAGCGGGCGCCGCGCGGTGGAGATCGCCGGAACGGACTTGCGCCCATCGCTACTCATCAACGAGAAATCCGTCGAAAATGCGTTGCGCGTCCTGCTCGCGATCGGCGGCTCTACGAACGCGGTGATCCATCTGGCCGCCATCGCGGGCCGCGTGGGCGTGAAGGTGTCGCTCGAGAGGCTGAACGAGCTCTCGGATTCCACTCCGGTGCTGGTCGACCTCAAGCCGACCGGCCAGCACTACATGTCGGATCTGCACGCCGCGGGCGGAATCGGCGCGGTGCTGCGCGAGCTGAGGCCGCTCCTGCATCTGGAGTGCATCACCGTAGCCGGCACTTCGTTGAAGGAGGTTCTCGACCGGCACCCTGCGTGGGTCGATCGCACGGTGATCCGCGAATTCGCGAACCCGATTTCGCCCGTGGGGGGCCTGGTCGCGCTCTTCGGCTCGCTCGCGCCGAACGGCGCGATCCTCAAGCGATCGGCGGCCGATCCGAAGCTGTTCGAGAAGGAGGCGCGCGCCGTGGTGTTCTCCTCGCTCGAGGATCTTGCGGCGCGCATCGACGACCCGGCGCTCGACGTGACGCCGGACGATTTTCTCGTGCTGCAGAACGCCGGGCCGAGATCGGGCGCCGCGATGCCCGAGGCGGGTTACCTGCCGATTCCGGCCAAGCTCGCGCGCGCGGGCGTCAGGGACATGGTGCGCATTTCGGACGCGCGCATGAGCGGCACCGCGTTCGGCACCGTCGTGCTTCACGTCTCGCCCGAGGCCGCGCTCGGCGGGCCGCTCGCGCTGGTGAGGGATGGCGACCGAATCCGTCTTTCCGTAAAAAGGCGAAGGATCGATCTTCTGGTGTCCGAAAACGAACTTCGGAAGCGGAAGAACTCATGGCATCCGTCTGCCGGCGTTCCCGCGCGCGGCTACGCGAAGCTCTACCGGGAGCACGTGCTCCAGGCCGAGCACGGCTGCGACTTCGATTTCCTGCGCAAGGCCTGACTAGCGCGCGTAGTCGTACTTGAGCTCGAATTTCCCGCCTTCGCGCAGAAACACGAGCGTCGCCACCTTCCACTGGCGCTTCTCGGGCTCCAGGAAATCGTTCAGGCGGTAGACGCCCTGCGCCGCCTCGCGCGCGTCGCACGGCGCGAGCGTGGCGGGCTTCGCGCCCGCGGCGTCGAGCGAGTAGTAGAACTTGCCTTCGAAGCGGCGCTCTTTTCCGTCGCTTTCGAGCTCGGTCACCACCACCCAGGCGCGGCGCCAGTCGGCCGGCAGTCCCGTCGCGAGGCAGCGGAAGATCTCCTCGACCGCGCGCTCGCCCGGGCTTTCCTCGCCGGCCTTCGCGGCCGGCCTGGGCTTCGCCGAAGGCGGCTTGAGGCCACTCTGCGCTTGCACGAGTCCGGTGCCGAGCCAGAGTGCGGCGCAGCAAACAAGCCAGCGTATGCCAAGCATAGAAATCCTTATTTGTTGCATGAGTATTTTATCTTGGCGCGCCGCCGATGCGCCGGTGAAGAATCGCATCGCCGCATTCAACGACACGAATATTCGGCACGGAGGCATTACAACAAGGAGGAGGGGCTCGACCATGCCTGCAGCAAAGTGGCGCACGGAGGACTGGGTTGCGGTTTATCTCGGCTTTCTGATTCTGATTCTCACGCTCGCGGCCTATAGCGGGAAGTTCGTCGATTTCAAGGCGATCACTTCGTCTTACCGGTGGACCACCGACGCGCAGGTCGCGGCGCGGACGCCCGGATGGACCGCGGCGGTCGAATCGATCATCAAGGACGCGCAGAGCCGTGGCGACAAGGGCAAGGAGCTCGCCGCGAAGGCGACCGCGCTCAAGGAGGCGCTCGCGAAGAACGACCGCAAGGCGATCGACAAGGCCGCGGGCGACATGGCCAAGGCGGGCGGCAAGAACACCGTCGCGGCGACCGTCGGCGCCGACATCAAGGGGCACGCATCCAATCCGACTTCCAAGGTGTTCACTTGGGACAACCTCTCCAAGGTGGTGTTTCTCGGCATCTTCTGGCTGGTGCTCGCCACGCTCGGCATGTGGCTGATCGCCGGGCGCGTCACGCCGAGCTTTCTCGTCGGCTTCGTGGTGGTGTACGCGATCGCGTGGCTCGCCCGTTTTCTCGCCGGCAACGGCTTTTTCGTCGAGTTCGGGATCGAGTACGTGATCTTCGCCCTGGTGCTGGGGCTGCTGATCAGCAACACGATCGGCACGCCGAATTGGCTCAAGCCCGCGGTCCAGACCGAGTACTACATCAAGACCGGTCTCGTGGTGCTGGGCGCGGCGCTGCTGCTCCTCGAGATCCTCACCTACGGCGCGCTCGGGATCCTGCAGGCGATCCTGGTGGTGTTCGTGGTCTGGTACTTCTGCTTCTGGCTGGCGAGAAAGCTGAAGGTCGACGACGACTTCGCCGCGATGCTCTCCTCGTCGGTTGCGATCTGCGGCGTCTCGGCGGCCATCGCCACCTGCGGCGCGATCGCGGGCGACAAGAAGAAGCTTTCCTACGTCACCTCGCTCGTGCTGATCGTGGCGGTGCCGATGATGGTGGTGATGCCCTGGATCGTCAAGAGCTTCGGCATCCCGGAAATGGTGGGCGGCGCGTGGCTCGGCGGCACGCTCGACACGAGCGCCACGGTGGTGGCTGCGGGCGCGCTCATCAGCGACACCGCGATGAAGGTCGGCGTGATCGTGAAGTTCGCGCAGAACGCGCTGATCGGCGTCGCCGCGTTCATTCTGGTGGTGTGGTGGACGGTGAAGGGCACCGCCAAGACCGGCGAGAAGCCGAGCCCGGCGATCATCTGGGAGCGCTTCCCGAAATTCGTGCTCGGCTTCATCGTCGCCTCGGCGGTGTTCTCGTTCCTGCTGCCGAACGACATGGTGAACGGCACCAAGGGGGTGCTCGCGGAATTCCGCACCTGGTGGTTCGCGCTCGCGTTCGTGTGCATCGGCCTGGAGACCAAGTTCACCGACCTGGTGACGATGGAGGGCGGACGCCCGGCGTTCGCGTTCGTCGCGGCGCAGCTGTTCAACGTCGTCTGGACGCTGATCCTCGCCTACCTGATTTTCGGCGGAATCATCTTCCCGCTGCCGACGATTTCGTGACGTCCCGGGCCCGGCGGGCGGGGGCCCGCCGGGTCTATCATCCCCGCGGATGCTGGATCGGATCGTCCGCGCGTTTTCGAAGGGCAGGGACCTCCGCATGCTGTGGGAGGTTTCGCGCGGCCGAAGCCGCTCGCTGCTCGCGGGGACTGCCCACTTCTTTCCTTACCACTTCCGGCGCGATCTTCGCCGCATCATCGGCGGGGCGCGCGCGGTGCTTCTCGAAGGTCCGCTCGACTCGCGTGCGGAGCGCCAGGTGGTCGACGCAGGTCACGGCCGCGGCGGGGGGGCGCTCTACGATGCGCTCGATGCCGCCGCACGGCGCCGGATCCTCGACCGCCTCGGCGTCGCTTCGCTCCCGCTCGATGCCCCCCAGCTCATCCGGACCCTCGTCTTCGGGCGCGAGGAGGACTGGCTCGAGGCGGAGCTGCGTACGCTCAAGCCCTGGCTCGCGTTCTTCGGCATCTGGACGCGCTTTCGCGCCCGCGAGGGCTGGAGCTACACGCTCGACCGCGATGCGGCGCGCATCGCCGGCGAGCTCGGCAAGCCGGTCCGGTACCTCGAAGCGATCGACGAGCAGCTCGCCGCGCTCGAGTCGGTGCCGCTCGAGCGGTTCGTGCGGTTCCTCGCGCTCGAGGACTGGTCCGGGTTCTGCGAAGGCTACGTGCGGCGCTATCTTGCCGGGGATCTGGAGGGGCTGGTGGCGGGCGCGGGCGCCTTTCCGACCTACTGCGAGCCGATCGTGGAGCGGCGCGACCCCATCCTCGCCGAGCGCATGCGGCCCTCGCTTCTGGAGGGCGGCGCTGCCGTCTTCATCGGCATTTCACACTGCCCCGGAGTCCTGGCCTTGTTGCGGGAACAGGAATTCGATGTCACCCCGGCGACCCGCTCCTAGCCGAACTTGCGCAGAATCCGGGGTTGGTCGACGCTAAATCAATGACTTAGC
>JBBINV010000099.1:0-7408 GCA_037443705.1 Betaproteobacteria bacterium | reverse complement strand
ATGCCGCCGAACCGGCCCACCACGCGCAGGACGCGGCTCGCCGGGCCCCGGGCGCGGCGAGCCGCGGCCCCAGAGCAGGCTCTCCGGCCGGCGCTCGAGCTCGCCCGCGAGGCGCCCGACCCGCTCGGCGCCGCGCTCGACCGAATCGGCGAGCGCGTTCACGCGCGGCAGCGTCTCCTCGCGCAGGCTCCCGGCGGCGCCGGCCGATTCGTCCGAAAACCGGCCTATCCGGTCCACGAGCGCCCGCGTGTCGCGCGCGAGCTGGTGCGCCTCGCGCGCGAGCCCGGGCAGCACGCGCGCGGCTTCGTTCAGGCGCTCGAGCGACTCGCGCGCGAGACGCCGGTTGTCCTCGCCGAGCCAGGCCTCGGCGCGCGCCGCCACGCCGGGCATCTTCTGCGAAGCCGCCTCGAGGTTCTGCGCCACGCGCTCGAGCGAAGCGAGGGTCGAGCCGATGCGCCTGCGGTTTTCGGGCGCAAGCAACGCGTTCAGCCCCGCGACCAGCTCGCGAGCGTCTCGCACCAGGCCTTCGGCATTGTCGGCGACCGAATCCATGAAGGAAGGCCGGAGCGGGATGTCGGAACCGGCCTCGCCCCCGGGCAGAGGCCGCGGGTCCCTGCCGTCGTCGAGCAGGTGCACGTACGCGATTCCGGTGATGCCTTCGAGGCCGAGCTGCGCGTAGGTGCCGCGCGTCACCGGGACGCCGTCGTCGACCTCGATACCGACCAGCACACGGCGCGCGTTTCCCGGATCGAGCGCAATGCCCGTCACGCGCCCCACGCTCATGCCGCGGTAGCGCACCTGCGCCTGGGGATTGAGCCCCGTGACCGGGACCGTGGCGGCGACCCGGTATGCCGTGCGCGCGACCGGCTCCTTGCCGAGCCACTGCGCCCACACGACGATCGCGGCGGCGAGGACGATCACGAAGAGCCCCGTGATCAATGCGTAGGCGCGGCTTTCCATTTCTCCCCGAAGAAGCTGCGGATGAACGGGTGCTCGAGCGCGCGGATCTCCTCGAGCGCGCCGCAGGCGATTATATGCCGGTCGGCAAGCACAGCCACCCGGTCGGTGAGCTCGTGCAGCGTGTCGAGGTCGTGCGTCACCATGAAGACCGCGAAGCGCTGCGCCGCGCGCAGCCGCCGGATGAGGCGTACGAAGCGCGCCGCGCGGTCCGGGTCGAGCCCGGCGGTCGGCTCGTCCAGGATCAGCAGCTCGGGCGAGAGCGCGAGCGCGCGCGCGAGCGACACGCGCTTGACCATCCCTCCCGAGAGGTCGGCGGGCAGGAGCGAGCCGTGCCGCGGCTCGAGCTCGACCTGCGCGAGCTTCGCGTTTACGATGGCCCTGATCTCGTCCTCGGCGAGCCCTCCGCGCTCCCGGAGCGGAAATGCGACGTTCTCGAAAACCGAGAGCGCCGAGTAAAGCGCCCCGTTCTGGAACAGCACTCCCATGCGCCGGCGCGTGTCACGCACGCGCTTCGCCTTCGGGTCGTCCCAGGCGACGCCGAAGACGCGCACCCGGCCCGCCGCCGGGCGCGAGAGCCCCAGGATCACGCGCAGCAGCTGCGTCTTGCCGCTGCCCGAACCGCCGACCAGCGACATCACCTCGTCGCGTCGCACCCGAAGCTCGAGGTTCCGGTGCAGCACCTGGCCCGCGCCGACCGCGTTCACGAGGCCGTCGATCTCCACGACGTGCGCGGTGCCGTCAGCCGACATTGCGAAGCAGCACCGCGAACAGGGCGTCGAGGATGATCACGCAGGTGATCGCCGCGACCACCGAGCGCGTGACGCCCACGGCGAGGCTGTCGGTGTTCGGCAGCACGCGCAGGCCGTAGTGGCAGGCGACGAGCGCAACCGCGACGCCGAACGCGGCCGACTTCCCGATCCCGATCCAGAAGTTGATCACCTCGACGGCGCGCGGCAGCGCTTCCAGAAATGCCGCCGGCGTGATGCCGAGGGTGTAGCGCGACACGAGGAGCGCACCCGCGATCGCGGCGAGGTCGGTGCAGAAGGCGACCAGCGGCAGCGCCACCGCAAGTGCGATCACCTTCGGCAGCACCAGGCGCGCCGTGATCGAGATCCCCATGACGGACAGTGCCTCGATCTCCTCGGTGACCCGCATCACGCCGAGCTGCGCCGTGATCGCCGATCCGGAGCGCCCGGCGGCGATGATCGAGGCGAGCATCGGCCCGAGCTCGCGCACCACGCCGACCCCGACGATGTTGATCACGAGAAGATCGGCCCCGTAACGCTTGAGCTGCAGTGCCGAAAGGTAAGTGAGCACGATCCCGACGAGGAACCCCACCAGCATGGTCACGGGGAGCGCGGTGGCGCCCGCGCGGTAGATGCCGGCCGAGAGCTCGCGCAGCGGCGCCTCGCGCGGCCGACGCGCGAGGCGCGCCGCGTCGAGCACCAGCCGCCCGAGGAGCTCGGTGCCGGCGCGCAGGTGTCCGACGAAACGGAACGCACCCTCCCCGATCGCCGCCACCGCCCGGAGCGGATCGAAGCGCGCCGGCGGCGGACCCTTCGCAAGCAGGCCTTCGCCCATCTGCTGGAGCATTTCGCGGTGCTGCGGCGAGACGCGCACTTCGCCCGCGCCGCGCAGCGCGCGCGCGAGCCACACGGCGCCCGCGTCGTCCATCTCGGCGATTCCGGTGAGGTCCCAGGCGACGCGCCCGGGCGGCGCGCGCTCGAGCTCGGCGAGCGCGCGCAGGATGCGATCGCGCCGCGCCTTCAGCCCCTCGAAGGTCCAGGCACCGGTGGCGCGCGCGAGCTCCCCGCCGCCCGCGGCGGCTTCGATCTCGAGCGCAGCCTCGGACCCCGGCATGGCGGCCGAGTATACTGCGCGCCCCATGCGGCTGGTCGACATCGGCGCCAACCTCACGCACACGGCGTTCCGCGACGACCTCGACGAGGTCGTGCGGCGCGCCCGCGCCGCCGGGGTGGAAACGATCATCGTCACCGGAACGAGCGTGGCGGAGAGCGCCGCCGCCGCGCGGCTGGCGGAAAGATACGCGTTCTACTCGACCGCCGGGGTTCACCCGCACCATGCCCGCGAATGCGACGCCGGCACGATCGGAACGCTGCGCGCGATCGCCGCGAATCCCCGCGTGATCGCGATCGGCGAGTGCGGGCTCGACTTCAACCGCAACTACTCGCCGCACCCGGATCAGGAAAAGTGCTTCGCCGCGCAGCTGGAGCTGGGAATCGAGCTGAAAAAGCCGTTATTCCTTCATTCGCGCGACGCCCATCCCCGCTTCTACGACATCATCAGACACCACGGGATCGAAAACGCGGTTGCGCACTGTTTCACGGGCACGAAAGAGGAGCTTCGCGCCTACCTGGATCAGGGGCTCTACATCGGGATCACCGGCTGGATCTGCGACGAGCGCCGCGGACGGCATCTGGTGGAGCTCGTGAAGGAAATTCCGCGCGACCGGCTGCTCGTCGAGACCGACGCGCCTTACCTGACGCCGCGGGACCTGCACCCGCAGCCGCGCGCGCGCCGCAACGAGCCGGCGTTCCTGCCGCACATCGTGCGCCGGATCGCGCAGGCGCTCGAACGGCCTGCCGAAGAGGTCGGCGCGGAAGCCGCCGCCAACGCGCGCCGTCTGTTTTCGCTGGCGACGGATCAGCCTTTTCCCGGGTCGCCCGGCGGGTCCATGTCGGGGTGACGCATCTGCAGCACTTCGCGCACCACGCCGTCCTCCGAGAACTGGACCCAGAGGTTCCACTTGAAGTCCACCTCGAGCAGCTGATAGCCCCAGACCTCGCGCTTCTTCAGCGTGAGGTACGAAGTCTCGAACGGCGGGCCGAACAGGTCGCGCACCTGTTTTCGCGTCCAGGTTCCCGCCTGGACCTTGCGGATGTTCTCCACCGTCAGGCGCTGCTCGATCGCGCGCAGCACGCCGTCGCCGCCCACGCGCACCGCGTAGCTGTGCCAGCCCGAAGGCCCCCGCGAATACCACCAGACCGATTCGTCCGCGCCCTCGACCTTCTCGACCGGCCGCCCCATCGTGGCCTCGAGCTCGGCGGCAGTCGATTTCCCGGGAACCAGGCCCCGGCCGTCGTAGGAAGCGCAGGCGGCAAGGAACGCTGCGAAGAAAACGCACCGCACCGCCATTCCGCTCATGGCGCCCTCCTCACGATCTCGATCACCCGGCGCCCCGGGTCCACCCGCACCCAGTCGCCGCTGCGCACGACCCCGCGCGGCTCCGGCTCCCAGCCTTCCGTAATGGGGATGCCGGCGAACACGGCGCCCTGAACCATCACGGGGTTGGTCACCCCGAAGACGAACGCCCTGGGCGCGATTTTCTTCCATTTGATGTCGTAGAACGCCCATCCCGCCGCGATGCCCCCTTTGGCGGTCGGAAAGAAGCACACCTTGTCCGCGATGCTCTGCCCCTCGAGCTTGTGGCCCGGCCGGGTGATGACGCCCGACCAGCGGTCGAGGTCGTAGCGCGGGCTGAAGCCCTCCTCCGACACCAGCGCCTCGCCTTCGACGATCGGGCCGTAGGCACGCACGACCCTGATGGAATTCACTTCAGAACCCCGGAACAGGCGATCTCCACGCAGTCCGCGGTCCGCCTGAGGATCGTGTTGAAGCGGTGCGCGCCGATGATGTTCACGATCTTCGCGGAGTTCGAGACCATGTTCGTCCAGCGGTTCGACTCGCGCATCGGCGAGAGGTTCTGCAGGATGTAGAAGCACACGCCCTGAAGGATCGTCACGCCTGCGTCCTCGAGGATCCTGGCGTAGCCGAGGCCGCGCGACTGGGCGAGCACCGCCGAATTGGTGGTGAGCACGCAGGTCGTGCCGGCATTGACCTTCCTGCCCTCGAAAAGGGAAGCCAGACGCTTCACCTCGAACAGCGACAGCTGCGGCCCGGAGAAGACCACCAGCCGCGCATCGCCGTCACCGAGGGAGCAGGAAGAATAGACACGAGAAACGTCGTCATCTCCGATGACGGCCATTTCCGAAGGAACATTTCCTCCCAACGCCTGCTCGAGGCTTCGCGCCTCCGGTGTCACCCCGACGAAATGGAACATGCCCATCGAGCCGTAGCTCGCGAGCGCCGCGCCCAGGTGCTTCAGCTCGTCGGCGGTGGGGATGCGGCGATAGCCGTGGAACACCGGCACCGCCCGGTAGCTCTGGTGCGCTTCGCCCACGAGCTTTCCCACCGCTCCCCAGTCGGCGAGGTCATCGAGCGAAGCGCGCAGCTCCACAAGAAAAGTTCCCTTTCTGTTTTCGTTCAGATGAAAGCCGTATTCGGGCGTACGTCCCGTCAGCGCGGCGGCGAGCGCGGCAGGGCCGGACTCGAAATTGGAGCGCGCGCCGAACACCGAATTGGCGTAGATCACGGTCCCGGTGTCGCCCCAGGCGACGTGCTCGCCCAGGTGCGGCTGGTACACCGTCTGGTAGTTGATGCAGGTGTCGGTGGTGGCGACCTCCATGCGCCGCAGGCACGCGATCAGCTCGCGCTCCTTCGCCACCTCGCGCGCGTCCTGCCCCAGGCGCTCGCAGTGCGCGAAGTCAACGCAGCGCGCGTTGGTGGTGGCGGGAACGACGCAACGCGCGGATTGCCTCGCTTCGTTCCTGAGAAATTCGAGCCCGGCGTCGCCCATGACTTCGATGTCGCCCATCATGTGGACGCTGGTGACGGGCACGAAGCGCTTCGCGCCCCAGAAGCGGCCGACCTCGATCTGGTACTCGAGCGCGCGCTTCGCCGCCGGTCCGCGCGTCCCCGCGAGAATCGCGCGCTCCTCGGCGCAGAGTTCCATCAGGCGCCCTTGCCGGGCTCGGAGGAAAAATATTTCCGGTACTTGTCCTGCTCGTCGCGGTGAGCGTCGGCGTCGGCGGGGGGGGTGCCCTTGCGCGTGATGTTCGGCCACTTCGCCGCGTACTCGGTATTGAGCTTGAGCCACGCCGCCGCCTGCGCGTCGGAGTCCGGCACGATCGCCTTGGGCGGGCACTCGGGCTCGCACACGCCGCAGTCGATGCACTCGTCGGGATGGATCACGAGCATGTTCTCGCCCTCGTAGAAGCAGTCCACGGGGCAGACTTCGACGCAATCCATGTACTTGCACTTGATGCAGGCTTCGGTGACGACGTAGGTCATGAGGGTACCGGCGAACGAAAGGCTTGAATTATCGCATCGCCGTCGCCATCCTTGCACCATGGACGTGAACGCCGCCAGCTTCGAACGCGAGGTCGTCGAGGCCTCCAAGGCGCGCCCGGTGCTGGTCGATTTCTGGGCGCCGTGGTGCGGTCCCTGCCGCGCGCTGACCCCGGTGCTGGAAAAACTCGAGCGCGACTACGCCGGGCGCTTCAGGTTGACCAAGGTCAACTCGGACGAGAACCAGGAGATCGCCGCCGCCTTCGGCGTGCGCTCAATTCCGGACGTGTGGGCTTTCCGGGACGGCAAGCCCGTGGCGCACTTCCTGGGCGCTCAGCCCGAACGGCAGGTGCGCGCCTTCATCGACAAGCTCCTGCCGCCCCCCGAGCTCGCGGCGGCCGCGCGCGCGATCGAGGAAAAGAAGTTCGATGAAGCCGAGCGGCTGCTCGCGGCGGTCAGGCCCGATGTCGACTGGGACGAGCGCGTCGAGACGCTTCGCCAGTCGCTCGCGTTCGCGCGCTCGGCCGGGGGCGAGCCCGAGCTCGCCGCGAAGGTCCGGGCGAACCCCGAGGACCTCGAGTCGCGCCTGCTGCTGGCGGGTGCGCTGGCCGCGCGGCGCGCGTGGCGCGAGGCGATGGACCAGCTCCTCGAGATCGTGCGCCGCGACCGCAACTGGCGCGACGGCGAGGCGCGCAAGCGCATGCTCGCAATCTTCAATCTCGCTGCCGCCGAGCCCGATCTCGTCTCCGAATACCGCCGCAAGCTCGCGGGCTCGCTCTACTAGAGCCCGCGCCCGCGGCGGGCCTGCGCGTACAATAGCCGCATCGCGGCCGCTGGGCCGCAACGAAGCGCGGGGCTCGGGGGTGGAGGGTTCAAGCCGCACGCTCGTCTGCAGCGTGCTCTTTCTCGACCTCGCCGGATACTCGAAGAAGACGGTCGCCGAGCAGATGCAGCTCAAGCAGGCGCTCGGCGACGCGCTCGCCGGGGCGCTCGCGCCGGTGGCGCAGCGCGACCGCATCATCCTCGATACCGGCGATGGCGCGGCGGTCACGTTCCTCGGCGATCCCGAGGACGCACTGATCGCCGCGGTTTCGCTTCGCGCCGCGGCCGCGCGGCTTCAGGCGCGCATGGGGATCAACCTCGGGCCGGTGCGGCTGGTGAAGGACCTGAACGGCCAGGTCAACATCATCGGCGACGGCATCAACGTCGCGCAGCGCGTCATGGCCTTCGCCACGCCGGGGCAGCTGCTCGTGTCGCGATCCTTCTACGAGGTGGTGTCGTGCCTGTCGCGCGACTACGC
>JBBINV010000098.1:0-7500 GCA_037443705.1 Betaproteobacteria bacterium | reverse complement strand
CGAGCTTGAGGCGCTGCGCCTCGCCGCCGGAGAGCGTCGGCACCGGCTGGCCGAGCCGGAGATACTCGAGCCCGACGTCGGCGAGCGGCTGCAGCCGCTCGAGGATCGCCGGATGGCCGGCAAAGAACTGCATCGCCTCGGAGACCGTGAGCTCCAGGACATCGGCGATGTGTTTCCCTCGTATCGCGACCTCCAGCACCTCCGGGCGGAAGCGCTTGCCGTCGCAGTCCGGGCAGCGCAGGTAGACGTCGGAGAGGAACTGCATCTCGACGTGCTCGAAGCCGTTGCCGCCGCACGTCGGGCAGCGGCCCGTGCCCGAATTGAAGCTGAAGGTGCCGGCGGCGTAATTCCGCTCCCGGGCGGTGTCGCTCCTTGCGAAGAGCTGCCTAATCTCGTCGAACGCGCCGACGTAGCTCGCCGGGTTGGAGCGCGTGGTCTTGCCGATCGGCGACTGATCCACCAGCACCACGTCCTCGATCTGCTCGGCGCCTTCGAGCCCCCGGTGCGCCCCCGGCGCCTCGGTCGGCCGCCCGCGCGCGCGCAGCAGCGCGCGGTGCAGCACGTCCTGCACGAGCGTCGACTTGCCCGAGCCGGAGACGCCGGTGACGCAGACCAGGCGCTCGAGCGGGATCGCGACGTCGATTCCCTTCAGGTTGTGCTCGGCCGCTCCCAGGACGCGAATGAATTTCTCCGGCGGGCCGGCGACGGGCGGCGAAGATACCAGGCGTCGGCCCGAAAGGTATTCCCCCGTCAAGGTGGCGCCGCGCTTCAGCTCCGCCGGCGGACCGAAGAACACGACCTCGCCACCGCGCTCGCCGGGTCCCGGCCCCATGTCGAGGATGCGGTCGGCCGCGAACATGATCTGCGGATCGTGCTCCACGACGACCAGCGAGTTGCCCGCATCGCGCAGGCGCTTCATCAAGCCGATGACGCGGCCCATGTCGCGCGGGTGAAGGCCGATCGAGGGCTCGTCGAGCACGAACAGCGTGTTCACGAGCGAGGTGCCGAGCGCGGTGGTGAGGTTGATCCGCTGCACCTCGCCGCCCGAGAGGGTGCGCGACTGGCGGTCGAGCGTGAGGTAGCCCAGGCCCACCTCGCACAGGTAACGCAGGCGTGTGCGGATCTCGCCGAGCAGCAGGCCGGTGGCATCGTCCCTGGACTCGAGCTTCTCGAAGAAATCCCGCGTCCGCTCGACGGGCAGGAGCATCAGGTCGTGAATCGACCGGCCTTCCAGCCTCCAAAGCATGGCGTCGGGCTTCAGGCGCGTGCCGCCGCACGCGCCGCACTCGGTGTAGGCGCGGTACTTCGAGAGCAGCACCCGGATGTGCATCTTGTAGGCCTTGCTCTCCAGCCACTGGAAGAAGCGCCGCACGCCGTACCAGGTGCCGGGCCAGGATTTCTTCCAGCTCTCCCAGGACGGCTCGCCTTCCAGAACCCAGGTTTTTTGTTCCGCGGAAAGATCTCTCCATGCGGCATCGAGGGCGATCCCGCGCTTCTTCGCGTACTTCACGAGGTCGTCCTGGCACTCCCTGAAGCTCGCGGTCTGCCAGGGCTTGACCGCGCCGCCGCGCAGGGTCTTCGACTCGTCGGGGACGACCAGCCCGAAATCGACGCCGATCACGCGCCCGAAGCCGCGGCAGGTCTCGCAGGCGCCGATCGGCGAGTTGAACGAAAACGCCGCCGGCGTGGGCTCGGCGTAGTGGATGTCGCAATCGGGGCAGTGCAGGTCCGAGGAGAATTTCCAGGCCGCCCCGGTCTCGGGATGGACGTTGACTTTCCCTTGCCCGACCCGCAATGCGGCTTCGAGCGCCTCGATCACCCGCGCGCGCTCGGCCGAGCCGATGCGCAATCGGTCCTGGACGACCTCGAGCAGGCCTCTGGTACGCGCGTGCACCCGCGTGTAGCCCTGGCGCTCGAGCAGCTGCTGGATCTCCGATTCGGAAAAATTCTTCGGGACCGGAACGGGGAACGTGATCACGAGCCGCGGATTGGCCTTTTCCGCCGACCTTTCCTGAAGAGCCCGATAGATGGAGTCCGGCGTGTCCCGTACCACCCGTTTGCCGCACCCCTTGCAGAACAGCGTCGCCGCGCGCGCGAAGAGGAGCTTCAGGTGGTCGTTCAGCTCCGTCATCGTGCCGACCGTCGAGCGCGAGGTGCGCACCGGGTTGGTCTGGTCGATCGCGATCGCGGGCGCGATGCCCTCGATCGCGTCGACCTGCGGCTTGTCCATGCGGTCGAGGAACTGGCGCGCGTACGGGCTGAAGGTTTCCACGTAGCGCCGCTGGCCTTCGGCGTAGATCGTGTCGAAGACCAGGGACGACTTGCCCGAGCCCGAAACGCCGGTGACGACGACGAGCTCTCCGCCCGGGATCTCGAGCGTGAGGTTCTTCAGGTTGTTCTGCCGCGCGCCGCGGATGCGAATCGCGTCGGCGGGGATGCTTTCCTGCTTCACGAGGGACGAATTGCGCCGGAGGGCGCAATTCTATCCCCCGTTCATGCCGCGTCTACAGGCGCACGTACGACCAGCCTTCGCGCTGGCGCCGCATGATGTGCACGACGCCCGCGTCTACGTAGCTGACGCCGCTGTACATGTGCTCGCGCGTGGTCCTGGTGCTGCGCATCGTGTTCTCGCATGCCATCAGGCCGACGCTCTGGTCGAGCGCCTGGGCGAGGCGCGCCGCGACCGGCGAGTCGGATTTCAGCATCGCGAGGCCCGGGCCGTAAGCCACGATCTCCACCTGCACCTTGTCCTTTCCGAGATCGGCCTGGACATTGCGCGCGTTGTTGAGCGCGAGGTTCCACTTCTGGGGATCGCCGTCGCTCACCTGGATCACGACCTTCTTCACCTCGGACTGCGCCGACTCCTGGGTCACCGCGCAGCCGGAAAGCGCCGCTACCGCGGCGAGCACTGCAAGTCCCTGTTTCATCGTCTCTCCTCCTGGGTTGGACGGTCATGGGACGCACCGGGCAGCGCGTTTATTCCCTGGCATGGCCATGGAATAATTCCGGACCTTACCGCGTCACAACGGGCGTGAGCATGAAGATCCCCGGGCTGTTCGGCCCGTCGGCCGAGTTCCGCCAGCGGCTCGAGACGAGCCGCGACGCGCTCTATCGGCTCGGTTACGCCTGGTGCCGCGACGCAGCGCTGGCCGACGACCTCGCCCAGGAGACGCTGACACGCGCGCTTTCGCGCGCGGTGCAGCTGCGCGATCCGGCGCGGCTGCGAAGCTGGCTCTTCAGCATCCTTGCGAACTGCGTGCGCGACCACTATCGGCGCTATCGCGAGACCGCCGACATCGACGCGCTGCGCGAGGGCGCCCTGGTGGCCGAGGGCACGCCCGAAGAGGCGCATGCCGGCGCGCAGCTCGCGGCGCGCGTGCGCGCCGAGGTCGCGCGCCTGCCGCTCGGGCAGCGCCAGGTGCTGTCGCTTGTCGACCTCGAGGGCTGCAGCTACGCCGAGGTCGCGGAGATTCTGGGGGTGCCCATCGGCACCGTGATGAGCCGGCTGTGCCGTGCGCGGGCCGAGCTGCGCGAGCGCCTGCTCGATGCGGTGCCCGACGCCGCCGGGAAAGTGAGGATCGTGCGATGAACCCGCCGCAGAAGGTCTCCCCGGAAATGCAGGGCGCGTTCGTGGACGGCGAACTCGACGCCGCCGAGTGGGCGCGCATCGCCGAGCAGGCGCGCACCGATCCGGGGCTTCGCGCCGGACTGTGCGAGATCCGGACGCTCAAGGAGCTGGTGCGCGGCGCCTATGGCGCGCTGCCGCCCGCGAGCCGGCGCGCGCGCGCCGCAGGGCATCGCTGGGCCGCGATCGCGGCGCTGTGCCTCGCGAGCGCCGTCACGGGCTGGTTCGGCAGTTCGGTGTTTCAGTCCGAGAGCCGGTTCGCCGTGGCGAGCGCGGGCGGCGATCGCGTGGTCGTGCACGTGGACTCCGCGCGCCGCGAGGCGCTCGCGGCCGCGCTCGACGAGGTCGAGGATGCGCTGCGCTCGGGGCGCACGGAAAAGCGCGCAATGGCGATCGAGATCGTCGCCAACCGCGCCGGGCTCGAGCTGATGCGCGCCGATACCTCGCCGTTCGCGGAGCGGATCGCGAGGCTGCGCGCCGAGTATCCGGGCTTCACGCTGGTGGCCTGCAACCAGACCATCGAGCGCCTGCGCGAGAAGGGCGTCGCCGTCCGGCTCCTGCCGGGCGTGCAGATCGCCCCGTCCGCACTCGAGCAGATCGTCCGGCGCCTGCAGCACGGCTGGGTGTACGTGCGCGCGTAGTTTGGTGCTAGCATTGTGCTGTCAAGGAGTCGGCACATGCCCACGATCACCGTTCGGAACGTACCGCCAAGGGTCGTAAAGTCGCTCAAGACGCTTGCGCGAGAGAATCGTCGCTCCATGGAGCAGGAGGTGCGGGCGCTTCTGCAGGAGGTGGCCGGCGACCGGCTCGCGTTGCTTGAACAGATCGAGGCCGCCTGGACGCGGCAGGCGCGCCGCCCGCGGGCACGCGAAATCGAGGGGTGGATCGACGCCGGCCGGTGAACGCGGTCGTAGATACGAACGTCGTCGCCTATTACCTCCTCGGTACCGAGCCCTTCGTCGAAGAAACACGCCGGTTCTGGCGCGCCGTGGCGCAACCTCTTGCGCCGACCCTGTGGGCCGCCGAGCTCGCGAACACGGTCTGGATGGCCGTTCGCGCGGGAATTCTGGCTCGCGAAGAGGGACACGCGCGCCTTGATTTCGCGGCACGGCTCAGGATCCGCTCCGTGTCTCCCCGGGTGCTGTGGCAGGGTGCGCTCGCGCGCGCGGTTGCTGCGAATGTCGCCGTCCATGACACGCTGTTCGTCGAGCTGGCCGCGCGGCGTCGCCTGTCGCTCGTGACCTTCGACGCTCGCATCCTGAAAGCTTTTCCGGACATTGCCTGCAGGCCGGGCGCTTTCCTGCGCGCGGGTTAGCCGGGGAGCATTCGTCCGAGGGCCGCGCGCATGCGCGCGAAGTGCGAGCCCTCCCAGTAGATCCGGCCGCAGCCGTCGCAGCGGACGAACACCGAGTACCTGTCGAGCACCTCGGGGCGCGCGTAGGCGCGCACCTCGGCATCGGTCGCGGGTGAAAGCGGGAGATTGCAGCGCAGGCATAGCGTGAACGGCCGCGCGCGCGCGGCGAGGTCGAAGCGCGCCGCAACCTCGCACAGCTGCGCTTGCGCTTTCCGTTCTCTCACGTAGCAGCCGAGGAAGATGTCGCGGCACTTGAGCAGCTCCCGGTCGCGCGTGAGGACGACTCTGCGCTCGACAACGGAAAGGGATCTTATTCGTTCATCGGGATAGTGATTCTCGTGCGCCGTGTCGTAGCCGAGCATGCGAAGGAAGCGCGCGAGGCCCCCGAGGTGCGCATCGGCGAGAAAGCGCGGCGGATCCTCGAGCGGCTGCGTGTCCCACGGAAATACCTCCACCGCGTCGCCTTCGCGCACGATGCGATCGAGCGTCGCCGGTGCGCCGTTCACCAGGATGCGCGCCGCCTCGGTATGCGGCACCCCGAGCGCCTCGATCGCGTTCTTGAGCGTGGCCGCCCGGGCGCAGGTGTAGGGAAAGGCGACATCGCGGACCCCCCGGGGCAGGAAGGGCGACAGGGCTCCGTGAAAACGAAAAATCGCGGTGTTCATCCTTCGACTCAACCTTTTTGCGGGAAATCCGTTAAGTCGGGTATGCGGCTCCTCAAACGCCTCCTTTTCGCCCTCGGGTTGCGCCCGGGGCTGCGGCGCGCCGGCTACGGGCCGGAGGTGCTCTACGCGGGGTGGGTGGAGCTGCCTTCACAATACTTTACCTGGCGGAGATAGCCCGCTTACAGGTCCGGCCCAGACTGCACCTTGCGCGGGGAGCGTTCCCCGGTCAACTTCGGCAAAGGAGCAGTCATGGAATTCAGCAGCAGCAAGCGGCGATTCTTCAGGCGCGCGGCGATCGCGAGCCTGGTGGGCGGCCTCGCGGCCGGCACCGGTTTCACGGCATGGGCCCACGGCGGCCCGGGCCGCGGTGCCATGGGGAGCGGCTTCATGGGCGGCCCGATGGGCTCCGGGATGACCGACGAGCGCATCGAGCGCATGGTCAGCCACTTCGCGGTGGAAGTGAACGCGACTCCCGAGCAGCGGACGAAGCTCGCGGACATCGCCAAGGCGGCGGCGAAGGAATTGCGGCCGCTGCGCGAGAAGGCGTTCGAGGCGCGCAAGCGCGCCGCCGAACTGCTGTCCTCGCCCGCGATCGACCGCGGCGCGATCGAGCGCCTGCGCGCCGAGCAGATCGCGGCGGCCGACGCGGTCTCGAAGCGCCTGACGCAGGCGCTCGCCGATGCCGCCGAGGTCCTCACGCCCGAGCAGCGGAAGCTCGCCGCCGAGCACTTCCGGAACCGCCGCCACGGCGGATGGGGCCGGCATGGCGGCTGGGGCCGCGGGTAAACTCGCGAGGTGGCGCAGCGCATCCTGCTGATCGAGGACGACGCGCGTCTCGCCGGGATGGTCCGCGACTATCTCGGCGAGGCGGGCTACCGCGTCGCGGTCGCGGGGCGCGGCGCCGCCGGAATGGAGCTGCTCGCGCGCGAGCCGTTCGACGCGCTCGTGCTCGACCTGATGCTGCCCGACATCGACGGGCTGGAGGTCTGTCGCCGCGTGCGCAGCCGGAGCAGCCTGCCGATCCTGATGCTCACCGCGCGCGGCGAGCCCGCCGACCGCGTGGTCGGCCTGGAGCTCGGCGCCGACGACTATCTTCCCAAGCCGTTCGAGCCGAGGGAATTGCTGGCGAGGTTGAAGGCAATACTCAGACGGGGTACGCGGCTCGACCCCGCCTCCGTCCTTCGATTCGGAAAACTCGAGATCGATCGCGACGCGCGCGTCGTGCGCGTGGACGGGGTCGAGAAGGACCTCACCAGCTACCAGTTCGCGCTTCTGGTCGCCTTCGCCGAGCACCCCGGGCGCGTGCTTACGCGCGAGCAGCTCATGGACCTGGTCAAGGGCGAGCCGCTCGAGGCGTTCGACCGCTCGATCGACGTGCACGTCTCGCGCATCCGCGCTTTGATCGAGGACGACCCGCGCAAGCCGCGCCGCATTGTCACCGTGCGCGGCGCGGGCTACGTGTTCGCGCGCGCGCAGGACGCGTGAGACGCCTTTTTCTCCAGATCTACCTGATGGTGGTCGCCGGCATCGTGGTGTTCGCCACGGCGGCGGCGGGGCTGTGGTGGATCTACGTCGAGTCCGTGGTCCCGCGCCACCCGGCGGAGGTCGCGGCCGAGCTCGCGCAGTCGATGCTCCCCGAGGCTTCGGCGCCGCCCGCGGCGCAGCAGTCGGCGCTCGAGAAGATGGCGCGGCGCATGAGAGGCGATCTTGCCCTTTATGGCGCGGATGGCGCCCGCCTCGCGCAGACCGGCCGTGCGCTGCCGCCGCCCGGGGAAGGGCACTGGCGCCGCGGCATGATGCGCCGCGCCGAGGGCGGGCCCGCCTGGACCGTGCAGCTCGGCGACGGGCGCGCGCTC
>JBBINV010000097.1:0-8112 GCA_037443705.1 Betaproteobacteria bacterium | reverse complement strand
TGCCCGATGGAGCCAGGGGCGCACGAAAATTCGCTTGACGTCCGCGCCTACGTGCGCGAGCTCGGGCGCGCGGCGCGCGATGCCGCGCGGCAGATCGCGCTCGCGCCGACCGAGACGAAGGACCGCGCGCTGCGTGCGATCGCCGCAGCGATCCGCACGCGCGCCGCGGAGCTGCTGGAAGCGAACCGCGCCGACGTCGATAGCGCGCGCGCCGGCGGGCTCGACGCCGCGTTCGTCGACCGGCTGGCGCTCACGCCGGATTCGCTGGAGCAGATGGCGGCGGGCCTGGAGAGCGTCGCGGCGCTGCCCGATCCGGTTGGCCGGATTACCGGTCTGGCGCGGCGTCCGAGCGGCATCGAGGTGGGCCGGATGCGCGTGCCGCTCGGCGTGATCGGCATCATCTACGAGTCGCGCCCGAACGTGACTGCCGACGCGGCGGGCCTGTGCCTCAAGGCGGGCAACGCCTGCATCCTGCGCGGGGGCTCGGAAGCGCTTCACTCGAACCAGGCGATCGCGGCGTGCGTGTGGGCCGGGCTGAAGGCCGCCGGCCTGCCGGAGTCCGCGGTCCAGATCGTCGCCACCGCCGACCGCGCCGCGGTGGGCGAGCTGATCACGATGACGCAATACGTCGACATCATCGTGCCGCGAGGCGGGAAATCGCTCATCGAGCGCCTCGCGCGCGAGTCGCGCATCCCGATGATCAAGCACCTCGAGGGCGTGTGCCACGTCTATATCGACGACCGCGCCGACCCGGCGATGGCGGTGCGCATCGCCGACAACGCCAAGACCCAGCGCTACGGCACCTGCAACACCATGGAGACGCTCCTGGTGGCGGAGGGCATCGCGGCGAGAGTGCTGCCCCCGATTGCTTCCATATACAGAGGCAAGAAGGTCGAAATGCGCGGCGACGCGGCGACCCGCAGTCTCGTCCCCGACGCCATTCCCGCCACCGACAACGACTACTACACCGAATGGCTCGCGCCGGTCGTCTCGATTCGCGTGGTGAAGGACCTGGACGAGGCGATGGCGCACATCGCGAAATACGGCTCGCAGCACACCGACGCGATCGTGACCGAGGACAAGGCGCGTGCCGAGCGGTTCCTGCGCGAGGTCGACTCGAGCTCGGTGCTGGTGAACGCGTCGACCCGCTTCGCCGACGGCTACGAGTACGGACTCGGCGCCGAGATCGGCATCTCGACCGACAGGCTGCACGCGCGCGGGCCGGTGGGTCTCGAGGGCCTCACGACGCAGAAATTCGTCGTGCTCGGCCACGGAGAGATCCGCCGGTAGTGGGTTCCATCGGGATTCTGGGCGGCACCTTCGATCCGGTTCACAACGCGCACCTCGCGATGGCGCGCGCCGCGCTCGCGCACTTGAAACTGGATCGCATCCTGTGGATTCCCACGGGCGCTCCCCCGTACCGCACGCCCCCGGTCGCCGAAGCGCATCACCGCGTTGCGATGCTCCGGCTCGCGCTCGACGGAGAGAAGCGATACTTCATCGACGAGCGCGAGCTCGCACCGGGCCATTCGGGCTACACGGTAGATACGCTCGCCGCGCTTCACCGTGATCTTCCAGACTCAAAATTCTTCCTGCTGATGGGCGCCGACCAGTTTTCCAGGCTCGGGACCTGGCACCGCCCGGAGGACCTGCCGAAATTGTGCCGGATCGCCGTGTTCGTGCGCCCCGGATGGCCGGTGCCGGGCAGCGGCGCTCTGCCGGTCCCGTTCGAAGCGCGGGACATCTCGGCGAGCGACATCCGCGCGCGCATCGGCCGCGGCGAGGACGCGTCGCACCTGGTGCCGGCCGCCGTACTGCGCTACATCGAATCGCACCGCCTCTATGGACATCCGTAAGAAGCAGCGCGCCGTGGTCGAGGCGCTCGAGGACGTGAAGGGCCGCGACATCGTGGTCTACAACGTCGCGCGGCTTTCGCCCTACTTCGAGCGCGTGGTGATCGCGAGCGGCGATTCCACGCGCCAGGTGAAAGCGCTCGCCGACAGCGTCTGCGAAAAGGCGCGCGCGCTCGGGGAGCCCGCGCGCGGCACCGAGGGCCAGGGCAACGCCGAGTGGGTGCTCGTGGACCTCGGGGACATCGTGGTGCACGTGATGCATCCGGCGGTGCGCAGCTACTACAACCTCGAAGAGCTCTGGGGCGGCAAGGAAGTGAAGTTCCGCGCCGCCGCTCCGGCGAAACGTGGCAAAGCTTCACCTCGTCGCGCTCGGCGCTAGGCTGCGCGGCTGGGCGCTCGATGCGCGCGACGAGTATCTGCGGCGAATGCCGCGCGGCTACGCGGTGGAGCTTTCGCCGCGCGTGCCGCGAGGCGCGCGCGTCGTGGCGCTGGATGAGCGCGGCGAGGAGCTGACCACCGCGCAGCTCGCGCGACTGATGGCACGCTGGGCGGCCGCGCCGGGGCCCACCGCGTTCGTGATCGGCGGTCCCGAGGGCCTGGACGACGAGATCAAGTCGCGCGCGACGCTGCGGCTGCGGCTGTCGACCTTCACGCTGCCGCACGCGCTCGCGCAGGTGCTGCTCTGCGAGCAGCTCTACCGCGCCGCCTCGCTCCTCACCGGGCATCCCTATCACCGCGAGTAGCTTTGCTACACTGGCCCGTCCCATGGGGGTCCTGCTCGATCGCTCGATCTATCTCGCCTCGCGCAGCCCGCGGCGAAGGGAGTTGCTCGGTCACATTGGCGTGCGATATCACCTGCTGCTGTTTCGCGCCGAGCCGCAGGCCGATCCCGAGGTGAGCGAAGACGTGCGCCCGGGCGAGCGCCCGGACGCCTACGTGTTGCGCGTGGCGCGCGCCAAGGCCGAGGCCGGCTGGAAGCGCCTGCTGCAGCGCAATCTGCCGCGCGCGCCGGTGCTCGCCGCCGACACCACAGTCGCGCTCGGCGAGCGCATCTTCGCCAAGCCCGCCGACCGGCGCGAGGCCGCCGAGATCCTCGCCGCGCTCTCGGGCCGGCGCCACGAGGTGCTCACCGCGGTGGCTCTCAAGTACGAGGAGCGACTGGAGACCGCGCTCTCGGTTTCGGAGGTCCGGTTCCGCGAGCTCTCGGACAGCGAGATCCGGGAATACGTCGCCACCGGCGAGTGCGACGACAAGGCGGGCGCCTACGCCATTCAGGGCCGCGCGGCGCGCTTCATCGCCGAGATCCGCGGGAGCCACTCCGGGATAGTGGGGCTGCCGCTTTACGAGACCGCCCGGCTGCTGGAAGCGTTCGGGGCGCCGCATGACCGAAGAAATCCTCATTAACTGCACCCCGCAGGAGACGCGGGTCGCCGTGATCGGCGCGGGCCAGGTGCAGGAGCTCGTGATCGAGCGCACCGCGATCCGGGGGCTGGTCGGCAACATCTACATGGGGCGCGTCGCGCGCGTGCTTCCCGGCATGCAGTCGGCATTCATTGAAGTGGGCCTGGAGCGCGCGGCGTTCCTCCATGTCGCCGACATCTGGGAGCCCCGCAAGCCGAACGGCGAGGCCGGAAAGCCGATCGAGCGCATCCTGGCCGAAGGGCAGCCGGTGCTCGTGCAGGTGGTCAAGGACCCGATCGGCACCAAGGGCGCGAGACTCTCCACGCAGATCTCGATCGCGGGAAGGCTCCTCGTGTACCTGCCTCAGGATCCGCACATCGGCATCTCGCAGCGGATCGAGGACGAGGCCGGGCGGCAGCTGCTGCGCGCAAAGCTGCGCGATCTGCTCCCCGCCGACGAAAAGGGCGGCTTCATCCTGAGGACCCTCGCCGAGGGCGCGACCGAAGAGGAGCTGCGCACCGACCTCGAGTACCTGCGCCACCTCTGGGGCGACATCCGCGAGCGGTCGCTGGGCGCGAAGCCGCCGCAGCTCCTTTACCAGGACCTCTCGCTCGCGCAGCGCGTGCTGCGCGACATGGTCTCGAGCGACACCGCGCGCGTGCTGGTCGATTCGCGCGAGAACCACCAGAAGCTTACCGCCTTCGCCCGCACCTACACCCCGAAGGTGCTCGAGAAGCTCGCGCACTACACCGGCGAGCGGCCGCTCTTCGACCTGTACAACGTGGAGCCCGAGATCGAAAGAGCGCTCTCGCGCCGCGTCGACCTGAAGAGCGGAGGCTATCTCATCATCGACCAGACCGAGGCGATGACCACGATCGACGTCAACACCGGCGGCTTCGTGGGCAGCCGCAACTTCGACGACACGGTGTTCAAGACCAACCTCGAGGCGGCGCAGGCGATCGCGCGGCAGCTGCGCCTGCGGAACCTCGGCGGCATCATCATCCTGGACTTCATCGACATGGAGTCGGAGGAGCATCGCAGCGCGGTGCTCGAGGAGCTGAAAAAGGCCCTGGCGCGCGACCGCACGCGCATGACCCTGAACGGGTTCACGGCGCTCGGGCTCGTGGAGATGACGCGAAAGCGCACGCGCGAGTCGCTCGCGCACGTGCTGTGCGAGCCCTGCCCCACCTGCGGCGGCCGCGGCGAGGTGAAGACCGCGCGCACCGTGTGCTACGAGGTGCTGCGCGAAATCCTGCGCGAGGCGCGCCAGTTCAACGCGCGCGAATACCGCGTGCTCGCTTCGCAATCCGTGGTCGACCTCCTGCACGAGGAGGAGTCTCCGTCGGTCGCGATGCTCTCGGATTTCATCGGCAAGCCCATTTCGCTCCAGGTCGAGTCGAGCTACTCGCAGGAGCAGTTCGATATCGTCCTGATGTGACGTTCATGAAAGAGATCTGCTTTGCGAGCGCCCGAACGCTCGCCCGGTTGCTCCGGACCCGGAAACTTTCTGCCACGGAAGCGATGAGGGCGTTCATCGCGCAAGTCGAGCGGGTGAACCCGAAGGTCAACGCGATCGTCACGTTCCTTCCGGACGAAGCGTTGAAGAAGGCGAAAAGCCTCGACCGCCGGCGCGGTGCGCGCGGCCCGCTCGCGGGGTTGCCGATTGCCTACAAGGACCTGATCCCGACCAAGGGGGTCCGGACCACGTTCGGTTCTCCGATTTTCGAGAAGAACGTACCGACCGAGAACCATCTCCTCGTGGAGCGGCTCGAGGCGGCGGGCGCGATCACGCTCGGAAAGACCAACACACCCGAGTACGGCGCCGGCAGCCAGACTTTCAACGCGGTCTTCGGCACCACGCTCAATCCCTGGGACACGACGAAGACCGCGGGCGGCTCCTCCGGCGGCGCCGCGGCGGCGGTCGCCTGCGGGATGCTCCCCTTCGCCGACGGCTCGGACCTCGGGGCGTCGCTGCGCAACCCCGGCAACTTCTGCAACGTGGTCGGATTCCGGCCCTCGAACGGCCGCGTGCCGAACTACCCGGCGCAGAACCCCTGGTCGAGCATGGCCGAGATCGGCCCGATCGCGCGCACCGCAGCCGACGCTGCGTTCCTCTTCTCCGCCATGGCCGGTCCCGACCCGCGCGCGCCGGCCGCCTTCAACGAAAAGGGTTCGGTCTTTTCGAGGTCCTTGAAGCGGAACTTCAAGAAGACCCGGATCGCCTGGAGCCGGAACCTCGGCGGGCTGCCGGTGGAGCCGCGCGTGGCGCGCGTGCTCGACGCGAGCCTGAAGGCATTTGAATCGCTCGGCTGCATCGTGGAAGAGGCCGAGCCCGATCTTTCCGGCGCGGACGAGGCGTTCCACGTGCTGCGAGCGCTCTCGTTCGTGCAGAAGCACCACGCGCTGATGCAAACACGGCGCACCGACTTCAAGGCCGACGTCCAGTGGAACTACGACGAAGGCATGAAGCTTTCGCCCGAGCGCATCGCGAACGCCGAGACCCTTCGCGCGCAGGTCTACCACCGCATGCGCGAGTTCCTCGGCCGCTACGAGTTCCTCCTCGCGCCCGTAAACCAGGTCGCGCCCTTTCCCGCGGACGTGCTCTGGCCGAAGGAGATCGAGGGCATGCCGATGACGAACTACCTCGACTGGATGAAGAGCTGCTACCGCATCACCGTGACCGGACATCCGGCGATCTCGGTGCCCGCGGGCTTCACCGAAGACTCGCCTCCCCTTCCGGTAGGCATCCAGATCATCGGCCGCTTTCGCGACGACTTCGGGGTCCTCCAGCTCGCGCACGCCTTCGAATCGGCGACCGGCTACGGGAAGCGGCGGCCGCCGACAGCTTGACCGCTACTTCTTCTGCCTGGGAATCCGCCCCATCAGGTAGAACTCGTCGTTCGGCCGCATCCGGGTGAAGTTCGCCATGCGGTTGGAAAGGGCGAAGAACGCGGCGATCGCGGCGATGTCCCAGATGTCCTCATCCGAAAAGCCGTGCGCGCGAAGCGCCGTGAGGTCGGCGTCCTCGATCGACGCCGAGTCGAGCGCGACCTTCATCGCGAGATCGAGCATCGCGCGCTGGCGCGGGGTGATGTCGGCCTTGCGGTAGTTGACCGCCACCTGGTCGGCGATGAGCGGGTTTTTCGCGCGCACGCGCAGGATCGCCCCGTGCGCGACCACGCAGTACTGGCAGTGGTTCGCCCCCGAGGTCGCGACCACGATCATCTCGCGATCGGCCTTGGTGAGGGTGACCGCCCCGCCCACCTCCTTTTCCATGAGCGCGTCGTGATACGCGACGAACGCGCGCCACTCGGCCGGCCGGTGCGCGAGCGCGAGGAACACGTTCGGCACGAAGCCCGCCTTCTCCTGCACCGCGAGGATGCGCGCGCGGATGTCCTCCGGAAGGTCCTTCAGCTCCGGGACGGGGAAGCGGCTGATCGCGTGCGCGCTCAAGCGGGCTCCTTCAGTCGGCGTACACGCCCGCCTTCCTGATCACCGGCCCCCACTTGTCGATCTCGGCCTTCAGGTGCGCCTGGAGTGCCGCGGGGGTCGCCTTGTCGGCGGGATAGGCCGTAGCGCCGAGCTCGGCGAAGCGCTTGTTGACGGTCGCGTCCTTGACCGCCTCCTGGAGCGCCGACGATAGCTTGTCGATCACCGGCTTGGGCGTGCCTTTCGGCGCGTAGAGCGCGTGCCAGATGCCGATCTCGAAGCCCTTGAGGCCGAGCTCGTCGAGGGTGGGAACGTCCGGCAGCGACGACACCCGCTTCTTAGAGGTCACCGCGTACACTTTCACCTTGCCGCTCTTGATCTGGCTGGTGGTGTTGGTGGTCTGGTCGCACATGAAGTCGACCGTGCCGCCGAGCAGGTCGTTCATCGCCGGCGCCGTGCCTTTGTAGGGCACGGTGAGAACGTCGGTCTGGATCGCGCTCATGAACAGCATCCCGCACAGGTGCGAGGCCGCGCCGATGCCGGCATTGGCGTAGGTGACCTTCGCCTTGTTGGCTTTCACGTAGGCGAGGAACTCCTTGAAATCTTTCGCCGGAAAGTTCTGGCGCGCGATGAGGGTCATCGGCACGTCGTTGATGAGGCCGATGTACTCGTAGTCGGTGAGCGGGTTGAACCGGAGCTGCCGGTACAGCGCCGGCGTGGTCGCCATGCCGATGTGGTGGATGAGGATGGTGTAGCCGTCGGGCCTGGCGTTCTTCACCGCCTCGGGCGCGAGGATCCCGCCCGCGCTCGGCCGGTTCTCCACGAGCACGGTCTGCCCGAGCGGCTTGCCCATCACCTGCGCGACCACGCGCGCCACGGTGTCGGTCGGCCCGCCCGCCGCGTAGGGAACGAGCATCGAGACGGGCTTCGCGGGGTACTGCGCGGCCGCGGTGCCGGCAAAGACGGCGAGCAGCGCGAAGAGGATTCGTTTCAGCATGGATGAGGCTCCTCGATTACGGTAGGGATGGCAAAGTCTGTGGCGCGCCCGGCGGGATTCGAACCCACGACCCTTGGCTTCGGAGGCCAATACTCTGATCCGCTGAGCTACGGGCGCCGAAAAGGGATGCGAAGGATAGCGGTTTTCGAGCGCCGCGTCCACGCGCGCCGTTCCCCTGTAAAATGCGATTTTTCCTGACGCCCCAAAGGATTACCGCATGAGCACGACGGACGAGCACGCCTCCTTCATCAAGACACCGAAGCAGCTCGTCGTTGTGGTGCTGCTCGCGTTCGTCGTTCCGGTGCTCGGCATCGTGATGCTGATCCAGCTCATCGTGAACCGGCCGCACGCCGACGCCGCGGCGATGAAGCCCGAGGCGATCGCGGCGCGCATCCAGCCGGTGGGGCGCGTGGAGTTCGGCGCCGCGGGCGC
>JBBINV010000096.1:0-8365 GCA_037443705.1 Betaproteobacteria bacterium | reverse complement strand
GCCGGAGCGCGTGTGGCGCGCGATCGAGGCGCGCGTCGGCGGGCAGCGGCGCGCGCGCGCCGGACTCTGGGAAAACCTCGCCTTCTGGCGCAAACTCGGGCTCGTCGCGGGCGGCATGGCGGCGGCGCTCCTCGCCGCGATCGCGATCGTGCAGCCGCAGGCGCCCGAGCCGCCGCTGCCTCCGGTCGTGATCCGCGTGCCCGCCAACGAGATCCCGGCCTCGTACCTCGCGGTGCTCTCCGATCCGAAGACGCGCAAGCCGATGATCGTCGTCTCGGCCGGCCGCAAGTCCGACCAGCTCTGGGTGAAGACGCTCGACCCGGCGATCCACGTCCCGGACAGGAGCCTGGAGCTCTGGGCGCTGCCCGCTTCCGGCGCGCCGCGCTCGCTCGGTGTCGTGCAGCGCGAGGGCAAGACCATGCTCAAGATGGTCGCCGCGGCCGACCAGTCGCTCGCCGAGGTGCCGGCGCTCGCGGTGAGCCTCGAGCCCGCCGGCGGCTCGCCCACCGGGCAGCCGACCGGCCCGGTGCTGTACTCCGGGCCCTGCGTCAAGTACTGGTAGCGCGCGGCTACAATAGCCACACCGTTCTTCCCCGGCGAGAACAAGGAATGCGGCCCAAACCGCCCGCCGTAAAAGCGCTGCTGTTCGACGTCTTCGGGACCGTCGTCGACTGGCGCGGCTCGATCATCCGTGAGGGCCGCGCGCTCGGGCGCGCGAAGAAGCTGCGCGTGAACTGGGCGGCGTTCGCGGACGCCTGGCGCGCCGGCTACCGCCCGGCGATGGCGCGCGTGCGCGCGGGCGAGCTGCCCTGGACCACGATCGACCAGCTGCACCGCATGATCCTCGAGGACCTGCTGCGGCAGTTCGGGATCGACGGGCTCGCGGAGGAAGAGATCGCGCAGCTCAACCGCGCCTGGCACCGGCTCCGGCCCTGGCCCGATGCGCGCCAGGGGCTTGCGCGCCTGAAGCGCGGCTACGTGATCGGAACGCTCTCGAACGGCAACGTCGGGCTCCTCGTCGACATGGCGAAGCACGCCCGCCTGCCGTGGGACTGCGTGCTCTCGGCGGAGCTGTTCCGGCATTACAAGCCCGATCCCGAGGCCTATACCGGCGCCGCGAAGCTGCTCGGGCTCGCGCCGCACGAGGTGATGATGGTCGCCGCGCACAAGGACGACCTGTTCGCGGCCAAGGCCTGCGGGCTCGCCACCGCGTTCGTCGCGCGGGCGCTCGAGTTCGGACCCAAGGCGCGGCCGGACCTCAAGCCCGAGCGCGCGTTCGACGTGAACGCGGCCGACTTCCGGGACCTCGCCGACCAGATGGCGGCGGCGCGATGACCGCGAGGGCGAGGGCCGAGGGCGCGGTCGCGCGCCACCGCGTGCTGATCGTGGACGACGAGGAGGCGACGCGGCTGCTGCTCGCGCGCCTGCTCAGCGTCGATCTCAAGGTCGAGGTGCAGCTCGCCGGCACCTGCGAGCAGGCGCTGCGGCTCGCGGGCAACTACGCCTACGATGCGATCCTGCTCGACCTGATGATGCCGGGCATCGGCGGCTACGAGGTGCTGAAGGAGATCCGCGCGGCCTCGCCGAACGTGACCACCCCCGTGATCATCGTCTCGGTGCTCGGGGACAAGGAGACGCGCGACCGCTGCCTCGCCGCCGGGGCGAACGCGTACCTCGTGAAGCCCGTGGAGCGCGGCACGCTCGCCTCGACGGTGAAGGCGCAGATCGCCGCGCGCCGGCACCCGCGCCATTGACGAAACCGAAGGAGACCCGCATGGCCGAAATCCGGATCGAGAACGTCGAGGCGCTCGGCAAGCCCCTCGGCCAGTATTCGCACATGGCGCGCGTGCGCAACGCCTCCGAGACGCTCTACATCGCGGGCATGCTCGCGCCGGGGGCCGACTTCGACGCGCAGTGCACCGGCGCGTTCGCGCAGATCGAGACGGCGCTCAAGTCGGCCGGCGCGGGCTGGGCGAACGTGGTGCAGTTCACCACCTACCTCGTCCATTCCCAGGACATCCCGAAATTCATGGCCTGGCGCCAGCGCGAGTTCCCGCGGATGTTCCCGGACGGCAAATACCCGCCGAACACGCTCCTCATCATCGATCGCCTGGTGCAGGAGCAGTTCCTGATCGAGGTGCAGACGATCGCGGTGGTTTAGTTCAGACGTATCCGCCGCGCGGCGACGTGGCGGACTTGCGCATCGTTGTCAAATTGACTACATTTGTCGTCGTTTTGACAACACCATGCTGATTCCTTATCTCCTCGGCAAGACACGCGCGGCGCTTCTCGCGCCTTTGTTTTGCAGATCCGGCTCTTCGCTCCATCTGCAGGAGCTCGCGCGAGTGTCGGGCGTAAGTCCGGGAACGGCGCATCGAGAGCTGGCCGGACTGCTGCGGCACGGTCTGGTGGAGCGTACGAAGATGGGAAAGCAGGTCTTCTATCGCGCAAACGCCTCGCATCAGATTTTTGGCGAGCTGCGCTCGATCCTCACCAAGACGGTCGGGCTTGGGGATGTGCTCCGGCAGGCATTGGCGCCGCTCTCCAGTCGCATCCGCGTCGCTTTCGTGTACGGCTCCGTAGCCGCGGGAACCGATCGCCCGGAGAGCGACGTCGACGTCCTGGTGATCGGAAACGTATCAGCGGGGCAGTTGACGGAAGCGCTGCTCGGTCCGGAGCGCGACCTGGCCCGCAAGGTAAATGCGATCGCGTATACCGAGGCCGAATGGCGTGCAAAGCTCTCGGCGGCCAGCACGTTCGTACGCACGGTGTCCGCCGGACCCAAACTGTTCCTCAAGGGAAAGCCGCGTGAGCTCCGAGAACTTGAAAAACCTGGTCAAGATCGGCTCGCTGCACGACGCGCCCGCCGTCGCAAGTGACGTCGCGAATCTGATCGCATCGAGCGAGCGCATGCTCGCAGATGCGAGAAACAACCGCAACTCGCTCGAAACGCGCTTCAAGTGCGCTTACGACGCAGTCCTGAAGGTCGCGATCGCGATGCTCCGGGATCATGGTTATCGGCCGACGACCGCTGCAGGTCATCAGCAGATCGCAATCCAGACGCTGGCGCACACGCTTGGCTGCACGACCGTCGAAGTCCGGACGCTGGACGGATATCGCCAGCTGCGGCATCAGGAGCAGTACGAGGGGCTCGACATCGTCACCGCCAAGCACGTGGAGGAAGCGACGCGCGACGCGGTCAGACTGCTCGAGCAGGCGAAAGCTGCGGTTCGAAAGAAGACGAAATCGTCGGTGAAGCGCGAAGGTCGCGCGCCCGACGACGCGACGTAGCCGGCTCACAACCTTGTGAATCTGGCGCCGGCACCCCTAAAGGCCGATCGCTGCGGCGCAGCAATCAGTCGCCCTTGGCCCCCGAGCGCCGGACAAGCTCGCCGTAGGTCTTCAGTTCCGATGCGACGAAGGCAGTGAAAGCGTCGGGGGTGCGCACCGAAGGCGTTTCCGAGCCCATCGCACGCAGGCGATCTTTAACGTCGGGAAGGTCCAAGGCCTTGAAAATCTCCGCATTGAGCCGCGCCACGACGGCCTGAGGGGTTTTCGCGGGCGCCATCACGCCCCACCAGGTCGTCATGTCGAACCCCTTCAGGCCCGATTCGTCCAGCGTGGGCAGCTCGGGAAGGAAGGAGGAGCGTTTCTTCGTCGTGACCGCGAGCGCGCGCACCTTGCCGGCCTTCACGTTCGGGAGCGCGCTCGCGAGGTTGTCGAACATGAGGTGCACGCGCCCCGCCATCAGGTCGGCGACCGCGGGCGCCGCGCCCTTGTAGGGAATGTGCACCAGGTACGTGCCGGTCATGAGCTTGAACATCTCGCCGGCGAGATGGCCGGTCGATCCGGTCGAGCCCGAGGCGAAGTCGAGCTTTCCGGGCCTCGATTTCGCGAGGGCGATCAGATCCCGAACGCTGTTCGCGGGCAGGTCGTTGTTCACCACGAGCACGTTCGGAACCTGGACGATCAGCGCAACGTGCCGGAAATCCTTCAGCGGATCGTACGGCATCTTCGCGTAGAGCCAGGGATTGATCGCGTGGGTCGCGATCGCGCCGATTACGAGCGTGTGCCCGTCGGGCGCGCTCTTCGCCACGAAGTCCGCGCCGATGTTGCCGCCGGCGCCGGGCTTGTTCTCGACCACCACCGGCTGGCCGAGCGCCTCCTGGAGCCGCGGCGCGAGCAGCCGCGCGCTGATGTCGATCGGCCCGCCGGGCGGGTACGGCGCCACAAGGCGCACCGGCTTCTGCGGCCAGGTCTGCGCCGGCGCCGCGGCCGCCGCGCCGAGCAGCGCTGCAAGAACGAGCAGCCGCCTCATGTTTCCTCTACGAACACTTCCTCGCGCTTCCTGCGGATGTTGGGCAGCGCGATGATCGCGAGCAGGATCGCCGCCGCGACCAGGAACCCGAACGAGATCGGCTTGTTCACCGGGTCGACGAACACGGTCGGGTCGCCGCGCGAGAGCAGCATCGCGCGCCGCAGGTTCTCCTCCATGAGGGGCCCCAGGATGAACCCGAGGATCATCGGCGCCGGCTCGCACTCGAGCTTGACGCAGACGTAGCCGAGGAAGCCGAACAGCGCCATCAGCAGCACGTCGAACGGGTTGTTCGACAGGCTGAACACGCCGATCGCCATGAAGATCAGGATCGAGGGATAGAGCAGCCGGTAGGGCACCGTGAGGAGCCTGATCCACATGCCGATGAGCGGAAGGTTCAGCACCACCAGCATCAGGTTCCCGACCCACATCGAGGCGATCATTCCCCAGAAGAGCTGCGGGCGCTCGGTCATCACCTGCGGTCCCGGGGCGATGCCCTGGATCATCATCGCGCCGATCATGAGCGCCATCACCGCGTTCGAGGGGATGCCGAGGGTGAGGAGCGGGATGAACGAGGTCTGCGCGCCCGCGTTGTTGGCCGACTCCGGCGCGGCGACACCCTCGATCGCGCCAGACCCGAACTCCTTGGCGTAGCGCGAGACCTTCTTCTCGAGCGTATAGGCGCCGAAGGAGGCGAGCAGCGCGCCGCCGCCAGGCAGGATCCCGAGCGCCGAGCCGAGCGCGGTCCCGCGGATGACGGGCGCCCAGAGGCGCTTCCAGTCCTCCTTCGTGGGCCAAAGGTTCTCGATCTTCTTGGTGAAGATCTCGCGCGTGCCGGTGTGCTCGAGATTGCCGATGATCTCGGCGAGCCCGAACATGCCCATCGCCACGGTGACGAAGCCGATGCCGTCGGCGAGCTCGGCGATGCCGAAGGTGTAGCGCAGCACGCCCGAGTTGACGTCGGTGCCTACGAGCCCCAGGAGCAGCCCCAGGATCACCATCGCGATCGCCTTGACCAGGGACCCGTGCGCGAGCACCACCGCCGCCACCAGCCCCAGCACCATAAGCGAGAAATACTCGGCGGGACCGAACTTGAGCGCGACCTCCGCGAGCGGCGGCGCGAACATCGCGACCACCAGCGTCGAGACGCAGCCGGCGAAGAAGGAGCCGATCGCCGCGGTCGCGAGCGCCGGGCCGGCGCGCCCCTGACGCGCCATCTGGTAGCCGTCCAGGCACGTGACCACCGAGGACGCCTCCCCGGGCAGGTTCACCAGGATCGCGGTGGTCGAGCCGCCGTACTGCGCGCCGTAGTAGATCCCGGCGAGCATGATGAGCGCGCCGATGGGGTCCAGGTTGAACGTGATCGGGAGCAGCATCGCGATGGTCGCCACGGGGCCTACGCCCGGCAGGACGCCGATCAGGGTGCCGAGGATCACCCCGATCAGGCACATGATCACGTTGAACGGGAGCGTGACGGCCAGCCCGCCGAGCGTCAGGCTCTTGAGCTTGAAGACCTCGATGAATCCGATGAGCAGGCCGCCGAAAATCTCCATTCGCGCGCCCTATTTCAGGAACGACGGGACGTAGGGCTCGAGCGCGTCCGGCCAGATCGGGAATGGCAGCGTCAGCCCTTTCACGAACACGACCGCGGAGAACACCAGCAGGAACACCGCGAGGATCGCGACCTCCCTGGTCTTGTATTCGTGGCCGCCGAGCGCGCCGACGAAGAGCAGCGCCGCGCCCGCAAGCAGCAGACCGAGGGGCTTCAGCAGGTACGCGAACGCGAGGCAGGCGGCGAGGATCAGCATCAGCGGTTTCGCCCCGGGTCGAAACAGCACCACTGCCACCGAAAGCGCAACCGCCGCCGCGAGCATGCCGTAGTCGGCGTTGCCCCAGAGCGCCTTCGAGCCCCAGGCGAGGGCGCCGAACACCACGACCGCGATCGCGAGGTCCGCGATGTTGAAGGGAAGGCGCACGACGGTGTGCTCGCCGTGGAGTTTCGAGACGAACGCGCGCGCCAGGATCAGCGCGCCGAGAATCGCGAGCAGGCCGCCGAGAACGGTCGGAAAGTACGCCGGTCCCATGCGCACCGCGTTGCCCATCTGGTAGTTGCGCGCGACGAGGACGAACGCGAGGCCGAAGGCGACGAACATCAGCCCGGCCCAGAAGTCCTTCGCATTCCGTATCTTCATTTCCCCTCCTCCGGAATTCGCGGCGAAGTGTAGCATGGCGATCCGTGAGGTCTTTCCCGCAATCGCGAGGGATTCGGCCGCTGATTTTGTGCGCGGCTCTCGCGCTCGCCGCGTGCGGCGCGAAGCCCAGGCTCGCGCCGCTTCCCGGCGACGCGGTCGTGCTCGCCTTCGGCGACAGCCTCACCTACGGCACCGGCGCCTCCGAGGCCGAGAGCTATCCGGCGCAGCTCGCGCAGCTCATCGGGCGCAATGTGGTGCGCGCGGGAGTTCCCGGCGAAGTCACGGCGCAGGCGCTCGCCCGCCTGCCCGCGGCGCTCGAGGAGCACGAGCCGCGGCTGCTGCTGCTGCTCATCGGCGGCAACGACTTCCTGCGCAACGCGGGGATCGCGCAGGCCGAGCGCAACGTGCGCGAGATGGTGAGGCTCGCGCGCGCGCGCCGCGTGGAGGTGGTGCTGATCGCGCCGCCCGAGCGCAGCCTCACCGTCACCCCGCCCGGGTTCTACGCGAAGGTCGCGAAGGAATTCGCGATCCCCTACGAGGGCGGCGTGGTGGGCGAAGTGCTGCGCAACCGGGACCTGAAGTCCGACCCGATCCACCCCAACGCGCGCGGCTACCGCCTGATCGCCGAGCGGATCGCGGAGCTCCTCAGGAAGTCGGGCGCGGTCTGAGCTCGACGTCGCCGTTCCAGGTCCCGGCGCCTTCGCATTTCACACGTAGCAGAGCGCGGCGAGCGCAAGGGCGCTCCGCGTCCTCGAGCGGCGCGTCACCACGGAAGGATCTCGCCCCGGAAGCGCCGGTAGTCCTCGGGCCGGTCCACGTCCCAGAGGGTACGCAACTCGCGCCAGCTCAGGCCGAGCGAACGGAGCCGCCGCCGGGTCTTCGCCATCACGTCGGACTCGCCCCAGCGAATGCCTTCGAACATCCCTCTTGTCACCCGCCTCGCGCCGATGAGCGCGTAGCCGCCGTCCTCGGCCGGCGCGAACACCGCGTCCGCGCCGCCGGCGAGCAGCCGCGCTGCGCGGCGCAGGTCTTCGGGCCGCAGCGCGGGGCAGTCCGAGCCGATCAGCACCGCGGCACGGTAGGCGCGAAGCGCGCACCGCAGCGCCCGATACATCCGCTCGCCGAGGTCTGCGCCGCGCTGGCGCCGCCGCCGCACGTCGCCGCGCCGGGAAAGCGCCGCGAAGTACGTATGCCGCGGATGCGGGTCGCAATGCAGCTCCACCGGCCCAATGCGCGCGGCGAGCGCGGTCCGGAGCGCATGCGCGACGAGCCGGGCGTGCAGTTTCGCCGCGACTTCGGCCCCGAGCAGCGGCGCGAGGCGCGTCTTCACCCGCCCGGGCACGGGCGCCTTGGCGAACACCAGGAGAACCGCGCCTTTACTGCGCGTAGCGGCGCGCAAGCGCGTCCGGGGGTACGCCGAAAAAATACGCCAGGCGCAGCCATCCCATCAGGAGAATCGTCCGCAGCACGCCGTCCCGCTCCCAGCGCCGGCCCGAGGTGAGCACCGTGGCGCGCAGGCACGCGGGCGGCGACACGCGCTTCATGCGCTTGCTGAAGGCGACGTCCTCCATGAGCGCGATCTCCGGAAAGCCCTCGAAGTCGGCGCGCCGCACGAAAATGGCCTGGTCGCCGGTCGCGATGCCGGTGAGGCGCGAGCGCAGGTTCATCATCCGGGCGACCACGCCGAGCAGCGGGGAGCGGCCTTCGATTCGCACGTCGAAGCGTCCCCAGGCATGCGTCTCGAGGGACTCGAGGATGACGCTCCCGGCCTCGGGCGGAAGCAGCGTGTCGGCGTGAACGAACACCAACGCTTCGCCGGAAGCGATCGCCGCGCCGGCGTTCATATGGCGCGCGCGCC
>JBBINV010000095.1:0-8814 GCA_037443705.1 Betaproteobacteria bacterium | reverse complement strand
ACAACGCCGCCTGGGCGCCGCGCGTGAAGACCGGCCTCAAGGGCATGCTCGCGGTGGCGACGAAGGGCAAGGGCGCGATGCCGCCGCGCGGCGGCGATCCCACGCTCTCGGACCTCGAGCTCTCCCGCGCGATCGTGTTCATGGCGAACCAGTCCGGCGGCAGCCTCAAGGAGCCGGCACCGCCCAAGAAGTAGCGGAGTGAAGTTTCTCTTCGTCCTCGACCCGCTCGACGAGCTCAAGGCCTACAAGGACACGAGCGTCGCGATGATGCGCGCCGCGCAGGCGCGCGGCCACGCGGTGTTCGTGTGCGAGCAGGCGAGCCTCGCCTGGCGCGACGGCGAGGTCTCGGCGGAGGCGCTGCGGATCACGCTCGCCGACAACGACGAGGACTGGTACCGGCCGCACGAGCACGCGCGCCGCGCGCTCGCCGCGTTCGACGCGGTGCTGATGCGCAAGGACCCGCCGTTCGACCTCGAGTATGTGACGAGCACGTGGCTGCTTTCGGCCGCCGAGCGCGCGGGCGCGCGGGTCTACAACGCCCCCGGCGCGGTGCGCGATCACAACGAGAAGCTCGCGATCGCGGAGTTTCCGCGCTTCGTCGCCCCGACGCTGGTCTCGCGCGATCCCGCGCGGCTGCACGCCTTCATCGACGAGCAGCGCGACGTGGTGGTGAAGCGCCTGGACGTGATGGGCGGCGAGAACATCTTCCGGGTGCGCGATGGAGACCCGAACCGCAACGTGATCGTGGAGATCATGGCGCAAGGGGGCGGGCGCTCGGTGATGCTCCAGCGCTACATTCCCGAAATCCGCGACGGCGACAAGCGGATTCTGCTGATCGACGGCAAGCCCGTGCCGCATTGCCTTGCGCGCATCCCGAAGCCCGGCGAGTCGCGCGGCAACCTCGCCGCGGGGGGCCGGGGCGTCGCGCAGCCGCTCTCGGCGCGGGACCGCGAGATCGCCGAGTCGGTGGGGCCCCTGCTTGCCGGCCGCGGGCTGCTCCTGGTGGGCCTGGACGTGATCGGCGAGTGGCTCACCGAAGTCAACGTCACGAGCCCGACGTGCTTTCGCGAGATCCAGGACCAGACGGGGTTCGACGTCGCGGGCATGTTCCTCGACGCCCTGGAGCTCAGGCTCCGATGATCGGGATCCTGATCGTCACGCACGGCGCCGCGGGCGAGGAGATGCTCGCGACCGCCTCGGTCATGCTCGGCACGAGGCCGCCGCGGGTGGCGACCCTCGGCGTGGCGCGCGACGACGACCCCGACACGGTGCTCGCGCGCGGGCGCGAGCTCATCGCGCAGCTCGACGAGGGCGCGGGCGTGCTCGTGCTCGCCGACATGTTCGGCGCCACCCCTTGCAACGTCGCCGCGCGGCTGCTCGCCGACGGGCGCGTGGAGGGCGTCTCGGGGCTGTCGCTGCCGATGCTGGTACGCGCGCTCTCGGGGCGCGAGGGCACGCTCGCGGGAGCCGTAGAGCGTGCGCTTTCGGGCGGAACCCAGGGCGTGGTACACATCAACCGGGACCGGTGCCGCGATGCCAAGTGCTGAGGTGACCATCGTCAACAAGCTGGGGCTGCACGCGCGCGCTTCGGCCAAGCTCACGCAGCTCGCGAGCGGCTTCCGCAGCGACATCTGGATCTCGCGCGCCGGGCGCCGCGTGAACGCGAAGAGCATCATGGGAGTGATGATGCTCGCGGCGGGCCGCGGCGCCTCCGTGCTGGTGGAGGCTGCCGGCGAGGACGCCGAGGCCGCGCTCTCGGCGATCCTGGGCCTGATCGAGAGCCGGTTCGGCGAAGCCGAATGAACTTCGTGCTGCACGGCACGAGCGTCGCGGCCGGCATCACCATCGGCCACGCGCACCTCGTGTCGAGCGCGAGGCTCCAGGTCGCGCACTACGAAATCGCGCCCGAGGCGGTGCAGGCGGAGCTGTTCCGGTTCGACGCCGCGATCGCGCGCGCCAGGCACGAGCTAGGCGCGCTGGAGGCGCACGTGCCGGCGGAGGCCCCGCACGAGCTCGGCGCCTTCATCAACCTGCACCGAATGATCCTCGAGGACTCGTCGCTCTCGCAGGCGCCGAAGACCCTCATCCGCGAGCGGCGCTGCAACGCCGAATGGGCGCTGGTGCAGCAGATGGAAAAGCTCGTGGAGCAGTTCGAGGAGATGGAAGATCCCTATCTGCGCGAGCGCCGCAGCGACATCCAGCAGGCGGTCGAGCGGGTGCTGAAGGCGCTGCTCGGCGGGCACGGGCTCGCCGAGCCCCGGGGCTCGGACGAGCGTCAGCTCATCGTGGTGGCGCACGACCTCTCGCCCGCGGACATGATCCTGTTCAAACGCCACCGCTTTGGCGGCTTCGTCACCGACATCGGCGGGGTCACCTCGCACACCGCGATCGTGGCGCGCAGCCTCGCGATCCCCGCGATCGTGGGCCTGCATCATGCGCGCGCCATGGTGCGCGAGGGGGACCTCCTCGTGGTCGATGGCATCCAGGGCGTGCTCGTGGTCGACCCGGACCCGGTGGTGCTCGCCGAGTACCAGCTGCGCCAGTCGCAGCACGAGCTGGAGCGAAAGAAGCTCCGGCGCCTGAAGAAGACGCCGGCGACCACGATCGACGGCGCGAAGGTCGAGCTCTTCGCCAACATCGAGCTGCCGCAGGACATGGCCGAAGTCCGCGAGTCGGGCGCGCAGGGGATCGGCCTTTTCCGCACCGAGTTCCTGTTCATGAACCGCAAGGATCTGCCCTCGGAGGACGAGCAGTACGAGGCCTACCGCGAGGTGGCGCGCGCCATGGACGGCAAGCCCGTGGTGATCCGCACGCTCGACGTGGGCGCCGACAAGGGACTCTCGGGCGACGGGCCCGCGGTGATGCCGAACCCGGCGCTCGGGCTCCGCGCGATCCGCTACTGCCTTTCCGAGCCGCAGATGTTTCTCGCGCAGCTGCGCGCGATCCTGCGCGCCTCGCAGCACGGGCGCGTGCGCATCCTGCTCCCGATGCTGGCGCACGCGCAGGAGATCGAGCAGGCGCTCGCGCTCCTGAGGCAAGCCAAGCAGCAGCTGCGCGAGCGCGAGGTGCCGTACAACCCCACGGTGCAGGTCGGTGGCATGATCGAGATCCCGGCGGCCGCGCTCGCGCTGCCGATCTTCATGAAGCGGCTCGATTTCCTTTCGCTCGGCACCAACGACCTCATCCAGTACACGCTCGCGATCGACCGCACCGACGACGCCGTGGCGCACCTGTACGACCCCCTGCACCCGGCGGTGCTGCAGCTCGTGGCGCATACGATCCAGACCGCGAGCCGCGGCGGCGTTCCGATTGCGGTGTGCGGCGAGATGGCAGGAGATCCGCAGCTCACGCGCCTTCTGCTCGGCATGGGCCTGCGGAACTTCTCGATGCACCCGGCGCAGCTGCTCGCGATCAAGGAACGGGTTCTGAAGACGAGCATCGCGGACACGCAGGCGCTCGTGCAGCGCGTGCTGCGCTCCGCCGACCCGGCGAAGACGCGCGAGCTGCTCGCGAAGCTGAACGCCTGACGCACACCCATGGCCGGCCCCCTCGACGGCGTGCGCGTCCTCGACCTCACCACCGTGGTGATGGGGCCCTACGCGACCCAGATCCTCGCCGACTTCGGCGCGGACGTGGTGAAGGTCGAGCCGCCCGAGGGCGACGTCATGCGCCATGCAGCGCCGATGCGCTCGCCGGGCATGGGCCACATCTTTCTGAATGCCAACCGCAACAAGCGCGCCATCGTGCTGGACCTGAAGCGCGAGCAAGGGCGGCAGGCGTGTCTCGCGCTCGCGCGCCGCTCGGACGTTTTCGTCTACAACATCCGGCCGAAGGCGATGGCGCGCCTCGGGCTCGGCTACGAGGATGTGCGCGCGGTGAACCCGAAGATCCTCTACGTGGGCGCCTTCGGCTACAGCCAGCGCGGGCCCTATGCGGCGAAGGCCGCCTACGACGACCTGATCCAGGGCGCGGCGGGGCTGCCGTGGCTGCTCAAGGAATCCGGCGCCGAGACTCCGCGCTACGTCCCGGCCACCATGGCCGACAGGTCGGTCGGCCTTCACGTGGTCAACGCGGTGTGCGCGGCGCTTTACTGGCGCGAGAAAAGCGGCCGCGGGCAGCGAATCGACGTCCCGATGTTCGAATGCCTGCTCCAGACGGTGCTGGGCGAGCATCTGGGCGGCTACACCTTCGAACCGCAACTCGGAGAGCCGGGCTACGGACGGCTGCTTGCCAGCGGGCGCCGGCCCTACGAGACGAAGGACGGCTACGTGTGCGTGCTCGTCTACAACGACAAGCAGTGGCGCGCGTTCTTCTCGCTGATCCGCCGGCCCGAGCTCGCGGCCGACCCGCGGTTCGCCACGCAGGAAGCGCGCAGCCGGCACTACGACGCGGTCTACGGGCTGGTCGCCGGCGAGATGAGGAAGCGCACCACCGCCGAGTGGATCGAGGCGCTCGAGGGCGCGGACATCCCGGTGCAGCGCATGAACAGCCTCGCCGACATCATGGCCGACCCGCATCTCGCGGCGATCGGGTATTTCAAGACGGTGGAGCACCCGAGCGAAGGGCGCCTGAAGTCGATGGCCGTGCCCTCCGAATGGTCCGAGTCAGACCCCGGCTACCGCAGCCACGCCCCGCGCCTGGGCGAGCACACGCGCGAGGTGCTGCGCGAGGCCGGCTACGCGGAAGCGGAGATCGAGGCGCTGATCGCGCTCGGAGCGGCCAGAGCTCCCTGATCCTCTCGGGAAACCTACGGCCCGGCCTCCGGGTGTCCCTTGATTGACACCGGGGGGGCGCAACGGTAAGGTCCCGCTCAGCGCCGATTTGATGTTCAGCTTGCGGGCGCTCTAAAAATACCGCTAAAGAGACCGGTCCGATGGCCCGTTTCTGCGCAAGCTGAACGGGCTTTTTCAATTCGGGACCGAAGTGATCGTAGAGGCGAAGAAGGCCGGATTTGCCGAGCCGCTGAAGCTGAAGAGCGGCGCAGTGCTGCCCGAGTTCGAGATCGCGTACGAAACCTACGGGACGCTGAATGGCGCGCGCTCGAACGCGGTGCTGGTGTGCCACGCGCTGAACGCGTCGCACCACGTGGCCGGGATCTACCCCGGCGAGCCCGCCAACGTGGGCTGGTGGGACAACCTGGTCGGACCGGGGAAGCCCCTCGACACGAACCGCTTCTTCGTCGTCGGCAACAACTACATCGGCAGCTGCTTCGGCTCGACCGGGCCCACCTCGATCAATCCGGCGACCGGCAGGCCCTGGGGCGCCGATTTTCCCGTGGTCACCGTCGAGGACTGGGTCGCCGCGCAGGCGCGGCTCGCGGATTTCCTCGGCATCGAGCGCTTCGCCGCGGTGATCGGCGGGAGCCTGGGCGCGATGCAGGCGCTGCAGTGGGCGCTTTCGTACCCCGGGCGCGTGCGCCACTCGATCGTGATCGCAGCCACGCCGCGGCTCTCGGCGCAGAACATCGCGTTCAACGAGGTCGCGCGCCAGGCGATCATGACCGACCCCGACTTCCACGGCGGGCACTACTACGAAAAAGGCGTGGTCCCGCGGCGGGGACTTCGGATCGCGCGCATGATCGGGCACATCACGTACCTGTCGGACGACGCGATGATGGAGAAGTTCGGCCGGATGCTGAGGGGAAAGACCGCGCCCGGGTTCGATTTCGACATCGATTTCGAGATCGAATCGTACCTCCGGTACCAGGGCGACAAGTTCGCCGCGTATTTCGACGCCAACACCTATCTTCGCATCACCAAGGCGCTCGACTACTACGACCCTGCGGCCGAGTACGACGGCGACCTCGCCAGAGCGATGGCGCGCGCCCGGGCCAATTTCCTCGTGGTGTCGTTCACCTCGGACTGGCGCTTCGCCTCGCAGCGCTCGCGCGAGATCGTGAAAGCGCTGCTCGACAACCGCCGCATCGTCTCCTACCTCGAGATCGACGCACCGCACGGCCACGACGCCTTCCTCATGGACGACCCGCGCTACCACGGCGCGCTGCGCGCCTACTTCGAGAACATCGCGCTGTGACCGAGACCGACATCATCACGCAGTGGGTGACGCCGGGCGCGCGCGTGCTCGACCTCGGCTGCGGCGACGGCAGCCTCCTGCGCCGCCTGTGGAAGGAGAAGAGCGCGCCCGGCTACGGCGTCGAGATCGACGATGCGCATGTGCTCGAGTGCATCCGCAACGACGTCAACGTCCTGCAGATGGACCTCGAGGACGGGCTGGCCGCGTTCGCCGACCACTCGTTCGACTGCGTGATCCTTTCCGAAACGCTGCAGGCTATCCACCGCACCGAGGCGCTCGTGCGCGAGATGCTGCGCGTCGGGCGCGAGGCGATCGTGTCGTTTCCCAATTTCGGCCACTGGAAGTCGCGCCTGCAGGTGATGCTCGGGCGCATGCCCGTGTCGGAGGCGCTGCCCTACCGCTGGTACGACACGCCGAACGTGCATCTGTGCACGCTCTCGGACTTCGAGGATTTCTGCAAGCGACTGGAAATCCGGATCATTGAGCGCCAGGTGCTGCGCAACGGCGCCCCTGCGCTCTTCGCGCCCAACCTGCTCGGAAGCGTCGCCATCTACCGCTGCGCGCGCGGCTGAACGCGGCGCACGAGCAGCGCGAGGAGCACGAGCGCCGGCACCCCGAGCGCCGAGGTGTAGACGAAAAAGAGCGGCCAGCCGAGCGCCTCGGCGATGAAGCCCGAGGCACCCGCGATCAGCTTGCCCGGCAGCGTGAAAAGCGACGAAAAGAGCGCGTACTGGGTCGCCGTGTACGCGGCGTTGGTGAGGCCGGAAAGATAGGCGATGAACGCGGTGCCGGCGAGCCCGGCGCTGAAGTTGTCGAAGCTGATCACCACCGCGAGCCCGGCAAGGCTCGGCGCGCCGAGCCACGCGAGCGAGGCGAACGTGAGGTTGGAGGCGATCACGAGCACGCCGCCCGCGACGAGCGATCGCACCGTGCCCCAGCGCGCTACCGCGTAGCCGCCGGCGGCGGCGCCTGCGATCGACATCACGACGCCGTATCCCTTGGCGACGAGGCCGATCTGCTCGAGCGAATACCCGAGATCGAGGTAGAACGGGTTCGCCATCACGCCCATCGCGATGTCGGTGACGCGGAAAAGCCCGATGAAGGCGAGGATCAGCGCGCCGGTGGCGAGGCCGTTCCGCGCGAAGAAATCCACGAACGGGCACACCACCGCGCCGATGAACCACGCCGCGGCGGCGCGAAGGCGCGGCGGCCAGTGGTGGCTGCGCTCCACGAACTCGAGCACGCGCGCCTCCTGGCGCACGGTGTCCCCCGGCACCAGGGGCTGCGGCTCGGCGACGACGAGCGTGGTCGCGATCCCTACGCAGGCGAGGAGCGCCATCACCGAGTACGCGGCGGGCCAGCCGTAACTCCCGGCAAGCAGCAGCGCCCCGGTCCCCGCGGCGATGAGGCCCAGCCGATAGCCGAGCTGGTAGGCCGCCGCCATCGCGCCCTGCTGCTCGGGCGGCGCGGCCTCGATCCGCCATGCGTCGATGCAGATGTCCTGCGTCGCGGAAGCGAACGCGACCGCCAGCGCGGCGAGCACCACGGCGCGAAGGTCCGCCGCGGGGTCGAGCGAAGCCATCGTCGCGAGCCCCGCAGCGAGGCTCGCCTGCGCGAGCAGCATCCAGGCGCGCCGCCGCCCGAGACGCCGGGTCAGCACGGGAAGCTCCAGGCGGTCGATCACCGGCGCCCAGAACACCTTGATCGAATAGGTGATGCCGACCCAGGAGAGAAGGCCGATCGCGCCGCGCTCGACGCCGGCCTGCGCGAGCCACGCCGAAAGCGTCGCGAACACGAGCAGGAACGGCAGCCCTGCCGAGAACCCGAGGAACAGCATCGCGGCCACACGCGGATTGCGATAGGCGTCGATGCCCCTGCCCGGGATCGCGGCGGCCATAGGTCCGGCGGAGTGTAAACGGTTGCCTCCGCGCGCAAAACTCGGTAGCCTCGGTTCCCCTCCCACGCTTCTCTGACACCGCGCAATGACCAGCGAATCCATGAGCACCGACGTATCCAAGGAAAAACTCGTCGCCGACCTGAAGGTCGTCATCGCCGACGCCGAGGAGCTGCTGCGCGCCACTGCCTCGCAGGCGGGCGAAAAGGCCGCCGCGGCGCGCGAGCGCATCCAGGCCTCGCTCGCCACGGCGCGCGTCAAGCTCGTGGAGGCGGAGCGCGCGCTCCTCGACCGGAGCCGGGAGGCGGCCAGGGCCACGGACCAGTTCGTGCGCGAGAACCCCTGGCAGGCGGTCGGCATTGCCGCCGCCGCCGGGCTCGTGCTCGGTGTGCTGATCGGCCGCCGCTAGCGGCCGGTCCCGCCGCCCGGCGGGACCGCCCAAGGGGAAAACTCATGCCCGGCCCGGTGAGCGAGCTTGCCCGGACGCTGCTTGGCTTCGCCGAGACGCGAGCACGGCTCGCCGCCGGCGAGATCGAGGAGCAGTGGCTGCGCGCGATCGAGATCCTGCTCTGGTGCGCCGCCTCGGCTTTCTTCCTCGGCGCGGCGCTCGTGTTCCTGTCGGTTCTGATCGTGCTCGCGGCCTGGGAGACGAACCGGCTGCTCGCCGCGGGGCTGCTCGGAGCGCTCTATCTCGCGGCCGCGCTCGCCGCGGCGCTCGTGGCGCGGCGGCGGCTGCGCGAGCGGCCGAAGTTCCTCGCCGCTACGCTCGAAGAGCTCGCCAAGGACCGCGCGCGCATGGAGGGGCCGCGATGAGAGAGCGGCTGCTCGAGCTTCGCGAGCGGCGCGCCGAGCTCGCGGGGCGCGCGCTCGCCGAGCGCGAGCGGCTC
>JBBINV010000094.1:0-9120 GCA_037443705.1 Betaproteobacteria bacterium | reverse complement strand
AATGGGAGCAGTTCTATCACTTACCGGCCTGTCCAGTTTCTTGGGACCAGCTCTGTTTTCTCAGTTGAAGAAGAATCAGAAAGAGGAGCCCCACCGCGATTAGTGCAAGTATTTCCATATCGCCCCCCTGAGAAGGACCGAACCAGAAGAACCGAGGGGCAATAAAATGTGCGCACCATGAATGCCCCTCCCGATTGTCCTTACGTTACCCTTGCGAACCCGAGTCTCTGCGTTATGGCAACCCAAGTGATTGATCAGTGGCGCCCCAGACACGAATCGAACGTGCGACCTGCCCCTTAGGAGGGGGCTGCTCTATCCACTGAGCTACCGGGGCGCGAAGCGTGATTTTACCTTGAGGGACTGAAGTGACCGTCAGAGCGTTTGTCGCGACGCTACTCGTTGCCCTTCCGTGCATTTCAAACTCACAATCCTGGGCCTGGGACGACGGAACGGTTCCGTTCGTGGTCACGCCCGATGAGGTCGTCGACCGGATGCTGGGCATCGCCGGCGTAGGGCCGAAAGACACGCTGCTCGATCTCGGCTCGGGCGACGGCCGGATCGTCATCGAAGCGGCGAAGCGCGGCGCGCGCGCGATGGGCGTCGACATCGATCCGTCGCTCGTGGAACGCGCGCGCGAAAATGCGAAGGCGGCAGACGTCGCCGATCTTGCCCGTTTTCAGATTGGGGATTTTTACGAAACGGACCTCGGCGGCGCTACGGTTGTGACGATGTACCTGCTGCCCGAGGTGAACCTGAAGCTCATGCCGAAGCTGCTGCGCCTCAAGCCCGGCACTCGAATCGTCTCGCACGACTGGGACATGGGCGACTGGCCGGCGGACGAGACGATCGAGCTGCGCACGCCCGAGAAGTCGGTGGGGCTCGGAGGACTGTCGCGCGTGCACCTTTGGGTCGTGCCCGCGGACGCGCGCGGCACCTGGGTCGCCGAGATTCCCGATCACGGCGGCGGGTGGCGCTTTACGATCGCGCAGCGCTACCAGGTGCTGGAGGTCGCGGCGAGCGCGGGCGGGCGGGAGCTCGCGGTGCGCGGCGCGCGCCTGCGCGGCGAGGACATCCGGATCGCGCTGACCGGCACGGTCGGCGGCAGGGCTTGGAACCATCTGTTTCGGGGTAAGCTCTCGGGCGCGCGCATCGAAGGCGAAGTGAGCATCTCCGACGGAGAGAACAACAGGAAACTCCCATGGACCGCGACCCGCCGGCCGTAGCTTCCCGGCCCCAGACGCTTCTCTCCGTCCCGGACGGCATCTTCCTCACCGTGGGGATGGTGATCGGCGTGGGCATCTTCAAGCTGCCCTCGATGGTCGCGGGCAACACCTCGGGTGCGCCCGGGTTTCTGCTCGCGTGGCTGCTCGGCGGCGCGGTGTCGCTGTGCGGCGCGCTCGTGTACGCGGAGCTTTCGGCGCGCCATCCCGAGACCGGCGGCGAGTACGTGTTCCTCGCGCGGGGCCTCGGGCGCGGCGCGGCGTTCCTGTTCGCCTGGTCGCGCATGACGGTGATCCAGACCGGAGCCATCGTCGCGGTGGCGTTCGCGTTCGGCGACTACGCCTCCGAGATCGTGCGCCTGGGCGAGAAGAGCTCGGCGATCTACGCCGCGATCGGCGTCGTTGCGCTCACCGCGCTCAACCTCGCCGGGACGACGCAGTCGAAAACGCTCCAGAAGGCGATGGAGATCGCGCTCGTCGCCTCGCTCGTGCTGCTCGCGCTGGGCGCCCTCGTAGCCGGGGGAAGCCCCAGGCCTGCGCCGCCCGGCTCGGGCGGCGGCGCTTTCGGCCTCGCGATGATCTTCGTGCTGTTCACCTACGGCGGCTGGAACGAGGCCGCGTACCTCGCGGGCGAGGTGAGGGAGGCGCGGCGCAACATGATGCGGATCCTGGTGGCCGGCATCGTGGCGGTGACCGCGCTCTACCTTCTGGTCAACTGGGCCTACCTCTCGGCGCTGGGTCTCGGCGGGATGCGCGACTCGAAGGCGGTGGCCGCGGACCTGATGCGCCTGGTAGCGGGCGAAAAGGGCGCGGTGCTGATCGCGCTCGTGGTGTGCGTCTCGGCGCTCACCACGATGAACGCGGCGGTGTTCACCGGCGCGCGCACCACCTACGCGCTCGGGCGGGATTTCGCGATGTTCACGCGCCTCGGCATCTGGCGCGAGAGCGGCAGCACGCCGGCGAACGCGCTGATCCTCCAGGGCGTGGTGATGCTCGCGCTCGTGGGCGCGGGCTCGGTGACGCAGGACGGGTTCAGCGCCATGGTCGCCTACACCGCGCCGGTGTTCTGGACCTTCTTTCTCCTGACCGGGGCGACGCTGTTCGTTTTTCGAGCTCGATCGGAAGAAATCCCCGCGTTTCGCACGCCGCTCTATCCCGTGATCCCTCTCGTCTTCTGCGCCATGTGCCTCTACATGCTCTGGGCGAGCATCGACTACATCCGCAACCCGGATTTCGGGCCGAAGTTCGGCGACATGGTGCTCGCCGGGCTGGCGGTGATGGCGGCGGGGATTCCGCTGTATCTGCTCGCGCGGAAGTGACGTGACGCTCACCGAGCTGCGCTACATCGTCGCGGTGGCGCGCGAGCGCCACTTCGGACGCGCCGCCGAGTCCTGCTTCGTGTCGCAGCCCACGCTCTCGGTGGCGATCAAGAAGCTCGAGGAGGAGCTCGGCGTGGTGCTGTTCGAGCGCGGGCCCGGCGAGGTCGCGGTGACGCCGGTGGGGCAACGGATCGTGGAGCAGGCGCAGCGCGTGCTGGAAGAGGCCTCGCGCATCAAGGACCTCGCTGCCGCGGGACACGACCCGCTCGCCGGGGCGCTGCGGCTCGGGACCATCTACACCGTCGGCCCGTATCTGCTGCCCAAGCTCGTGCCGATCCTGCGGCGCGCCGCGCCCTCGATGCAGCTCCTCATCCAGGAGAACTTCACGCACGTGCTCGCCGAGTCGCTCAAGCGCGGCGACGTGGACGTGATCGTGGTCGCGCTGCCGTTCGACGAGCCGGGGTGCGCGACGCGCGCGGTCTACGACGAGCCGTTCCTGGTCGCGGTGCCGCAGGGCCACGCCTGGGAGAAGCGCAAGCAGATCTCCGCCGAGGAGCTGAAGAAGGAGAGCCTGCTGCTGCTCGGCGAAGGGCACTGCCTGCGCGACCAGGTGCTCGAGTTCTGCGCGCCGTCGCGCCCCGGGCGCTCGCTCGAGGGCGGGTCGCTCGAGACGATCCGCCAGATGGTCGCGGGCGGCGTGGGCATCACGGTGCTGCCCTCGACCTCGGTCGCGGCGGGCGGAGGCGCGAACGATCTGATTCGCATCCGCCCTTTCGCGAAGCCGGTGCCGCAACGGCGGATCGCGATCGCCTGGCGCCGCAGCTTCCCGCGCCCGCAGGCGGTCGAGGCGCTCCGGCAGGCAATCCTCGCCTGCGAGCTGCCGCAGGTCACCAGGATCCCCTGAGATGCACGGCTTGCGCCGCCACGCCCGCGCGACCGACATGCGCGGGTGAAGCGGGTCGAAAGGGCTGTCATCGATCAATCGAATTCCGGCTGCGAATTCAGGGTCGTCGGGATCCACACCTCGCTGTGCAGCGTCCGGTGCACCGGGCACTTGTTCGCAATTTCAAGTAGCCGCTGGCGCTGCGCCTCGTCGAGGTTGCCTTCGAGCGTGAGAACGCGCTCGATGCGGTCGATGCGGCCCTCTTTCGTCTCGCATTCGGCGCAATCGGTGGCGTGGATCCTTTCGTGCCGCAAGTCGACGCGTACGCGCTCGAGCGGCCAGTTCTTCTGCGCCGCGTACATGCGCACGGTCATCGAGGTGCAGGCACCGAGGCCGGCGAGCACGAAGTCGTAGGGGCCGGGGCCGCTGTCGTCGCCGCCCGCCGGGACCGGCTCGTCGGCGCGAAGGACGTGGCGCCCGGCCTGGACGTGCTGCGCGAATCTTCCGTCGCCCGCTTCGGTGACGCGCACGCCGTTCACGGGCAGCACTTCCTTCGGTGGATCGAGGTAGCGCGAGGCCCATGCCGCGAGCACCTCGGCGACGTACTCGGCGTCCCCGGCGCGGGTGAGCAAATGGTCCGCGCGGTCCAGCGACACGAAGCTTTTCGGGTGCTTCGCCGCGGCGAAGATGCGCGCCGCGTTTTCGATGTCGACGACGTTGTCGAGCGGCGAATGAAAGACGAGCAGGGGCTTGCGCAGCGCGCCGATCGCAATCGAGGCGTCCTGCCTCTCGAGGTCGGAGAAGAATTGCCTTCTGACACGGAACGATCTTGCTCCGATCGTGACCGCAATATCGTCGCCCGTCCCACTCTCCGAAATCTCTACCAGATGCTTCACGTGCCCCGGCTCGAACGGCGCGCCGATGGTCGCGATCGCGCGGACCTCGGGGATCCGCGCCGCCGCGGCAAGCACCGCGGCGCCGCCCAGACTGTGGCCGGCGAGGATCTGCGGTGCACTTCGGTTGTTTCGCAGCCAGCCGGCGGCGGCGACCAGGTCGTCGAGGTTGGACGAGAATTCGAGGCTCGAAAAATCGAACCGCAGCGTCGCGACGCCACGTGCGGCGAGCGCGCGGCTGACGTACGCCGCCGCCTTGGAGTCCTTCGAGCAGGTGAAGCAGTGCGCGAAAAGCGCGTACGCGCGCGGCTCGGAGGTCGGGAGATCGAGCTTCGCCGAGAGTTTCGTGCCACCTGTGCCGGGGAAGCGGATTTGCATGCGTTATTCTCCCGTTGGATGGAAAAGCCTCACTCGGACCCCATTCTCGCCCCCTCGGCATGGGTCGTGCGCTGGGCGCCGCTCATTACGCGCGGGCCGGTGCTCGACCTGGCATGCGGAGCGGGGCGGCACATGCGGTATTTCGCGGGAAGGGGGTTGGACGTTGTAGCGGTCGATCGCGAGCCTCCCGCATTCTCCGGACCCCGCATCCGGTTCGTCCGGGCCGATCTGGAAGACGGCGGACCGTGGCCGCTCGCGGGCGAACGCTTCGGCGGCATCGTCGTCACGAATTACCTGCACCGGCCTCTGTTTCCCCGCCTCGTCGAGGCGCTTTGCCCCGGGGGCGTTCTGCTCTACGAGACCTTCATGGTCGGGAACGAACGCTGCGGGCGGCCCTCTAACCCCGAATTTCTGCTCCGCCCCGGAGAGCTGCTGCAAGCCTTCCGGGTGCTTCGCCCGGTCGCCTTCGAGCAGGGCCGGGTGATAGAGCCGAAACCGGCGGTGATTCAAAGACTTTGTGCCATTTCGGAGCGAAGCGACTAAAATTGCACACCCGGTTTCCGGACGCGATTCCCGACAGGAAAGACGGACCATGATTACTGGCAGCCTGGTAGCGATCGTCACCCCCATGCACGAGGACGGGCGGCTGGATCTCCCCCGTTTCCGGAGCCTCATCGACTGGCACGTGGCCGAGGGCACCGACGGCATCGTCGTCGTGGGCACCACCGGCGAATCGCCCACGGTCGATTTCGACGAACACAAGGAGCTGATCCGGATCGCGGTGGAGCACGCGAAGGGCCGCATCCCGGTGATCGCGGGAACCGGCGGCAACTCGACCGCCGAGGCGATCGAGCTCACCGAGTCGGCGAAGAAAGCGGGCGCCACGGCGTGCCTGTCGGTCGTGCCGTACTACAACAAGCCCACGCAGGAGGGGCTGTACCGGCATTTCCGCAAGATCGCGGAGACGGTCGACCTGCCGATGATCCTTTACAACGTGCCGGTGCGCACCGTGACCGACCTGCAGAACGACACCGTGCTGCGGCTTTCGGAGGTGCCCGGAATCATCGGCATCAAGGACGCGACCGCGAACATCGAGCGCGGCACCGACCTCATCAAGCGCGTGCCGCGCAATTTCGCGATTTACAGCGGCGAGGACAGCACCGCGCTCGCGCTGATTCTGCTCGGCGGCCACGGCGTGATCTCGGTCACGGCGAACGTCGCGCCCAAGGCGATGCACCAGATGTGCGCCGCGGCGCTGGTTGGCGACGTGAAGAAGGCGCGCGAGATCAACCTGCGGCTGCTCGCGTTGCACCAGCGGCTGTTCGTGGAGACCAACCCGGCGCCGGTGAAGTGGGCGCTGGCGGAGATGGGGCTGATCGAGCCGGGCCTGAGGCTGCCGCTGGCGCCGCTCTCGGAGAAGTTCCAGCAGACCGTGCGCGCCGCGCTCACCGAAGCCGGGATCGCGCTGCCGCTGCGCGTCGTGGAGAAGCGGGCTTGACGGTCCGGCGAGCCGCGTTCCTCGCTGCGGCCGTGGCCGCGCTCGGCGCCTGCAGCACGGCGACCGAGATCCTCGAGGGCCGCAGGATCGACTACAAGTCGGCGGGACAGCTTCCGCCGCTCGAGATCCCGCCGGACCTCACCACGCCGGCGCGCGACAACCGCTACGTCGTGCCCGGGACCGGCAAGGGCTCGGCGACGCTTTCGGGCTACCAGGCCGAGCGCGCGCAGACCGCCAAGGCCGGCAGCACCGCGGTGCTGCCGTCGGTGGAAAAGATGCGCGTGGAGCGCTCGGGCTCGCAGCGGTGGCTGATCGTGCAGGAGCCGCCCGAGAAGCTCTGGCCGCTCGTCAAGGACTTCTGGCAGGAAAACGGTTTCCTCGTGAAGCTCGAGCTGCCCGAGGCCGGCGTGATGGAGACCGACTGGGCCGAGAACCGCGCCAAGATCCCGCAGGACGTGATCCGCAGCACCCTCGGGAAGCTCGTAGATCAGCTCTATTCGACGGCCGAGCGCGACAAGTTCCGCACGCGCCTGGAGCGCGCCGAGGACGGCTCCAGCGAAATCTACATCAGCCATCGGGGGATGCAGGAGGTCTATTCCGGGCAGGGGCGCAGCGCGACCGACGAGGGAACCACGGTGTGGCAGCCGCGCGCACCCGACCCCGAGCTCGAGGCCGAGTTCCTGCGACGCCTGATGGTGCGCCTGGGCGCGCAGGAAGAAAAAGCGAAGCAGGTCGCCTCGGTCCAGGCGCAGACCGCCTCGCGCGCCGCGATAAGGAAAGGCCTCGACGGAGCGGAGCTGCTGGAGGTGCTCGAGCCGTTCGACCGCGCCTGGCGCCGCGTCGGCCTGGCGCTCGACCGCGTAGGCTTCACGGTCGAGGACCGCGACCGGCAGAAGGGCCTGTACTACGTGCGCTACGCCGACCCGGAAGCCGAGATGGAGAAAAAGGACCGGGACAAGCCAGGGCTGCTGTCCAGGCTCGCGTTCTGGCGCTCGAGCGACCCGAAGGTGAAGGCCGAGCAATATCGTGTCCTGGTCAAGCCTGCCACCGGCGCGAGCGAGGTTCAGGTGCTCAACAAGGATGGCGCCACCGAGAGCTCGCAGACCGCGCGCCGGATTCTCACGCTCCTCCACGAGCAGCTGAAGTAGGGGTTCCGAAATCCGTTTCGCATCGATAGGAAGCGGCTCGAAGGGCAACTGCCTGGTCGCCGAAGCGGGCGGCACGCGCGTGCTGCTCGACTGCGGGATCGCGCCGCGCGAGGCCGAGCGGCGCCTCGCGCTCCTCGGTGTGGAACCGGAGACGCTCTCGGCGATCCTGCTCACGCACGAGCACGACGACCACGCCGGGCAGGCATTTGCGTTCGCGGCGCTGCACCGGCTTCCGGTCTATCTCACGCACGGCACGCGCGCCGCCGTCGCCGATGCGGGCAGGATCGACAGCAGCGTGGAGACCCGGATCGTGGACGGCCGTTCGCGCTTCGCCGTGGGGGCACTGGAGGTCCGGCCGTTCACGGTGCCGCACGATGCGCGCGAGCCGGTGCAGTACGTACTTTCCGATGGGGCGCGGCGCCTCGGCGTACTCACCGACATCGGCGCGCCCACGGCGCACGTGCACAAGGCGCTCTCCGGGTGCGACGCGCTCGTGCTCGAGTGCAACCACGACCTGGACATGCTCTGGGCGGGCGAGTACCCGAAATGGCTGAAGGAGCGTATCGCCGGACCGCTGGGGCACCTGGACAACGCGTCCTCGGAGCGCCTGCTCGCGGGGCTCGACCGTTCGCGCCTCGCGCACGTCGTCTGCGCGCACCTTTCGCAGCAGAACAACCGCCCGGAGCTCGCGCGCTCGGCGCTTGCGCGCGCGCTCGGCTGCGAGGAGTCCTGGGTCGGGGTCGCGACCCAGGACGAGGGCTTCGGCTGGCGTGACCTGAGGTAGGCAAAAAAAAAAGCGGCGGGCCCTCGCGGGCCGCCGCCGCCTTTGTCCGGAATGCCGGACCGGTACCGCTACTTCTTCTCTTCCATCTTCTTTTCTTCTTCCTTCTTCATCTCCGGGGCCGGCGCCGCCGCCGGGGCGGGGGCCTCCGCCTTCTTCTCTTCGGCCTTGGGTGCGGGGGCAGGGGCCGGCGCGGGCGCCGGGGCGGCTTTCGGTGCGGGGGCAGGAGCCGGGGCCGGTTTCGGTTCTTCCTTGCCGCAGGCGGCGAGCGCAGCAGCGGCCACCGCGGCGACGAGCAGCGATTTCTTCATTGTCGTTTCCTTGTAACGGTTGATGAGGGAGGGATTTCTGCCTCGCCGCGTGGGCGGCGGGACGGCGGATTATAGCAACGCCGGGCGCTAGAGGCCGAGTGTCGTGGCCGAGACCGCCGGGTACGACGCGGCCCAGATCTCGAGGAAACGGGAGCGCATCGCGAGCGCCTCGGTTTCGTCCGCCACCCCCGCGGCGCCGCGCCAGTGCGCGGCAACCGGCCGCCGCACGTAGTGCGCGGCATCCAGCACCAGAAACGCGTCCTGCAGCTCGCGGATCTCCTCGTGCGTGCGATGGATCTGGATCGCGTGCGAATGCCGCGCAAGCAGGTCCATGAGCCGCGGGCAGTTGCGCGTCACGTGGTCGGCGTCGTGCAGCGCCACGTAGAGGCGGCGCGTGCGGCTCGCGCGCAGGAACTGCTCGAGGCGCGCGATCCGCGCGGGAGAGTTGAGACGCAGCGCCGCGAGATCCGGATCGAACACCCGGAGTTCGCGGCCCGGAAGCTCGAGCAGGCGGTCGACCGCCTCCTGGAAGCCGGATTCCGTGTCGAAGCGCGTGTAGGCGCTCTCGGGACTCTCGTTCAGGCGGGACGCTCCAGGTCGAGGTAGCCCAGACGGTACCACTCCCCGATCCGCTCCGCGAGCCCGGCGCGCGCCAGCACGACGACACCGGGAGCGAGCAGCGACGATCC
>JBBINV010000093.1:0-9124 GCA_037443705.1 Betaproteobacteria bacterium | reverse complement strand
GACTTCACGCAGGCGCTCAAGCTCCCCCCGCGCGCGCCGGCTCCGCCCCCGAAGCCTGCCGAGCCGCCCAAGCCGCAGATCGATTTCGCGGCGCTCGCGCGCGAGGAGGCCGAGCGCCAGGCGAAGGAGCGGGAAGCGCTCGATTACCGCAAGCGCCAGGAGGCGGAAGCCAAGGCGAGGGCGGAAGCCGAGGCGAGGGCGAAAGCCGAAGCGGCGGCGCGCGCGAGGGCGCAGGCCGAGGCGGAGGCGAAGGCAAGGGCCGAGGCGGAAGCCAAGGCAAGGGCCGAGGCGGAGGCGAAAGCCAGGGCGGTGCGCGAGGCCGCGGTGCGCGCCGCGTCGGAAGCGCGGGCCAAGGCCGAGGCCGAGGCGAAGGCGCGCGCCGAAGCGGAGGCGAAACTGGAAGCCGAACGCAGGGCGCGCGAGCAAGCGGAGCGCAAGGCCAAGGAGGAAGCCGAGCGGCTCGCGCGCGAGGCGGAAGAGCGCGCGCGCAAGGAGGCCGAGGAGAAGGCGCGGCGCGAGCAGGAGGAGCTGCGCCGCCAGCTCGAAGCCGAGCGCAAGGCGCGCGAGGAAGCGGAGCGCAAGGCCAGGGAGGAGGCGGAGCGGCGCGCGCGCGAGGAGGCCGAGCGCAAGGCGAGGGAAGAGACCGAGCGCAAGCGCAGGGAGGAAGAAGATCGCAAACGCCGCGAGGAGGAGGAGGCGCGCCGCAAACGCGAGGAGGAAGAGCGCAAGCGGCGCGAGGAGGAGGAACGCAGGCGGCGCGAGGAGGAGGAGGCGCGCCGCAAACGCGAGGAGGAAGAGCGCAGGCGGCGTGAAGAGGAAGAAGCGCGCCGCCGGCGCGAGGAAGAAGAGGCGCGCCGGAAACGCGAGGAAGAGGAGCGCGCGCGTGCCGCCCAGGAAGCGACGATGATCGTGCAGGCCACGCCGCCGCCTTCACCTGCGCCGGCGAAGGAGGCCGCGCCCGATCTCGGCGATTCGCTGCTCGCGGACCTGGAGTCGTTCTCCCGGCGCGAGGAGGAAGAGCGCCGCGCGAAGGAGGAGGCCGAGCGCAAGGCGAAGGAAGAGCGCGAGCGCAGGGCGCGCGAGGAAGCCGAGCGCAAGGCTCGCGAGGAAGAGGAAGCCCGGCAGCGCGCGGAGGAAGAGCGGCGCCGCCGCGAGGAGGCCGAGCGGCGCGAGCGCGAGGAGGCCGAGCGGCGCGAGCGCGAGGAGGCCGAGCGCCGCGCCGCCGAGGAAGCGGAGCGCAAGCGCAAGGCGAAGGAGGCGCTCGCGGCCAGGATGGCCGAGCAGCAGGCGGCTGCCCAGGCCGAGGACATCGGGGTCACCGACGAAGACCTCGACATGGAGGACGTGCGGCGCGACGAGAAGGCGATCTCCGCGGAGGCGCGCCGACGCGAGCGCGAGCGCGAGGAGGAGCGCAAGGCGCAGGAGGCGGCGCTCGCGGCCGCGCCGCGGCGCAAGTTCAAGTGGGGCAAGCCGGTCGCGATCGGCGCATTCGCGCTGCTCGTGATCGCGGTGGGATTGCTGCACGTGATGCCGCTGTCCACCGCGGACTACGAGAAGGCGGCATCGCAGGCGCTCGGCGTTCCGGTCAAGGTGGGTTCAGCGCGGATGTCCCTGATTACCGGCGTGCAGGTGAAGCTGGAGGGCGTGAGGATCGGCGAGGACACGAGGATCGCCCGCGTGCGCGGTTATCCGGGCGTGGGCTCGCTCTTCGCGGAAAAGAAGGCATTCGGGCGAGTAGAGCTCGAGTCGATGGTGATCCCGCAGGAGCGCCTGGGCGAAGCGCTGCTCGGCGCGCTGAAGGGGGACGGCTTCACGGTGCAGCGCATCGTGGCGAAGGAAGTGAAGCTCGAGGGTCCGCTCGCGCTGCCGGTGCTCGAATTCGACGCTGCGGTCGGCTCCGACGGCACGCTCCAGTCGCTCGTCGCGCGCGGCCCGGAGAAGCTCGAGGCGAAGCTCGCCGCCAGAGGCGGCGAGATCCAGTTCGACGTGGACATCGGAAGCTTCGCGGTGCCGTTCGTGCCGGGGCTCACGCTCGCGGATTTCGGGATGAAGGGCTCGGCGACGCGCGCGGGACTGACGGCGACGGAGTTCGACGGCCGCGTGTTCGAGGGCGTGCTCGCCGGGAACGCGCGCCTCGCCTGGGGCGCGCGCTGGAGCGTCGAAGGCGATCTCCAGGTGCGCGGGGTCAATGCGGCGGTGTTCGCGCCCGCGCTGCTCTCGGAAGGGCGGGCCGAGGGGCGCGGCACGTTCGCGCTCGCGGGCGCGGCGCCGGCGGCGCTGCACCAGGGGGCGAAGGTCCTCGGCACGTTCAAGATCGAGAAGGGCGTGCTCGGCAGCTTCGACCTCGCGCGCGCGATCCAGACCGCGGGCGCGCAGAGCACCGGCCGCACGGTGTTCAGCGAGCTCACGGCGCAGGGCGCCTACGAAGGCGGCGCGGTTCAGCTCCGGAACCTCAACCTCTCGGCGGGGGCGCTCACTGCCGCTGCCACGCTCGACATCAGCCCGCAAGGCATGCTCGCCGGGCGCGTGGTCGCGGATCTGAAGACGCCGGCGAAGACGATCCGCGAGACCCTCAATCTCTCCGGCAGGGTCCAGGAGCCGCTCCTGAAGAAGTGATGCAGATGATTTCCGTCCGGGGCGCGCGCGCGCTTTCGGATTTCCGCCTCGCCAAGCTTCTCGCCCGCCTTCAGACCGTCCAGCGCGGCGTCCGCGGCGTCAGCGCCGAGTTCCGGCATTTCGTGGAGGCCGGCAGCGCGATCGAAGGCGAGCCGCGGCGCATCCTCGAGCGGCTGCTGCGTTATGGCGAGCCGCCCGCCGAGCCGCCGGTGCGCGCGCAGCTCTTCCTCGTGGTTCCGCGCCTGGGCACGATCTCGCCCTGGTCCTCCAAGGCGACCGACATCGCGCGCAATTGCGGCCTGGGCGCGGTTCGCAGGATCGAGAGGGGAATCTGCTATTACGTCGATTCCGCCGAAACCCCGGATCGCGTGGCGCTGGCGCCGCTGCTCCACGACCGGATGACGGAATCCGTGCTCGGCTCGCTCGAGGAAGCCGAGGCGCTCTTCCGGCACGTGCCGCCGCGGCCGCTCGGGCGCGTGCCGCTCGCGCGGCTCGAGGAAGCGAACCGCGATCTCGGCCTCGCGCTCGCCTCCGACGAGATCGAATATCTGAGGCGCGCCTACGAGCGCCTGGGGCGCGATCCCACCGACGCCGAGCTCACCATGTTCGCGCAGGCGAACTCCGAGCACTGCCGGCACAAGATCTTCAATGCCGACTGGGTCGTGGACGGCGAGCGAAAGGAGCGCTCGCTCTTTTCCATGATCCGCCACACGCACGCTGCCAGCCCGCAGGGCACCGTGCTCGCGTACGCGGACAATGCGGCCATTCTTGAAGGTCTGACCGTACAGAGGTTCTTTCCGGACGCAGAAGGCCTCTACCGCAGGAAATCCGAGCTGACCCACCTCGTCGTCAAATGCGAAACCCATAATCATCCGACTGCGATCTCGCCGTTTCCCGGTGCGGCGACTGGCGCGGGCGGCGAAATCCGCGACGAGGGCGCCACCGGGCGCGGCGCGAAGCCCAAGGCGGGCCTCGTGGGATATTCCGTCTCGCACCTGCGCATTCCTGGCGCAGCGCAACCGTGGGAGGCGGATGACCCGGGACGCCCGGGGCGCATTGCGAGCGCGCTCGCGATCATGCTGGAGGGCCCGATCGGCGCGGCTTCGTTCAACAACGAATTCGGCCGGCCGAACCTCGCCGGGTATTTCCGCACCTTCGAGGCGAGCGCCGGGGGCGTGCGGCGCGGCTACCACAAGCCGATCATGCTCGCGGGCGGGCTCGGGGCGATTTCGGCCCGGCATTCGGCGAAGGCGCCGATTCCCGAGGGTGCGCTGCTCGTGCAGCTCGGCGGGCCCGGGATGCGGATCGGCATGGGCGGCGGCGCCGCCTCCTCGATGGGCTCGGGCGCGAACGAGGAGGCGCTCGACTTCGACTCGGTGCAGCGCGGCAACGCCGAGATCCAGCGCCGCGCGCAGGAGGTGATCGACCGCTGCTGGCAGCTGGGCGAGGCGAACCCGATCCTGTCGATCCACGACGTGGGCGCGGGGGGGCTCTCGAACGCGCTGCCCGAGCTTGTGCACGCCGCGGGGCGCGGCGCGCGCATCGACCTCAGGGCCGCGCCGTCGGAAGACTCCGGCATGTCACCGCGCGAGATCTGGTCGAACGAGGCGCAGGAGCGCTACGTGCTCGCGATCGCGCCGGCGAGCCTCGCGCCTTTTCGCTCGATCTGCGAGCGCGAGCGCTGCCCGTTCGCGATTCTCGGAACCGCCACGGGCGACGGAATGCTCCGGGTCGAGGATTCCGGGTTCGGAAACCGGACCGTGGATCTTGCGCTCGAGACGGTCCTGGGCAGGCCGCCGAAGATGCAGCGGGATGCCAGGAGCGTCGAGCGAAGGCTTTCGCCTTTGTCGCTCGAGGGAATCTCTCTCGAGGAAGCGGCATTGCGCGTCCTGCGCCACCCTGCGGTGGGGGACAAGACGTTCCTCGTGTCGATCGGAGACCGCACCGTTGGCGGGCTGTGCTCGCGCGACCCGTTCGTGGGCCCGTGGCAGACGCCGGTCGCCGACTGCGCCGCGACGCTCGCGGACTACGACGGCCTCGCGGGCGAGGCGTTCGCGATCGGCGAGCGCACGCCGCTCGCGCTGATCGACGCGCGGGCTTCCGCGCGCATGGCCGTGGGCGAGGCGATCACCAACCTCGCCGCGGCGCGCATCGAATCGCTGTCCCGCGTCAAGCTCTCGGCGAACTGGATGGCGGCCGCCGGCTCGCCCGGCGAGGACGCGGAGCTCTACCGCGCCGTGGAGGCGGTGGCGATGTCCTTCTGCCCCGCGCTCGGCGTCTCGATCCCGGTGGGGAAGGATTCGCTCTCGATGCGCACCGCGTGGGACGGAAAGGAGGTGCTCGCGCCGCTCTCGCTGATTGTCTCTGCGTTCGCGCCGGCCGGGAACGCGCGCGCCACGCTCACGCCGCGGTTGCGCACCGATTGCGGCGGCACCGAGCTGATCCTCGTGGACCTGGGGCGCGGGCGCAACCGCCTCGGCGGCTCTATCCTCGCGCAGGTGTACGGAAGGCTCGGCAACGAGTGTCCGGATGCCGATGATCCGGCACTGTTGAAGGGATTTTTTGAAGTCGTCCAGAGCCTCGCGAAGCAGGGTCTTGTGCTCGCCTACCACGATCGCTCCGACGGCGGGCTGTTCGCATGCGCCTGCGAGATGGCGTTCGCCGGGCATTGCGGGATCACGCTCGTTCTCGACGCGATTGCGTTCGACCCGACGCTGGAGGATGTGGACGCATTCAAGCGCGACAGCGAAACGCAGCTCGCCGGGCGCGCGCAGGATCTTGCCTTGAAGGCCCTGTTCGCCGAAGAGCTGGGCGCCCTCCTGCAGGTGCGCGCGGTCGACCGTACGCCAGTCATGGACGCGCTGCGTGCCGCGGGCCTTGGCGATTGCGCGCACGTCGTGGGCGCGCCGAACGACCGCGACGAGATCCGCGTGATGCGCAACGCCCGTCCCGTGCTGGCCGCGAGGCGCGTGGATCTCCAGCGCGCCTGGAGCGAGACGACCTGGCGCATGCAGTCGCTGCGCGACAACCCCGAGTGCGCGCAGGAAGAGTACGACCGGATCCTGGACGCGGGCGATCCGGGCATTTCGTTTCAATTGGATTTCGAGATCAAGCCGTTTTCCGTTGCGTCACGGGCGCGGCCCCGCGTCGCGATCCTCCGGGAACAAGGCGTCAACAGCCAGGTAGAGATGGCGGCGGCGTTCGACCGCGCCGGGTTCGACGCGGTGGACGTGCACATGACCGACGTGCTCGCGGGGCGCGTGCGGCTGGCCGGCTTCAAGGGGCTCGCGGCCTGCGGCGGGTTCTCGTACGGCGACGTGCTCGGCGGCGGGCAGGGCTGGGCGAAGTCGATCCTCTTCCACGCGAAAGCGCGCGCCGAGTTCGAGGCGTTCTTCCGCCGGAGCGACACCTTCGCGCTCGGCTCGTGCAACGGCTGCCAGATGATGGCGGCGCTGAAGGAGATCATCCCCGGCGCGGAGGCGTGGCCCGTCTTCGTCACCAACCGCTCCGAGCAGTTCGAGGCGCGCTTCGTGATGGTCGAGGTGACGGAAAGCCCCTCGATCCTGCTTGCGGGCATGGCGGGCAGCCGCATGCCGATCGCCACCGCGCACGGAGAGGGCAGGGCGAAATTCGATTCGGAAGACGACCTCGAGCAGTGCGTGGTGGCGCTTCGCTTCGTGGACAACCGCGGCAAGCCTACGCAAACCTATCCGCTCAACCCCAACGGCTCGCCGCGCGGCATCACCGGTCTCACCACGCCCGACGGCCGCTTCACGATCGTGATGCCGCACCCGGAGCGCGTGTTCCGCGCCGCGCAGATGTCCTGGGCCCCCGACTCGCTCGGCGAGGACTCGCCCTGGATGCAGATGTTCTACAACGCGCGGCGGTGGGTCGGGTAAGCCGGCGCACTACTGTCGTCACCGCGAGCAAATTTGTCGTCCCCGCGAAAGCGGGGACCCAGCCTACGTGGAACAAATGGGTTCCCGCGTTCGCGGGAACGACGTTCATGGTCGCCGCAACGCCGACGTCAACCGCAATACGTCCGGCGCGTTGGTTCACTCGAGGGGCACAGCGTATCCATGCGCCAGTGAGCGAATATCGCCTTACACACTATTTCGAGAAGGAAGTCCTTCGGAAGCGACCGTAACTTCAAAAGGAATGGTGCACACGGGTTGTGTCGAATCCGATTCGCTCGGAACCCCAAGAGGGCAATCGCTTTCGATTCTGGGGCGAAATTCAGGAGCTCGAGGGACGCTACTTGAGGGTGGTCACGCTTGGGGATAGAGTGACCATCCACAATGCGTTCCCGGACCGGCGGTTCAAGCCATGAAGCTGAACTACTACCCTGAAACGGACTCGCTCTACATCGATCTTTCGGAGCGGACGAGCGTCGAGAGCCGGGAGATCTCCGAGGGCGTGGTGCTCGACTACGACGCCGAGGGCAACCTTGTCGGCATCGACATCGACAACGCGAGCGCCAAGGTGCAGTTGAAGGAACTGATCCTCAGCAACCTCCCCGGCAAAGTCCAGACGATTGCCGCCTAGCAAGTCTGTTGGCCACAAGTAGCTGGTGCTGCGGCGCAAAAGGGACTAAGCTCCCGGCGGATAACGGATAGCGCATAGGGATTCCGCACCGCCATGAACGACCGCGCCGCCGCAGACGAGATGTCCCAATTCATCGAGAACCGCACCTACGACGAGATCAAGGTCGGCGACAGCGCCGTCCTCACCCGGACGCTGCGGCCCGAGGACATCCAGCTCTTCGCCATCATGTCCGGGGACGTGAACCCGGCCCACGTGGACCCGGAATACGCGCGCTCTTCGATGTTCCACGAGGTGATCGCGCACGGGATGTGGGGCGGGGCGCTCATCTCCACGGTGCTCGGGACCGAGTTCCCGGGGCCCGGGACGATCTACATCAGCCAGACGCTCAAGTTCTCGCGCCCGGTGAAGGTCGGCGACACCATCACCATCACGCTCACCTGCACGCAGAAGTTCGACCACAACAAGCACATGATCTTCGACTGCGTGTGCACCAACCAGGACGGGCTCAAGGTGATCCGCGGCGAGGCCGAGGTGCTCGCGCCGAGCGAGAAGATCAAGCGCGCGCGCGTGGCGATGCCCGAGATCACGATCTCGGACCGCGACGCGCGCTACCGGCGCCTGTTCGGACGCGCTCAAGGGTTGAAGCCCGTGCGCGCCGCGTTCGTGGATCCGTCCGACCCGCAGACGCTTCAGGCCGCGTTCTCCGTGCGCGACACCGGATTCATGGAGCCGGTGCTGGTGGGGCCCGAGGCGGCCATCCGCGCGACCATCGAGCAGCACAAGCTCAGGCTCGGCGCGACGCGCATCATGGACGTGCCGCACGCGCGCGCCGCGGCCGCGCGCGCGGTCGAGATGGCGCGCGACGGCGACATCGAGGCGCTGGTGCAGGGCGCGCTCACCACGGCGGAGCTGCTGCGCGAGGCGATCCAGCCGAACGGCCTGCGCACCGCGCGGCGCATGTCGCACGTGCTCTACATCGACGTGCCGAGCTACCCGCGGCCGCTCTTCATCACCGACATGATGGTCAACATCGAGCCCTCGCTCGCGGACAAGGTGGACATCGTGCAGAACGCGATCGACTTCGCGCACCTGATGGGCGTGCCCGAACCGAAGGTCGCGATCCTCGCCGGCATCGAGACCGTGACGCCGCGCATGCGCGCCACGGTGGACGCGGCGGCGCTGTGCAAGATGGCCGACCGCGGCCAGATCACCGGCGGCGTCGTGGACGGGCCGCTCGGCTTCGACAACGCGGTGTCGCTCGTAGCCGCGCGCGGCGCGGGCCTGAAGTCCGCGGTCGCGGGCCAAGCCGACATTCTCCTTGCGCCCGACCTCGAGTCCGGCAACATGCTCGCGAAGCAGCTCGAGCACCTCTCGGACGCGATCTCCGGCGGCGTGGTGCTCGGCGGCACCGTCCCCATCGTGCTCGCCAACCGCGGCGATTCGGTGGAGAGCCGCATCGCCTCGTGCGTGCTCGCGCTTTTGGTGGCGAACCACCTCAGAGGGGTCAGGTCCTGAATTGACGCGCCGGCCTCGACGCTTCACTTCAGGATCGGCCGCAGATCCTCGAGCTTGTCGAAGAGGTGCCAGACGTAGTCGCGGGTTCCGTTGACCCGGTGCGGATGCAGGTCCGCGAGCTTCGGGTCGTTGCAGTAGCCGTCGAACGCTTCCTTCGACGCCCACTCGACCAGGATGAGCACGGCGCGCGGCTCGATGCCGCCCGCGGCAGCCTCGCGAAACTTTCCGAGCGCCACCACGCGCCCGCCGTGCGCGGCGACCTCCTTCGCGGAGCGCCTGGAGTACGCCAGGTACTCGTCCTTGTTCGACACGTTGAACAGATTGAGCGCGTAAACCGGCTGCGACATGAAACCTCCCTATTGCAGCGCGATCGTAACGGCGAGCGACTTCACGTGCCGGGAAAACCGGGTCTGTCCCGGTTTTCGTCTACGCGGGCACGGACGGCAGT
>JBBINV010000092.1:0-9255 GCA_037443705.1 Betaproteobacteria bacterium | reverse complement strand
AAACTGGCTCCATTACGCCGATCACACCCGGCTCCTTTACGGCGATCAGTGACACCGCGCCGAGCGTATATTGCGCTTCAATGAGGCCGCGGCCTTTCGGTCGCGGAAATCGCACTTTCTTGGCGAACTCGTCGCGCGTGCCGAAGCTTCAATGAGGCCGCGGCCTTTCGGTCGCGGAAATGCGGCAGCATCGCCACCGAGAAGGTGACCAGGACGATGCTTCAATGAGGCCGCGGCCTTTCGGTCGCGGAAATAGGCGAGGATGGTCATACGAGCACGCACACTTCGGCGCTTCAATGAGGCCGCGGCCTTTCGGTCGCGGAAATGACCTCAGACCCGAGGAGAAGAAGGCCCTGCACTCGCTTCAATGAGGCCGCGGCCTTTCGGTCGCGGAAATACCCTTGTAGAGCCACGACGCGATCCGCCAGTCCTTGCTTCAATGAGGCCGCGGCCTTTCGGTCGCGGAAATAACGACCGCGACGCCGCGCGCGAGCACAGCCGCGCGAGCTTCAATGAGGCCGCGGCCTTTCGGTCGCGGAAATCACGCGGCGAACTTCGACATCGTCGCTGGACTGAGGCTTCAATGAGGCCGCGGCCTTTCGGTCGCGGAAATGGCCTAGCCCGCATCAGCAACACGCTTGCGCCCCTCAGCTTCAATGAGGCCGCGGCCTTTCGGTCGCGGAAATTGCGCTTTTTTTCACGAGGGAGGATCGTGATGTTTGAGCTTCAATGAGGCCGCGGCCTTTCGGTCGCGGAAATAAATCATCGGGCGCTGCGGATTCCGCGCTAATGCGCGGCTTCAATGAGGCCGCGGCCTTTCGGTCGCGGAAATGGCCGTGCCGCCCGAGTCCTTCGTCTTGCCCATGATGCTTCAATGAGGCCGCGGCCTTTCGGTCGCGGAAATGATGATCACCTCCCAGTTGGTGTCGTCGGTGACGAAGCTTCAATGAGGCCGCGGCCTTTCGGTCGCGGAAATCGCGACGGGCGGGCGCGTCACTGCGGTGGCCCTGTTGGCTTCAATGAGACCGCGGCCTTTCGGTCGCGGAAATGAAGGCGACATCTTGCAGCCAGCGAAGCCCGCGAAGGCTTCAATGAGGCCGCGGCCTTTCGGTCGCGGAAATCCTTGCCGCGCCCGGCCAGGTGCTCATCGTCCGACTTCGCTTCAATGAGGCCGCGGCCTTTCGGTCGCGGAAATGATGCGAGTTGGGACATCTTCAACATCCCAATCCTCCGCTTCAATGAGGCCGCGGCCTTTCGGTCGCGGAAATGCAGGCGCGAACGCCGATCCGAAAGAGTATGCCGAAGCTTCAATGAGGCCGCGGCCTTTCGGTCGCGGAAATGGGGACGTTCAGGGCGAACGTCTTGGGTGCGAACAAGGGGCTTCAATGAGGCCGCGGCCTTTCGGTCGCGGAAATGCGTATCTTTCGCGCGCCGATTTCGCTCGGGCCTCGCTTCAATGAGGCCGCGGCCTTTCGGTCGCGGAAATGGCCCGGTCGGGAAGGCGCATCCTGCGGGGCTCGCAGAGGAAGCTTGCGAGCGCTGCACGGAACGTGCCGCAAATTGTCTCGGCCGGGATGTGCTCAACTCGGCTTCGCGGGCATTTTATCCTGATTGTTAAAGAACTTGCCGCTTCGCGAGCGCTCCATGCGGATTGGCGCTTCACCGGAGCGCTCGCACGCACGCGGCGAGGCATGAAGCTCCCGTTCGCGACGCGCCGCTACACGATGACCGGCTCGCGGGCGATCGGCTGGAAGTCCTTGCCGAGGCTCACGATCCTGGGCCTGATCGACTCCGCGGGCCCTATTTCCATCGCGATGACGTGATCGTCCTTGTGCTGGATGATGCCGTCAAGCAGCTGAATCATTTCGGCGTGGCGGCGGCGGCTCAGGCGGCACTGGAAGACCGAGAGCTGGAGCCACTCGCCATAGCCGTTCATCAGCTTGAACACGCGCCGCCAGCGCTTCGGGTCGGCGATGTCGTAGGCCACGATGTACAGGTGCTCGTCCAAGGGTCACCTCGTCACGAGGTTGGGGTAGTCGTCGAGCTCGCCGAGCAGGTGCCGCCCGAGGAGCCGTGCCTGGATCTCGATCAGGCGCCGGTAGCTTACACGGTAGCCGAAAAGCGGATGCGTGATCTCCTGGCTCAGGCGCCGCTCGAAGCCGGCGATGAAGCGCTTGCGGCCGTCGGGTGAGAGCGCGACCGCGCGCCCCGAGCGCACGAAGTCGGAAGGCCGCACTTCGCCGTTGTTAATCGCCATCAGCACGGCGGAGTCCGCGATCAGTGGCCGGAAGGGCTCCATGAGGTCGAGCGCGAGCGCCGGGCGCCCGTAGCGCGGCTGGTGGTAGTAGCCCCTGTACGGATCGAACCCTACCGCGGCGAGCGTCACCGCGAACGTGCGCACGAGCATCGCGTACGAGAACGAGAGCAGCGCGTTCACCGGATCGGTCGGCGGCCGGCGGTTGCGCGCGGTGAAGTCGAAATCGAATTCGCCCGATGCCGTGTCGCCGGGCTTGATGAGGTTGGCGAAGGCGCCGAAGTAGCGCGCCGCGGCGTTGCCTTCCGCGCCGAGGAGCTCCGGCAGGCCTTTCGCGCGCCGCGCGGCCTCCGCGTCCCGCTTCGCGCCTTCGAGCAACGCCTCGGGTTTCTCCTCCGGCCGCCAGTTGCGCCGAAGGAGCGTCCTGCCGTTCAGGATCTTCGCCTCGACGAGTCCCTTCGCGATCGCGAGGCAGCGCCGCTCGTCGAAGCTCGCGCGGTATTGCGCCGCGCGCAGCTCCACGTTCTTGTGTCCGGTGCCGATCGTGTGCCCCATGAACCAGCCGCCGTAGCTCATCCACGTGACCGGGATCCCGCGGCTCATCAGCTCCTGGAGGCACGGCGTGGTGACGTAGACGTTTCCCATCAGCACGAGCTGCGAGACTTCCCCGATGCGCGCGCTGTTGACGACCTGGTCCTCGAGGGACACTTCGAGCGTCTCGCCGCTGCGCGAAACCTTGGCGCGGTTCGCCTGCACGTACATCGGCATTGCTTCGTCCCGCCCCACGGCGAGCGGCCGCGGGGGCTCCTCCTCCTTGCGGAAGAAGTTCACTTCGTCCGGAAGGCAGATGCCGACAAGCGAGCAGCGCGGGCACTTGGGGCTGTTCTCGAGCGGCGGGGGGATCTGCCCCCCGGCGGCGACGAGGCGCAGGCCATCCACGGCATTGCGCGTGAGCGCGCGCAGCTCCTCGTCGAAGGGCACGCGCACGCGCTCCTTGCTCTCCGCGAAATAGAGCACGCCCTCGGAGCACCTGTAGCCGTGCTCCTCCAGCAGCAGCCCCTGGAGGCAGAGCTGCACTCGCTCGGGGTCGTAGGCGCCCTTGGCGACGTGCGGGCGCCTGCCGCGCTTGTAATCCACCGGCGTCACCGCGTCGCCGGCGCCTTCCACCAGATCGATCTTCGCGATGAGGCCAAGCCGCGCCGAAGAAAGCGTCACCGAGCGTGCGTGGATGCGCTCTTCGGGCTCTGCGGCGCCGGGCTCGGGCAGCTCGCCCGCGGGCGCATCGACGCGCTTGTGGCGGTGCCGCCCCTCGACCGTGTCGGCGGATTCCGCCCACTCGCCCTGCACCCATTCGAGGTAGGCGAGCCGCGGGCAATACTGGTATTCGTTCACCATGCGCGCCGGAAGCAGCGGCATGTCCCCGGTGAATTCGGGGAAGGGGAGAGGAAGCTCGGGCTGCTCCCCGGAAGCCACGGCGCTATCCGAGAAGGACGGGGCGGCGCGCCGTGCCGGCGCTACGCCGGGAACAGATCCGAAACCGCGACACTCACCGAGGGCGGGAGGACGGCGCTCACCGCGTGGCGCCGCGGGAATTCGAGGACTGCGCTCATGTCCGCCCCGCTGTCGACATTTCCGCTGCCATCCTAACCCATTCCGCTTCCCGCGCGTTCAGCGCAGGTGCTCCTCGGTGTAGAGCGAAAGCTCGATCAGCCGGTCGAGCAGCTCCTCTCCGCGCAGCCCGGGGAAATTCTTCCGCACCATTTCCTTGGCGTAGAGCCGCACCAGGTAGCGCAGCTTGAGGGCCTTGGCGCGCGAGGCGAACGCGTAGTCGCGGTGGCCGCTGTTCACCACGATCACGTTCTGCTCGGCGTCGTAGCGCGAGCGCCAGAGCCTGCCCGGCGCGTGCTCGAGCGTGTAGCCCGGCAGCCCGTGCCCGCCCGGGGCGCGCTCCTTCGTTTCCGGCAGGAGCGAATCGGTGACGGTCACGAGCGCCTCGGCCTCGCAGACGGTTTCGCCCTGGCGCGCCGCGACCGCGATCCGCACGAGCGCGGGCTCCTCCGGCGCGTGAAACGCAGCGTACTCAGCGGTCTCGTTCTCGATGCGCCCGGCGCCTTGCGCGATGCGCCAGGCGTACTCGACGCCCTCGCCGATGGGGCGCCGGCTCGCGTCGCGCGCGATCGCGCGCAGCGCGCGCGAGGCGCCCACCGCGAGCGTGCACGCCGAAGGCGCGATGCGCACGCTGTGCAGCGGCCCCGCGAACTCGAAGAACTCGCGCTGCGGGACCGCGCCCTCGGCCGTCTCCGGCACCGCGATGCCGCTGGCGTCCTCCCCGGCTGCGGGCGCCGCCTCTGCGCCGGGCGCCGCCTTGCGCCGCGCCTGGATGTCGAACCAGTCGTAGTCCTCGGCGGGCAGCGCGAGCATCGCCTCGCGGAAGGCGCGCTGGATCGCGCGCAGCGTGTCGCGCGAGCTGCGCTCTTCTTCCGCGCGCTTTCGCTCCTCGATCAGGTCCATGAGGCGCGCCTCGAGCGGCGCCAGCGCGGCGGCGAACGCTTCGAGCGCCGCGTCGTGGATCACTCCGGTGCGCGTCGCCGGCGTGAGGTTCAGAAACGGCACGTCCACGATTCCCTGCAGGCAGTGCTCGGTCCAGGGCGGCCGCGCGAACGCCTCCAGAGCGGCGAGCGAGGCGAGGATGCGCGTTCCCGAGCGGTAGAGCCCCACTTCGTTCGCGGGATCAGGCGCGTTGAGGTAGAGCTCGGCGTAGATTTCGCCCTGCGGCGCGGTGGGCGAGGGCAGGTGATGCAGCAGCTCGCCCGAGAACTGGCGCGGCTCCACGGCCAGCTCCTTTCGCGCCTGCCGGTCGAGCACGCGGATTCTGACGCCCGAATGGCGGATGCGCTCGCGCAGCTCGGAGGCGAGGTAGCGCTGGATCTTCTCGCCCGAGAGCTGGCGCACGCCGGGCAGGAGCGGCTTCACCTTGAGCCGCGTGCCCGGCTCGGAAACGAGAGCCCGATGGCGCGCCACGCTGTAGCCGGGGTCTCCCTTGCGCATGCGCATCTCGTAGAGGTGCCCGTCCGCGCCCGCCGAGCTCATCGCGAGCTCCTCGCCCACGGTCCAGAAGGAAAGCAGCCCGATGCCGAACTCGCCCTGGAGGCCGCGCGCGCCCTCGGTCTTCAGGCGGCGCTTGACCGAGTCGCAGATGTGCGTGGCCACGTAGCGAAAGTCGGGCGCGCCTTCGCCGTCCCGCGGCACGCCGCGGCCGTCGTCGGCGACCTCGAGGTAGTGCTCGCCGCGCTCGCGAGCGCGCGTGATCGTGATGCGCCGCGCGCCCGCGTCGATCGAGTTCTCCACGAGCTCGGCGACCGCCTTGAGCGGATTGTCCTGCGAGAGCGCGATGATCGTGATCGCGTTCCAGTCGTCGCCGATCCGGAGCCTGCCGCCCGCCGCGGGCGCGGCGGGTCGGCCGCGGCGGCGTGCGCCGGAGGGCTGGGACGGCTGACTGTTCATGGCCCTAGGGAAGCTTCGCGCCGGCGGCGCGGAGCGTCCGCGGCCTGCCTTCCTCGATCAGCTCCTGGAGTAACGAGGCGGGCGAGTCTAGCATGCGCCGCCCCGGGGCAAGGAGCGCGCCATGTATGATTTTCCGCCGCCTGGAAACCGATGAACGCCGACGACAAGCCCTCCGCGCTGACCGAAGCCCTGCAGCTCGATCTCTTCGCGCACGGTCGCGACGTGATCCTGCGCAACGGCGTGATCGGGGCGCTGAGGCGGCGGGACGCGATTGGCGTCGGAGAGGCGCTGGCGGCACTGCGCTCGGAGTATCCCGCGGACCGATTGCTGGAACCCCTGGCGGCACTGCTCGATGCCATCGGTGCTCCCGCGGCGCCATTTGCCGATCACCGACAGGCGGCGGCAGCGCTCGAGGCCATGGAGACGCGGATCGCTCCCGCCGCGGCCGAAGTCTTCGGCGCGCGCGAGGCGGAGCAGTGGCTCGCGGCATCGTGGCGCGCGCTGGCGGCGGCGGTGGAGCGACTGCCCTACGACGGCGACTTTCCCCGCGTCCACGCGGCCGCGCTGCTTCTGCGAAGCCGCGACTGGGAGGCGGCGGAAGCCCGCGTATCCGCCATCGCTTCCTGGCGGCGCATCCCGGCACCCCTTGCCTGGATGGCCGAAGCGCGCTTTGGCCGCGGCGGGCTGGAATGCGCCTGGGGCCTGCTCGCGGAGCTTGCCTGGATCGACGCGCCGCGCTTCGGGGTTCTCGCGCGCCGTCTGCCGTCGCCGCCGCTCGAGCGGTTGCTGGACGACTTCGACGCGGGCTTTCAGACGGAAGACGAAGCCGGGTTCGCCTGGTTCCCCGCCTGGGCGCTCGTCGCCGAGCCCGGACTCGCGCGGCCGTTCCGCGATGCCGAGGCGCGCGGCCAGAGCGCGCCCGAACGCGCCGCGCGCGTCGTCGCGGACCTCCTCGTCCTCGAGCGGCAAGGGCGCCATGCCGAGCTCGTCGCGCGGCGAAAGCGCCTGCGCGAGCTTCAGCCCGCGCTTTTCGCGCGCTATATGTCCACGCGGTGACGGCTGGCGCGGCGGGCGTCGCGGGCGAGCGTCTTCACGGGCCCGGCGCCAGCCTCGGAAATCCGGCTATTTCGAAAAGAGCTCGCGCGGCTCCAGCCACACTTCCGGCAACGCACCCGCCGAGATCCGCCCGGCGCCCGCCGCGGTGAAGCTCGTCCGGTATCCGCTCGCGCTCGGATCGCGAAACACGCGGATGGCTCGCTCGTTCACGTCGACCACCCACACCTCCGGAATGCCGGCGCGGGCGTAAAGCGGGACCTTCGTGCCGAGGTCGAAGGCGAGCGTCGTGTCGGCGACCTCCACCGCAAGCAGCGTTTCCGCCGCGGTCGGACTCGAGTCGGAATAATCGTCGGCGCGCGGCCTGAGGAGCGCGAGATCGGGCTGCGGAATCGAGCGCTCCGAGACGACGATCGGACCTTGCACCGATACCACGGCGCGGTCGGCCGCGCGCTGCACGAAGAGCCGCGTCAGCGTGTTGACCCTGCCCGCGTGCGGGCTGCCGATCGGCGCCATCTCGACGATCTCCCCCTCGATGAGCTCCAGGCGCACCTGCGGCGCGAAAACGCCCGCCCGGTCCATGCGCAGAAATTCCTCGGCAGTGACCGGATGCCGCTGCGGATGTTGCAGGATCGCGCTCATGACGGACATCTTACGTCACGACCCTGGCGGCGGAAAGCGGGCCGGATCGGTCGGCGCTCGCCGGCAGGACAACAAGCCCCTCATTCGCCGCGCCTCGGCTTCTCGCGCCGTTCGGACGCGACGAAGGATTCCATCGAGCGGGCGATATCGGGAAACGCCCTCAGCAACCGGCGATCCCCGGTGATGAGGGGCGTTCCCAGGCGGCGCGCGAGCGCCACATATTGCCCGTCGTAGGCGCTCACCGGGTGTTCGATCGCCAGCGCAAGCGCCGCCTCGGATACGTTGCGACGACGTTCAGATACTCGTGACGCCACAGCGAAGGCAGCCGCCAGTCTGGATCGGCCTGCATGACCTCGCGCGCGAGCGCGGTCTTGTCGCCTTCGATGAAATAGTAGGCGACGACGTTCACGTCCACGACGATCACGCGCGGCCCGTGCGCTTCGCCCGGTCGAGAAACCTGTCGGTCAGCGCGAAGCGGCCACGGAAGGGCGGCACGGCCTTCGCGCGCGCGGCGGGCGCCGCGAGCGCCTGTTCGAGCAGCGCGAGCGCTTCCTGCGTCATGCTGCGGCGATGGCGCGCGGCGCGGGCCTTGAGCTTGCGGTGCAGTGTGTCGGGGAGTTCCTTGATCACGAATCCGGGCATGCGGCGCGCTCCACCCAAAAAGTGGGGTACTAGCGAAATGCTAGCACGGAGGCCGGCAGCCGGCTCGTGCGCCTTGCGCTTGCGCTCAGGCCACGCGGCGCGCGCGAAGCGCCGAGGCAGCAGCTCAGTCTCGGCATCGCCGCAGTTCAACGGCGTCGCGCGGCGCCGACCGCCGCAACCGGTTTGTGGGCCGCACTCGCATGCGAAGCGGAAAACAGCCCGCCCCCGAGATGCCGATTTCGCCCGAGGACGACTGGGCCGCGCACGGCCGCTCCGAACTCGAGCCTGATCCGTCCGGCGAGGCCGATGCCGGCGACTCCCTTCGTAGTGAGCACCCTGGCGGCAGATGGCGCGGGCAGGCCCCTTCGGCGGCACTCGGCGACGAGGTCCGCCGCCAGCGCGGCGGACGCGTCGCGCAGGCGAGCATGTCGCGTGACCACATAGGAGGTCACGCTCTCCCAGGTGCGAGAGGGGCCGGTGAGCGGATCCAGCTCCGCATCGAGCGATGTCCGGCGCAGCGCGAGGAGCCCGGCCGCGCCCGCCCGAAGCTCGCGCATGTCCCGAAGCGCCTCGTCGAGAACGGCCAGATGGTTCGTTTCCTCCCGCGTCGGGTCCCTGCGGTCGAGCGCGTGCGGCGCGATGACGAGGAGCCTCGACCGGGGCAGATCGCACAGGAATCCGAGGTGCGAGCTTTGTTCCGTCCGCACCGGAGCACCGTCGGGTTCGTGACCGCAGAAGAACGCTGGAAGAGGCTTGTCCCCGAGCACGGCCTGGACCCGCGCCATCACGGCCCTTCGCAGCGCCCGTGCGATCGGCTCGGGGTCCGGCGCGCCGGCGAGGCCCGATTCGATCGCGAGCACATGAATGCCGCTCGCCGTCGCGAGCGGCGCCATCACGCCCAGCCCCAGAAAGCGGCCATCACCGATGGCGAGCGGCTCCGAGACCGGAGCATCGAACGCCACCTCGACGTGCCAGAGACCCTCCTTTGCAAACCGGGTTCCGCCTGCGAAGGCTTCTGCGCGCGCTCCGTTCGCCTCGAACGGCTCGCGCTGCACGCGAATGGCCTCGACGCGCGTTCGCACCCCGGCGTGGCGCAGCGCTTGGCGCACGGCGGCAGCCGCGCGCGCCTGCTCGGCGGCGCGCTCGCTGCCCGGCTTCGC
>JBBINV010000091.1:0-9450 GCA_037443705.1 Betaproteobacteria bacterium | reverse complement strand
GCGTGGTGCTCGAAGAGGTGCTGCGCGCGACGTGGCCGCTGCGGCCCGTCCACCGCGAGGCCCCGCGCTTCGCGGTGATCGGCTACGGCAAGCTCGGCGGCAAGGAGCTCGGCTACGCTTCCGACCTGGATCTCATCTTCCTCTACGACGACCCCGACGAGCGCGCGCCCGAGAACTACGCGCGCCTCGCACAGCGGCTGAATCACTGGCTCACCACGCTCACGACCTCGGGGGTGCTGTTCGAGACCGACCTGCGGCTGCGGCCTTCGGGGGAGGCGGGGCTCCTCGTGTCGAGCGTGGCGGCGTTCGAGAAATACCAGGAGGAATCGGCCTGGGTCTGGGAGCACCAGGCGCTGACCCGCGCGCGCTACTGCGCGGGAGACGCGGGGGTCGGGGCCGAGTTCGAGAGAATCCGGGAAAACATCCTGAAGCGTACCCGGGATCCGTCGGCGCTTTCCCGGGAAATCCTCGCCATGCGCGAGAAGATGCACGCCGCGCATCCGAACCGCAGCGGCCTGTTCGACCTCAAGCACGACCCCGGCGGCATGATCGATCTCGAGTTCATCGTGCAATACCTGGTGCTCGCGAACGCCTCCCGGTTTTCATCGTTGACCGGGAATCTCGGAAACATCGCGCTCCTCGGGATGGCCGGCGAGCTCGGGCTGGTCCCGATGGAGCTCGCCGAGCGCTGCCGCGTCGCTTATCGGGAATTCCGGCGCCGGCAGCACCAGCTGCGCCTGAACGGCGCCAGGTACGCGCGCGTTCCACCGGAGGACGTGCACGAGCACGCGCAGGCCGTGCGCGAGCTCTGGGTCAGCTGCCTGGAAAAGAAATGACTTACTTCAAGAGCTCTTTCAACTGCGCCCGCACGAGCTCGCGCGCCTTCGCCGTGGCTTCCGGATTCCAGCCGATGGTGGCGCCCTTCCTCGCGCAGCCGCGAAGCTCGGCCGCGTTCAGGACCGGGCCGAGGATGCTCGCCATCCGCGCGAAGCAATTCGCGCCGTTGCCGACCTCGGGCCGCAAGCGCGGCCTCGCGCCCACGGCGTCGAACGCGTGGTGCGCGCCCGGGTAAACGGTGATTTCTGCATCTTGCCCCGCTTCGCGCAGCAGTTCCGCGAGCTTCACGCAGGGCGCGGACGGGGTCCAGTCGTCGATCTCGCCCGCATGGATGCGCAGCGGCGCGGAGACGCGCAGGCGCTCGGGGTACTCCGCGTTGCAGTTCGGGTAGAAAGGCAGGAAGGCGCGGAACGCGGGCCTGCCCGGCGGCGCGTAAGTTTCGCGCGCCCATTGCGTGGCCGCGCCCATCGTGAGCGCGCCGCCGTGCGAGAACCCCATCAGCGCGATGCGCTCCGGATCGATCCGGGGATGCGTCGCGAGCGCGCGCAGCGCGCCGTAGGCGTCCGGGATGCGCTGCGTGGGCCGAAGCGCGCCTCCCCCGGTGCACACCTCGCGCAGGCCGCGCGGGCCGAAGCTGTCGATCACGAGGGTCGCGTAACCCCACTCCTGCAGCGTCCCGGCCCATCCTTTCACCGCGGCGCCGACGCCGCTGCAACCGTGCGCGAGAACCACCGCCGGGAACGGACCCGGCCCCTCGGGAAAGCCGAGCGTTCCCTCGAGCCGCACCGGCTCGCCCGGGACGAACCGCCCGCCGCCCGCGGCGACGAGGCTGCCCGCGCTGGCGAACTGGATTGTTTCAGCGGACTGACCGTCGAGCGGAGCGGACGGCGGAGCCTGCGCGCACCCTCCCAGGAACAGGACTCCCGTCACTGCGATTCCCCAGCGCATCAAATCGCCTCGCGCGGAGGCCGCGGCAGGGGCTGCGCGCGCCGCAGCGGTCCGTCGACCTCGGAGGCGAAGCGCGCGAGCGCCTCGAGCAGCGCATCGCGGTCCAGGCGATACAGCACGCGCTGTCCCTGGCGCTCGGCGCGCACCAGTCCCGCGCGCAGCAGCACCGCAAGGTGCCGCGACACCGCGGGCGGGCTCATGCCGAAGCGCCCGGCGAGGTCGGCGGTCGAGAGCGCGGTCTGCGCGAGGAACGCGATCATCCGCCGGCGCGGCACCGAGGCGAGCGCGGCGAACACGCGGTCGTGAGGATTAGCCTCCATGTTAATAGTATGGCGCACCGCGCGCCGTTGCGGCTAGAATGGCCGCTCACTTCCGGGGAGAACACGCTTCATGGCAAAAGCAAAGGCCGCGCCCAAGACGCCGCTTTCGATGGCCGACCGCGACGGCTGGATCTGGCACGACGGCAAGCTCGTGCCCTGGCGCAGCGCCACCACGCACGTGCTCACGCATTCGCTGCATTACGGGCTCGCCGTGTTCGAGGGCGTGCGCGCCTACAAGACGGTGAGCGGCACCGCGATCTTCCGCCTGAAGGAGCACACCGACCGTCTCTACAGCTCGGCGCACATCTACATGATGAAGATCCCGTACACGCGCGAGAAGCTGATGCAGGCGCAGGTCGAGACGGTGCGCGCGAACGGCCACGAGGCCTGCTACATCCGGCCGATCGTGTACTACGGCTCGGAGAAGATGGGCGTGTCGCCGATCGGCGCGCGGGTTCACGTCGCGATCGCCGCCTGGCCCTGGGGCGCCTACCTCGGCCCCGAGGCGCTCGCCAAGGGCATCCGTGTCAAGACCTCGTCGTACGCGCGGCACCACATCAACGTCACGCTTGCGCGCGCCAAGATGTCCGGCACCTACCCCAACTCGGTGCTCGCGACGCTGGAAGCGACGCAGCACGGCTATGACGAGGGGCTGCTGCTCGACGTGGACGGCTACGTCGCCGAAGGCGCGGGCGAGAACATCTTCATCGTCAAGGACGGCCGGATCATCGAGCCCGAGATGGGCTCGGCGCTCACCGGCATCACGCGCGCGAGCGTGATCGAACTGGCAAAGGGTCTCGGCTACCAGGTGAGCGCACGGCGCATGACGCGCGACGACATCTACATCGCCGACGAGTGCTTCTTCACCGGCACCGCGGCCGAGGTGACGCCGATCCGGGAGCTCGACGGCCGCACCATCGGCGCGGGCAAGGCGGGCCCCGTCACCAAGGCGCTTCAGAAGGCGTTCTTCGACGTGGTCACCGGCAAGGACCGCAGGCACAGGCAATGGCTGACGCCGGTGCCGGGAAAGAAGGGCAAATGATGGAAGCCGACACGCGGCGCGAGATCCAGGTCACGGAAAAGGACCTGCCGCTGCACTGCCCGCGAGCCGATGCGCCGCTCTGGGCACGGCATCCGCGCGTGTTCCTCGACGTGACGAAGAAGGGCGAGACGCTTTGCCCCTACTGCGGCACCCGCTACGTCTACAAAGGTCCGCCCCCCAGGGGCCACTAGCCTGGCGAGAATTCTCGTTGTTGCCCCGAACTGGATCGGGGATGCGATCATGGCGCAGCCGCTGCTCGCGCTCCTGCGCGGCAGGCTCCGCGGCGCGCGGCTGGAAGCGCTCGCGCCGCCGTGGGTCGCGCCCGTGCTGCGCCGCATGGCCGAGGTCGACGAGGTGATCGAGGCGCCTTTCCGCCACGGCGCTCTCGGCCTTCGCGCGCGCTGGCGCCTGGGCCGGAGCCTGCGGCACCGGGGCTACGACCAGGCGATCGTTCTGCCCAATTCCTGGAAATCGGCGCTCGTACCCTTCTTCGCCGATATAGGAATCCGCAGCGGCTACGTCGGCGAGTCGCGCTACGGGCTGCTCAATCTGCTTTATCGCGAGGGCCGGCGCGCGGACTCGATGGCGCTGCACTACGCGAGGCTCTCCGAGCCGCCGGGAACGGACCCTGCGGAGCCGCTGCCCTCGCCGCGTCTCGCCTCCGACCCGGACAGGGCCGCGGCGACCGCGCGCCGCTTCGGCCTGCCGCCGCGCTACGCCGCGTTCTGCCCCGGCGCGGAATACGGGCCGGCCAAGCGCTGGCCCCACTTCGCGGCGCTTTCGGAGAAAATCGGGATCGAGGTGGCGATCCTGGGCTCGAAATCCGACAGGGAGTCCTCGAAAGGAATCAAGGGGACAAATCTCGCCGGGCTGACCTCCCTCGACGAGGCGATCGACCTGATCGCCGCAGCGCGTTTCGTCGTCACCAACGACTCGGGGCTGATGCACGTGGCGGCGGCGCTCGGCACGCCGCAGGTGGCGCTGTTCGGATCCTCCAGCCCCGCACGCACGCCGCCGCTCGCGGCGAACGCGCGCGTCGTGTGGCTCGGCCTCGAATGCAGCCCGTGCTTCGCGCGCGAGTGCCCGCTCGGGCACTTCCGCTGCATGACCGGGCTCACGGTCGAGCGCGTGCGCGGCGAGATCGGCAGGATCGCGCCGTGAGCGAGCGCATTTTCGCCACGCCGCAGGACGTGGAGAACGCCTTCTACCAGGCGCTCGAGCGCGGCGACCTCGAACTCATGATGGCCGTCTGGTCCGATGACGAGGAGATCGTGTGCGTGCACCCGCAGGGCGCGCGCATCGCGGGCCAGGCGCAGGTGCGCGAAAGCTGGCGCCGGATCTTCGCCTCGGGCCAGCGCCTGTCGGTGCGCGTGGCGCAGCAGGTTGCGCTCTCCGGCATGATGGTCGCCGTGCACAGCGTGCACGAGGTGATCGCGGTCGCCGGCGAGGAGGGCGTGCGCGCGCCGGTGATCGCCACGAACGTGTACCTGCGCACGGCCGCAGGCTGGCGCATGGTGGTCCATCACGCCTCGCCCGCGCCCGGCCCCGCGCCCGATCCGGCGCCGGAGTCGCCGAAGACGCTGCATTGAAGCCCTACGAAGCGCCGTGGTGGCTCCCGGGCGGGCACGTGCAGACCCTCGCCGCCGCGCTCGGGCCGGCGCCGCGCGTCGCGTTCCGGCGCACCCGCTGGGAAACGCCCGACGGCGATTTCATCGACCTCGACTGGGCGGGCGGCTCGGGCCCGCTCGTGGCGCTCTTTCACGGCCTCGAGGGAAGCTCGTCCAGCCACTACGCGCGCCGCATCGCGGCCGAGGCGCTCGCGCGCGGCTGGCGCTGCGTGGTGCCGCACTACCGCGGCTGTTCGGGCGAGCCGAACCGCCTGCCGCGCGCGTATCACTCCGGCGACACCGACGAAGTGGACTGGATCCTGCGAAGACTTTCGGCGCCATATGTCGCCGGAATCTCCCTGGGAGGGAATCTCGTCCTCAAATGGCTCGGCGAGCGCGGCGCCGGGGCCGCAAGGCTCGTGCGCCGCGCGGTCGCCGTGTCGGCGCCCGTAGACCTCGCCGCCGCCGGGAATGCGCTCGACCGGGGGTTCAACCGGCAGGTTTACACGCGGGAATTTCTTCGGACTCTCAAGCGGAAGGCTCTGGACAAGCTGAACGCCTTCCCCGATCTGTACTGCGCCGGCCGGGTGCGAGCGGCAACGACGTTGCGCGAATTCGACGACGCCGTCACCGCGCCGCTGCACGGCTTTCGCGACGCCGACGACTACTGGGCGCGTGCCTCGAGCCGTCCCTGGCTGTCGCGCATCAGCGTCACGACGCTGATGCTGAACGCGCGCAACGACCCGTTCCTGCCGGAGCCCGCGCTCGAGGCGATCGGCGAGCCCTCCGCGAGCGTGGTGCTAGAATTTCCGCGTACCGGGGGTCACGCCGGATTCCCGGGGCGAAGCAACTGGCTCGCGCGGCGCGTGCTCGATTTCCTGTCCGGCCGATGAAGGTCCCTGCCGAGATCTTCCGAACCTACGACGTCCGCGGCGTCGTAGGCAGGACGCTCACGCCCGCCGTGGTGCGCGCGCTCGGGCGCGCGCTCGCCACCGAAGCGCGCGCCCGCGGCGCGCCGGCCTTCGCGCTCGGGCGCGACGGGCGCCACTCGGGCGAAGAGCTCGCACGCGCGCTCGCCGACGGTCTGAACGAGTCGGGGGCGGACGTGATCGACCTCGGCATGGTGCCGACGCCTCTCGCCTATTTCGCGGCGCATCACCTCGGCTGTGGCAGCGCCGTCATGGTGACCGGCAGCCACAACCCGCCCGAGTACAACGGCATCAAGATGGTGATCGGCGGCGTGACGCTCTCGGGAGAGGACATCCAGGGCCTGCGCCGGCGGATCGAGGCGGATCGATTCGAGAGCGGCGCGGGCAGACGCTCGCGCGAGGACGTGCTCGAAGCCTACCTCGCGCGGGTCGCGGGCGACGCGCGGCTCGCGCGGCCGCTCCGGCTCGCCGTCGACTGCGGCAACGGCGTCGCCGGCGCGGTCGCGCCGCGCCTGTACCGGCGCCTCGGCTGCGAGGTGAGCGAGCTCTTTTGCGAGGTCGACGGCGATTTCCCGAACCATCATCCGGACCCGTCCAAGCCCGAGAACCTGGCGCCGCTGGTCCAGGCGGTGAAGACGACCGACGCGGAGCTCGGCCTCGCGTTCGACGGCGACGGCGACCGCCTCGGCGTGGTCACCAGGCGCGGCGCCATCATCTACCCGGACCGGCAGCTGATGCTCTACGCAAGAGACGTGCTCGCGCGCAATCCGGGCGCCCCGATCATCTACGACGTGAAATGCACGCGGCTGCTCGGCCCCTGGATCGAGCGCCACGGCGGCCGGCCCGTGGTCTGGAAGACCGGGCACTCGCTCATCAAGGCGAAGCTGAAGGAGACCGGCGCGCCGCTCGCGGGCGAGATGTCCGGGCACACCTTCTTCAAGGATCGCTGGTACGGTTTCGACGACGCGCTGTACACCGGAGCGAGACTCCTGGAGATCCTTTCCCGCGAGCAGGATCCGAGCCGCGCGCTCGAGGATCTTCCCGACGCCCCCTCCACGCCCGAGCTCAACTGGAAGCTCGCCGAGGGCGAGCCGCACGCGCTCATCGCGAAGCTCCAGGGGATGCAGGCGTTTCCGCGCGCCGATCGCGTCATCACGATCGACGGCGTGCGCGCGGAGTACAAGGACGGGTTCGGCCTCGCGCGCGCTTCCAACACCACGCCGGTCATCGTGCTGCGCTTCGAGGGCGACACCCCGCAAGCGCTCGAGAGGATCCAGGAAGACTTCCGAAACGCGCTCCGGCCCCTGAAGCCGGAGGCTCCCCTACCTTTTTAACCCGCCGAGGAGCGCCGCCACCGGCCGCTCGCGGCGCCTCGGGTGCGGCTCGGGCGCGGAATGCGAAGGCGCGGGCTGCGCCGCGCCGGGCTCATAGGGCTTCGAAAAGATGGGATCGGCGTGCTTCGGGGGCTGCGGGGCGGTGGGAGGCTTCGGAATGTCGCGCCTTCGGCTCGCATCGCGGCCGCCATTGCGGCCCGCGTCCCGCCGGCGCTCGCGCGGCATCATCGCGGCGACCGTGGTGCCGCCAGGCTCGAAGCCCGGCACGATCACGCGGTCGATGCGTTTCCTGATCAGTTTCTCGATCGCCGCGAGCGCTTCATGGTCGTCGGGCGCAACCAGCGAGATCGCCTCGCCGGTGAGCCCGGCGCGGCCCGTGCGCCCGATGCGGTGCACGTAGTCCTCGGGCGAGCGCGGCACGTCGAAGTTGATCACTTGCGGCAGGCCCTCGATGTCCAGGCCCCGCGATGCGACGTCGGTCGCCACGAGCACCGCGGTCTTGCCCGCCTTGAACGCCTCCAGCGCCGCCTCGCGCTCGGCCTGCGTCTTGTCGCCGTGGATCGCGTCGGCCCGGATGTGGTCGCGCCGCAACTGGTGCGCCAGCCGGTTCGCGCCGATGCGCGTGGCGCAGAACACCAGCACCTGGGTGAGGCCGCGCGTCTGCACGAGATAGGCGAGCAGCTCGCGCTTCTTCTCGCGCGCCACCGGGTGCACCACGTGCGACACCGAATCGGCGGCGGCGTTGCGCGCCGCCACCTGCACCTCGGCGGGGTTGCGCAACAGCTGCTTGGCGAGATTGCGGATCTCGTCGGGGAAGGTCGCCGAGAAAAGCAGGTTCTGCCGCTCGCGCGGCAGCAGCGCGAGGATGCGCTTGATGTCCGGCATGAAGCCCATGTCGAGCATCCGATCCGCTTCGTCCAGCGTCAGCACCGAGACCTGGTTGAACATCACGGTCTTGTTCTGCACGTGGTCGAGCAGCCGCCCGGGAGTGGCGACCAGGATCTCCACGCCGCGGCGAAGCTCCTGGATCTGCGCGTCCATGTCCACGCCGCCGTACACCACCGCGCACCGCAGCGGCAGGTGCCTGCCGTACTCGAGGAAGCTCTCGTAGACCTGCACCGCGAGCTCGCGCGTGGGCACGAGCACGAGCGCGCGTACCGGGTGCCGCGCGGGCGAGGCCGACGCGCTCGCGAAAGGCGCGAGGCGCTGCAGCGTGGGCAGCGCGAACGCCGCGGTCTTGCCGGTGCCGGTCTGCGCGCCGGCCATGAGGTCGCGCCCCTGGAGCACGAGGGGGATGGCCTGCTGCTGGATCGGAGTCGGCTGCTGGTAGCCGGATTCGCGAACCGCCTGCAGAAGCGGCGCGATCAGGCCGAGCTGGTCGAAGGCGCTCTGGGTTGAGCTAATGACGCGGTTTCCGTTGGCAAGGAGTTCCTCAAGCGCGCGGATTATACTCCCGGCCCCATGATTCTGCTGAGGAATCTGGCGCTCGCGCGCGGACCCCAACGGCTGTTCGATGGGGCGTCGCTGTCGCTCGAGCGCGGCTGGAAAGTCGGGTTGGTCGGCGCCAACGGCAGCGGCAAGTCGAGCCTGCTCGCGCTCATCGCCGGCGAGCTCGCCCCCGACGCGGGCGATTGCGCGATCGAGCCCCGCACCCGGATCGTGCGCATCGAGCAGGAGGCGCCCGCGCTCGAGCGCCCGGCGATCGACTACGTCCTCGACGCCGACACGGCCCTTCGCGCTTCCGAGAAGCAGATTCTGCAAGCCGAGGAAACGGGCCATGGCCACAACCTCGCGCTGGCCCACGAGCGCTATGCGCAGGCGGGCGGCTATACCGCGCAGGCGCGCGCTCAGGCGCTCCTCGCGGGCCTCGGATTCGCGCCGCGCGAGGCCGCGCGCGCAGTGCGCGAATTCTCGGGCGGCTACCGCATGCGGCTCAATCTCGCGCGCGCGCTCATCCAGCCTTCGGACCTGCTGCTGCTCGACGAGCCGACCAACCACCTCGACCTCGACACGATCCTGTGGCTCGAGGGCTGGCTGCGCGGCTACGCGGGTACCCTCGTCATCGTATCGCACGACCGCGACTTCCTGGACCGCACCACCGATCACGTTCTTTCGATTTCGAACGGGGCTCTTCGTCTCTACAGCGGGAATTATTCGCAATTCGAAATCCAGAGCGCCACCCGGCTCGCGCAGCTCGCCGCGGCCTCTGCGAAGCAGGAAAAGGAGGTCCAGCGCATCGCCGCGTTCGTTTCGCGCTTCCGCGCCAAGGCGACCAAGGCGCGCCAGGTGCAGAGCCGGCTCAAGCGCCTCGAGAAAATGGCCCGCGTCGCGCCCGTCTACGCCGCGACCGGGATCCGGTTCCAGTTCGAAGCGCCGGTGTGTCACTGATCGCCGTAAAGGAGCCGGGTGTGATCGGCGTAATGGAGCCAGTTT
>JBBINV010000090.1:0-9934 GCA_037443705.1 Betaproteobacteria bacterium | reverse complement strand
GCTTGGCGCCGGGGCCGCCGCCGCCGCGCTCGCCTGGGCGGGCGTGCAGCACTGGGCCGCGGTCGTGCTGCCGTTCACGGCATTCCTGTTCGGCTCGGCGCTGATCATTCCGAACGCGATCGCGGCGGCGCTGACGCCCTTCCCCGCCGCCGCCGGCGCGGCGTCTTCGCTCATGGGTGCGATCGCGTTCGCGCTCGGCGCGGTGCTCAGCTCGCTCCTTGCCGCACTCTTCGACGGCACCGCGCGGCCGATGGCGAGCGCCGCCGCGCTCGCGGGCGCCGGCGCGTTCTTCTTCCATAGAAGGCTGCGCAATGGAAAGGCTTGACGCGGTTGTCGTGGGTGCGGGCGTTGTGGGGCTCGCGGTGGCGCGCGCCCTCGCGGCCGCCGGCCGCGAGGTGATGATCCTGGAGGCCGAGGACGCGATCGGAACGCACACCAGCTCGCGCAATTCCGAAGTGATCCATGCCGGGATCTACTACCCGAAGGGCTCGCTCAAGGCCCGCGCCTGCGTCGAGGGCAACCGCAGGCTCTACGAGTACTGCTGCGAGCGCGGCATTTCGCACACGCGGTGCGGCAAGCTCATCGTCGCCAGCGATGAAATGCAGATCGGAGAGCTGAAGAACATCCAGTCCAGGGCCCATGCCAACGGCGTCGCCGACGTTGTCTGGATGACGAAGGCGCAGGCGCTCGCGCTCGAGCCCGCGCTCTCGTGCGCCGCGGCGCTCTACTCGCCCTCCACGGGCATCGTGGACAGCCACGCCCTGATGCTCGCGCTTCTGGGCGATGCCGAGGCGAGCGGCGCGGCTCTGGCGTTGAGAAGCCGCTTGACCAGGGTGCTCCTCGTGGAGGGTGGATTCGAGCTTCAGGTCAACGGAGACCGGTTTCTCGCGAGAGCCCTGGTCAACAGCGCCGGCCTGCGCGCGCCGTCAGTGGCGCGGTCGATCGGGGGCTTCCCGGAGAAATGGATTCCAAGGGAGCTCTACGCGAAGGGCAACTACTACTCGCTCGCGTGCCGCGCGCCGTTCTCGCGGCTGGTCTACCCGGTGCCGGAGCCGGGGGGTCTCGGCGTGCACGTGACGCTCGACCTCGGCGGGCGCGCGCGCTTCGGGCCGGATGTCGAGTGGGTCGAGACGATCGACTACTCGGTCGATCCGCGGCGTGCCGAACGCTTCTACGCCGCGATCCGGCGCTACTGGCCGGCGCTGCCCGACGGCGCGCTCGCCCCCGCCTACTGCGGCATCCGCCCGAAGATCACAGGGGCGGGCGAGCCCGCGGCCGATTTCGTGATCCAAGGCCCGCGCGAGCACGGCGTGCCGGGGCTCGTCAACCTGTTCGCGATCGAGTCGCCTGGATTGACAGCGTCGCTGCCGTTGGCCGATCATGTCGCGGAAGCGCTGAAGGACTAAACCGGGAGGTCACACCAACATGAAAATTCTTCTTGTACCCGTCGCGGTATTCGCCTTCGCACTGCCGGCCCACGCCCAGACCAAGTGGGACATGCCGACGCCGTATCCGGACGGCAACTACCACACCAAGAACGTACGGCAGTTCGCCGAGGACATCGCCAGGGCGAGCGGGGGCAAGCTTCAGATCCAGGTGCATTCGAACGGGTCCCTCATCAAGCATCCGGAGATCAAGCGCGCGGTTCAGACCGGTCAGGTGCCGATCGGCGAAGTGCTGATCTCCGTGCTCTCGAACGAAAACGCGATCTTCGCGTTCGACTCCAATCCGTTCCTTGCCAACAGCTACGACAAGGAGCGCAAGCTCTGGTCGATCGCGCGGCCCCATCTCGAGAAGCGCCTCGATGGGCAGGGCCTCACGCTGCTTTACTCGGTGCCGTGGCCGCCGCAGGGAATCTACGCCAAGAAAGAGCTCACCTCGATCGCGGATCTGAAGGGCGTCAAATTCCGGACCTACAGCCCGACCACTTCGCGCCTGGCGGAGCTGATGGGCGCGATCCCCACGACGGTGCAGGTGCCGGAGATACCGCAGGCGTTCCGAACGGGCCTCGTCGACGCGATGATCACCTCGGGCGCAACCGGCGTCGACAGCCAGGCGTGGGACTATCTCTCGCACTATCACAACACGCAGGCGTTCCTGCCGCAGAACATGGTGATCGTCAGCAAGGCGGCGATGGCGAAGCTCGACGCGGCCACGCAGAACGCGGTGCTCGGCGCGGCAAAGGACGCGGAGGCGCGCGGCTGGAAGACGAGCGAGGCCGAGAATGACGGGTACGTGAAGACCATGGCCTCCAAGGGCATCAAGATCGTGACGCCGTCGGCCAGGCTCGCCGCAGAGATGGACAGGATCGGCGAGCAGATGTCGGCGGAATGGGCCAGGAAAGCCGGGCCCGAGGGCGAGGCGATCCTCAAGGCGTTTCGCGGAAAATAAGCGCCGCGGCGATGCGCGCGGCGCTGGAGCTGCTCTATCGCGGATCCGGCCTCCTGGCCGGATTTTTTTTGGTCGCGATCGCCGTGCTTTCGCTCGCGCAGATCGTGGGCCGCGAGATGGGGCTTCCCGCGAGCTCGCTCGACGAGTTCGCCGGCTACTGCCTCGCGGCATCCTCTTTCCTCGGGCTCGCCTGGACCTTTCGCGAAGACGAGCACATCCGCATGACCCTCGTGGTGCATCACGTGCGCGGCCGCGCGCGGCGCGCGTTGGAGATCGCGAGCCTCGCGGTCGCGGCGTTCCTCGTCGGCTTCTTCGCCTGGTATGCGCTCGACATGACGGTGACCTCGTACCGTCTGGGCGACGTTTCGCAGGGGCTCGTTCCGGTGCCGCTCTGGATCCCGCAGACCGGAATGGCGCTGGGCCTTGCAATCATGTTCGTCGCGGTGCTCGACGACCTGGCGCAGGCGCTTTGCGGCAGGCTCGCCTCGTTCGACGCGGCGGCGGCGCGGAAGGTCTCGGCCCCGACGGGCGCAGCCCCCGGGTTCGAGCGCTGAACGGTCTTGGACACCTGGCTCGTCACTACCCTGCTCCTTGCCGCGCTCGCGCTGCTGCTCGCGGGCGGGCTGTGGATCGCGCTCACGCTGCTCGGCGTGGGATGGGTGGCGATGACCTTCTTCACCGGCTCTCCCGCGGGCCCGCTCATGGCGACGACCGTCTGGGGATCCAGCAACAGCTGGGCGCTGACCGCGCTTCCGCTCTTCATCTGGATGGGCGAGATCCTGTTCCGAACGCGCATCTCGGAGGACATGTTCCGCGGGCTTGCGCCCTGGGCCGCGCCGCTTCCCGGCCGGCTGATGCACTGCAACGTGCTCGGCTGCGGGCTGTTCGCCGCGATCTCCGGGTCCTCGGCCGCCACCGCGGCGACGATCGGCCGCATCACGGTCCCGGAGCTTGCCCGGCGCGGCTACGACGAGCGCATGTCCGTCGGATCGCTCGCCGGCGCGGGCACGCTCGGGCTTCTGATCCCGCCCTCGATCATCATGATCGTCTACGGCGTGGCGGCCGACGTCTCGATTGCGCGGCTGTTCGTCGCCGGCGTGCTGCCGGGGGTGATGCTGATGCTGCTGTTCTCCGGCTACATCGCGGCATGGGCGCTCGCCAATCCCGCGCGCACGCCGCCCCGCGAGAGCGTGACCACGCTGGCCGAGAAGCTTTACGCCGCGCGCCATCTGCTTCCGGCGATCGCGCTGATCGCAGCGGTGATCGGCTCGATCTATGCCGGAATCGCGACGCCCACGGAGGCCGCGGTGCTCGGCGTAGCGGGCGCGCTGATCCTGGCCGGCGCGACGGGTTCGCTGAGCCGGCAGAGCTTCGGCGCGAGCGTGATGGGGGCGATGAAGACCTCGTGCATGATTGCGTTCATCCTCGCGGGCGCCGCGTTCCTCACGGCGGCGATGGGCTTCACCGGGCTGCCGCGCGCGCTGGCGCAATGGATCACCTCGCAGGGATTCGCCGGCTGGCAGCTGATCGCCGTTCTCACGCTGCTCTTCATCGTGCTCGGCTGCTTCATCGACGGCATCTCGATGGTGGTGCTCACCTCTTCCGTGGTGCTGCCCTCGGTGCGCGCCGCGGGCATCGACCTGCTCTGGTTCGGCATCTTCATCGTGCTCGTGGTCGAGATGGCGCAGATCACGCCGCCGGTGGGTTTCAATCTCTTCGTCCTTCAGGGGCTCACCGGTCGGAACATGTTCTTCATCGCCCGGGCGACGCTGCCCTTCTTCGTCCTCATGGTGGTGGCGGTGCTGCTCATCTTCATTTTTCCGGAGATCGTGACCTTCCTCCCCGGGCGCATGTTCAACCTCAGAGCCTGATCGACCGCCCGATGATCGTCGTCCACCACCTGAACAACTCGCGGTCCCAGCGCGTGCTGTGGCTCCTGGAGGAACTGGGCCTGCCGTACGAGATCCGCAAATACCGGCGCGACGCGAAGACGATGCTCGCGCCGGCGGAGCTGCGGCAGGTGCATCCGCTCGGAAAATCGCCCGTGATCACCGACGACGGCACGGTGCTGGCGGAGTCGGGAGCGATTCTTGAGTATTTGACGGAAAAGCATGGCAATGGACGGCTTGTCCCTGCCCCCGGCACCCCGGAACGCCTGCGCTACACCTACTGGATGCACTTCGCCGAGGGCAGTGCGATGCCACCGCTTCTCCTGAAACTGATCTTCGATCGCATCGAGAAGGGGCCAATGCCGTTCTTCGTGCGGCCCATCGCCAAAGGCATCGCGGGGCGGGTCAAGAGCGGCTTCATCCAGCCCAACCTGGAGCGCAACCTCGACTTCATGGAGGCCGAGCTCGGCCGGAGCGCCTGGTTCGCGGGCGATGCGTTCACCGCCGCCGACATCCAGATGAGCTTCCCGCTCGAGGCTGCCGCCGTGCGCGGGGGCCTGAACGAGAGCCGCCCGAGACTCTGGGAATTTCTGACGAGGATCCACTCGCGCCCCGCCTATCTCCGCGCCCTCGAGAAAGGCGGAAAATACGAGCTGCTGGGATGACCATGTCGCAGCCGATCTACCTCACTTCCGACATCCGCGCGATCGAAAAGGCGGCGGGCGAGGTCTCGCCGCCGCTCATGGAGCGCGCCGGCGCCGCGGCCGCCGAGCTCGCGGCGCGCCTCGCGGGCGACACCGCGAAGGACGTGCTGGTGCTTGCCGGGCCCGGCAACAACGGCGGCGATGCGCGCATCGCGGCGCGAATTCTGGAAGAGAGATTTTTCAGAGTGAATCTGGCCACCCGGCCTGAGGAGATTGTTCCGGACAAGCGCTGGGGCCTCGTGATCGACGGCCTGTTCGGCATCGGATTGACCCGCGAGATCGAGGGCGCATACGCGAAGCTCGTCGATTACGTCAACGCGCAGGCGTGCCCGGTGCTCGCGCTCGACGTGCCGAGCGGCCTGCACTCCGACACCGGGCGCGCGCCCGGGCGCGCGGTGCGCGCGACGCACACCGTCACCTTCATCGGCCTGAAGCCCGGACTGCTCACCCTCGACGGTCCCGACCACTGCGGAACCGTCACGGTAGCGGACCTCGGCCTCGACGCGAACAGGCTCGCCGCGCCCGGCGGATGGGTCGTCGAGCCGGCGCTCTTTTCGAGCGCACTCAAGCGCCGGCCGAAGAACTTCCACAAGGGGAGCGCCGGCTCGGTCGCGATCCTCGGGGGCGCCTCCGGAATGGTGGGTGCCGCGCTCCTCGCGGCACGCGCGGCGCTCAAGCTCGGCGCGGGGCGCGTTTACGTGGGCATGCTCGAGGAGCACGCGGTCGATTTCGGCGCGCCCGAGCTGATGCTCCGCCATCCCGACGACGCGCTCGGCCAGGACCTCGACGCGATCGCGATCGGCCCGGGCCTCGGCCAGGGCGAGCGCGCCGAGACGCTCGTCGCCGCGGTGCTCGCGAGCGACATCCCGGCCGTGCTCGACGCCGACGCGCTGAACCTGATCGCGGAGAACGAAGACCTGCGCCGCGCCTGCGCGCGGCGCGCCGCCGGGACGCTGCTGACGCCGCACCCGGCCGAGGCCGCGCGCCTGCTCGTGACCGCCACCGGCCACGTGCAGGAGGACAGGCTGGCCGCGGCCCGAAAGCTCGCCTCGACCTTCAACGCGGACGTGGTCCTGAAAGGCAACGGCAGCATCATCGCCGCGCGCGACGGGCACTGGTTCGTGAACACCAGCGGCAATCCCGGCATGGCCTCCGCCGGCATGGGCGACGTGCTTTCGGGCATCCTCGTTTCGCTCCTCGGCCAGGGGCTCACGGGCGAAGCCGCGCTCGCGCTCGGCGTCCATTTGCACGGCTGCGCCGCGGACGATGCGGTCGCTTCCGGAATCGGGCCCGCGGGAATGGCCGCGGGCGACACCATCGACCCCGCGCGGCGGATCTGGAACGCCTGGCTCAGCCGAGCCGGGCGCCCCGCTCCCTGAGCAGCTCGCGCAGCCCCGCAGGCGTCCCCCGGCGCGCGGCGTGATACGCGCGGCGTTCGACCTCGTAGAGATGACTCGGGTCCTTCAGCGGTTCCATCACTCGCACCGGTAGAAAGCCTGCCGGCGCTGGAAGCTGATCGCGTCGAGGTCCTGGGGATCGCGCGCGCCGCCCTTGCCGTCCAGAATAAGGTGCTCGAGCTCGGCGAGCCGCTTCTCGAGCTTCGCCGTGTTCGGGTCGCGGTTGAGCTCGGCGAAGCGCTTCTTCATCGGCGTGGCGTCCGCGTCGCGCTGCTCGACTTCGGCGAGCGCGATCGCGCGGCGCAACTTCATCTTCTCGCAGTGCACCGGCTCGAGCTGCCTGAGGATCGCCACGAACTCCTGTGCCGCCGGTGTCAGCGCCGCGGCGAGGCCCGTCCAGAGAACCAATGAAAAAGCGACAAGCCTCAAGCCGCTTTCACCTTGGCCTTCGGCTCGGGGTACGGGTAGAGGACGTTGAGCGCCACGGACTGCTGGTTGGCCTGGACGATCCGCACGTGCTCGCGTTTGAGCTCGCGCGCGTGCCGCACGCCGCACGAGTGCGCGATCATGTCGATCTCGCGCCCCATGTTCATCGCGTAGTTCGCCACGCGCAGGTATTTTTCGTCCACCACGAGCGCGCGCTGCAGGCGTTTGTTGTGGGTGGTGACGCCGGTCGGGCAGGTGTTGGTGTGGCACCGGAGCGCCTGGATGCAGCCGAGCGCGAACATGAAGCCGCGCGCCGTGTTGACCAGGTCCGCGCCGACGCACAGCGCCCACGCCGCCCGCGCCGAGGTGATGAGCTTGCCCGAGGCGACGACGCGGATGCGCTGCCGCAGGCCCGTCTCGATCAGGGCGTCGACCACGCGCGGCAGCGACTCGTTGATCGAGAGGCTCATGTGGTCGGCGAGCGCCTGCGGCGCCGCGCCCGAGCCGCCCTCGCCGCCGTCGATCACGAGGAAGTCGGGCGCGAACTCCAGGCCCTTGCGGTGCACCTGGTCGGCGAGCTCGTGCATGAACTGCCAGCCGCCGATCGCGGTCTTGACCCCGACCGGGCGCCCGGTGAGCTCGCGGATCCAGGCGATGCGCTCCAGGAGCTCCGCCATGCTGGCGATGTCGCGGTGACGGTTCGGGCTGATCGAGTCGCGCGCCTCGGGGATGCCGCGGATCTGCGCGATCTCGCCGGTCACCTTCTTCGCCGGCAGCACGCCGCCCTTGCCGGGCTTGGCGCCCTGAGAGAGCTTGATTTCGAAGGCCTTGACGACCTTGCTGATTTCCAGAAGCCTGTCTTCGGACAGATTTCCCTGCGCGTCGCGCACGCCGTACTTGGCGGTGCCGATCTGCATGATGACGTCGCAGCCGCCTTCGAGGTGGTAGGGCGAAAGCCCACCTTCGCCCGTGCTCAGGTAGCAGCCCGCGACGGCCGCGCCGCGCGACAGCGCCCGCACCGCCGGCGCCGAGATCGCGCCGTAGCTCATGCCGGAAACGTTGACGATCGAGCGCGCCTCGAACGGATTCCGGGCGTAGCCCTCGCCGAGCAGGATCGAGGGCGTGGGCAGGCGCTCCTCCTCGAGCACCGGGAAGGGGTGATTGACGAAAATGAGCGCCCCCGGCTGGTGCAGGTCGTAGGTCGAGCCGAAGCCGATCACGCCGCCCTCGTTCTTCGCCAGGCGGTACACCCAGGCACGCGTCGCGCGGTTGAACGGCATCTCGTCGCGGTCGCCGGCGAAGAAATACTGGCGGAAATACTCCCCGAGCTGCTCGAAGAAATAGCGCAGCCGCCCGATTACCGGGTAGTTGCGCAGCACCGCATGCTTTTTCTGCGTGATGTCGCGGACGAACAGGAACGCGAGCGTGCCGATCGCGACGAACCCGAGCAGCGTCCCGATGCCGTACGACAGGATGTCCATCAACATGGCGCGAGGGCCCCCTTCCCTGCGCCAATGATACTTCGGAGACGACCCTCAGGCCTTGAGCCTGCGGACGATGTCGAAGACCTCGGCGGCGTGGTGCCGGGGGTTGACGCCGTAGGCGGCGTGGCGGATCACTCCCTTCTTGTCGATGACGAAGGTCGAGCGCACCAGGCACTCGCGCTGCACGCCGTCGGATTCCTTCTTCTGGAGCACGCCGTAGAGGCGGCACACCTCGCCCTCGGGGTCCGAGAGCAGGCCGATGGAAACGCCGTTCCTGTCGCGAAACTCGGCGTGCGTGAGGCAGTCGTCGCGCGAAACACCGAGGATCACGCAGCCGTGGCGCACGAACTGCTCCTCGTGGTCGGAGAACTCGACCGCCTCGAGCGTGCAGCCGGGGGTGCCGTCTCGCGGGTAAAAGTAAAGGACCACGTTCTTCTTGCCGCGGAACGCCGAAAGGCGCACCGGCTGCATGTCGGCGTCGTGCAGCTGGAACTCCGGCGCGGTCTGTCCCGGTTGCAGCATGGTTGCGAGAGGCGCGACCGATTCTAATGCACGCGCGTCGCGCTTTGGCAAGCGCCTGTCGCGCTCGAACCACAATCGCGCGCCGATATAATCGGTCGATGGAGGAACGTCTGCCAGGCGGATTGAGCGCGCGGGATTTCTTGCGCCGCCACTGGCAGAAGAAACCGCTGCTCGTGCGCGGTGCACTGCCGCATGGCCGCGCGTGGCTTTCGCGCCGCGAGCTCTTCGCGCTCGCGCGCCGGCCCGATGTCGAGTCGCGCCTGGTCGAGCGGCGCGGTGCGCACTGGCGCCTCGAGCGCGGCCCCTTCGACGCTGCCCGGCTCGCGCGCCTGCCGCGGCGCGGCTGGACGCTGCTCGTGAGCGGCGTGAACCTTCACGACGCCCGGGCAGAGAATTTGCTTCGGTTATTCGATTTCCTGCCGCGCGCGCGGCTGGACGACGTGATGGTGAGCTATGCCGCACCCGGCGGCGGCGTCGGCCCGCACCGGGATTCGTACGACGTATTCCTGATCCAGGGTCCCGGGCGGCGCCTCTGGCGCCTGGAGCGCGCGCGCCGCTTCGCTCGCGTGGCGGGCGCGCCGCTCGACCTGATTGCCGACTTCCGGCCCGATACCGAATACCTGGTCGAGCCGGGTGACCTGCTCTACCTGCCTCCGGGCTGGGGCCACGACGGACGCGCGCTGGAACCGTGCTTCACGTATTCGGTGGGGCTGCGCGCGCCGCGCGGCGCCGAGCTCGCGACGGCGTTCCTCGACTACCTGCACGAGCGCGGGTTTCCCGACGCCGGGTACCGCGATCCGGGGCTCGCGCCGGTGCGGAGTCCGGCGCGACTGCCGGAAGAAATGATTGCGTTCGGAATGAAGACGTTGCGGCGAATACGCTGGTCGCCACGCGAGGCGCGCATCTTTCTCGGGCGCTACCTTTCGGCGCCCAAGCCCGAGGTCGTCTTCCGGCCGCGGCGCAACGTCCCCGCCCTCGCCGGGCGAGAGGCGCGGCTCGACGCGAAGACCCGGCTGCTGTACTCGGGGCGCCGCTTCTTCGTGAACGGCGAGGATTTCCTTGCCCCGCCGCGCGCGGCCGCGGCGCTGCGCGCGCTGGCCGACCGCGGGCGGCTCGACGGC
>JBBINV010000089.1:0-10399 GCA_037443705.1 Betaproteobacteria bacterium | reverse complement strand
CGCAGCGCGCGCGCCGCTGCGGCGCCGGGGAGCAGCACGCAGAACTCCTCGCCGCCGTAGCGCGCGCACAGATCGTTCGGGCGCAACGCGCGGCGCAGCAGCTCCCCCAGGCGCGCGAGGAGACGATCGCCCGCCGGGTGGCCGAGCGAGTCGTTCACGCGCTTGAAATGGTCGACGTCGATCATGAGGAGCGAGGCGGCGCTGCCCGCGCGCTCGCAGCGCGTGAGCTCGCGCTCGAACATCTCCTCCATCCAGCGCCGGTTGTGCAGCCCGGTGAGGAAATCGACCGAGGCCGTCGCCTCGAACGCGATGTGGCGCTCGTTGTCCAGCCGGATCCGCTGCGAGAGCAGCCGCAGCAGGTTGAACGCGATCCGCGGCGCGGCTTCCATCGAGCGCCACAGCGCCTCGGACGGAACGACGGCGAGCCGCGAGGGCTCGGTCGCCATCACCAGGGCGGATGCGGCCTTGCGGTCGAGCACCGATTGCTCGCCGGCGCAGCCGCCCGGCCCGATGGTGGCGAGCGGCAGCCGCGCGCGCTCGTCGGCGAACACGCCGAGCGCACCCGAAAGGACGAGGTAGACCGCGTCGTTGTCGCTCCCGGGCGCGAGCAGGCGCGTACCGGCTGCGACGTCGCGAAGGCCAGCCAGGACGGCGAGCTCCCGCAGCGCGCCGGGCGCGATCCCGTCGAACAGCGGCGAACGGGCGAGCGCGGACTCGTCGGAAATCGACTGCGGATTCATGGAGGGTCTCCGGGCACCTTTCTTCTTCATCGGCTCGCGCCCGGCCATGCTTTAGCCCAGATCAAGCGGCAGGCTCGACAGGACGGGGTAAAATCGCTGCGAAACAAGCGCTTGGCTCTTTGCACGTGACGCTCTTCGCCCTGGGACTGAACCACCAGACCGCGCCGCTCCAGCTCCGCGAGCGGGTGGCGTTCCACGTCGAGAAGCTCCAGGACGCGCTCGGGGAGCTCAAGCGCGCGCGCGGCGCGGCGGAAGCCGCGATCCTTTCGACGTGCAACCGCACCGAGCTCTACCTCTCGGCGGGCGAAGCGCGCGGCGCGGCGAGCTGGCTCGCGGAATACCACCGCCTGCGGCCCGACGACATCGCGCCCTATCTCTACACGCTGCCGCGCGAGCAGGCGGTGCGGCACGCCTTCCGCGTCGCCTCGGGCCTCGATTCGATGGTGCTCGGCGAGCCGCAGATCCTCGGGCAGATGAAGGACGCGGTGCGCGCCGCGGAGTCCGCGGGCACGCTCGGAACGCTCCTTCACAAGCTCTTCCAGCGCTCGTTCGCCGTGGCCAAGGAGGTGCGCACCACCACGCAGGTCGGCGCCAACAGCGTCTCGATGGCCGCCGCGGCGGTGAAGCTTGCGGCGCGCATCTTTCCCTCGCTCAGGGACCAGAAGGTGCTCTTCATCGGCGCCGGCGAGATGATCGAGCTCTGCGCCACGCATTTCGCCGCGCAGGCGCCGGCGCGCCTCACGGTCGCGAACCGAACCTACGAGCGCGCGCACGCGATCGCGCACCGCTTCAACGGGCAGGCGATCGAGCTCAAGACGCTCGCCGAGCACCTGCACGAGCACGACATCGTGGTCTCGTGCACCGCGAGCTCGCTGCCGATCGTGGGCCTGGGGCTGGTCGAGCGCGCGCTGAGGGCGCGCCGGCGCCGGCCGATGTTCATGGTCGATCTCGCGGTGCCGCGCGACGTCGAGCCCGAGGTCGGCGAGCTCGACGACGTGTTCCTGTACACGGTAGACGACCTGCAGGAGATCGTGCAGGGGAACCTGGACGCGCGCCGCTCGGCGGTCGAGCAGGCCGAGGCGATCATCGAGACCCAGGTCGGGCAGTTCATGCACTGGATGTCGGCGCGCGAGTCGGTGCCGCTCATCCGCCAGCTTCGCGAGCAGGCCGAGGGTGCGCGCCGGCACGAGGTCGAGCGGGCGCTCAGGATGCTGCGCAAGGGGGGTGACCCGAAGCAGGTGCTGGAAGCGCTCTCGCAGGGGCTCACCAACAAGCTCATGCATGCGCCCACGCAGGCCCTGAACGAAGCCTCGGGCGAAGAGCGCCGCGCGCTCGCGGACCTGCTCGCGCGGATTTTCCGGCTGCGGCCTTGAAAGCGGCGCTGCGCAACCGGCTCGAGACGCTCGCCGGGCGGCTCGAGGAGCTGAACCGCCTGCTCGCGGCCGAGGACGCCGCGCGCGACATCGACCAGTTCCGGAAGCTCTCGCGCGAGCACGTCGAGGCGTCCGAAGCGGTTTCCCTGTTTCAGAAGTACCTGCAGGCCGAGCGTGACGCCGCGGACGCGCGCGATCTCGCGGCCGACGCGGCGATGAAGGCGTATGCCGAGGAGGAGCTGAAGAAGGCGCGCGCGGCGATGGAATCGCTCGAGGCCGAACTCCAGAAGAGCCTGCTGCCGAAGGACCCGAACGACGAGAGGAATGCCTTCCTCGAAATCCGCGCCGGCACCGGCGGCGACGAGTCGGCCCTCTTCGCGGGCGACCTCTTCCGGATGTACACGCGTTACGCCGAGCGCCGCGGCTGGCAGGTCGAGCTCATCTCCGAGAGTCCCTCGGAACTCGGCGGCTACAAGGAGGTGATCGCGCGCGTCTCGGGCGAGGCGCCCTACGCGCGGCTCAAGTTCGAATCCGGCGGGCATCGCGTGCAGCGCGTGCCCGCGACGGAAGCGCAGGGGCGCATCCACACCTCGGCCTGCACGGTCGCGGTGCTGCCGGAAGCCGATGCGATCGACGACGTGGTGCTCAATCCGGCCGAGCTTCGCATCGACACGTTCCGCGCCTCGGGGGCGGGCGGGCAGCACGTCAACAAGACCGAATCTGCGATCCGCGTCACGCACCTGCCCACCGGGATCGTCGTGGAGTGCCAGGACTCGCGCTCGCAGCACAAGAACCGGGAGCGCGCGCTCTCGGTGCTCGCGGCGCGCATCAGGGACAAGCAGACGCGCGAGCAGGCCGCGAAGACCGCCTCCACCCGCAGGAGCCTGATCGGCTCGGGCGACCGCTCGGAGCGCATCCGCACCTACAACTTCCCGCAGGGGCGGGTGACCGACCACCGCATCAACCTCACGCTCTACAAGATCGACCGCATCATGGACGGTGAGCTCGACGAGCTGATCGGCGCGCTCGCGGCCGAGCTCCAGGCCGAGCAGCTCGCCCAGCTCGCCGAAGAGTCCGCTTGAACGTCGCGCAGGCGCTCGCCGCGGCCGGGATCGAGCCGCGCGAAGCGCGCATCCTGCTCGCGGAAGCCTCGGGCGTTTCCGAGGCGAGCCTGATCGGGTTTCCGGAACGAGTTCTTGCGCGGTCGGTTCTGGAAAGATTTCGATCTTTCGTAGAAAGGCGAAAGCTCGGCGAACCGATTGCCTATCTCGTAGGGCGCAAGGAGTTCTACGGGCTCGACCTTGCGGTAAATCCTTCCGTGCTCATCCCGCGGCCCGAAACCGAGCTGCTGGTTGACCTGGTCTTGAAGACAAATCCGTCATCGCTCCTCGAGTTGGGAACAGGCTCGGGCGCCGTAGCCCTCGCGGTCAAACATCATTGTCCGAAGGCCGCCGTGGTTGCGGTCGAGGCGGATGCTTCGGCCCTCGCGACGGCAAAGCGCAATGCCGCGAAGCTGAACCTGGAGGTGGATTTTCGCCACGGCCGCTGGTTCGAGCCGGTCGCGGGCGAGCGGTTCGACGCGATCGTCGCGAATCCGCCGTACGTGGCGGAGGGCGATCCGCACCTGGAGGCGCTGCGCTTCGAGCCGCGCGCGGCGCTCGTCTCGGGGGCGGACGGGCTGGATGCGATCCGCGAAATCGCGCGGGATGCGCCTCGGCACCTGTACCCCGGGGGCTGGATCTTCCTCGAACACGGGCTGGGGCAGGAGGGCGCAGTCCAGGGATTGCTTTCCCAGGCCGGACTCATGAACATTGCTGCGTGGCCCGACCTGGCCGGCATTGCCCGGGTCACGGGCGGAAGAGTAAAATCCTGACATGGATACTCAACAATTGATCAAGGAGCAGGTCACCGGACATCCGGTGGTGCTCTACATGAAAGGCACGCCGCAGATGCCGCAGTGCGGCTTCTCGGCCATGGCGGTGCAGGTGCTCGCCGCGTGCGGGGTTCGCGATTTCTTCAGCGTGAACGTCCTCGCCGACGCCGCGATCCGCCAGGGCATCAAGGAGTACGCCAACTGGCCGACCATCCCGCAGCTCTACGTCAACGGCGAATTCGTAGGCGGCTCGGACATCATGCGCGAGATGTACCAGTCGGGCGAGCTGCAGAAGCTGCTAGAGGGCACGAAGCAGAAAGCCTAGCGTCTTGCGCACCTGCGAGAGGTAGCCCGAGCCGAACAGGTTCAGGTGATTGAGCAGGTGATAGAAGTTGTAGAGGTGCTTGCGGGTTTGATATTGGCCGTGTAGCGGAAATTCCTTTTCGTACACGGCGTAGAACTCGCGCGGAAAGCCTCCGAAGAGCTCCGTCATCGCGAGATCCGCTTCGCGGTCGCCGTAGTACACCGCCGGGTCGTAGATTACCGGTCCCTCGCGCGTGAATCCCACGTTGCCGCGCCACAGGTCGCCGTGCAGCAGCGAGGGGCCGGGTTTGTGGTTTTCGAAAAAGACATTGAGATTTTGAAGGAGAGGTTCTGACTCCTTCATGAGATTCGCCCGCTCGAGCTGCGGTATCAGCCTGAAGTCCCGATAGAAGCCCACCCAGTCGTCGTGCCAGGCGTTCTTCTGTGGCGCGAGGCCGATCCAGTTGTCGCGCTCCCAGCCGAAGCGCGGGCCCGTATGCCGGTGAAGCTTCGCGAGCATGCGCGCGAGCGCCGGCCAGTCGGCGGGTCCGCCGAGATCCAGACGCTCGAGCTCGATGAATGCCTCGTTTCCGGAAATCCCCACGGAATGAACCCCGGGGACGCGCACCCCCGCCTCGCGGAGCGCCCGCAGGCCCTCGGCCTCGGCCTCGTACATCGCGGCGTGCGCCGCGGGGCCGCGCTTGACGAAGGATTGCCGCTTCAGACGCCGGTCAGCCGCGCGTTGGCCATGGTCAGCCGCTCGACCAGGATCTCGATGAAGGCGCGGTCGAACTTGTGGCGGCAGGCGTCCGAGGCGTTCGCGAGCTGCTGGGTCGGGATCGAGATGATCTTGGCGTTCGCCATCACCGTGACATCGGCTCCCCGCACGTGCGCGCCCTTCTGAAGATACGCCATCTCGCCGAAGCACTCGCCCGCCTGGAGCAGGTTGAGCAGCCGGCCCTTGCGCGTCACCTTGACCTCGCCCTGGGCGAGGATGCAGAAGGTGTCGCCCGCCTCGCCTTCCCTCATCAGCACTTCGCCGGCGCCCGCCGTGCGCCAGGCCGAGATGCGCGCCACCTCCCAGAGCTCGGCGTCGGAGAACGGCGCGAAGAACGGGAGCTTGCGCAGCGTCTCGAACTTGTCCGAATCGGCGAACTCCTGCGTCGGCGCCTCGATACCGGCGCTTCGCACGACGCCCGCGAGATCGAGCGAAAATTCCTCCCAGGTGGCGTAGCGGCGCTCGAGCGACTTCGCCATGGCGCGCGCCACGATCGCATCGAGCTCGGGCGGGATGCCGGGCCGGTGCGCCGAGGGCGGCGGCGGCTCGGTGTTGGTGATCTGGTAGATGAGGCTGAAATTGTTCGCCGCCTGGAACGGGAGCCTTCCGGCGAGCAGGTGATAGAGCACCACGCCCATCGAGTAGATGTCGGTGCGGTGATCGAGCGTCTGCTCCTTCACCTGCTCGGGCGACATGTACGCGGGCGAGCCGATCGCCGCGACCTGCGTGGTGTCGCCCGTGGCGATCAGCGCCGCCCCGAAATCGGTGATCTTGATGTCGGTCTCGCCCGCGTGCAGGATGTTAGCGGGCTTGATGTCCCGGTGCGTGATGCCCATCTTCTGCGCGAATTCGAGCGCGCGCGTGCCCTTGAACGCCATCTCCACGACGCGCTCGATGGGCAGCAGGTTCCCGGGCTGGCAGAATTTCTCCAGCGTCCCGCCCGCCACGTACTCCATGACGATGTAGTGCTGCGCCTCGTCGGCGACCGCATCGTAGATCTGGCAGATGTGCGGGTGCTGGAGCTTGCCGGCGAGCGAGGCTTCGGTGACGAAGAGCTTGCGATAAAGCCGGCCGCGGTCCGGATCGTTGAAGATCTCGGGCGAGACGAGCTTCACCGCGACGTCGCGGTCCGCGAACGGGTCGTGGCAGAGATAGACCTCGGAGGTCGCGCCCTCGCCGAGGCGCCGCTTGACCGGGTATTTCCCGATCCGCTCGTACTTCAGCCCTTCGGCGAGCGCCTCAGCCATTCTTCGCCAGGCGCCGGCGGGCGCGCGCGGCGGCCGCGCGCACCTGCGCGGGCGCGGTCCCGCCGGGATGCTTGCGGCTCGCGACCGAACCCTCCGGCGTCAGCACCCGGAACACGTCCTTCCCGATCGCGGGAGAGAATCGCCTGAGAACCTCGAGCGGCAGCCGCGAAAGGTCGCTGCGCGCGCCTTCCGCGGCGCGCACCGCGCGCGCCACGATCCCGTGCGCATCGCGGAACGGAACGCCCTTCCTCACCAGGTAGTCGGCGAGGTCGGTCGCCGTGGCATGGCCCTCGAGCACCGCGGCGCGCATTGCCGGGCCCTGGGGCTCGATCCCGGCCACGAGATCCGCGAACGCGGCGAGCGAGCCCTTCAGCGTGTCCACGGCGTCGAACAGCGGCTCCTTGTCCTCCTGGTTGTCCTTGTTGTAGGCGAGCGGCTGGCCCTTCATGAGGGCGAGCAGCCCCGCCAGGTGCCCGAACACGCGTCCGCTCTTGCCGCGCACGAGCTCGGGCACGTCCGGGTTCTTCTTCTGCGGCATGATCGAGGAGCCGGTGCAGAAGCGGTCCGGAAGCCGCACGAAGCCGAATCGCGGGCTCATCCAGAGCACGATCTCCTCGGCGAGCCGGGACAGGTGCACCATGACGAGCGAGGCGCAGGCGGCGAACTCGACAGCGAAATCCCGGTCCGAGACCGCGTCGAGCGAATTCGCGGCGACGCCGTCGAACCCCAGGCTCCGCGCGACGCGCTCGCGGTCGATCGGGAAGGAGGTGCCCGCGAGCGCGGCCGCGCCGAGCGGAAGCACGTTCACGCGCCGGCGGCAGTCGGCGAGCCGCGCGCGGTCGCGCTCGAGCATCTCCACGTAGGCGAGCAGATGGTGGCCGAAGGTCACCGGTTGCGCCACCTGAAGGTGGGTGAAGCCCGGCATCACGAGCGCGGCGTGGCGCTCCGCCTGGTCGATGAGGCTCGCGCACAGGCGCGCCAGGAGGCGCCGGATCTCGTCGATCTCCTCGCGCAGCCACAGCCGCACGTCGGTCGCGACCTGATCATTGCGCGAGCGCGCGGTGTGCAGGCGCTTGCCGGCGTCCCCGGCCAGCCGCGTCAGGCGCCGCTCGATGGCGGTGTGCACGTCCTCGTCGTCGGCCGACCAGCGGAACGCGCCCGACTCGATCTCGCACAGGATCCGCGCCATGCCGCGCTCGATCGAGGCGAGATCGGACCGCGAGAGGATTCCGCAGGCCGCGAGCATGCGGGCGTGCGCGAGGGAAGCCGCGACGTCGTGGCGCGCAAGCCGCCGGTCGAAACCGATCGACGCCGTGAAGCGCTTCACGAGCGCATCGACCGGCTCGGCGAACCGGCCGGACCAAAGCCTGGGCTTGGACTTGGAGGCTCGCCGGGCCATGGGGCATACTGGGAAAAGGCGGCCTCTTGAATCGTGCCGCTTCGTAGTGATGTCAAGTATAAGGCAAAACGTCCTCCCGGATGCGCTCCCCGATTTCCGCAACCTCGGCGTGATCGCGCGGATTCTCGTCGGCGCGCACCTCGTCGCGGCGGCGGCCGTGGTCTATGCCGAGCCGGGAATCGCGCAGGCGCTCGAGCGCTTCACGCGCGCGGCCGCGCTGCTCGAGCCTGCGCTCCTCGCTGCCGTGGTGGTGCTCGCGGCCGCCTCGCCCTGGCTCGCGCGGCTCGGATACTGGGCGGGCTGCGCCGCGGTGATCGCGGTCGCGGCGGCGCTCGGGGCGGCCGCGCACTGGCTGGCATCGCGCGTAGGAACTGCCGACGCGGGCGGCGCCGCGCGGGCCGTCGCGCTCGCGGGCGCGACCGCCGCCACGCTTCTCGGCTACTTCCGCCTTCGCGCGCACGCGTACTCGCCCGCGCTCGCGGAGGCGCGGCTGCAGGCCCTGCAGGCGCGGATCCGGCCGCATTTCCTCTTCAACAGCCTCAACGCCGTGCTGGCGCTCGTGCGGCGCGACCCGGAGCGCGCCGAGCGCGCGCTCGAGGATCTCGCCGACCTTTTCCGCGAACTCATGGCCGACGGCCGGCGCTTCGTGAGGCTGGCCGACGAGGTGGCGCTGCTCGAGCGCTACGCCGCGATCGAGCAATTGCGCCTGGGCGAGCGCCTGCGGATCTCCTGGGAGATCGACGAGGCGCCCTCGGATGCGCTGCTGCCGCCGATGGTGCTGCAGCCGCTGCTCGAGAACGCCGTCTACCACGGCGTCGAGCCCGCGACCGGGACTTCCGACGTGCTAGTGAGGATCGAGCGCCGCGGCGAGCGGGTGCGCGCGCGGATCGAGAACCCGTACGCGGGCGGAGAGCCCGCGGCGCGCGCCGGCAACCGCATGGCCCTCGATAACATCCGCGAGCGGCTGCGGCTCTTCTTCGACGCCGAGGCGCGGCTCGAGTCGAGCGTGGAGGGCGGGCGCTACTGCGTCGAGATCGAGATTCCCTACAAGAGCGGCGCGGTGCGGGCCGCATGAGCGCCGCGTGAACGAGCTCCGGGAAAAACCGGGACAGACCGGGATTTCACCAATTGTTGGAAGGGATGGCGGAAATCCGGGTCTGTCCCGGTTTTTCGGATCGGTCGCATGATGTCGCAATCGAACGAGATCCGGGTGTTCATCGCCGACGACGAGGAGCCGGCGCGCGAGCGGCTGAAGCTCCTGCTCGGGGACCTGGCGGGGGAGCTCGCGACGCGCGTCGTGGGCGAGGCGCGCAACGGCCTGGAGGCGATCGAGCGGCTGCCGGCGAGCGGCGCGCGCGTCGTCCTGCTCGACATCCAGATGCCCGGAATGAGCGGGATCGAGGTGGCGCGCCACCTCGCGAAGCTGCCCGAGGGGCCGGCGGTCGTGTTCGTGACCGCGCACGACCGGCACGCGGTCGAGGCGTTCGAGCTGAACGCGCTCGATTACCTGCTGAAGCCCGTGCGCGCGCCGCGGCTTGCAGCGGCGCTCCGAAGGGCGGCCGGAGCCGCTGCGCCCTCGCCCGAGCGGCTGGCGCGGGCGGGACCCGCCGCGCGCGAGTATTTTTCCATCGCCGAGCGCGCGAAAATCGTGCTGGTGCCGCTGCGCGACGTGGTCTACTTCAAGGCCGAGCTGAAGTACGTGACGCTCCGGACGCGCTCGGGAGAGCACCTGATCGAGGAGCCGCTGGTACAGCTCGAGCGCGAGTTCGCCGACCGGTTCGTGCGCGTGCACCGCAACTGCCTGGTGGCGCGCTCGGCGATCCGCGGCTTCGAGCGGGCCGGGACCGGCGGCGAGGAGCCGCACTGGCAGGTGGTGCTGGACGGAATCCCGGAGCGTCTGCCGGTCAGCCGGCGGCAGTGGCCCGCCGTGAAGGACATGATCGAGGCGAGCCATCCGTGAAAGCCAGGGTGAGGATCGCGACGCGGCGCAGCCGCCTCGCGCTGTGGCAGGCCGAGCACGTGAAGGCGCGGCTGGAGGCGCTGCACCCGGGGCTCGCGGTCGAGCTCGTGCCGATGAGCACCCGCGGCGACGAGCTGCTCGAGGAGAGCCTCGCGGGCGTGGGCGGCAAAGGGCTGTTCGTGAAGGAGCTGGAAGCCGCGCTCGCCGGGAACCGCGCCGAGATCGCGGTGCATTCGATGAAGGACGTGCCGGCGCAGCTTCCGCCGGGCTTCGTGCTTGCGGCGATCACGGCGCGCGAGGATCCGCGCGATGCGTTCGTCTCGTCGCGGTTCGAGTCGCTCGCCGCGATGCCCGCGGGCGCGGTGGTCGGCACCTCGAGCCTGCGGCGCCAGGCGCAGATCGCCGCGCGCCATCCCGGGCTCGCGGTGCGGCCGCTGCGCGGGAACCTCGATACGCGCCTGGCGAAACTCGACCGCGGCGACTACGGCGCGATCGTGCTCGCGGCGGCGGGGCTGAAGCGACTTGGGCTCCCCGGCCGCATCCGGGGGCTGCTCCCCGTGGAGGAAAGCCTGCCCGCGCCGGGGCAGGCCGCGCTCGGCATCGAATGCCGGGAGGCGCGCGCCGATGTCGCGGCGCTGGTCGCGCCGCTCGCGGACGCCGCCTCCGGCGCCTGCGTGCTCGCCGAGCGCGCCGTGAGCCTCGCGCTCGGGGGCAACTGCACGATCC
>JBBINV010000088.1:0-10859 GCA_037443705.1 Betaproteobacteria bacterium | reverse complement strand
TGTCGCCCATCCCGATCTCGTCGCCGTAGTAGAGGATGGGCGAGCCGGGCATCGACAGCAGCAGGCTGTTCATCAGCTTGATCCGGTCGGCGTCGTTCTCCATGAGCGGCGCAAGCCGCCGCCGGATGCCGAAGTTCAGCTTGGCTCGCGGATCGGCGGCGTACATGCGGTACATGTAGTCGCGCTCGCGGCTGGTCACCATCTCGAGCGTCAGCTCGTCGTGATTGCGCAGGAAGATCGCCCACTGGCAGGTGTCGGGGATCTCCGGGGTCTGCTGCATGATCTCGACCACCGGGTAGCGGTCCTCCTGCGCGATTGCCATGTACATGCGCGGCATCAGCGGGAAGTGGTAGGCCATGTGGCACTCGTCGCCCTCGCCGAAGTACTCGCGCACGTCCTCGGGCCACTGGTTGGCCTCGGCGAGCAGCAGCCGCCCGGCGTAGCGCCGGTCAAGCAGCGCGCGAAGCCGCTTCACGACCGCGTGCGTCTCGGGCAGGTTCTCGTTCGGGGTGCCCTCGCGCTCCACGAGGTACGGGATCGCATCCAGCCGGAATCCGTCCACCCCCATGTCGAGCCAGAAACGCATGATGCGGAACACCGCCTTCAGCACCTGCGGGTTGTCGTAGTTGAGGTCGGGCTGGTGTCCGAAGAAGCGGTGCCAGTAGTGGCTCTTCGCGACCGGGTCCCAGGCCCAGTTGGAGCTCTCGGTGTCGGTGAAGATGATGCGCGTGCCCGCGTACCGCTTCGGGTCGTCGCTCCAGACGTAGAAGTCGCGCTTGCTCGAGCCCGCGGGAGCGCGGCGCGCAGCCTGGAACCAGGGGTGCGCGTCCGAGGTGTGGTTGACGACGAGTTCCGTGATCACGCGCAGCCCCCGCCGGTGCGCCTCGCGCAGCATCGTGCGGAAGTCCCCGAGCGTGCCGTACTGCGGATGCACGTTGTGATAGTCGGCGACGTCGTAGCCGTCGTCCTTCATCGGCGACGGGTAGAACGGCAGCAGCCACAGCGTGTTGACGCCGAGCTCGGCCAGGTAGTCGAGCTTCGAGGTCAGGCCGCGGAAGTCGCCGATGCCGTCGTCGTTCGAGTCGAGGAACGCCCTGACGTGCAGCTGGTAGACGACCGCGTCCTTGTACCAGAGGGGATCGGGTGCCGGCGCGGCGCGGCGCGCATCGGGCAGCGCCATGGCCTCGCCGGGTTTCAGCGCGTCCATGGCGTCAGGGGCAGGAGGCGAGATCCGGCTCGCGGCACGCGAACCCCATGCCCGGGGAAGCGGCCGCCGCCGGCGCACGGCCTGCCTGCGTCGATCGCCGCGCGCACGCGGCCGTCAGCGGTGCGATTCGGGCTTGAGATAGATCACTCCGAGAGGCGGCAGCGTCAGGCACACCGACCAGGGACGGCCGTGGGAGCCCACTGGCGCGGCTTCGACTGCGCCCAGGTTTCCCCAGCCGGCGCCGCCGTAATCCGCGGCGTCGCTGTTCAGGATCTCGCGCCAGCGCCCGCCGCCGGGCGCGCCCAGCAGGTAGTTCGTGCGCGGCACCGGCGTGAAGTTGCAGACGACGAGCACCGGCGCGCCGCCGCCGCGCGGCCTTCTCAGGAACGCGATCACGCTCGACTCGTGGTCGCTGCAGTCGATCCACTCGAAGCCTTCGGGCGCAAAATCGACCTGATGCAGCGCGGGCTCCTCGCGGTACACGCGGTTCAGGTCCGCCACCAGGCGCCGCACGCCGGCGTGCTCGGGGCGCTCGCTCACCCCCCATTCGAGCGCCTCCTCGTGCGACCACTCGCGGCGCTGGCCGAACTCGCCGCCCATGAAGAGCAGCTTCTTGCCCGGGTGCCCCCACATGTAGCCGTAGAGCGCGCGCAGGTTGGCGAGCTGCTGCCAGCCGTCGCCCGGCATCTTGCCGGCGAGCGCGCCCTTGCCGTGGACCACCTCGTCGTGCGAGAGCGGCAGGACGAAGTTCTCGTGGAACGCGTAGATCAGCGAGAACGTGAGCCGGTCGTGGTGGAACCTGCGGAACACCGGGTCCTCGCGGAAATAGTTGAGCGTGTCGTGCATCCAGCCCATGTTCCACTTCAGTCCGAAGCCGAGGCCCCCGACGTAGGTCGGGCGCGACACCATCGGCCAGGCGGTGGATTCCTCGGCCACCGTCATGCAGCCCGGGTGATCGCGGTAGGCGGCTTCGTTCAGCATCCGGAGGAACTCGATCGCCTCGAGGTTCTCGCGCCCGCCGTGGCGGTTCGGAATCCACTCGCCCTCGCGGCGCGCGTAGTCCAGGTACAGCATCGAGGCCACTGCGTCGACGCGCAGGCCGTCGGCGTGGTACTTGTCGAGCCAGAAGAGCGCGGAAGAAAGCAGGAACGCCCGCACCTCGTGACGGCCGTAGTTGAAGATGCTCGAGTTCCACTCGGGGTGAAACCCCTGGCGCGGATCGGCGTGCTCGTACAGGTAGGTGCCGTCGAAGAATCCGAGGCCGTGCACGTCGGCGGGGAAGTGCGAAGGTACCCAGTCGAGGATCACGCCGATGCCGTTCGCGTGCAGGTGGTCGACCAGGTACATCAGGTCCTGCGGCGCGCCGTAGCGCGCGGTGGGCGCGAAGAAGCCCGTGCACTGGTAGCCCCAGGAGCCGTAGAACGGGTGCTCCATCACCGGGAGAAGCTCGACGTGCGTGAAGCCCGTCGTCCGCACGTACTGCGCGAGCTGGTGCGCGAGTTCGCGGTAGCCGAGAAAGCCGCCGCCCCCGTTGCGGCGCCAGGATCCCGCGTGCACCTCGTAGATCGAGACCGGCGCATCGAGCGCGTTCCTTGCGGCGCGTCCCGCCATCCATTCGCCGTCGTGCCACTCGTACTCGAGTGACCAGACGCGAGAGCCGGTCGCCGGCGGCGGCTCGGCGAAGAACGCGAACGGGTCGGCCTTGTCCACGGTGTAGCCGCCCGCGTTCGAGACGATCCGGTACTTGTAGGCGTGCCCGCGCCGCGCGCCCGGCGCCGTTCCTTCCCAGATGCCGCTGCCGTCGGGGCGCGGCGCGAGCGAGCCGGCGCGCGCGCCCCAGCCGTTCCAGTCGCCGATCACCGAAACCTCGCGCGCGTTCGGCGCCCATACCGCGAAGCGCGCGCCCTCGCCGCCGGGCAGGAGATGGCAGCCGAGCGTCTCGTACAGGCGCGCGTGCGTGCCCTCGCGCAAGAGATAAATGTCGTGCCCGGTGAGCACCGCGCTAGGCGCGCCTCAAATCGACGACTCGGGCCCCCCGCGCGCGCGCCGCGAGCCGGCGGCGCTGGCGCATGCGCGCGGCGTCGAGCAGCATCCGGCCCGCCCAGCGGTAGACGTTGAACTCCTGCACGAGGCCACGCATGCGCCGCATGCGGTCGCGCTGCTCGTCGGGCGGCATGGTGAGCGCGACGTGGAGCGCCGCCGCGCACTGCTCGATGTCGTAGGGATTGATGATGAGCGCCTCGGCCAACTCGCGCGAGGCGCCGGTGAACTGCGACAGCAGCAGCACCCCGCGCTCGTCGTCGCGCGCGGCGACGAACTCCTTCGCGACCAGATTCATGCCGTCGTGCAGGCTCGACACGCAACAGAGATCCGCGGCGCGGAACCAGCCATAAACCTGGCCGGCGTCGTGGTGCTCGATCCGGAGCACGATCGGCGCGTAGCCCGGACGCCCGAAACGCGAGTTGATCCGCTGCGCGGTGGCGCGCACTCTGGCGTCCAGGCTCTGGTACTCCTCGATGCTCGAGCGCGACGGGGCCGCGATCTGGACGAAGGCGAACCGCCCGACCCATTCCGGCTGAAGCTCGAGCAGCCGCTCGACCGCGGCGAAGCGCTCGAGGATCCCCTTGGTGTAGTCGAGCCGGTCGACGCCGACGCCCAGGCGCATGTCGGCGGCAAAGCCGAGCGCGGCTCGCATCTCGGCGCGGCACTCCGGTACGGCTTTCAGTCCCGCGAGTGCCGCCGGCGGCCACTCGATCGAGATCGGATAGCGGTGCACCTCGGTCGGATCGCCGCCGTAGGAGATGGTGAAGGTCTCGCGATCCACGCGCGCTTCCAGATACCGGTCCACCGTGTCGAAGAAGTTGTTGCAGTGGAACTGGGTGTGAAACCCGAGGATCGAGGATCCGAGCAGGCCGTCGAGGATCTCCTCGCGCCAGGGGCACACCCCGAAGGCCTCGGGGTTGGGCCAGGGGATGTGCCAGAAGGTGATGACGGTCGCCTCCGGCAGCCGCTTCTGGATCATGCGCGGGAGCAGCGCGAAGTGGTAATCCTGCACCAGGACGATCGGATCTGCGGTGCGCGATTCCTCTTCCACGGCCTGCGCGAAGCGGCGGTTCACGGCGCGGTACTGCTGCCAGTCCGAGGCGCGGAACAGCGGCCGCGTGTGCGCGATGTGGCACAGCGGCCACAGGCCCTCGTTCGAGAATCCGTAGTAGTAGCCGGCCTCCTCTTCCTTGCCCAGCCAGACGCGCCGGATTCGGTAGGCGGGGCTCTCCGGCGGCACCATGACATGGTCCTTTTCGTCGACCACGTCGCGGTCGGCGCTTCCCGAGCCGTGTGCAATCCAGGTGCCCGAGCAGGCGCGCATCACCGGCTCGAGTGCGGTCACGAGGCCGCTCGCCGGGCGCCGGACCTCGACCCGGTCGTTCCGGCGCACGTGCACGTAGGGCTCCCGGTTGGAGACGATCAGGATCTCGTCGCCCTTCAGGTCTTCGCGCAGGATCCGGCGCAGGCTCGCCGGCACCCAGCTGATCTGCGATTCGTCGCGCATGCGGCGCTCGGTCTCGAGGTCGCGCACCAGCGCTTCCAGATCCCGCGCGATGGGCTTCAGCTCCGCGCGCGGCTCGGGAGAGAGCGCGAGCGCCTGGCCGCGGATCAGCGCCTTGATGCCCGCGACCCAGCCGCGCCACGAGATTTCGGCGATCACCACGGTGATCAGCGCGATCACCGCGCCGATCGCGGCGAACAGGTACACGATGTATTTCTTGGTGTCCTCGCTGCGGCGCTCGATGAAGCTCATGTCGTGCACGATCAGCAGCTCCCCGAGGCGCCTGCCGTCCACCAGGACCGCGTTCGCGGCCACGTGCAGCGCGCCGCGCTCGGCGGCGAGCACCCAGGCCTCGTCCTGCACCGCGCCCGCGCCGCGGCACCCGATCTCGGCCGGCAGCGTAGGCGTTCCGTACAGGAGCTCGCCCTCGGCGCTGCAAAACCCGATTGCGAACAGCCGCTCGTCGCGCAGGATCCGTGCGAAAAACGCCTGCACGCGCTTCAGACGCACCGCGTCGCGCTCCTTCGCCGTCAGGAGCTCGACGAGCGGCTCCTGCACCGCGTTGCCGATCAGCCGCGAGCGGCTGTCGAGGTCGCGCACGAACCACTTGAGAGTGAAGTCGTCGACCAGCGGGACCACGCCGTAGGCGATCGCGCCCAGGGCGAGCGCAAGAGGGATGAGAAAGCGCAGCGACAGTCGCATGGCGTCGCGGCCGGCATCGCCCGGAACCCGGGCCGAGGCGCCATTCTAACGCGTGCCGGCAGGCCGCAATTTCACATCGTGAAGTCGCCTTGCGGGTCACGGAAACGCGGAGTAGGATTCCCGGGCTTTTCGAGAAACGGGGCCTGAACCCCGCGCGCGTTACAACCATCCTCCAGGAGGAGACGACACGATGAGCAATCCGAAAACGCAGGAGCCCGCGGCTTCCCGCCGGAAGTTTCTGACCGGCGCGGCCGCGGCGGCGACCGGGGCGGCGACGCTCGGCTTCCCGATGATCGCGAAGGCGCAGGGGCCGATCACCTTCCGCTGGCAGAGCACCTGGCCGGCGAAGGACATCTTCCACGAGTACGCGCTCGACTTCGCGAAGAAGGTGAACGACATGACCGGCGGCGACCTCAAGATCGAAGTGCTGCCCGCCGGCGCGGTGGTGCCGGCGTTCGGCCTGCTCGACGCGGTCTCCAAGGGAACGCTCGACGGCGGCCACGGGGTGCTGGTGTACCACTACGGCAAGCAGAACGCGCTCGCGCTGTGGGGCTCGAGCCCGGCCTTCGGCATGGACGCGAACATGCTGCTTTCCTGGCACAAGTACGGCGGCGGCAAGGAACTGCTCAACAAGGTGTTCGCCGCGATTGGCGCCAACGTGGTGTCGTTCCCGTACGGGCCGATGCCGACCCAGCCGCTCGGCTGGTTCAAGAAGCCGATCACCAAGCCCGAGGACTTCAAGGGGCTGAAGTTCCGCACCGTGGGCATCTCGATCGACCTCTTCCAGGGCCTGGGCGCCGCGGTGAACGCGCTGCCCGGCGGCGAGATCGTCCCGGCGATGGACCGCGGGCTGCTGGACGCCGCCGAGTTCAACAACGCGACCTCCGACCGCATCCTCGGCTTCCCGGACGTCTCCAAGGTGTTCATGCTGCAGAGCTACCACCAGAACGCCGAGCAGTTCGAGATCAGCTTCAACAAGACCAAGTTCGACGCCCTGCCGGCCAAGATGAAGGCGATCATCGAAAACGCGGTGGAGGCGGCCTCCCAGGACATGTCGTGGAAGGCGATCGACCGGTATTCCAAGGACCACATCGAGCTCCAGACCAAGGACAAGGTGCGCATGTACAAGACGCCCGCTTCCGTCCTTCAGCGCCAGCTCCAGATCTTCGACGGCGTGATGGCCAAGCGCAAGGACAACGCGCTGTTCAACGAGGTGCTGCAGTCGCAGCGCGCGTTCGCCCAGCGCGCGGTGCGCTGGTACCTCGACACGCAGCTCTCCGGCCAGATGGCCTACAACCACTACTTCGGCAAGCCGGCGGGCAAGCCCGCGGCCAAGAAGGCGTAACGTCCGTGTAACGGGGCAGCCATCCGGCGAGAGCCGGATGGCTGTTTTATTTCATGCAAAGAATCCTGCTGTTCGTGGACAAGGTGAGCACCTTCGTGGGGCACGCCTTTTCCTTTCTCATCGTCGCGCTGACGCTTCACGTCGCCTGGGAGGTGTTCCGGCGCTACGTGCTCGATTCCCCGCGCGCCTGGGCGTTCGACGTGATGATCATGCTCTACGGGACGCTCTTCATGATGGCGGGCGCCTACACGCTCGCGAAAAACGGGCACGTGCGCGGCGACATCCTGTACGGGTTCTTCCGCCCGCGAACGCAGGCGACGATCGACCTCGTCCTCTACATCGTGTTCTTCCTGCCCGGGGTGGTCGCGCTCACCTACGCCGGCTATTTCTACGCCTCCGAGTCCTGGGCGATCAACGAGCATTCGACCATCACCTCGGAGGGTCCGCCGATCTATCCTTTCAAGACGGTGATTCCGGTGGCCGGGGCGTTCGTGCTGATGCAGGGGATCGTGGAGATCGTGCGCTGCGTGATCTGCCTGAAGAACGGCGCGTGGCCCTCGCGCGAGGAGGACGTCGAGGAGGTCGACGTCGACAAGCTCAAGGAAGAGCTGCACGTGAAGGACGAAGACATCCAGAAGCTCGACCGGTACGTCGCCCCGAAGGAGCCGGCCCGGTGAGAATCCGCAAGGAACTGTGGTTCGGCTTCTCGCTGATGGCGTTGATCATCGCGGCGGTCCTGATCTTCACGCCCTGGGGCAATCTGGTCGACGGGCACCTGAGCAAGGAGGACATGGGGCACCTCGGGCTCCTGATGCTCGCGTTGATCGTGGTCGCGATCATGCTCGGATTCCCCACGGCGTTCACGCTGATGGGCATGGGCGTGTTCTTCGCCTGGCTCGCCTATCGCAGCGTCGATCCGGCGACCGCCGGCCAGCGCGTGTTCGATGCGTTCGTGCAGCGGACCTACGGCGTGATGGCGAACGACGTCCTGATCGCGATTCCGCTGTTCCTCTTCATGGGATACCTGGTCGAGCGCGCGCAGCTGATCGACCGCCTGTTCCGGAGCCTGCATCTCGCGACCTCGCGGCTTCCCGGCTCGCTTGCGGTCGCGACCATCGTCACCTGCGCGATCTTCGCCACCGCCACGGGTATCGTCGGCGCGGTCGTGACGCTGATGGGCCTGCTCGCGTTCCCCGCGATGCTGAAAGCGGGCTACAACGTCAAGATCGCGGCGGGCGCGGTGACCGCGGGAGGGTGCCTGGGGATCCTGATCCCGCCCTCGGTGCTGCTCATCGTCTACGGCGCGACCGCAGGCGTGTCGGTGGTGCAGCTCTACGCCGGCGCGTTCTTCCCCGGGATGATGCTCGCGACCCTGTACGTCGGCTACATCGTCGTGCTCGCGAAATGGCGGCCCGCCCTGATGCCGCCGCTCTCGGAGGAGGAGCGGCGCGTGCCGCTGCCGGCCCTGGCGCAGGCGCTCGCTGCGCGCGGCGGCAACGCTTTCGCGGGACTTTGGCGCGCCGTCACCGGGGATTCGGGCGTGCCCAGGCACAAGGCGCTCGGACAGCTCGTCGTGTCGCTCGTTCCGGCGCTCGCGATCGCCGCGGTGCTCCTCGTGACGTACCGCGCGGCGACGGCGCCGGTGGTGGAGGCGAGCGCCGCCGGGCTGGTAGAAATCGGCGGCCTCGCCGAAGCGGCGGCGGGGGCCGAGGAAGCGCAGCCTTCGGGCGTGATCGGCGCGGAGGAAGCCGAGGACGAGGGCGGCGTCAAGGAGCCGCCGGGCGAGGAGGAAAAGCCGCAGGAGATCTCGGCCGCACCCGCCGGGGAAGAAGCACCCCGGGAAACGGAACTGCAAGAAGCGAAACCGCAAGACGCGAAACCCGAGCAGGCGATGCCTCTAGAGCGGCTCCCGGCCCCGGCCTGGTACTGGATCGTGCTCGCCATCGGCGCCGCCGCGGCGGCCGTGATCTACCGGCTCTGGAACTGGGAGCGGCTCGAGGTGTTCAAGCTGCTTCTTACCTCGTTCTTTCCGCTCGCGCTGCTCATCCTTGCGGTGCTCGGCTCGATCGTCTTTGGCCTCGCGACGCCGGCAGAGGCCGCCGCGGTGGGCGCGTTCGGCGGATTCGTGCTCGTCATGATCTACCGCCTGATCGCCCTGTGGCGCACCAGGCCCCCCGGCGGAGCCGTGGGCGGTGCGGCGCTGTGGGACGCGGTAAAGGATTTCGGCGTGATCATCAAGGAGTCGTCGTTCCTCACCGCGCGCACGAGCGCGATGGTGTGCTGGCTCTTCGTGGGCTCGGGGATCTTCTCGGCGGCGTTCGCGCTGCTCGGGGGCCAGGAGCTGGTCGAGAAATGGGTGCTGTCGCTCAACCTCACGCCGGTGCAGTTCCTGATCCTGGCGCAGGTGATCATCTTTCTCCTCGGATGGCCGCTCGAGTGGACCGAGATCATCATCATCTTCATGCCGATCTTCATTCCGCTCCTGCCGCATTTCGACATCAATCCGCTGTTCTTCGGCCTCCTGGTGGCGCTCAACCTCCAGACGGCGTTCCTGTCGCCGCCGGTGGCGATGGCCGCGTTCTATCTGAAGGGCGTGTCGCCGCCGCACGTCACGCTCAACGCGATCTTTGCGGGAATGATGCCGTTCATGGGGCTTCAGATCGTGTCGATGTTCGTGCTGTACGCCTGGCCGCAGCTCGGGCTGTGGTTGCCGAGCGTCCTTTACGGAAAGTAGCGATGCAGAGCGCGCAAGAGCGGGTCGACGAGTGCCTTGCGCGAATTCGCGAGCTGGAGCCGAAGGTGCGCGCCTGGCAGTTCCTGGACGAGGCGCACGCGGTTTCCCAGGCGCGTGCCGCCGACGAGAGGCGGCGCGAGGGCCATCCGGTCGGGCCGCTGCACGGGGTGCCGGTCGGCATCAAGGACATCATCGACACCTCGGACATGCCCACCGAGAACGGCACGGTGCTGCACCGTGGCCGCACGCCTCGGCGCGACGCCTGGGTGGTCGAGCGGCTGCGCGCCGCCGGCGCAGTCATCCTCGGGAAGACGGTGACCACCGAATGCGCCTATTTCCACCCGGGCAAGACGCGCAATCCGCATAACCCCCAGCATACGCCGGGCGGCTCGTCCTCCGGTTCGGCAGCCGCGGTCGCCGCGGGGATGGTGCCGCTCGCGCTCGGCAGCCAGACCAACGGATCGGTGATCCGCCCGGCGGCATTCTGCGGCGTCTACGGCTTCAAGCCCTCGCACGGGCTTATTCCGCGCACCGGGATCCTGCGGCTGTCGCGCACGCTCGATCACGTGGGCTTTTTCGCAAGGACCCTGGAGGATCTCGCGACGCTGGCCGAGGCGCTCGCCGGATACGACGAAGGCGATCCGGACACGCGGCCGCGCGCGCGCATCCCGTTCGCGGAGATCCTGGCCGAGGAACCCCCGATCGAGCCGATGCTCGCGTTCATCCGGACGCCGGTGTGGGAGCGCGCGGCGCCCGATACGCGCGAAGCCTTCGGCGAGCTCGTCGCGGCGCTCGGCGATCGCGTGGAAGAGGTCGAGCTCGCCGGCTCGCCGACGGAAGCCTGGGACTGCCACAAGGTCATCATGGAGGCCGAGATGGCGGCGAACCTCGAGCGCGAGTGGCGCACCGGCCGCGACAGGCTCTCGGAGAAGCTGCGCGCGCTGATCGAGCGCGGGCGCGAGCTGCGCGCGGTGGACTACCAGCGGGCGGTAGCACGGATTGCGCCGATCCAGGAGAGCTTCGAGGAGCTCTTTACGCAGCGCTACGACGCGATCCTCACGCCGGCGGCGCCGGGCACCGCGCCCAAGGGCCTCGATTCCACCGGCGATCCGAGCTTCTGCACGCTCTGGACGCTCGCGGGGCTGCCCGCGCTCTCGCTCCCGCTCATGCGGGGCGCGAACGGACTGCCGCTCGGCGTGCAGCTCGTGGGGCGGCGGAATTTCGACGCCCGGCTGCTTCGCACCGCGCGCTGGCTCGCGAGCAAGGTCTCCTAGGGAAACTCTGAACAAGTCCTCGCGAATCGTGTCTGATGCATAAGCGCATC
>JBBINV010000087.1:0-10964 GCA_037443705.1 Betaproteobacteria bacterium | reverse complement strand
CGCCGCCGTCGCCGTGCTGCGCAGCGAGGCGCTCGCCGAGATCCGCGCGAGCCTCGCCGCGCTCGCGCAGGCCGGGGCGTTCGACGCGCGGGCGATCGAGACCGTGCTCGCGCGCGTGCGCTTCGCCTCGCGCGACGAAGCCCCCGCGGCGCTCGCCGGCGTAGAGGTGCTCTTCGAGGGCGTGCCGGAAGTGCGCGAGGCCAAGCGCGAGGCCTTTGCGTTCGCCTGCGCGCACCTGCGACCCGAGGCAATCGTCGCCTCGAGCACCTCGACCTTCCTCTCGACCGAACTCGCCGCCTCCGTCGCGCGGCCGGAGCGTTTCCTCAACTGCCACTGGCTCAACCCCGCCTACCTCATCCCGCTTGTCGAGCTGTCGCCGCACGAGGGCACCGACCCGGCGGCGACCGCGCGCCTCGTCGCGGTGCTGGAAGCGATCGGCAAGAAGCCGGTGCTGTGCAAGGCGGTGCCCGGCTTCATCGTGCCGCGCCTGCAATCGCTCGTCATGAACGAGGCCGCCCGCATGATCGAGCAGGGCGTGGCGAGCGCCGCGGACGTGGACCGCGCGGTGCGCTACGGCTTCGGGCCGCGCTTCGCGAGCATGGGTGTGGTGGAGTTCATCGACTACGGCGGGCTCGACATCCTCTACTACGCGAGTCACTACCTTGCGCAGGCGACGGGCGAGGCGCGCTACGCGCCGCCGGCGATCGTGGACCGATACATGCGGGAAGGCCGCCGCGGACTGCGCGACGGCGCGGGCTTTTTCGACTGGAAGACGAAGGACGCCGCCGCCTACCGCCGCGAAGTGCTCGCGCGACAGCTCGCGCTGCTCCGCCACCTGGGCCTTGCGCCCAGACCGGACGCGGCGCTCGACCGCGCGGGCTGACGGCCGCGGGCGCCGGGTAAGCGCCGCGCCGCCTCAGCCCGCGCCCAGCAGTCCACTGTCCACCGCATCGAGCGCCGCGGCTCCGGCAAGCGCCTGGCGCTCGAAGACCGCCGCCGCGGGCATGAGCTGCTCGGCGTGGAACCGCGCCGTCGCGCGCTTGAGCGGCGCGTGCGCGCCAGCGCCGTCGGCCGCGGCGGCCATGCGCAGCCACATCCAGCCGCTCGCGACCAGCCCCGCGAGCTGCAGGTAAGCGGTCGCACCCGCTTCACGCTCGCGCGGCCTGCGACGTTGAATTTCCCTCGTCGTTGCTTCGAGCCGCGCGAGCGCGTCCTGCAATGCGCCACCGATCGCTTCGGTGTGCGCGGCACCGCCGAGCCGCTCGAGGTCGGCGCGCACGCGCTCGACGAAGCGCCGGTAGCGCCGGCCGCCGTCCTGGGCGAGCTTGCGGGTCACGAGATCGAGCGCCTGGATGCCGTTCGTGCCCTCGTAGACCGCGCAGGCGCGGCCGTCGCGCGCGAGCTGCTCGACGCCCGCGTCCGAGACGTAGCCGTGACCGCCGAGGACCTGGATGGCGAGGTTGGCGACCTCGAAGCCGGCTTCCGCGCCGCACGCCTTGCACACCGGCAGCAGCCACTCGGCGAGATCGAGCGCGGCTTGCCGCTGGGCGGCATCGGGCGAGCCCTCGGCGATGTCGAGCTGCAGCGCCGTCTCGAGGACGAGGGCGCGCATCCCTTCGGTACGCGCGCGCATCGTGAGCAGCATGCGCCGCACGTCGGCATGCTCGACGATCGGCACCGGCGCGCGCTCGGCGGCACCGCCCTGCGGGCGCTCCGCGGCGTAGCGCGACGCCTCAGCGAGCGCCCGGCCGGCCACCCCGACGCCCTGCACCGCGACCGCGAGGCGCATCGCGTTCATCATGACAAAGAGGGTCTTCAGGCCCGCGTGCTCCTCGCCGATCCGCACGCCGCGCGCACCGCTAAGCTCGAGCACGCAGGTGGGCGAAGCCTTGAGGCCCATCTTGCGCTCAAGGCGGCTCACGGCGACGCCGTTGCGCGCGCCCAGCCGGCCGCCCGGTTCGATCTCGAACTTCGGCACGAGAAAGAGGCTAAGGCCGCGCGTGCCCGGCGGCGCGCCCGGCGTACGCGCGAGCACCATGTGCACGATCTGCCCGGTGAGGTCGTGGTCGCCGTAGCTGATGAAGATCTTGGTGCCCTCGAGCGCGTAGGTGCCGTCGCCGCGCGGCACCGCGCGGGTTCCGATCCGTCCCACGTCGGAGCCGGCAAGCGGCTCGGAGATGCAGATGGTCGCGCCCCAATCGCCCGAAACCAGCCTGGGCAGCACGTTCGCTCTCGTCGTCGCGTCACCGTGCCGGGCGAGCAGCCGCGCGCAGGCGCGCTGGTTCACGGGCAGCATGCCGAACGCCATGCACGCGCCGTCCACCATTTCCGCGAACGCGGCCTGCAACGCGAGCGGCAGGCCCTGGCCGCCGTGCTCGGGCGGCTGGTGGAGTCCCGGCCAGCCGCCCGCGACGTAGCGCGCGTAGGCCTCGCGGAACCCGGGCGGCGTGACGACGCGGCCCTGCTCGAGCCGGCTGCCGATCTCGTCGCCCGTGCGATTGAGCGGCGCGAGCACCCCGGCGGCGAAGCGCGCTCCTTCCTCGAGCACCGCGCGCGCGGTCTGCATGTCCACGTGCCGAAACGCGGGCCACGCGAACAGGCGCCCGGCATCCAGCACCGACTCGAGGATGAACCACTGATCGCGCACCGGCGGCGCGTAGCTCTCGCTCATTCGGGGAAGCGTTCCTTCAGTGCGTCGTTTCTAGATGAGCGAGCCGCGGTGCGCCAGGCCGCCGTCGATCGTAACGATCGTGCCGGTGGTGTACGCGGAGAGATCGGAGGCGAGCAGCGCCACCGTCGCCGCGATCTCGTCCGCCGTGGCCGAACGCCCGAGCGGGAAGTTCCTTTCGAACTCGCGCCAGCGCTCCGCATCGCCGAAACGCGCCTGCGCCTCCTTGCGCATGAGGCCCACCAGGCGCTCGGTCGCCACAGGCCCCGGATTGACGCCCACCGCGCGCACGCCGAAATCGATGCTGCCGGCGCCGAGCGCGCGCGTGAAAGCCATGAGCGCCGCGTTGCCCGCGGCACCGGCGATGTAGCCGTAGTCCACCCGCTCGCCGCCATTGCCGATGATGTTGATGATGACGCCGCGGCGGCGCGCCTTCATCTTCGCGTAGAACACGCGCGCAAGGCTGATGTAGCCGAACACCTTGAGATCGAACGCGGCGCGCCAGCGATCGTCATCCAGCTCGTCGAGGGCGCCGCGCGGCGTGGCGCCAGCGTTATTGACCAGGATGTCGACGTCTCCGCAGCGCTTGCCCAGCGTTTCAGCCGCGCCGCGCGCGGCCATGTCGAGCGCGTGCACCGTCACGGGCACGCCTTCGCGCGCGACGAGATCCGCGCGCACGGCTTGCAGGTCGGCGAGCGTGCGCGAAACGAGGTGCAGCGCGCAGCCCTCGGCGGCGAGCCGCCGCGCGATCGCCAGGCCGATGCCTTTCGAGCCGCCGGTGACGAGCGCCGTACGCCCCTGAAGCCCCAGTTCCATTCAGTCGCTCCTCGCCTGCGGGTCCGGCTGGCAGATCTCGAAGAGCAGCCCGGTGACCGCGTCCGGCTCGAAAAAAGCGACGCGCCCGTGCGCCCCCTGGCGCGGAAAGCCCTCCATCGGCTCGAGGCCCTGCGCGCGCAGCGCCGCGAGCGAGCGCTCCACGTCCTCGACGCGCGCCGAGACGTGATTGAGCCCGAGCCGCTCGCCCATCACCCGGCGCGCGAAGGCGTCGTTCTTGCCGGTGTACTGGAGCAGCTCCACCGTGACGTTCGCCGCCGCGAACTCGGCGACGCGCAGGCCCGCCTCCGGCAGCTCCTTGATCGCCGGCGCGACACCGAAGAGCGGCGCGAGCTTGCCGGCCGCCGCATCGAGGTCGGCGACGAGGATGCCGATGTGATCGATGTGCGCGGCCCTCATCGGCGCGCCCCGCGCAGCGCCGCGGTCCTCGCCGCATCGAGCTCGAGCGTGACCGGGTCGATCCAGACGCCGTAGTCCTCGCGCGCCGCCTCGACGCTCACCAGCTCGTTTCTCACGTCCTCGAGCACCGCCTCGGCGGGCCGCTCGAACGGCTCGCCGTAGCCGCCGCCGCCGCCCGCCTTCTGGCTGTAGCGCGTGCCGCGCGGGATGCCGCGCACGATCTCCTTGCTCTTCGGCACGCGCACGCTCCCGTCCGGGAAGGTGAGCCGGATTTCGTTCCTCGCCCCGGGCCTGCCGCCGAAAAGGCCGAAGGCGCGCGCTTCTTCCTCGACGCCGTCGCCGAACGCGACGCCGGTCGCGTTCTCGCCCAGGATCTCGAACTCGGTCTCGACGCCCAGGCCGCCGCGCCAGCGGCCCGCGCCCGCGGAATCGGCGAGGTACTCGTGCTTCAGCAGCCGGTGCGGATCGTGGATCTCGAACATCTCGTAGTCCTGAGCGAGGATGCCACCGGCGCAATTGATGAGCCCGATGTGGTCGTAGCCGTCGGCGCCCCAGGTGCCCCCGGAGCCGCCCTTGAGGGCGAGAAACAGGATGTCCACGTAGGGCCGCCCGCGGCGCGGGTCCTGCCCGGAAATCGCGAAGCCGAGGAAGCGGTTCCATCCCGCGGTGACCATTCTGGGCAGCGCCCGCGCGAAGGCGCGGAAGATCGCGTCCGAGGTCGGGCCGGTGATCGAGTTGCCGAAGGTGGTCGCCGCCGGGAAGCGGGCGTTCAGGAACGAGCCCTCCGGGTTGACGATGCGCAGCGGCCGCAGCAGCCCCGCGTTGTGCGGGATGTCCGGGTCGATGAGCATGAGGAAGGTCAGCAGCAGCGCCGAGGCGGTCGCCGAGCGCGGCGCGTTGACGAAGCCCGGCGTCTGCGGGTCCGAGCCGGTGAAGTCGAAGGTGATCGCCTCGCCCCTCACCTTCACGGCCAGATTGATCTTCATCTTCGTGCCGTCGGTGACGCCGTCGTAGAACGCGTAGGACTCGCCCCGGTAGGTGCCGTCGGGGATCGCCGCGATCTCGCGCCGCACGCGCCGCTCGGTCGCATCGAACAGCGCCTCTAGCAATCGCGCCAAGCGCGCGCGCCCAAACCGGCGCACCAGCGCCTGGAAGCCGCGCTCGCCGACGGTGGCGCCGCCGATCTGCGCCCGGATGTCTTCTTCGACGATGGCGAGGCGGATGTTGGCGAAGATCAGGTTCCAGACGTCGCGCCGCAGCCGCCCGCGCTCGATCACCTTCACCGCCGGAATGCGCAGCGCCTCCTGCCAGACCTCGCGCGCTTCCGGGTTGTAGCCGCCCTGCACCGCGCCGCCGATGTCGGCCTGGTGACCCTTGCACGCCGCCCAGGCGACGAGCGTCCCGCCATCGAAGACCGGCTTGAACACGGCGACGTCGTTGTTCTGGTTGCCGCCGCTGAAGACGTCGTTGTGCAGAATGACGTCGCCCGGGTGCACGTCATCGCCGAAGAAGCGGATCACGTTCTCGCACGCAGGCTGAAGCGCGAACGCGAGCACCGGGATGTACTCGGTCTGCTCGAGCATCCGCCCGCGCGCGTCGTAGAGGCCCGTGACGAAATCGCGCGCTTCGTTCAGGATCGGCGAGCGCGTGGTGCGAAGCAGCGTAAGGCCCATCTCCTCGGTGATCGACTTCAGCCGCCGTTGCAGCACCGCGACGTCTATCGGATCGATTCCGCGTCTCATCTGCTCAGCACGCAGTTGCCGACCGCATCGTACTCCGCGCGCCAGCGCGGCGGAATGACGATGCTCGTGTTGGCGGTCTCGACGATCGCGGGGCCGGCGAGCCGGTTGCCGTGCCCGAGTCGCTCGCCGTCGTACACCGGCACCGGACCGAAGCGCCCCCGCCCGGCGAGCCACACCGGCCGCCTGCCTTTGAGTGCCACCGCAGGGCTCGGCGCGCGGCGCGGCTCGCGCGCGAGCGGCGGCTTGCGGGCGAGGCCGCTCGCCGCAAGCCGCACGTTGAGCAGCTCGACCGGCGTACCCTCGGCGCGCAGCGCGTAGCCGTAGAGCCGGTCGTGCATCGCGTGGAAGCGCTCGCGCACCGCGTTCCAGTCCGCCGCCGCGAGGGCGCTTTCCGGCACTTCCACCGTCACCTCGTGGTACTGGCCGAGGTAGCGCAGGTCGAGCGCGAAGCGCATGCGCTGGCGCGGGGCCGCTATGCCCTCGGCGGCGAGCGTGCGGCGCGCCGCAGCGCGCATCTCGCGCGCGAGCGCCCGCACGCGCCGGTCACCCGCTTTCGCTTCGCCGAGGAGCTGCGCGCAGCTTCGCACGTAGTCGTGGCGCAGGTCGGTGCGCAGCATGCCGGCGGCGCAGAAGATCGCGGCGTCGCGCGGCACGACGATCCGCGCGATGCCCAGTTCCTCGGCGATCCCCGCGGCGTGCAGCGCTCCGGCGCCGCCCGCGCACACGAGCGGAAACGCGCGCGGATCGTGGCCCTTCTGCACCGAGATCTCGCGGATCGCCGCGGCCGTGTTGACGTTGATCACCTTGAGCATCCCGTGCGCGGCCCGCTCGAGCGAAAGACCGAGCGGCCGCGCGATGCGCTCGAGGATCGCGCGGCGGGCGGCCGCCGCGTGGAGCCTGATGCGCCCGCCGGCGAAGAAATCCGCGGCGAGGTAACCGAGCACGAGATTGGCGTCGGTGCAGGTGGGCTCTGCGCCGCCGCGGCCGTAGCACGCCGGGCCGGGCTCGGCGCCGGCGCTCGCCGGCCCCATGCGCAGGAGACCTCCCTGGTCGATCCATGCGATCGAGCCGCCGCCCGCCCCCACGGTGTTGATGTCCATGGCCGGAAGCGCCATCGCGTAGCGGTTGACCGCGCCGGAGGTGGTGACCTCGGCTTCGCCGTTGCGCACGAGCGCCGTGTCGAAACTGGTACCGCCCATGTCCATGGTGATGAAGCTCGTCTCGCGCCGCGGCGCCATGCAGGCGAGCCCCGCCGCGGGGGCGGCTGCCGGTCCCGAAAGAAGGGTGCTCGCGGCAAGGTGCGCCACCGCCGCGGGCGAGGCGATGCCGCCGTTTGACTGCATGATGAGCAGCACGCCGCGATAGCGCGCCGCCTCGAGCCTCGCCGCCAGGCTGTCCAGGTAGCGCGCCAGGATCGGGCCGACGGCGGCGTTGAGCACGGTCGTGCTCGTGCGCTCGTAGAAGCGCACCTGCGGCAGCACGTCCGACGAAAGCGAGACGTAGGCGCGCGGCAGCAGGCGCCGCAGGATCGCGCCGGCGGCGCGCTCGTTCGCGGGGTTGGCGTGCGCGTGCAGGAAACACACCGCCACCGCCTCGATCCCCTCGGCGAGAAACCGGCTCGCGGCCTGCTCGGCGTCGGCCGCCTGGAGCGCCGTCACGAGCGCTCCGTCCGCGCCGACGCGCTCGGTGGCCGGCAGCCGCAGCCGGCGCGGCACGATCGGCGCAGGGGGGTGCCAGCGGTTGTCGTACATCGCCTCGCGCACGCCGCGCCGCATCTGCAACGCGTCGCGGAAGCCGCGCGTGGTGAGCAGGCCCGTTCGCGCCGTGCGGCCGGTCAGGACCGCGTTGGTCGTGACGGTAGTGCCGTGCACAATGACGCCGAGGCGCGGCACGAAGGACCGCAGTTCCATCCCCTCGATGCGCGCGAGCGCGGCGAGCCCCGCGAGCACCGCCACCGACGGATCGCCCGGGGTGGATAGCTCCTTGTGGACCGCGGTGCGTCCCCGCGGGCCGAGCAGCAGAAAATCGGTGAACGTGCCCCCGACGTCGATGCCGACCCGGTAAGGGCGTTTTTGTTGACGCGGCGTGTTGACAGTCACGGGCCCGACCGATTATAGAGGGGCAGGTCCGTCAAGGAGGAGAAGACAAGATGAAACTGGCAAGCTTCGCCGCCCGCGTGGCCGCGCTCGCGCTCGCCGCGGGCGCCGCGCAGGCGCAGGTCACCATCGGCGTCACGCTCGGAGCCACCGGCCCGGGCGCCTCGCTCGGCATCCACTACAAGAACGCGTTTCAGCTCCTGCCGACGACGCTCGGCGGCCAGCCGGTGAAGTACATCATCCTCGAGGACGGCTCGGACGCCACCAACGCCGGCAAGAACGCGCGCAAGCTCATCACCGAGGACAAGGTCGACGTGGTGATGGGTTCGAACGGCGTGCCCTCGTCGCTGCAGATCGCCCAGGTGGCGTTCGAGACGAAGACCCCGTTCGTGTGCATGACGCCGATCGCGCTGGCGCCCGACAAGCTCGCCTGGACGTTCGTCGTGCCGCAGCCCACCGAGCTGATGATGAGCGCGGTGGCCGCGCACATGAAGGCGAACGGCGTCAAGACGGTCGGTTTCATCGGCTTCTCCGACGCCTGGGGCGACCTGATGTACAAGGCGACCGAGCACCACGCGGCGGCGCACGGCTACAAGGTGGTGACCAACGAGCGCTATGCGCGCGCCGACACCAGCGTCACGGGCCAGGTGCTCAGGATCATGGCAGCGAACCCCGACGCAGTCGTGGTGGGCGGCTCGGGCACCGGCGGCGCGTTGCCGCACGTGGCGCTCGTCGAGCGCGGCTACAAGGGCCGGATCTACCACAATCACGGAACCGTCAACCGCGAATTCATCAAGGTGGGCGGCAAGGCCGTCGAAGGCGCGATCGCGCCGACCGGCCCGCTCATGGTGCCCGAGGAGCTGCCGGCGAACCACGCCACGAAGGCGGTGTCGCTCGACTTCACGCGGCGCTACGAGGAGAAGTTCGGCGCCGACACGCGCAACGCCTTCGCCGGCTACAGCCACGACGGCGTGATGCTGATCGGCGCCGCGATCCCGGCGGCGATGAAGAAGGCGAAGCCCGGCACGCCCGAGTTCCGCGCGGCGCTGCGCGAGGCGCTCGAGAACGCCAGGGACGTCGTCGGCACGCATGGCGTGTACAGCATGACGCCGGCCAACCACAACGGCCTGGACGAGCGCGCGCGCGTGCTGGTGAAGGTCGACAACGGCAGCTGGCGACTGATGAAGTGACGCCGCGGGGCGGCACCTCGCGCGAGGGGACGGGCGACCGTCCCCTTTTCGTTTCTCCATGACCGGCGACATCTTCCTCTGGCTGGCGCAGGACGGGTTGACCAACGGCGCGATCTACGCGCTGCTCGCGCTCGCGCTGCTGCTCGTGTTCACCGTGACGCGCGTCATCTTCGTTCCGCAGGGCGACTTCATCACCTTCGCCGCGATGTCGCTCGCCATGCTGGAGGCGGGGCGCCTGCCGGGCACCGTCTGGATCCTCGCCGTCGGCGGCCTCGCCGCCGCGGCGCTCGAGGCCGCCGCGGCGCTGCGCGAGCGCGCCTGGAGGCGGTTGCCCCGCGTCGCGCTCCTGTACGTCGCGCTGCCGCTTGCGGTGGCGGGTCTTGCCGGGTGGGCGGCGCCGCGCCGGCTCGACCACTGGCTCCAGGTGCTGCTTGCGCTGGCGATGGTGGTGCCGCTCGGGCCGATCGTCTACCGCGTCGCCTACCAGCCGCTCGCCAGCGCCTCGGTGCTGGTGCTGTTCATCGTCTCGATGGCGGTGCACTACGTCCTGGTCGGCCTGTCGCTCGTCTTCTTCGGCGGCGAGGGGCTGCGGGCGCGGGCGTTCTCCGACGCGAAGTTCAAGCTCTGGGTGGTGGACGTGAGCGCGCAGAGCCTGTGGGTGGTGCTCGCCAGCGTGGTGCTGATCGTGGCGCTGTGGCTGCTGTTCGAGCGCTCGGTCTACGGCAAGGCGCTGCGCGCGACGGCCATGAACCGCATCGGCGCGCGGCTCGTCGGCATCCCGACCGCGCTTACCGGGCAGCTCTCCTTCCTGCTCGCGGCGTTCATCGGTGCCTTTTCCGGCATCCTCATCTCGCCGATCACGACACTCTATTACGACACCGGATTCATCATCGGCCTGAAAGGCTTCGTCGGCGGCATCCTCGGCGGCATGGCGAGCTACCCGCTCGCCGCCGCCGGCTCGGTCGCGCTCGGCCTGCTCGAGTCGTTCTCCTCGTTTTGGGCGAGCGCGTTCAAGGAGGTGATCGTCTTCACCCTCATCATCCCGATGCTGGTGTGGCTGTCGCTGCGCTCGCATCACGTCGAGGAGGAGGAGGAGTGATCGCCGCTCGCGCCGCGTTCGCCGCGTTTCTCGCCTTCCTCGTCGCAGCGCCGCTCGTGCTGCCGGAGTTCTACGTGACGCTCATGAACTTCATCGGCCTGGCGACGCTGGTCACGCTCGGGCTCGTGCTGCTCACGGGAATCGCGGGGCTCATGTCCTTCGGCCAGCAGGTGTTCGTGGGGCTGGGCGCCTACACCACGGCCGTGCTCGCCACGAAGTACGGCGTCTCGCCCTGGCTCACGCTCGCCGCCGGTCTCGCGCTCACCGCGCTTGTGGCGCTCGGCCTGGGCCTGATCACCGTCCGGCTCTCGGGCCACTACCTGCCGCTGTCCACGATCGCCTGGGGGATCGCGCTGTACTATCTTTTCGGCAACCTCGCGCTGCTCAACAAGCACGACGGCATCCAGGACATCCCCGTCCTCGTGCTCGCGGGCTGGAGGATCGACACCGGGCGCGAGTCCTACGTGCTCATCTGGGCCGCGGCGCTCGCGGCGCTCGTCGCGGCGAGGAACCTCCTCGATTCGCGTGCCGGGCGCGCGGTGCGCGCGCTGCGCTTTCGCGCCACCATGGCCGAGAGCTTCGGCATCGACACCGCGCAACTGAAGCTCGTCGTCTTCCTCTACGCTGCGCTGCTCGCCGCGCTCTCGGGGTGGCTGTACGCGCATTTCCTGCGCTTCGTCTCGCCCGGCGCCTTCGCGGTGCACATCGGCATCGAGTACCTCTTCATGGCGGTGGTCGGCGGCGCGAGCCAGGTCTGGGGCGCGGTGGTCGGGGCGTCGCTGCTGACGTTGCTCAAGGAATGGCTCAAGGACATCCTGCCGAGGTTCTTCCAGCAAAGCGGCAACTACGAGGTGATCGTGTTCGGCCTGCTGATGCTGCCGCTGCTGCACCGCGCGCGCGACGGGCTGATGCCGGTGCTGGCGCGCCTGAGCGGGC
>JBBINV010000086.1:0-11455 GCA_037443705.1 Betaproteobacteria bacterium | reverse complement strand
CTGCCGCTGCTTCCGCCGCACCGGCCCCACGCGCCGTGCCCGTCGCACCTGCACCGCCCGCGAGCGTGCCCCAGGCCGCCGCCCCGGCTCCCGCTCCGAAGGTTGCGCGCCCGAAGCCGGCCGCCGCCCCGGCTCCCGCTCCGAAGGAAGTGAGCATTAGCCGCGGCGCGATCCAGATCCATCCGAAGGTCCAGGCAGGTTTCGACGCGTATCAGTCCGGCGATGTCGCGGCCGCGCGAAGCCACTATCAGCAGGCGCTGCGCGAGGAACCGGGCAACCGCGACGCGCTGCTCGGCCTTGCCGCACTCGAGATGCGCGCGCAGCGCTACGAGCAGGCCGAAAGCCTTTACCAGAAGCTGCTGCAGGCCGACCCGCGCGATCCGCACGCGCACGCGGGCCTGCTTGCGCTCCGGGGCCAGTTCATCGACCCGGTCGCCGCGGAGAGCCGCGTGAAGTCGTTGCTCGCGGCCGATCCCGAGGCGAACGTGCTCTACTTCACGCTCGGCAACCAGTACGCGCAGCAGGCGCGCTGGGCCGAAGCGCAGCAGGCGTACTTTCGCGCTTTTTCGGCCGATCCCGAGAATCCGGATTTCGCGTTCAACCTCGCGGTGAGCCTCGACCAGCTGCGTCAGCCCCGGCTCGCGCTCGAGTACTACCGCCGCGCGCTCGCGCTCTCGGAAAAGCGTGCCGCCGCTTTCCCGCTCCAGGCGGCGCGCGAGCGCGTCACGCAACTCGCACGCTGACAGTATTTTGCAGTGCGGCGCAAACGCCCGCCGGGTATGATCGACACTGGATGAATTCGCCCACCAATCCCCAGGCCAAGCGGCACATCGGGCAGATCCTGATCGACCAGGGCATCCTCACCGAGGACCAGCTTCGGATCGCGCTGCTCGAGCAGATGAAATCGCACCTGCCGGTCGGGCGCCTGCTGGTTCAGCTCGGGTTCGTGTCCGAGGCGACGCTGCGCGACGCGCTCTCGGAGAAGCTGGGGCTGCAATCGGTCGACCTCGCGCACATCATCGTCGATCCCTCGGCGCTCAAGATGCTGCCGCGTGACCTCGCGCGGCGCTACCGCATGTTCCCGGTGGCGCTCGACCGCGCGGCGCGCAAATTCATCGTCGCGCTCTCGGACACCAACAATATCGTCGCGGTCGACCAGCTGCGCGCGCATCTCAAAGGGGACCTGGAGATCGAACTGCGCCTTGCGGGCGACTCCGAAATCGAGCGCGCGATCGAGCATTACTACGGGCACGAGTTCTCGATCGACGGGATCCTGCGCGAAATCGAGACCGGCGAGGTCGACTACACCTCGGTCGCCGAGGGCGACGAGTATTCCCAGCCGGTGGTGCGCCTGATCTCGGCACTGCTTGCCGATGCAGTCGAAAGGGCAGCCTCCGACATCCATTTCGAACCCGAGCAGAATTTCCTTCGCATCCGCTACCGGATCGATGGCGTGCTGCGGCAGATCCGGAGCCTTCACAAGACCTACTGGCCGGCCATGGCGGTGCGGCTCAAGGTCATGGCGAAGATGAACATCGCGGAAACGCGCGCGCCGCAGGACGGCCGGATTTCCGCGACCATGTCGGGACGGGTCGTGGACTTCCGCGTGGCGGCGCTGCCGACGACGCACGGCGAGAACATCGTGCTCCGGATCCTCGACCGGCAGAAGGGCATCGTGCCGCTCGACCGGCTGGGCCTGGAAGAGGGGACGCTCGAATTGCTGAAACGCATGATCGCGCGGCCCGAGGGCATCATCCTCGTGACCGGGCCGACGGGAAGCGGCAAGACGACCACGCTCTACTCGATCCTGAACCACATCAACTCCGACGGCGTCAACATCATGACGCTGGAAGACCCGGTCGAGTACCCGATGACGCTGATCCGCCAGACCTCGGTCGCGGAAGCCGCCAAGCTCGATTTCGCGAACGGCATCCGCGCGATGATGCGCCAGGACCCTGACGCGATCCTGGTGGGCGAAATCCGCGACGAGGACACCGCCGAGATGGCGTTCCGCGCCGCGATGACCGGCCACCAGGTGTATTCGACGCTGCATACGAACTCCGCGGTGGGCGCGATCCCGCGGCTGCTCGACATCGGCATCGTGCCCGACATCATGTCGGGCAACATCATCGGCATCATCGCCCAGCGCCTCGTGCGCCGGCTGTGCCGCACCTGCCGCCAGTCCTACGATCCCGAGGTGAAGGAACGGCGCCTGGTCGGCATCACGCCCGCGGAGCCCGCGGTGCTCTGGCGTGCCGTGGGCTGCGAGCAATGCGACTACCAGGGCTACCGCGGCCGCGTTTCGATCATGGAGATCCTCAAGGTCGATCCCGGGATCGACGAGCTGATCGCGCGGCGCGCGACCGCGCGCGAAATCCTCACCGCGGCGCGCGCCAAGGGCTTCAAGACGCTCGCCGAGGACGGGATCCGCCTCGTGCGCGGCGGCGTCACCAGCATCGACGAGCTGATGCGGGTGGTCGACCTCACTGACCGCATGGCATAGACAGGAACAGGGGGAGCGTCGGCGCCACTCGCTCCCCCCGTACCCCCCCTTCCCATGCCCCTTTACACCTATAAAGCCATCGACGCCACCGGCAAGTCGGTGCTCGGGCGCGTGGACGCGGTGAACCTGTTCGACCTCGAGCAGCGCCTCTCGCGCATGGGGCTCGACCTCGTCACCGGCGCGCCCAGCACGCAGAAGAGCCGCATGATCGGCGGCACGCGGATCAAGCGCCAGGACCTGATCAACTTCTGCTTCCACATGGAGCAGCTCTCGAGCGCGGGCGTGCCGATCGTCGAGGGTCTGAACGACCTTCGCGACAGCGTGGAGAACCTGCGCTTTCGCGAGGTGGTCTCGGGCATGATCGAGTCGATCGAAGGCGGCAAGAGCCTGTCGCAGGCGCTCGCCGAGTATCCCGAGGTCTTCGGCAAGGTGTTCACGAGCCTGGTGCGCTCGGGCGAGCAGACCGGGAAGCTCGCCGAGGTGCTGAAGAGCCTGACCGAGCAGCTCAAGTGGGAGGACGAACTCGCGGCGCAGACCCGGAAGCTCCTGATGTACCCGGCGTTCGTCGGCGGCATCGTGATCCTGGTCACCTTCTTCCTGATGATCTACCTGGTGCCGCAGATGGTCGGGTTCATCCGCAACATGGGCAAGGAGATCCCGCTGCAGACGCAGATCCTGATCGCGGTGTCGTCGTTCTTCGTCGGCTACTGGTGGGCGATCCTCGCCGCGCCCTTCGCGATCTGGTTCGGGGTGAAGGCCGCGGCGCGCGCCAACCCGGCGGTCGAGTACGCGCTCGATGCCTGGAAGCTCCGGGTGCCGCTCATCGGGCCGATCCTGCGCAAGATCATCCTGTCGCGCTTCGCCTCGAGCTTCGCGATGATGTACGCCTCCGGGATCACGGTGCTCGACGCGATGCGCTCGTCGGAGGAGATCGTCGGCAACAAGCCGCTCGAGAACGCGCTGCGCACCGCCGGCCAGCAGATCGCGGAAGGCAAGAACCTCACGGCGGCGTTCACCGACGTGGGGCTTTTCCCTGCGCTCGTGATCCGCATGCTCAAGATCGGTGAAAATACCGGGGCGCTCGACACGGCGCTGCTCAACGTGAGCTACTTCTACAACCGGGAAGTGCGCGAGTCGATCGGCAAGGTCCAGGCGATGATCGAGCCGGCGATGACGCTCGTGCTCGGCGCGATCCTGGGCTGGGTGATGCTCGCGGTGCTCGGCCCGGTCTACGACACCATCAGCAAGATGAAGTTCTAGCGCCGTGTCGGCCCGCCTCGTCCTCTATTTCACCGCCGCCGAGCACCTGCTCTACCGGAGCATCCGCGGCGCGCTCGAGCTCGAGGCGAGCTTTCCGGCCGACGACGCGGGCGCGGCCGCGTTCCGCGAATACCTCGGGCGCCATCGCGGCGCGCTGGTGCACCTCGTCGCCGACCTCGCGGGCGAGGATTTCCACGAGGATCAGATCCCCTACCTGCGCGGCGGCGACCGCCAGGCCGTGGTCGAGCGCCGGATCGCGCAGCGCTACCGCGACACGCGGCTCGCGGCCGCCCTGTCGCTCGGCTACGTGCAGGAAGAGCGCCGCAGCGAGCGGCTGCTGCTCGCCTCCTTCACCAACACGCAGCAGTTCGCCGCGTGGCTCGACGCGCTCACCGAGGCGAGCGCCAGGCTCTCGGGCGTTTACTCCGCGCCGCTGCTCGCGCCGGCGCTCGCCGCGCGGCTCGGCGTGAAGGCCGGCCGTTGCTTCGTGGTGAGCGCGAACCGAACCGGGCTGCGCCAGTGCTTCGTGGAGGACGGCCGGCTCCGTTTCGCGCGCCTGGAACGTACCGTGGAGATGGCGCCGGCGGCGCTCGCCGCGTTCGTGCGCGCCGAGACGCTGCGTCTCGCGCAGTACCTGTCCACGCTGCGCGCGCTGCCGCGCGAGGGCCCGCCGGTCCAGGTGCTCGCGATCGCGCCCGAGGGCGCGCGCGCCGCCTTCGAAAGCGCGCTCGTTTCGGATTCGCGGCTCGCGTTCCACACCGTGGGGCTGGACGAGGCGGCGCGCAGGATCGGCGTCCGGCGCGCGCCGGCCGGTACGCTCGCCGAGCAGCTCTACCTGCATCTCGCCGTGCGGCATCCGCCGTCCGAGCAGTTCGCGCGCAGCGAGGACCGGCGCTCGTTCGTGCTCTGGCGGGCGCAGCGCGCGATCGTGGCCGCCGGCGCGCTCGGGTTCGCAGCCTGCGCCGGCTACGCCGGGTTCGACTGGCTGGAGCTCTCCGGCGTGCGCGACCAGGTGCAGACGCAGCGCGAGGAGGCGCGGCGCGCGCAGCAGCAGTACGAGCGCATCACCGCCGGCTTCCCGGTCACGCAGACGACGACCGAAAACCTCAAGGCGACGGTGACCGAATTCACGGCAATCGCGCAACGCACCGCGGCGCCCGAGCCCGCGCTGGCCTACGTCTCGCGCGCGCTCGAGCAGTTCCCGCAGATCGAGCTCGACGCGCTCGCCTGGAGCGCCGGCAATCCGGCGGCGGAGGCCAAGGGTGCCGCGGTGCCGGCGGCGAAGCCCGCCGCCGCCCTCGCCGAGGCCGCGCAGACGCTCGAGATCTCGGGGCGCGTGCACGCGGCGCAACGCTCGGACTATCGCGCGATCACCGCCGAGGTGCAGCGCTTCGCCGCCGCGCTGCGTTCCGATCCCGCCTGGCAGGTCGTGCGGACCCGGCTGCCGTTCGACGTGACGCCGGAAGGGACCCTCTCGGGCGACATCGGCACCGGTGCCGATACCGGCGAGGCACCGCGCTTCACCCTCACGATCGCGCGCGCGCTCCAACAATGAACTTCAGCCGCGAGGAAATCCGAAAGCTCGTCGCGCCGGCGATCGTGCTCGTTGCGCTCCTCGGCGCGGGTGCGGCGCTCATCTGGGGCGTGCAGCGCGGCCTGGTGCGCGAGTCGCAGCAGCTCGCCACGGCGCGCCTCGAGCGGGCCCAGGCCACCGAGAGGCTCGCACGCATCGCGGAAGAGGAGCGCGAGGTGAGCGAGAAGCTCGAGGTCTACCGCCGGTTGAAGAGCCTCAACATCCTGGGCGACGAGCGGCGCCTCGAGTGGGTCGACGCGATGACGCGCATCCGCACCCAGCGCGAGCTCCTCGACCTGCGCTACGTGGTCGAGCGCCAGAAGCTCCTCAAGTCCGTGAAGGCGAAGCCCTCGAGCGTCGATTTCTACGCGAGCACCATGAAGGTCGACCTGGCGCTGCTGCACGAGGGCGACCTGCTCGGATTCCTCGCCGACCTGCGCGCCTCCGGCAACGCCTACTACGCGGTCCAGCGCTGCTCGCTCGGGCGCACGGGGCAGGCCGTCGCCGGCGCTACCATGGCCCCGCGCCTTCGCGCGAGCTGCGACATCGACCTGATCACCATTCTCGACCGGGGAGCCCGATCGTGAGGCGCGCCGCCGCGCTGCTTGGCTTCGCCGCGGCGCTCGCCGCGACGCTCCCGGCGCGCGCGCAGGAGCTCGGACGGCTCTTCTTCACCCCCGAGCAGCGCGCCGCGCTCGACGCGCGGCGCAAGGCGCGCCTGCCGGACAAGCCCGCCGCGGCTGCGCCCTCGCCCACCACGCGCATCGACGGCCTGGTACGCCGCTCCGACGGCCGCACCACCGTGTGGGTGAACGGCGAGCCGGTCTCGGGCAACGGCCAGGTCGAGGACCTTCGCGTCGCCCCGCGCCGCGGCGACCCCAGCCGGGTCACCGTCCAGGCGGGCGAGGACGGCCGCCCGATCGATCTCAAGGTCGGCAGCACCCTCGACCGCGGCTCGGGCGAAGCAACCGACGTGATGGGCGAAGGCGAGATCCGCGTCCGCCGCTCGCCCGGCAAATGATCGCCGCACCCGCCCGGCGGCAGCGCGGCGCTGCGCTGATTCTTTTCGTGACCGTCCTCATCTTGGGCGTTGCCTGGTTCACGGTCGATGCGCTCGGCAAGAGCCTGCGAACGACTGCCGAGAAGGAAAATGCGACGGGCCAAGCGCTGCTCTCGGCGAAGAAGGCGCTGCTGGGCTATATCGCCCAATACGCCGCGAGAACCGATCATGACGTCCCCGGCAGGCTTCCCTGCCCGGAGGACCTGACCGCGTATGGCAATCCGGCGCAGGAAGGAACGGCAGGGACGTGCACCGGCTCCTCGACCGACGTGGGACGGCTGCCGTGGCGCACGCTGGGAATCGATCAACCTCGGGACGCCTACGGGGAGACGCTGTGGTATGTCCTCGGTCCAGGTTTCCGAAACTCGCCGATCAACTTTGGCACTTCGGGGCAATTGACCGTCGATGGCGCGGGGAATGCGGCGGTCGCGCTGATTGTCGCGCCGGGCGCCGCGCTGAACAACGCGGCCCAATCCGGCACCCCGCCTTCGCCCTGCACGAAGCAGAACCAATTCACGAACCGCTATGCGACTCCGCTTTCGGTGGCGAAGTTTCTCGAGTGCTTCGATACGTCTAGCGGAAGTTTCGTCACCACCGCGTCGTCCACTTGGTTCAACGACCGCGTAATCGCGATCACCGCTGCCGAAGTAATGACGGCAATTGCAGGACCCGTCGCCGACCGGCTGCAGCGGCAGGTCGCGACGGCGGTCAGAAACTGGCAATTGACCCAATCGGCGAGCGATTGGGGGACGTCGTATCTGCCCTACGCCGCCGCGTTCAGCAACCCTTTGACGAACGGATACTGCGGCAGCACGGCCGGCATCTCCGAAGGCCTCCTTCCGGTGGAGCGTACCGCCTCATCGAGCTGCACCCACTGGAGCTCGGGCACGATTACTCAGCTTCTCGGTGCTGGGTCACTCTTTTGGGGTCCAACGTGCTTTCCGACCGGCACCACCATGGAATGCTGGGTCGCGTACTGGGCGCCGGACGTCACGATCCGAATGACCGTCACTGCACCCAGCGTGACCGGGAGCTTCCGCGCCCCGGTGCAGCTGAGCGACGTCACAGTCAACACGTTCGTCGTTCCAGGCTCGGCGACCAAGCAGAATTTCTCGCTCAGCCTGAATCCATCTACTGGCGTCGCGACAAGCTCGGTCGACATCGTGATGCCGATTACGTCGGTATGGGAGCTCGTTCAGATTTCGATCAAGAATCTTCCCGACGCCGCGATGCTCACCGGAACGTCGATGAAATGGTTCATGGACAACGAGTGGTACCGCTACACCTATTACGCCGCGGCGCCCGCGTCGGTCGCGAGCCCGAGCGCGGCCTGCGCAGTGGCGGGCGATCCCGGCTGCCTCACCGTAAGCGGAATTTCGGGCACCACGAACGACAAGCTCCTGGTGCTCGCGCTGATGGGACCGGCGCTCGCAACGCAGTCCCAGCCCGGCAACGACCCCGCTCAATACCTCGAGGGGCAGAACGCGAGCGCCGGCGACCAGACGTTCGCGCTGTCGACCGTCACCTCGACATTCAATGACCGCGTCACCGCCTGCCCGCTGGTCAGCGGCAGCGTGACGATCTGCAACTAGCCCTCGTGACGATCCGCAATCGCTGCGTGCGCGGATTTACGCTGACCGAGCTTGCGGTGGTGTTCGCGATCGTCGCGCTGCTGATCGGCGGCGCGATGATGACGCTCACGGCCCAGATCGAGCAGCGCAACCGGGAGGAGACGCGCAAGCGCCTCGATGCCGCGACCGAGGCCCTGATCGGGTTTGCAATCGCCAACCGCCGGCTTCCCTGCCCGGCCACATCAGGTACCACGGGCGACGAATCTCCTACGGGCGGGGGGACCTGCACGACCAACTTCAACGGATTTCTTCCCGCGAAGACCATCGGACTGGAATCGACGGACAGCTCGGGCTACGCGCTCGACGCCTGGGGAAATCGAATCCGTTATGCGGTCGCATCCGCCATCGCCAGCTGCACCGGCTCCTCGACGACGCCGCATTTCACGTCGGCTGCAAATCTCAAGGCGAACGGTGTGAGCTGCTTGCCGAACGACATCGACATCTGTCTGAGCGCCACGGGCACCTCGCCTCCTTCGTGCAACAGCTCGAGCAATCGCGCCGTCAGCACGCAGACGGTCGTGGCAGTCGTGTTCTCGACGGGCAAGAACGGCGCCATATCGAGCGCCTACGGCGCCGACGAAACGGCCAACGTGAATGGCGACGCCATGTTCATCAGCCGCACGCCGACTGGCCCGGATTCCAGCAGCGGTACTTTCGACGACATGGTCGTCTGGATTCCGGTCGGTGTGTTCTACTCGCGCCTGATTTCCGCCGGCGTGCTGCCCTGAGCGGCCGCCGCCGGGCGCAGCGCGAAACAGACTTCCCCGTCGCGGTTCGATTCAAGCTCGAGGCGGTAGCCGCTCGCCTCGGCATGGCGCGCGGCCTGGTACAGGCCGATGCCGAGGCCGGTGGCGGAAGCCACGGGCCCGCGCAGCAGCTCGCGCGCGATCTCGGCGGGCACGGCGCGGCCGTTGTCGCAGACGCGAAGGCGCGCCGAGCCGTCGCATTCGAGCGCGACGCGCACGCGCAGCGGCGCGCCGGCGGCACGCTTGGCGAGCGCGTTCTGAAGGAGGTTGCCGAGCACGCCGTCGAAGAGCGCGCGCGGCACGCGGATCGCGGGATCGAGCCGCTCGGCGTGGAATTCCACGTCCTGGCCCTGGTACTGGCGCAGCTGCGATTCCCACCATTCGGCGAGCGTCACCTGCTGCACGGTCTCGAGCTCGGGCCGCCGCAGCCGCTCGAGCGTCGCGGCGAGCCGCTGCGAGATCGCCGGAAGCTGGCCCCGCATGAGCTCGAGCAGGCGCTGCGAGTCGCCGCCTTCCGCGCCGGCCATCGCGCAAAGGACGTTCAGCGACTGGAGCAGGTTCTTCACGTCGTGCGTGACGCGCGCGCCGGTCTCGTGCACCGCCTCGAGATAGCTCTTGTGCAGGAGCTGGCGCTCGCGCAGCTTCGCGGCGTGGAACTCGGCGAGCAGCTGCCCGAGAAGCATCAGGTGCCACTGCAGCGCGGAACTGGTGCGGTAGCGCGAGTACACCGTGAGCGAAAGCCCGCCGCGCTCGTACTCCACGGCGTAGGGCGAACGCCCGCCGGATTCGCCGCTCGCCCCGTCCGCGCGCCAGGCCGCGCCCGCAACCCAGGGCAGGCGCGCGAGCGCCGCCACTGCCTCGGCGAGAAAGCGCTCGGGCCGGGTCTCAGTCTGCGAGAGCTCGGCGAGGACATGCAGCCACTTCTCCACCGGAAGGCCGATCGAGAAGAGGTAGCGCGAGAAGAACACGTTCAGCCCCGCGTAGCCGGTCCCCGGATTCCACGCGAACCCCACGAGGAAGATCGAGCCCGCGATCAGGAACACGGTGGTGGTGAGCGCCTCGAGGTAGCCGGTGCGGCCCAGCGTCATCAGGGTGAAGCTGCCGTGCACGATCATGCTCAGCACCAGCATCAGGAAGATGCTGTAGAAGAAATCGATCACCTGCGGCGCCTCGCCGGCCTCGGTTTCCACGGGAATCGCGGCGAGCACGACGAACACGAGCGGCAGCCCCCACTCCGCGTAGCGCCGGACTTCGGGCGAGATCTCGCGCCGCGGCGCGACCTCCGGAAGGATCACGACCACGAGCAGCGCAAGCAGGTACGCGAGCACCAGCAGGTAGTAGCGCGCCTGCCAGCGCGCGCCGTGCTGGAACACGCGCCCGCCCACGAGCCCCGCGAGCACGACGACCCAGAACGCAAGCAGCCAACCGTCGAGGCGCAGCAGCACCGCGGTCGCGCCCAGCGCGATCACCGCCGCCTGCGTGAGGCTCACCCGGTGCTCGCTCCGGAGCACCGGCTGCCAGAGCAGGAACAACCCCAGGTGCGCGAGCAGCAGCGCCCGCGCCCAGACATCAGCGGTGCCGCGCAGCGCCGCCACGTGCAGGAGCGCGAGCATGGCGATCACCACGAAGCGCCAGTAGCGCCGGTTCCAGGACCAGACCGCGTTCGAGACGCGGGGTGCGAAGGCGGCGCGCGGGCTCGGAGCTTGCATGGGGTGGATCTCCCGAATAGTCTAGCCCACCGATGCGCGTCTCCCCGATTCTTCCGCCCGCCGCCACGCTCGCACGTTTCGTGCTGCTCGAGGCGCGGCGCAGCGGCCTGCCCTGGCTCGCCGCGGCCTGCATAGTCGCGAGCCTTGCGGCGGCCGGCTTCCTCGCGCAGGTCGCGCTCACCGAGGGTCGCGAGCTGCAGGCGGCGGCGGCCGCGGCGCTGCTGCGTGCGGCGGCGGCGTTCCTCATCGCGGCGCATGTCGTCGCGGCCGTCGCGCGCGAGGCGAACGACAAGTGCCTCGAGCTCGCGCTCGCGCTGCCGCTCTCGCGCCCGGCGTATTACCTCGGCAAGCTCGCGGGCTTCTGCGCCTGCGGCGTGCTGCTCGCCACCGTGTTTGCGGCACCGATGCTGCTGTGGAGCGCGCCCGCGGCGCTTCTCGCGTGGTGGCTGTCTCTCGCGATGGAGACGGCGCTTGTCGCGGCGGCGGCGCTGTTCTTCGCGATGGCGCTCGCGCAGGTCGCGCCCGCGATCGCCGCGACCGCGGGCCTGTACCTGCTCGGCCGCTCGATCGCCGCGATCCAGGCGATTGCCGCCGGGCCGCTCGCCGACGAGGGCACCGGCGCGCGTGCCGCCCGCTGGGTGATCGACCTGCTCGCGATGCTCCTGCCGCGCCTCGACCTCGCGACGCGCAGCGAATGGCTGCTCTACGGCGCGCCCGGCGCGGGCGAGCTCGCCACCGCACTCGCGGGGCTGGCGCTGTATTTCGCGTTGCTCGCCGCCGCAGGACTGTTCGACTTCAGCCGCCGGAACCTGTGAACTCGAACGAGCGCCCGCTGCGTGCCGTTCCGCGCCTGGTCTGGATCGGCCTTGTCGCGGCGTTCGCGGCGCAGATCGCCTGGCAGGGCTCGCGCGGCGCGCCCGAGGCGCTCGCCGAGGACCTCCCGCCCGCGCCCTCCGCCGCCGCACTGCGCGCC
>JBBINV010000085.1:0-11481 GCA_037443705.1 Betaproteobacteria bacterium | reverse complement strand
CCCGGCCGGCGCGCGCTTCGAGCATCCGCAGGCGCTCGCCGCGCTGCCGGCGCTCGAGGCCGCGGAGCGCGAGCTGCGCGCGCCGCTCGCGGCGATCGAGGGCGCGCTCCTCGAGCGCAAGCGCTTCTCGATCGCGGTGCATTACCGGCTCGTGCGCGATTCCCGGGTTGCGGCAGTGGGCGAGGCCGTACGCCGGGCGCTGCGCCGCCGGACGGGGCTGCGCGTCGCGCACGGCAAGAAGGTTTTCGAGCTCCTGCCGGCGCCCGGCTGGGACAAGGGCATGGCGGCGCTCTGGATCCTCGGCTCGCTCGGGCTCGAGGCGCCCGACGTGCTGCCGCTGTACATCGGCGACGACCTCACCGACGAGGACGCGTTCCGCGCGCTCGAGGGGCGCGGCATCGGCGTCGCGGTGCTCGAGGAGCCGCGCGACACCGCGGCGCAGTACCGCCTGCGCGGCCCTGGCGAAGTGAGAGCGTTTCTCGAAGCGCTCGCGGACCGGATCGTCTAATCCTCTATAGTTCCCGCGATGACGCTGCCGATCACCGCGGTCTGGCCGGGCCGCCCCTATCCCCGCGGCGCGAACTGGGATGGCGAAGGGGTGAACTTCGCGCTTTTCTCGGAGAACGCCGAGAAGGTTGAGCTGTGCCTGTTCGATCCCGGCGGGCGGCGCGAGGTCCAGAGGATCGAGATGCGGGAGCGCACCGACCAGGTCTGGCACTGCTATTTGCCCGAGGCGCGCCCCGGGCTCAGCTACGGCTACCGCGTGCACGGCCCCTACCGGCCCGATGAAGGCCACCGCTTCAACCCCAACAAGCTGCTGCTCGATCCCTACGCGAAGGCGATCGCGGGCGCGCCGCGCTGGAGCGACGCGCTCTACGGCTACACCGTGGGCTCGAAGCGCGAGGACCTCTCGTTCGACCGGCGCGACAGCGCCCCCGGCATGCCGCGCTGCAAGGTGATCGATCCCGCGTTCACCTGGGGCGACGATCGCCGGCCGGAGGTGCCATGGCACGACATGGTGATCTACGAGGCGCATGTGCGGGGCCTGACGATGCGCCATCCCGAGGTGCCGCCGGCGCTGCGCGGCACCTACGCGGGGCTCGCCTCCGCGCCGGTGATCGAGCATCTCAGGCGCCTGGGCGTGACGAGCCTGGAGCTCCTGCCGACGCACTCGATCATCGACGAGCGGCGCCTGATTGACCGGGGCTTGAGGAACTACTGGGGCTACAACTCGATCGGCTATTTCGCCCCCGAGTCCCGCTACTCGGCCTCGGGCAAGGTGAACGAGTTCAAGACCATGGTGAAGACGCTGCACTCGGCCGGGATCGAGGTGATCCTGGACGTGGTCTACAACCACACCGCCGAGGGCGACCACCTCGGTCCTACGCTCGCCTTTCGCGGCGTGGACAACGCCTCGTACTACCGGTTGAAGCCCGGGAACCGCCGCTACTACGCCGACTTCACCGGCTGCGGCAACACGCTGAACCTGGTGCACCCCCGCGTGCTGCAGCTGATGATGGACAGCCTGCGCTACTGGGTGACCGAGATGCACGTCGACGGCTTCCGGTTCGACCTCGCCTCCGCCCTGGCGCGCGAGCTGCACGACGTCGACCGCCTGGGGGCGTTCTTCGACATCATCCGGCAGGATCCGGTATTGAACCGTGTGAAACTCATCGCCGAGCCCTGGGACCTGGGCGAGGGCGGCTACCAGGTCGGAAGCTTTCCGGCGGGCTGGGCGGAATGGAACGACAAGTACCGCGACGCGATGCGCGCCTACTGGAAAGGCGACGGCGGGGTGATCGGCGAATTCGCGATGCGGCTCACGGGCTCGAGCGACCTCTACAACCGTTCCGGCCGCCGGCCGTACGCGAGCGTCAACTACGTCACCGCGCACGACGGCTTCACGCTCGCCGATCTCGTCTCGTACAACGACAAGCACAACGAAGCCAACGGCGAGGACAACCGCGACGGCGCCAACCACAACCTGTCGTGGAACTGCGGCGCAGAGGGCCCCAGCGACGATCCCGCCGTCCGGGCGCTGCGCGCCCGCCAGAGCCGCAACCTCCTCGCCACGCTCATGCTCTCGCAGGGCGTGCCGATGATTCCCGCGGGCGACGAGCTCGGCCGCACCCAGCGCGGCAACAACAACGCCTACTGCCAGGACAGCGAGCTCTCGTGGCTCGACTGGAATCTGGACGCGGAAAGCGAGCGGCTGCTCGAATTCGCGCGGCGCGTGATTCATCTCCGGCGCTCGCACCCTGCGTTCCGGCGGCGCGACTTCTTCCAGGGCCGCCCGATCCACGGCGGCGGCGTGAAGGACATCGCGTGGCTCAGGCCCGACGGCGCCGAGATGACCGACGAGGAATGGCGCCGCGCCTACGCGCGCTGCCTCGGGGTGTACCTGTCGGGCGCGGGACTCACCGAGACCGACGCGCGCGGGCGCCCCGTGCGCGACGACGATTTCCTGGTGCTGTTCAACGCGCACGACGGGCCGATCGCGTTCCGGCTTCCGGCGCCGGGCGGCGAGACCGAATGGCTTGCGCTGCTCGACACCGCGCGCGAGGAGGGCGTGCCGCCGCCGAGCGCGTTCAGGCCGGGCGAAGCGTATTCCCTCGAGCCGCGCTCGCTCGCGGTGCTCGTGCACTCGGGCGGCGCGCGGTGAGCGCGGAGCGCGCGGAGCTCGAGCGGCGCTGCGCGGCAGCCGGCATCGCGGCCGGCTACCACGACATCCGCGGCACCTGGCACACGGTTCCCGAGGCGAGCCTTCGCGCGCTCCTCGCCGAGCTCGGCCCGGAGGCCGGTGCGCCGCCGCGCTGCTACGTGCCGCCGGGGCTCTCCGAGGGTCCCGGATTCTGGGGCGTGTCGGCGCAGCTCTACGCGCTGCGCTCGGCGCGCAACTGGGGCATCGGCGATTTTTCCGACCTCGCCACGCTGGTGGAGATCGTCTCGGCGCACGGCGCAGCGCTCGTCGGGCTGAATCCGCTGCACGCGCTCTTTCCGCACCAGCCCGCGCGCGCGAGCCCGTACAGCCCTTCTTCCCGCCTGCGCCTCAACGTTCTCTACCTCGACGTGGAATCGATCGACGACTTCCGGGAATGCCGCGAGGCGCAGGCGCTCGCGGGATCGGAGGCGTTCCAGGCACGGCTCGCGGGGCTGCGCGAGGCGCCGCTCGTGGACTATCCCGGCGTCGCACACGCCAAGCTCGAGACGCTCGAGCGGCTCTACGCGCACTTTCGCGAGAACCATCTCGCGCACGGAACGGACCGCGCGGCCGCGTTCCGCGCCTTCCAGGCGGCGGGCGGCGAATCGCTCCGGCATCACGCCCTGTTCGAAGCGCGCACCGGGCAGCGCGCCGGCGAAAGCCTCGAGCGCATCGAGTTTTTCGAGTACCTCCAATGGCAGGCCGAGACACAACTCGCGCGCGCGGCCGGGCGCTGCCGTGCGCTCGGCATGCCGGTGGGCCTTTATCTCGATCTCGCGGTATCGCCCGCCCGTGACGGATCCGAGGTCCGGGCCGATCCGGAGTGCTATGCGAGCGGCGCATCGATCGGCGCGCCTCCGGACGACTTCAATACCGAGGGGCAGGATTGGGACCTGCCGCCGCTCAGGCCCCAGGCGCTGCGCGAGCGCGGCTTCGAGCCGTTCGCCGCAGCGCTTCGCGCGGCGATGCGCAACGCCGGCGCGATCCGGATCGACCACGTGATGGGGCTGATGCGCCTGTTCTGGATTCCGCGCGGGAAACGCCCGGCCGAGGGCGCCTACGTGCACTACCCGATGGAGGAGCTCTTCGCGATCGTGGCGCGCGAGAGCCGGCGCCACGGCTGCGTGGTGGTCGGCGAGGACCTCGGTACGGTGCCCGACGAGGTGCGCGTCGCAGCCGCCCGCGCAGGGGTGCTCGCCACGCGCCTGCTCTATTTCGAGCGCGCGGCCGACGGCGAGCTGCGCGCGCCGGCCGAGTACCCGCGCGACGCGCTGGTTGCCATCGGCACGCATGACCTTCCTCCCCTCGCCGGCTGGTGGGAGAGCCGGCCCGAGGATCGCGGGCGGCTGCTGCGCGCGCTCGAGCGCGAGCGCCTCCGGCCGGAGAACTGCGGCCCCGAGTCGGCGACGCTTCCGCCCGCCGTCGCCCTGGCTACGCATGCCTTCCTCGCGCGCACGCCGGCGCGCCTGATGGTGGTGCAGCTGGAGGACGTCTTCGGCGTGCGCGAGCGGACGAACGTGCCGGGCACGACGCACCAGCACCCCAACTGGCGGCGCAAGCTGCCCGTGACGCTGGAAGCGATGGATTGCGACGATCGCCTGGAACTCCTCGCGCGAACCCTGAACCGCGAAAGAAGATGAACCCCTCGCTCGAAGACGAGTGCCGTGTCCGCGCGATCGCGCTTCTCAAGCGCAACCTTTCGCGAGCGGGAGTGCGCGCGGCAACCCCCGGCGCGCGCGTGCGGCGTCGCCACTACGACGCGGTGTTCGCGCGCGACGCCTCGATCTGCGCGCTCGGCATGGCGGTTTCGGGCGATTCGTCGCTCGCCCGCAGAGCCGCGCGCGCGCTCGGAACGCTCGCTGCGCAGCAGGCGCCGAACGGCCAGATCCCGAACTTCGTGGACACCGGCCGGCGCGCGCCGGACTTCTGGTACGTCGGCTGCATCGACGCAACGCTGTGGTGGCTCGTGGCGGTCTCGGCGCTCGGGGTGCGGGACCGGTTCGCAAGGCGCATCGAGCGCGCGATCGCGTGGCTCGCGGCGCAGGAGCATCCGCGGTTCGGCCTCGTGCAGCAGAACGAGGCGAGCGACTGGGCCGACATCATGCCGCGCTCGGGGTTCGTGCTCTACACCAACGCGCTCTGGTACCTCGTCAAGCGCCTCTACCGGCTGCCGGGCGCTGCCGCCACGCATCGGTGGGCGAACGCGCTGCTGCGGCCGTTCGCGGCGCGTCCGCCGCGGGACCGGCGCGCGCGGCAGCTCACCGAAGATCCGCGGCGCAGGGCGCGCCGGCGCGAGCTCTATCTCAGCTTCGTCAACTTCGGCGCGTTCGGCGACGAAGGCGACGTGTTCGGCAACCTCCTCGCCCTCTTCTGCGGGCTCGCCTCGGGGAGCACCGCGCGGCGCGTGCTGCGTGCGCTCGAGCGCGCCAGGGTGGACGTCCCCTACCCGGTACGCGCGGTCGTCGCGCCGATCCTGCCGCGCGATTCCTTGTGGCGCTCGTACATGCTGCGCCACCGCCAGAACCTTCCCTGGCAGTACCACAACGGCGGCGTCTGGCCCTTCATCGGCGGGTTCTGGGTGGCGGCGCTCGCGCGGCACGGGCGGCGGCGCGAGGCGCGCGAGGCGCTCGAGCGCCTCGCGCGCGCCAATGCGCTCGGGAGATGGGCCTTCAACGAATGGCTCGACGGGCGCACCGCTGCCTTGCGCGGCATGAGGGGCCAGTCCTGGAATGCCGCAACTTACCTGATGGCGTACGACGCCGTCAGGCGAGCGCCTGCACGACGCTCGGCGCAGAGGCGAGCTTCTGGCCGCGCTTGTCCGTAGGGTGCCAGCCGAGCACAGCGAGCAGCAGCAGGAACCCCACGACGTAGGCCACGGTCACGTGCCAGCCCTGGCTGAGCCAGCGCCCCACCGACTTCGCCTCCGGATACATGTTGGAGAGCGCCACGCCGGCCGATGACCCGAACCAGATCATCGAGCCGCCGAACCCGACAGCGTACGCGAGCATCCCCCAGTCGTAGCCGCCCTGCTTCAGCGCAAGCGCGGTGAGCGGGATGTTGTCGAAGACCGACGAGATGAAGCCGAGGCTCAGCGCGCTCTGCCACGAGGCGGGCGGGAGCTTTTCCACCGGCATCATCGAGGCGATGGTGACCAGAGACAACAGGAAGATCGACCCCTTGAAGCTCTCGGGCAGGAGCGACCAGTCGGGCTTGCGCAGGGGCGCCGTGACGAGAATCGCTGCCCATACGGCCGCGCCGATCACGGGGAAGCGGTCGAGCACGGCGGGGAAGAAGACGTTGCAGATCACGTTCGCGCCGATCGCGGCGACGAGGATCGCCGCGACGATCGCCACGCGCGTCCAGTCCACACGGCCCTCGACTCTCGCCTCCTTGATGATCGGCGAATGGCGGTGCTGCTGGCGAGCCGCTGGAATCCCGCACACGACGAGCGCCACGGCCGCCGCGATGTAGGCGTCAAGCACGACGAGCGGACTCACCCCGTCGATCCACATCATGGTGGTAGTGGTGTCGCCTACCACGCTTCCCGCGCCGCCCGCGTTGGAAGCCGCTACGATCGCAGCCAGGTAGCCGATGTGCACCTTGTGCCGGAACACCGCCCGCGCCATGGTGCCGCCGATCAGCGCCGCGGCGATGTTGTCGAGGAACGACGACAGCACGAACACGATCGCGAGGAGCGCGAATCCCCCCTTCCAGTCGTCGGGCAGGAAGTGCGGCAGCACGTCCGGCACCTTGCTCCGCTCGAAATGGTTCGAGAGCAGCGCGAACCCGAGCAGGAGCCCCAGAAGGTTCGTGAGAATCACCCACTCGTGCGCCATGTGGAGCGCCAGCCCCCCGAGGCCGGGACCGGTCTTGAAGCCGGTGAAGCCGAGCTTGTATAGCGTGATGACGGCGAGGCCCGTGAGCGCGACCTGGAGCGTGTGATGGTGAAACAGCGCCACGCCCGCGAGCGTGACCGCGAACAGAACGAAATCCACCGGCACGCCGAACGCGATCGCCACGACCGCGACGATCAGCGCGCCCACGAACAGGCCGCGCTCGCGCGCGAGGAACCGTGCGACTACGCTTCTCATGATCCTCCCCGAATGACGGCGGCGATTATAATCGGCGCACGATGGTCCGAATCCTGGTGCCGGTGGACGGGTCCGAGGCCGCGGTGCGCGCCGCGCGCTTCGCCGCGGGCATGGCGGCGAACGCGGGAGGCGGCGAGATCGTTCTGCTCAACGTGCAGGAGCCGGTCGAGGAGTTGCAGACGCACGGGCTCGCGCGCGAGGCGATCCGGGCGCACCGCGACGAGCTGGCGCGCGAGGCCGCGACGGCCGCGAGCGCCGCGCTCGAGCGAAGTGGAATCGCATTCCGGTTCGAGTGGCGCTTCGGCGACCCGGCGCGCGCGATCGTCGAGGCGGCGCGCGAGGCGCGCTGCGACCTGATCGTCATGGGAACGCGCGGCGCCGGCCCGATCGAGAGCCTGCTGCTCGGCTCGGTCGCCTACAAGGTGCTGCACATCGCCGAGCTTCCGGTGACGCTCGTCAAGTAGCCGCGGCTATCCGACGCCGAACCAGAGGAACGCGGCGTACCCGCACACGAGCAGCGCGCCCTCCCAGCGGTTGACGACGAAGCCGCGCCACATCACCGGCGCGGCGAGCGCCGTGAGCGCGAGGAGCGCATACATCGGGGTTCTTCCGAGGTCCACGGCCGAAAGGGGCGCCACCGCCGCCGCGGCGCCGACCACCGTCAGCGCGTTGTTGATGTTCGAACCGATCACGTTGCCGAAGGCGAGATCGCCCTGGCGGCGGGCCGCGGCGACCACGGTGGTCACGAGCTCGGGGAGCGTCGTGCCGGCCGCGACCAGCGTCATGCCCACCACCCCTTCCGAGAGCCCGAACACGGCGGCAAGCCCGAGCGCGCCGTCGATCAGGAGCTGCGCGCCGAGCGCGAGCGCTGCGGCTCCCACCGCCCCGCGCGCGAGATCGCCGAGGATGCTCGCGGCGTGCGGGGCTTCGAGCGCGCCCGCGAGCGCCGCGCGGTGCCGCTCGCGGCGCCCGAGCGCCACGTTCAGCCCGAGGTAGGCGGCCATCGCCGCGAGCAGGAGGGCGCCCTCGGCCCGTCCGATGCCGCCGTCCGACGCAAACCACGCGAGCAGCGCGGTGGCGGCGAACAGCACCGGCATGTCCCACTTGAGCACCCGCAGGCTCACCTCGATCGGCCGGATGAGCGCCGCAACGCCGAGGATGCCGCCGAGATTGAGCGCGTTCGCTCCGATCACGTTGCCGAGCGAGACGCCGGAATGCCCCTCGATCGAGGCCGAGACCGCCACGAAAAGCTCCGGGAGGCTCGTCCCTACGGCGACCACCGTGAGGCCGATCAACAGCGGCGAGACTCCGAGCCGGCGCGCGATGTCGCTCGCCGCGCCGACCAGCCAGCGCGCGCCGAAGTAAAGCGCCGCCAGGCCGGCAGCGCAACTCGCGGCGATGCGAAATGCTTCCGTGGCCTCCATCGGGACGCTCCGCCGATTGCCAGACAGATCCTCAGACGATCGCGACGCAGGCGCGCATTCGTGTAGTCGGTCGCCTGCCCCCTCACCAACCAGGCCACCACGACCGACGCGCCCACAACGATCGGCTTGCCCCGCCGTGTGATCACGACCTCCTCGCCGCCCGCGGCCCGCCCGATCAGCTCGGAGAACTTTGCCCTGGCGTCATGGACCCCGATCCGCTCCCTGGAGGTTCCTGACTAATCAGGATGGGCAGATGGTACCTCAAGAAGATTGCCAGCGCGCGCAGGCGCGGCGCAAGACACTTTCGGCGGTCGCACGTGAAATCCTGGAGTCGAGACACGGATCCTGCTTGTGCGCGGCCAGAAGGTCATGCTCGACGCCGACCTTGCCGCGCTCTACGGGGTCAGCACCAAGCGCTTCAACGAACAGGTGCGCCGCAATGCCGCGCGTTTCCCCGAGGACTTCATGTTCCGGCTCTCGGCCGTGGAATGGAACTCTCTAAGGTCGCAATTTGCGACCTTAAAACCAGGCCGCGGCCAGCATCGCAAGTATCTGCCGCTCGCCTTCACCGAGCACGGCGCCATCATGGCTGCCATGGTGCTCAACTCCGCGCGCGCGACCGAGGTCTCGGTCTACGTCGTGCGCGCCTTCGTGCGTTTGCGCGACACGCTGGCCGCCCACAAGGATCTCGCCGCCAGGCTGCAGATCCTCGAGAAGAAGCGCGGCTATCCTACGATCAGGATGTGAACGCGCGAAGGCCCGTGCGCACCGAGGACGATGGTCTGCTCGATGTCGGCGGTGCGCGAGGGGCCGGAGACGAAGTTGACCGCGCGCGGGAGCTGACCGAGCTCGGCGCGCGCGAGGTCCCAGCCGTCTTCCATCACCGCCACGATGCGCGCGGCGGGCACGATCGCGACGTGCGTCTCGGGAAGGAGGCTCACGCTCGCCGGGGTGTCGGGCCCCGAGCAGAGCATCAGCGTGCCGGTCTCGGCGATCGCGCAGAACACGCCCGTGACGCCCACGGCGTCTTCGCCCTTTGCCGCGCGCGGCTCGAGCGCGAGCCCCGCGCCGGCCCAGTCGAGCGCGGCAAGGGCCGGCCAGACGCTGCCTGTTTTTTCGAGACAATGGACTTCCAGGTAGCGGGCCACCGCGCCCGGGACGTCACGAAGCGAGGATACCCGCTCCACCGTGCTCGCCGCGGCCGCGGCGTTCGTTCGAAAGAGCTCTGCGAGATCGCCACCCAGATCGCGGATCGGTCCGCGCGGGTGGCGCCGCAGGTAGGTGTCGATGGCTTCGCGCTCGGCGCGCGACTCCTGCGCGCCGCGGCCCTGGAGCCGGCGGATCCTTGCCAGGATGCGCTCGCGCGCCGCCATCGCCTCAGGCCTTGAGCGCTGCGAGGACCTCGTCCAGCATCTTCTTCGCGTCGCCGAAGAGCATGCGGTTGTTGTCCTTGTAGAAGAGCGGGTTGTCCACGCCCGCGTAGCCCGAGGCCATGCTGCGCTTCATGACGATCGAGGTCTTCGCTTTCCACACTTCCAGCACGGGCATTCCCGCGATGGGGCTCGACGGGTCCTCCTGCGCCGAGGGGTTCACGATGTCGTTGGCGCCGATCACCATCGAGACATCGGTATCCGGAAAGTCCCCGTTCAGCTCGTCCATCTCGAGCACGATGTCGTAGGGCACCTTGGCCTCGGCGAGCAGCACGTTCATGTGCCCGGGCATGCGGCCCGCCACCGGATGGATGCCGAAGCGCACGTTCACGCCCTTGTCGCGCAGGAACCGGGTGATCTCGTACACCGCGTGCTGCGCCTGCGCCACCGCCATCCCGTAGCCGGGCACGATGATGACGTTCTTCGCCTCGCGCAGCAGCTCGGCCGTCTCTGCCGCGGTGACCGCGACCACCTGGCCCGCCGGCTGCAGGCCCGCCCCCGCCGCAGCGGGCGCCCCGCCCTCGGTGCCGAAGCCGCCCGCGATCACGGCGAGGAACTTGCGATTCATCGCGCGGCACATGATGTAGGAGAGGATCGCGCCCGAGGAGCCTACCAGCGCGCCGGTCACGATCAGCAGGTCGTTCGAGAGCATGAAGCCCGTGGCCGCCGCCGCCCACCCCGAGTAGCTGTTCAGCATCGAGATCACGACCGGCATGTCGGCGCCGCCGATCGCCATGACCATGTGCACGCCGAAAGCGAGCGCGATCGCGGTCATCACGGCGAGCGGCAGCATGCCCTCGGCCACGGAATGCGAGTGGATGAACACGCCGCCGAAGTAGATCACCACGAGCAGCCCCGCCAGGTTGATCCAGTGGCGCGCCGGCAGCAGCACCGGCTTGCCGCTGATCTTGGCCGAGAGCTTGCCGAAGGCGATGAGCGACCCCGAGAAGGTGACCGCGCCGATCAGCACGCCGATGTAGATCTCGAGCTCGTGGATCGTCTTCTCGACGCCCTGAAAGCTGCCCGCGGCGGCCGGGTCGATGTAGTTCGCAAAGCCGACCAGCACCGCCGCGAGGCCCACCAGGCTGTGCATCAGCGCCACCAGCTCGGGCATCTGCGTCATCCGGACGACGCGCGCGGCATAAAGGCCGATCGCGGCGCCTGCCAGCATCGCGCCCACGATGTACGGGATGCCCTTCGCGGTCACACTGGGGCCGAACACCGTGGCGAGCACGGCGATGGTCATGCCGACGATGCCGTAGAGGTTGCCGCGGCGCGAGGATTCGGGGTTGGACAGCCCTCCCAGGCTCAGGATGAACAGGATCGTCGCGCCGACGTAGGAGATCGTTGCAAGGGTCGCGGACATGGCGCGTCGCTCCTACTTGCGGAACATTTCCAGCATGCGCTGGGTGACGGCGAAGCCGCCGAACATGTTGATCGCCACGAGCGCGATGCTCGCCACCGCGAGGCCGAGGATCCAGCCCTCCGGCCGGTCGCCCGCATCCGCCAGCGGCGGCGCCACCTGCACCAGCGCGCCGATGGCGATGATGCTCGAGATGGCGTTGGTGACGCTCATGAGCGGCGTGTGCAGCGCCGGCGTCACGTTCCAGATCACCATGTAGCCGATGAAGCAGGCGAGCACGAACACCGTGAAATGGCCGAGGAACGCGGGCGGCGCGTAGGCGCCGATGAACCAGAAGAGCAGCGCCCCCACGAAGAAGAGCGCCGTCGCGGTGCTCGAGGCGGTGTTGCCGCCCGGGACGTGGCCGTGCGCCCTGGGCGCGGGCGCGGCGGGCTTCGCCACGGCCGCCGGCGGGGCCGCCGAGAGCCGCGGC
>JBBINV010000084.1:0-12463 GCA_037443705.1 Betaproteobacteria bacterium | reverse complement strand
GCGTGAGCGGGGAGAGCGCTGATGCGAGCGCTCGGGCCCGGAATCGCGGCACTCGTCGCCACGGCGCTGATCGCGAGCGGGGCGCTCTTCACGGTCGACCAGCGCCAGAACGCGATGATTTTCCAGCTCGGCGAGGTGAAGGAGGTGATCACGACGCCGGGGCTGCACTTCAAGTGGCCGCTGGTGCAGAACGTGCGCTACTTCGACATGCGCATCCTCTCGTACGACGACGCCGAGCCGTTGCGGTTCCTTACCCAGGGCAACCGCCCGGTGCTGGTCGACTCGTTCGTGAAATGGCGCATCGTGGACGCGCAGAAGTACTTCGTGAGCGTACAGGGCGACGAGTTCCGCGCCGCCACGCGCATCCGGCAGACCATCTCGGGCAGCCTGCGCGAGGAGTTCGGTGTGCGCTCGGTGCACGACGTTGTCTCGGGCGAGCGCAACGTGATCATGGATCGCGTGCGCCAGAAGGCCGACGAGGACCTGCGCCGCATCGGCGTCGAGATCGTCGACGTGCGCCTGAAGCGGGTCGACCTGCCGCAGGAGGTGAGCGAGTCGGTCTACCGCCGCATGGAGGCCGAGCGCAAGCGCATCGCCAACGAGCAGCGCTCCACCGGCGCGGCCGAGGCCGAGCGCATCCGCGCGGACGCTGACCGGCAGCGCGAGGTGATCCTCGCCGAGGCGTATCGGGATGCGCAGCGCATCAAGGGCGAGGGCGACGCGAAGTCCGCATCGGTCTACGCCCAGGCGTTCTCGCAGAACCCGGAGTTCTACGCGTTCTACCGGTCGATGGAAGCCTATCGCTCGGCCTTCCGCGGCAAGAACGACCTGCTGCTGCTCGAGCCGAATTCGGATTTCTTCCGGTACCTGAAGGATGCCGCCGGAAGGGGCGGACCGAAGAAATGACGGCCGATGGGCACGACCCTGCTGCTCGCGTTCGCCCTGATGCTGATCATCGAGGGAATCCTTCCCTTTGTCGCGCCTAGGGTCTGGCGCGACGTTTTCCGAAGGGTCCTTCAGATGACCGACGGCCAGATCCGGTTCGTCGGGCTCGCCTCGCTCCTGGCGGGGCTCGCGCTCCTGCTCGCCGCGCGCCTTTAGACGCCCGTGCGCTGGGTTCTTCCCGAGTACATCGACGACATCCTTCCCGAGGAGGCGATGCGCATCGAGCGGCTGCGCCGCGCGATCCTCGACATGTTCTTCGCGAGGCGCTACGAGCTGGTGATGCCACCGCTGCTCGAATTCACCGACTCGCTCCTCACCGGCACCGGGCACGATCTCGACGTGCGCACCTTCAAGGTGGTGGACCAGCTCTCGGGCCGCATGATGGGCGTGCGCGCCGACATCACGCCGCAGGTGGCACGGATCGACGCGCACCTTCTGAACCGCAAGGGCGTCACGCGCCTGTGCTACTGCGGCAGCGTCCTGCACACCCGGCCCGCGACGCCCGCGGCGACGCGCGAGCCGCTCCAGCTCGGCGCGGAGGTCTACGGGCACGCAGGCATCGCGGCCGACATCGAGATCCAGCAGCTGCTCGCGCGCGCGCTTTCGCTCGCGGGCGTGCGCGGCGCGAGAATCGACATCGGGCACGTGGCGGTGTTCCGCTCGCTCGCGCGCGCCGCGAGGATCGGCCCGGAACTCGAGGCCGAGCTCTTCGAGGCATTGCAGAAGAAGGACGTGCCGGGGCTCGAGGGCCTCACGCGGCGCCTGCCAGGGAAGACGCGCGGCGCGCTCCTGCTCCTGCCGACGCTGTACGGGGGACGAGAGGTGCTGGCGATCGCGCGGAAGAAGCTGCCGGAAATTCCGGAGCTCCACCGCGCCCTGAAAGCGCTCGGCACTCTCATCGACGCGAGCACCCTCCCGGCGAGCCTCGATCTGGCGGAGCTGCGGGGATACCACTATCACTCGGGCGTCGTGTTCGACGCCTATTGCAGGGGCGTGGCCGGGCCGGTGGCGCGCGGCGGCCGCTACGACGAGGTCGGCAAGGCGTTCGGGCGCCCGCGGCCCGCGACCGGATTCTCGATCGACCTGCGCGAGCTGGCCGGCGCCGCAAGGAAGGTCCCGAAATGAGCAAGGCGCGCAACGTTGTCGTGATCGGCACCCAGTGGGGCGACGAGGGCAAGGGCAAGATCGTTGACTGGCTCACCGACCGCGCGCAGGGCGTGGTCCGCTTCCAGGGCGGGCACAACGCCGGGCACACGCTCGTGATCGGCGGCAACAAGACCGTGCTGCACCTGATTCCCTCGGGGATCCTGCGCGAGAACGTCGACTGCTTCATCGGCAACGGCGTGGTGCTCTCGCCGCAGGCGCTCGTCGCCGAGATGGACGAGCTGGAAGGCGCGGGCGTGAAGGGCGTCGTCGCGCGCCTGTGCGTGTCCGAGGCCTGCCCGCTGATCCTGCCCTACCACGCCGCGCTCGACGCGGCGCGCGAGGCGGCCAAGGGCGAGAGGAAGATCGGCACCACGGGACGCGGCATCGGCCCGGCCTACGAGGACAAGGTCGCGCGGCGCGCGATCCGCCTTCAGGACCTCCTGAAGCCCGTGCGCTTCGCCGAGAAGCTGCGCGAGAACCTCGAGTTCCACAACTTCGTGCTGCGAAGCTTCTATCACCAGGAGGAAGTCGACTTCCAGAAGACGCTGGACGAATTGCTCGCGCTCGCGCCGCGCCTCGTGCCGCTCGTGGCCGACGTGCCGCGCGCGCTCTACCACGCCAACCGCAAGGGCCGGAACCTGCTGTTCGAGGGCGCGCAGGGGAGTCTGCTCGACATCGACCACGGAACGTATCCGTACGTGACCTCGTCGAACTGCGTGGCGGGCGCTGCCGCCGCAGGTGCCGGCGTCGGCCCGCAGCACCTGCATTACGTGCTCGGCATCACCAAGGCCTATACCACGCGCGTGGGCGGCGGCCCGTTTCCGACCGAGCTGTCGGATGACATGGGCGAGCGGCTGCGCCAGCGTGGCCACGAGTTCGGCGCCACCACCGGGCGGCCGCGCCGCACCGGCTGGTTCGATGCGGCTGCGCTCAAGCGCTCGATACAGCTCAACGGCGTCTCGGGCCTGTGCATCACCAAGCTCGACGTGCTCGACGGCGTGGAGGCCGTCAAGATCTGCGTAGGCTACGAGCTCGAAGGCAGCCTCTCCGAGATCCTCCCGGTGGGAGCGGAAGAGCTCGCGCGCTGCCGCCCGGTGTACGAGGAGCTCCCCGGCTGGATGGAGAGCACCGTGGGAATCAGGATCTACGAGGCGCTGCCCAAGGCGGCGCGAACCTACCTCGAGCGGATCGAAAAGCTGGCCGGCGTGCCGGTCGACCTCATCTCCACCGGCCCCGACCGCGAGGAGACGATCGTGCGCCGCCACCCTTTCGACGCTTAGCCGCGTGCCTGTCGTCCCGCGAAAGCGCGGACCCGGCCCTTTACGACGGTCCCGGTGCGCGCTTTCGTTCCAGCCGCCAGCCCGCGGCCAGGAAACCCAGTCCGATCGCGCCGAGCGCGAGCGACGAGGCGCCGTCCAGGCGCCGGAAGGACTTGAGCCGATTGACGCGCGGAGCGTTCGACATGCGCACCTCGAGCGCGGGCGAGGCGCCGAGGAACTTTGCCATTGCGGGCCCGAACGAGGCGCGCAGCTCGTAGGTCTCTCCGGCACGCGCCTTGAACTCGCCGAAAAGGAGCTTGCGCGTGCTGCCCTCGCCGAGCACCGCGCCCGCGGCACTTTCGCGGCCGCTGCCCTGCGCCACGACCGCGCCGTCGCGGAGCAGCCGCCACTCGAACTCGTAGGGCGGGCGCTCGGCGCCGGCGCGAATTGCGATCGTGCGATCGAGCGCCTGCTCAACGGCCGCGTCGCCCGTCCTCGCCGGGAAGGCGAGCGCGACGTCGTGATAGTCGCTCCACTTCGGTGCGAATCGCACCCGCACACCGGGGAGGTCTTTCGCACCGAGCGGCACGTGCAGCGCGATGAGCCCGTCATCAGGGCGTACGCCCCAGGGCTTCGTGGCGAGCCAGAGGGAGGGTACGAGCGCCAGCACCGAGAGGACATAGAGCGCGAGACTGAGCGCGCGCGCCGGCTCGAACAACGGCCACGGACCCGTCTCGAGCCCAAGAGGCCGAATCCTCTCGCGCCGACCGCAACCTCGGGGCGACGGTTCCGCCGTCGCGGAAGGCGAAGCCGGAGTCGGGAAAGCCGGGACTCCAGCGTGTCTCATGTGAACCGGACTGGCGCTTCGGCAGCCAGCCAATCCCGAAAAAGCAGCGAGAACGCGGCGTAGCTTCGTCGATGGTGAAATCGGTTTCTCACCTCCACCGGTTCCGGCCATTCTACCCGGTTCCATTCCTGCCGCTCAGCGCGAACGCTCCCCCGCCGCGGGCGTGCCGCCGGCTGGAGCGTGAAGCCAGGCACGCTACCGCTCTCCCAGGAGCCGGAGAACGATCTCGGCGATCAGAGACGCCGTCGCCTCCAGAGTCTCGTGCTCCCGGGCACTGCGCGGAAACTCGAAGTGCACCCCACGTGGCACAGGATCCGTGCCGAAGATGCCAACCGACTTGGCGCAGGACGCCGTAAAGAACACGCGGTCGAGGGGTTCGACGAGAAGCGCGAGCTCAGGATAAGCCGGCACAAGCTGCCGCGTGCGGCCGATTATCGCCGGATATGCGTCCTTCGCGGCCCGCGCCTCGGCAACGGACAGGCCGGTGGTCGCGATCTCAACCCGATGAGCAGTCCGCGGATCGGAGTTTCCGTGAATCTCGACATAGAGCCGCAACGGGCGACCGGCCGCAGCCGCCCTCACGAGCCGGACATACAGGTCGTACACTTCCCTGGCTCGCGCAGTGTGAGACTCCTGTCTGCAGGCGAGGCGGGCACCCTCGGTCGGTCGGTTGACATTGATCCGGGTCTGGTCGGCGGTGAACCGTCGTGCCACGACGTAGCCTGCGCCGAGGCGACGCGCCGCTTCGATCGCCAACTGCGCGGTGTTCGCATCGTAGGTGCCGTGGGGCGCGGCAATCAGAACGCCGGCGGAAGCGGGATGGAACTCGAACTCTCCCAGCTCGTGGGCGACGCGTTCCTGCGCGACCGCAGGCGCGACCAGCACGAGGAACGCGGTCGCGACGGGCACTACGGGGCTGGCGTGGCGGAACCGTCCCGCCAAGCGCCGCGCCCGAACCACGTGCTCCGGAAAGATCATGCGTGTTCGCGAGTTCCCGCTCGCAGGAACACGGTTTCGTATCTTCTTGCGGCCCAGCCAGAACGGCTCGAGCCGGCCTGCGCGCGGAGGCGGCGCCTTCCGCAGCGGGCCGGCTCGATCGAGGGGTCAGGCGTCACCGAGGGACGGTCTGGAGACATGGGTGACAGTCTGGTCGGGGGACATCGGCGACATCGTGAACATGGAAGAGCGTTACCCATGTCCCCCGATGCTTTTGTTACCTGTTCCCCCGGCCGCTCACAACCTCTTTCTCCAGCAGGTTGAACCCTGAGCGCTCCGAGTAGCCGTGCCTGCGATAGAACTCCTTGGCGCGGAGATTGGACGTGCCGATTTGCAGCGAGATGTTCGTGCACCCCTGCCGCCGAGACTCCGCTTCAGCCTCAGCCAGCAACTGCGACCCGACACCAGAACCGCGCTGCTCTGGTACGACGAAGAACTCGTCGATCTCCGCTGTAAGGCCCTGGTGCTCGAGACTGAAGACGTAGACAAGAATCAGATACCCAACGGGCCGTTGTCCCTCGCATGCGACCCAGGCTGCGCCAAGAGCGGGTGAAGAGAACAGGCGTTCCAATTGTGCTTGCACCGCGGCGGGCCGGAATCCGCCGAGACTCTCGAACTCCCGGTACTGGGCGACCAGCGGCAACAGTGCCGCGGCGTCCCCGGAATGCGCTCGCTGAATCACCACGGAAGGATGCGCCGTCTGACGTCAGCGGCTACCGGCGCGCGCTGCTTTCGCGCGCGGGATGTTCCCCCGATTTTGTTGACACCGGGTTTGTCATGTCAGCTGTTCGAACGTCGCTGGCGGCACGTAATTGAGCGAGGAGTGTAGCCGGGTTCCGTTGTAGAAGGGAACGTAGGCGCGCACTGCGCGCTCGATCTCGCGGTCTTCGTTGAAGTGAAGGCCGTGAACGATGTCGGCCTTCATCGAGTGGAAGAAGGACTCGATGTAGGCGTTGTCGGTCACCTTGCCGGGGCGGTTCATGCTCTGGGTGATGCCGAGCTCGGCCAGGCGCGCCTTGAAGGCCTCGGCCGCGTATTCGATGCCCCGATCAGTGTGCAGGATCAGCCCCGGTCGAGGCCTGCGCGAGCGCGCTGCGCGATTGAGCGCACGCAGCGTGAGCGCCACGTCCTTTCTCTTGCCGTAAGCCCAACCCAGCACCCGGCGCGAGTACTTGTCCATCACCACGGCCAGGTAGCGGTAGACCGTGCCCACCTTCAAGTACGTGAGATCGCCCACCCAGACCTGGTCAGGACCGCTCAGCTGCAGCTCGAGCTGCTCATTCCTCGCCGTCCCGAAGAAGCGCTGTAGGCTGGGGCTGGTGTAGCGGATCGTGGCCACCCGCGCTTTGATGCCCTGGGCGCGCATCACTCGGGCAATGCGGTTCTCGCTCGCCCTGCACCCCCGCCGGCGCAGCACCTGGTAAATCCGCGGGCTGCCGTAGGTGCCGCGGCTCGCTTGGTGCACCGCGCGGATGCGCTCGGCAAGGGCGGCGTTCTGGCGCTCACGTTCGCTACGCTTGCGCGAGCGCCAGAGGCAGAACCCTGCTCTTGTCACTCCGTAGAGCCGGCACATCGCCGAGACCTTGAACTCGTACCGGTTTGCTTCAATGAACTGAAAGACTTCCGCTTTCGATCGGAAGCAAACCGGATGGGCTTTTTTTTGGGAGCTCGTGCTCCTCCCTGAGCAGCCTGTAGCGCTGCTCGATCTCGCGCAGCCGCCTCAACTCGGCCACCGCACGCACATCCAGCGCAGCCGCCTTGGCCTTGATCACGCCTTCGCGAACCTGCTTGCGCCACAGCGAGAGCATGAACGGGTGAATGTCCAGCGCCTCAGCCACATCCTTGATCAACACGCCAGACAGACCGCTCATCCTGACCGCAGTCGCCTTGAACTGATCGCCGTAGCGCGCGACCTTCCGGGGCCCTGCCTTTGCCACAACACACCTCCGAGCTGTTAGCCCGAAGTGTCAACTAATTCGGGGGAAGCTTGCCGTCCGCACCACTGCCAGGTTATGCCGCAACGTCAACGTACTCGACGCGACTCGCAGGTTCGGGGATGGGCGCACCGTCCTCGCGCAGGCCTTCGAGATGGAACTCGATGGCTTCACGGATCTGCGCTTCGACCTCCTCGACGGTAGCGCCCGTCGCGACGCACCCCGGAAGGTCGGGGACGTACGCAGAATAGTTGTTTTCGGCTTTTTCAATCACGATCGCATAACGCATTGCCGCCTCACTTCTTCAGACCAGCCTGTTTCAGGATGCTGTTTAATGTACCCGGTGCGAGGTCATCGTTGGGGCTTCCCCGGCACTGTGACCCGCCCGGGCTTTGCGGCGTGCTTGAACTGACGATGGCTTCCACGCGTTGCCACCAGAAACCAACCGTCTTCATGGAGCATGCGCAGTACTTCACGGACCTTCATTCGCTGAGCATATCAGGCGCGGCCCGTGCTCCTGTTGCGGCATAACGCGGCGCTCGGCCGCGCGCTTCAGCGCGTCGGCTGCAGCAGCAAGTTATGCTGCAGATTGAAGATGATCTTCCCATCCCGGGAACACCAGCACGGCAGGATGGCATTTGAGCGCCTTGGCGAGCACCTTGGCACGCTCGACGCCCAGGCGAACACGGTCGTTCTCGATGGCCGAGAGGGTAGCCTGGGGGATGCCCGTGCGCTCCGCGAGCTGGTTCTGGCTCAAGCCCTGGAGCTCCCGAACAATGCGCACGGACTCGCCCACGGACACGGTGATGCGCTTCCTTGCGGCGCGGAACTGGCTCACTTACGGCCTCCGATAGTCATGAGCGCTGATCGATATCACCTGAAACAACTGCTGATCCGGCACGGTGCGATAGATGATCCGCCACTGCAGCCCGAGCCGGGAAGAGCGATCACCTTTCCACTCTCCCGACAACGCCTCGTCGTTGAAGCCTTTGATCAGCCGCAGCCCAGGCGGGCCGGACAGCATGGCGATGTCCTTCCATTTCTCGTAGCGCTTGAGGATCTCCCGGGGTGCCGACGACAGCTGCTTGTCAACCCGCCGATGCTCCTCGATGCGCCACATGCCGCATTGTGCCTATACCAAATATGGCATGTCAAGGTTGGACGTCCTCTGCGGCATAACGCTTGGCTGACCGACACCGTCGGGATGTGAGTCGTTTGTTCGATGTGCATTTGTGTTCGGTCCAGCGGCCAGTTGGACGAGCCCGGCGGGGCACCCCTCTGTCCGGGCATTGTAAGAACGGTTGACAGCGGGGACAACTACGGTGCGAGCCAACCCCACGGCATGGGAAGCGGAGGGAAAGGCTTTGCGGCGGGGGAAGGCGCCATTCGGAGCGCGCGCGAGCGCTCGGACACGGGGTGCGGGTGCGGTGAGCGCGAGCGCGCCGCTGCGGCGAGGGCGCATCGGTCGGATGCTTGCTCAGTGCACGAGCGCGGGCGGTCCGGTGCCATGGGCGAGGAGCGAAACGAAGCAAAGGCGCGCGCCGCAGCGCGGGCAGCGCGAGGGGTCGGCGGTTTGCCGAAAGCGCGCGAGGAACTCTTCGGCACGCAGCGGTTCGGAATCGACGACGGCGGGCTGGCCGAGCGCGGCGCGCGCTCGATCGAGCGCCTTGCGCGCACGCTGGCCGTACAGGCCGTAGCCGCGCACGGTCTGAAGGCCGGGGGCGGGGAGGTGCGCGAGGTAGCGCGCGAGGAACGCTTCGGCCGGGAGGTTCATGAGGACCGGCTCGTCGCCGCCCTCGCCCTCGTCGCGGTGCGGGCGGTAGCGAAAGCACACACGGTCCGGTCCCGAGTCGAGGAGTTGCGTGTTCTTCAGCGGCCCGCCCTTCAGGTAGCGCGCAAGGTAGGCGGCGACGCCTTCGCCGTGGGCGTAGCGGGCGCGCAGGTGCACGTTCCACTTCTTGCGCCCGAGGCGGTTCAGAAGCGAGCCGAAGCGCTCGCGGCTTGCTTCGGGCGGCAGGCGCAGGCGCCGGCGCTCGATCCCCTGGCGCAGCGCTGCGAGAAGCTTGCCCCGGAACAACATCATCAGCACGCGCGCGGGCAGGAAGTGGCTGCGCCGCGGCGCAACCCAGCGGCCTTCGGGGTCGAGCCCGCCGTCGGCGGCGAGCACGTGCACGTGCGGATGAAGCGAAAGCGACCGTCCCCAGGTGTGCAGCGCGGCGAGCAGCGCGGGCCTCGCCCCGAGGTACTTCGGATCGGCGAGCAGCTCGAAGAGCACCTCGCGCACCGTCGCGAAGAGCAGCTTCGCCATCGGCGCGCGGTTCCAGCACCAAAGGGCATTCAGCTCGTGCGGGATCGTGAAGATCAGGTGATGGTGCGCGCAGGCGAGCAGCCGCTCACGCTGGCGCTCGAGCCAGCGCTCGGTCGCCAGCCCCTGGCACTGCGGGCACACGCGCTGGTGGCAGGAGTTGTAGAACGCGCGCTCGACGTGCCCTTCGGGGCAGCGACGCACGTGCCCACCGAGCGCTGCGGTGCGACAGCCCGATATCCAGTACGCGGCACGATGCACGTACGCCGGCAATCCGTGACGCTTCGCGTAGCGCTCGAAATGTTCCCGAAAGATCGCGCCCAGCGTGCGTTCCATGTCCACCGCAACGCACGTCGCGCGTTTCCGTCTACATCATGATGATTCGCTGCACTTCTCCCCCGGCGCAGCCGGGCTCGTGCAACGCTCAGCATCAGCGGCGGCGCGCAGCGCCGTCCGCTGCATGCTGTTGTTATGCGACCCCTCTGAACGCTTTCGTCATCAGGGCCGCCAAGAAGTCCTTGTGCTTCGTCGTGTCGCCCTTCGCGAGACGGATTCGGTAGCGTCCCCATCGGGAGTCGTAGTCCATGACGTCCAAACCAGACCCATCGAGCTGCGCCTGCGTCTCGTCGGAGCGGTCCAGGCGCACTTCCAGCCGAAGCCAGTCCTTCTTCGGGCGGAAGATGACGAAGTTGTTCGGCTGACCTCCCTTGGCGAGGCCGATGTAAAACTTGTTGTACTTGAGCTCAAGGTCTGGATCGAGGGCGCGGACCACTTCGAGCATCTCGTCCGCCATGGCCAGCGTGTGCTTGCTCGCGCGAGCCTCCCAGTAAGAGCGGTCAGTCACCGCTTGGACTTCCTCGTCCTCGTCCACGAGTCCGAGCCGCATCTCGTCGAGCACCTTGGAGCAGACCAAGGAAACTGAATCGCCCAGCCGGAGCGCGCTCAACTGAATGGCGACAAGGGGAATAGAGCCGTTGAAGAGGCTGATGACGTTCAGGAACCGGCTGGTGATGTCCTCGGCGACGATCACTGCCGTGTGGTCGTACTGAGGATAGCGTTTCCGCTCGATGTCCCAGTATTCGATGGTGCGGATGATGTGCGCCTCGTCCGTCTTGCCCAACTGAACTTCGACTTCGTAGCGCTTGTACGTCTCCGCGTCTTGGAGAAGAAGGTCCAGACGCCCGGCCCGGGGCTGAGGCCGCTCACGGTCCTTCAACACGAGGTCCCCGAGACCAAGGAGCGCCGGATCCTCACCGATCCGGTCCTGCAGCCAGCGCTCGTCCAGCTCGGGATGGTCCTTCAACCAGATGCGCTCGGGCTTCGCGTACTTCAGTGAGCTCATACCGTTCTCCGAGGCTCGTCAGGTCGCATAACGTCCGCGTTGAGGGGCGCGCGGCTTCATGCGCGTCCCCTCGAACGCGTGGTTAGAGAGCGGAGTGCTTGGGCCGCGCGTTCGAGATCTTCGTGACCGAACACGCCACTGAGAGGGATGTTTGGTCGGCCATCGGCGTCATACCACATGAGCCAATAGCACTTCTCCCCGGTCGCCCTTTCAACGACATGTTCTAGCCAGATTGAGGCATCGCCGAAATCAAAAAGCGGTGCCTCAAGAACGCTGCCTCTAGCTTCAGCGGACCCGTGTGAGAAACCCTCTGTAAGGTCCGTCGCGTAACGGCGGTTCTCGCATGTAAACGGGATTCTGCGGCCGTCGGCAGCACGGATACGGTGGTCGGCAGCCATTTACGAATTAGGGCAGCAGTTCTTTTGAGATACGAATATTGCCGCCGTCGAGAATGGCCATGCCCTTCGCCCCAAAACCGATGACGATCTTTCCGGCGTCGTTCTCGATTGTGGCGTTGTCACGACCATCACCGAACTCTGCGGACAACGACCGTTGGCCGGAGCTATTGAGAATTAGGTATCGGTACCTTCCGGTTTCGGCGCAGGCAGTACCACCGCAGTTACTGTAGATAACGATTACGTCCATGTCAGGTAGCGCGAAGTGCCTTACCAACTGCATGTGGTCATCTTCTACGGGATTACCTTTGCTATCCGTGATTGCTTTCCCGTCGATCATTAGCTTTCGCACACCATCGTCAGTGATCTTTACCACTCCGTAACGGGCCTTGATCTCCTTGCCGTCCATAGCGGGCGCAACCGCCGTCTGTTGCGCAGCGGCGGCCGACGGCGCCGCAGGCGCCGCCGAGGCCGCTTGCTGCGCCTGCGGTCTGGGTTTGCTCTGCTCGGGGACCATAGCAACAACACTCATTACGAACTGCAGGGCGGGCACTTGTTCCAGCCCTGATTGTATTGGTGCGAGTAGCGAGGCTTGGCCGGCAATCGGTGGCTGAAGTAGATGCGTGAACTTCAGTTCGAACGGTTGCTTCATGACGAGGTGCAGCGTGTATTCATTTTCTTCCTTGGTCCAACCTTTCAGTTGAGGACTCTTGCCGTTATCCATCACGGCTTTCTCAAGGACTTGAACGAACTGCCCCACCGACAAGCCGACTTCGCTGATGCCTGGACGGACCATGAGTTCCGACTTCAAGAAGCGGTCGTCGGGCTGCACATATTGGGGTCGCATCGCCAGGAAGGCGTAGATGACTGCTCCGATGACACCCAAGATCAACAGAAGCGCACCCTGTTTTCGCTTCGCGTCTGAAAGGAGGCCCTGTATTCCCGCGCCAAGCCCTGCGATAGGAATCAGAACGGAAAAGATCGAGTAAAACACCATGCGACCCGTACCCCACGGCTTGTTTTGAGATGGCGCGGCAGCAGGGGCGGCGGCTTCTGCCGCGCCTGCTGCGGGCGTTGCCTTCGGTGCGCCTTTGTCAAAGACAGCCAGTAGACCGCCGACCAGCGATAGCACCAGCACGATTGCGACGATCGTGCCGCCGAGGACCATACCGCCGAGCGAGCAGACGATGAGGCCTATTCCAGCGCCTTTCGGCTTCGCGAATGCGATAGCGCCGAAGATGTCACTGATCGCCGTAAAGGAGCCGGGTGTGATCGGCGTAATGGAGCCAGTTTC
>JBBINV010000083.1:0-12749 GCA_037443705.1 Betaproteobacteria bacterium | reverse complement strand
AGCGGCTCCAATATGCCGATCACGGACTGGCTCCTATATGGCGATCGGTGACACGGTGAGAAGCCCGGAACGAATTGTCGAGCTCGAAGAGGTTTCGGCAGGCTATGACGGCCGCGCCGTTCTGTCTCAGGTTTCGATGGCAATCACGCGCTCGGACCGGATCGCGGTGGTCGGCGCGAACGGCGCCGGGAAGACCACCTTCGTGCGCCTCCTCGCGGGCGAGCTCGCGCCGCTTTCGGGCGAGCGCCGCGAGGCGCGCGACATCGTGATCGGCTACTTCGCGCAGCACGAGGTCGAGAACCTGAGGGGCGATGAGACGCCGCTCGGCATGATGACGCGCCTGTACCGCGGCGAGCGCGAGCAGGCGCTTCGCGACTTCCTCGGCCGCTTCGGCTTCTCGGGCGAGCGCGCCGATCGCCCGATCGCGCCGCTCTCGGGAGGCGAGAAGTCGCGCCTCGCGCTTGCCGTCCTCGTCAAGCGCCGGCCGAACCTCCTCCTGCTGGATGAGCCGACCAACCACCTCGATCTCGAGATGCGAAGGTCGCTCGCGATGGCGCTCCAGTCCTACGAAGGCGCGCTCGTCATCGTTTCGCACGACCGCGCCCTGCTTTCCGCCTGCGCCGACAAGATCCTGGTGGTGGCCGAGGGCCGCGTGCGCAGCCTCGACGGCGACCTCGAAGACTACCGGCAGCTGAAGCTGAAGGAAGACCGCAGCCGCCGCCCTGCCGCCGAGCGCCCCTCGCGCAGGGACGAGCGCCGCGCCCAGGCGCAATCGCGCACCGAGCAGAACCGGCTCCTGCGCCCCCACTTCCGCGAAATCGAAAAGATCGAAGCGCGCATCGCCGAGCTCACCCGCGACGCCGAAAAAGTCCGCGCCGCGCTCGCCGAACCCGCGCTCTACGACGGCGCCGACAAGAGCGAGCGCATCAAGGATCTCACCATCGCCGAGGCGCGGCTCACCGAATCACTGCGTGTGGCAGAGGACGATTGGCTGCACGCCTCGGCGCGGTTGGAGGCAGCGCGCGGGGAGCTTGCTGGATAGCGGCGGCCGACGTCGCCAGCCACCGGCCCGCGTGCGCTTGTTCAGGCTTCAGTTGGTGCGCTCGCCTTCGAACCGCTCTTTGAAGCCTTCCTGTGCTTCACCTATGAAGACGAGTAGCTGGCTTTCCTGCACGGGCACAACAGAAATGCCCAGACGCTTCGCCTCGGCAGGTAGCACGGTTTCAAACCGGCCAGTTGGTAAGAACAGCGTCGCCGGATAGCGCCTCTTGTGCGCCCAACCCATCTTAAGCAGACGCCGGACCTCCGGTTTGGAGGGTTCCGATTCTTCCAAAGGCACCAAGACCATGCCGAAAATGTAGCAACTCGCCGCATCCATGAGCGCGACGCTATTGAACGATCCCTCCCGCTCCGTACGAATCGGCGCACGGTTCAATTGAAACGCAATCCACGCTTCGTTGACCTGGAATTGGCGTGGATGCAGCACGGTTCGTCCTTGTGAAGCTTAACGCTAAAGCTCAGCCGCGCGCGTTAGCGCGTCGGCTGGAGCGCCTGGTTGGGCAGCAGGGTTGGTTGCACCGAGAATGGTCCGGAGTTGGCCGGACAGGGATGCACGGTTCTCATTGAAGAGGCGAACACGGTGGCCGTTTGCGCCCGAGGGATGCGGAAAACCGGACAACCAGCGCCCAGGGCGAATCCGTTTTTCTGCCGCAAGGGCTACCAAGATCTCCTCGACTGACTTGCCGAGCGGAACGATTGCAGCCTTTGGCACAGACTCAAGTTCAGGAGCGAGGACCTCGCGTGCGAAACGCATCAGGAACGGCGACTTGGCCGGGCGCGGATTAGTTCCTGTGTAATTCCGTGTTCCTACGAATACCGGGTATCGAATAGCGGACGCCGTGTGAAGTAGCGGACGGGCCACGCCAAAGAGGTCAGAGGACGACTGAATTCCGAGAAGCCGAGGCAGATCTAATGCATCTAGCATTCGGACGAGATTGACACGCATTGAGCCCGCGAAGCTCGCGTGCTCCTTCGCTAAGCGGCAGACATCCTCCGCTGACCCACCCGAAGAGAGAACAGATCGCGCTTCCCGGCACGCGATTTCCATCTGCGTCCAGCCAGGGGTAATGCCAAGAATGATTACTCTGGCATTGGGGTTCGCCCAGTCGAACGGAGCGTAGAAAATCCGAAGCCGTCCCTCTTCCGCGATCAAGAGGTCGGAAACGAGAAGGTCAGAATGCTCGTACTTCTCCCGAACCGGGAGGGATGTCAAGAATCCTTGGTAGCTACTGAAGCGCAACGCTCACTCCTGCTGCCCAACTTGTTGTTTAGATGTGGTTGGGGCGATGCTAGAACGATCTATTAGTGGACGCAACGATCCACTGGTAGATCGCGCGATAGGCCGGCAGATGCCTATTTGCAGATCGTGGCGAAGGAGGGTGCGACCGGCTCAGTCCGCCGCGTCCGCGAGGCGTGTAGAGGGGGAGGAAACTTCGCGATCGGGAAGTTTTTACCGCCTCCCGGGCTGCGCGTCATGCAAGGTGCCGCCACGTTCCGCGCCATCCGGGGTGACGCGGACTGCGGCGACGTTGCATGATCAGATGTCGATTTCTTCGGGCGGCACGACAACGACCTTGCCATCGCGCCAGATGACGATCGGATGGCCGAGCGCCTTGTGGCGCGCGATGGCTTCGCGGCCGGCGCGGTCGAAGATGGCCATGACTTCGCTCACGGGGACGCCGCAAATGCGGGGCTCGGGGCCGGCGGCGTATTCGGCTTCTTTCTCTTTCACGCGCAATCCCTCCCGGATGGATTCCCAGCGCTGCTGGTTGCCGAAGTGGATCGCGGCATCGCGATCCTTCGCTGCGATCAGCTTCGGGGGCAGCGAGGTATTTTCATGCATGTCCCACGAGTCGGCAATCGGCGAGTATAGATCGAAGAAATTCCTCAGACCGCGGGCGTAACGGCGGCGGATGTTGTCCGGCGGGACCGAGTGACCGCCCGCGCGCACCCGCCCCTCCACGCGCGCGACCGCCATTTCTGCAGCGGGCAGCCACAGGAAATAGAGATGGAAACGGTAACCGCGCTCGCGCTTGAGCCGCGCGATCCACGGTGCGAAGGAGCGCGACGCGAGCGTGGTTTCGAAGGCGAAGTCGGCGCCGGCGGCGGCGAGCTCGTCGAGGCGCCGTAGCATGAGGCGGCCCGCTTCTACGGCTACGCGCTCGGAGGCGAAGGCGGAGAGGCCGGCGGCGATGACGTCGGCGTTGACGAATTCCTTGATTCCGAGGCGCTCGCCGACGAGGAGCGGAGCGGCGGTGGATTTGCCGGCGCCGTTCGGGCCGGCGATCACCACCAAGTCAGGCACGTGCTACTGGCGCGCGTCGTGGCGCGCCATCGAGTGATTCCATTCGAGCAGCCGGTCGTCGGCAGTCACGAGCGCGGCTTCATGGCGCAGCGCGGTCGCCACGATCAGCCGGTCGGCCGGATCACTCGGCAACCCGCCCAGACCGACGGCGCGGATTCCGGCTTCGCCGTCGACCGGCAGCTCGACGAGACCGGCTCCGAGAAGCTGCCCGCGCCATTCCGCTACGGGGGCGGGCAGCTTCAGGCGGCCGCGCACCTCGAGCAGCGCCGCTTCCCAGAAGCTCATCGCGCAGACCGCGACGTGGCCGCGTGCCCACATCCGGTTGATCAGCGATTTCGCCTTGCGGCCGAGCCGGTGCTCCTCGAAATCGACCCACGCCAGGACGTGGGTGTCGAGCACGATCACTTGAGCGCTTCCCAGAGCTCGGTGCCGATGGGGGAAATGATGTCGCCCTTGATCTTGCCTTGCCCCTTGTGCAGGCCGATGAGCGACTTGGCGCGCGGGCCGCGATGCGGCCGCAGCTCGGCCACAGGCCGGCCGTTCTTGGTCACCAGAATCGTTTCGCCGGTGCGGGCGACCTGGTCCATCAGCGCGAGGCACTGTGCCTTGAACTTGGAAGCCTGGATGGTTTGCATAAGTGCTCCAGAATCACGAAATGACCACTATCTTGCCTATGGTCACGCAAGTGGTCAATCTGGGTCCCCGCTTTCGCGGGGACGACAAGACTCGATTCTCAGTTGATCGTGCGCCGCTGCGAGCGCTCGGGCGCGGCTTCCTGCGGCTCGGTGCCGGGGAGCTTGAGCTCCATGTCCCAGTCGCTCTTCTTGACCGCCGCCTGGAGCAGGCGGCAGACGGAATGCAGGAGCACGGAGTCGAAGGTGAGCGTCACGCCCTGACCTTCGGCCGGATGGAGCGCGACGATCGGCTGGCCGTTCCTGTCGCGGCCGGTCTGGATGCGCGCGAGAAGGAGCGGCTCTTTTCCGAGCGGCATCGCGCGCTCGGATTCGTCGTAGGGCTTGGAGAAGTCGGCGCGCGCAACCGCCTGCTCGTGCTCGATGCCGAGAAGCGCGCGCCGCGCCTCGGGGTTGGCCTGGGTGCGGATGCGCGGGCTCGCTTCCTCGGCGAGCTTGACGAGCAGCGGCCACAGGAGCTTGACGAACCGGCGCGTGAGCGAGAGGCGCACTTCGCTCGCCTCGCTGGTCGCGAGAAGCATCAGGAGCCGGTCTTCGGCCGCGTCGTAGTCGACCTTGATCTGGTGCAGCCGCATGCGCCAATCATAGGGCAAAATGGATCGATGATCGAAGTCGTGCCGGCGCGGACCGCGAGGGACATCGATGCGGTGCGGGAGCTCTTTCGCGAATATGCGGCGCAGGTTGCGGAGCCCTGCTGCTTCGCGGGCTTCGAGCGCGAGGTTGCGGAGCTCCCGGGCGAGTACGCGCCGCCTGGCGGCGGGCTGTGGCTCGCGCGCGAGGGCGATGCCGTGGCCGGATGCGTGGCGCTGCGGCGGCTGGACGCCGCGAGCGGCGAGATGAAGCGGCTCTACGTGCGCGCTTCGTGCAGGCGGAGCGGTTTGGGCAGGCGCCTCGCGAGGCTCGTGGTTGAAGAATCAAGGATGCGCCGCTACGAACGGTTGCTTCTCGACACGCTTCCGAAGATGCGCGAAGCAATCGCGCTTTATGCCTCCCTCGGCTTTTGCGAGGTGCAGGCCTACTCGAAAGATCCCACCCCGGGGGCGAGGTTCTTCGAGCTCAGGATTTCCTGATTCTTTCCACGAGCCCGGTGGTCGAGCGGTGGTGCTCGAAGGGGATCGAGTAGACCTTGCCGCCGCGCGCGAGCACTTCTTTCGCGCCCACGATCGATTCGACCGGCCAGTCCCCGCCTTTCACCAGAACCTCGGGGCGGCACGCGGCGATGAGGATCGACGGCGTGTCCTCGTCGAACCAGGTGACGGCGTCCACGCTCTCCAGCGCGGCGACGATCGCCATTCGGTCCTCCAGCGGATTGAACGGCCGGTCGGGACCCTTGCCGAGGCGCCGGGCCGAGGCGTCGCCGTTGAGCGCCACGAGGAGCGAGGCCCCGAGCGCGCGCGCCTGAGCGAGGCAGGTGGCGTGCCCGCGGTGCAGCAGGTCGAACACGCCGTTCGTGAACACGAGCGGCCGCGGCAGCTCCTGCGCCCAGCGCGCCGCCTCCTGCGGCGGGTGGATCTTGCGCTCGAACGCGGGCCGTGCGTAGGGCACGGCGGCTAGCTGCCCGGCTTGCTTTTTTCGTCCGCGCCCTTGGCGCCGCCGCGCGGCCGGCACGGCGGCGCGCCCGGATCGCAGTAGTCGAACACCTTGACGACCTTGCGCACGCCCCCGGTGGTGCGCGCGATCTCGGCCGCGTCCGCGCCCTCCTTCTCGGTGACGATGCCGAGCAGGTAAACGGTCGCCGACTCGGTGACCACCTTGACGTGCACCGGACTGAACTTGCCGGCGTCCAGGAACCGCGCCTTCACCTTGCCGGTGATGCCGCTGTCGTTCGCGCGCGAGGTGTACGGCGCGATCGCGGCCACGCGCAGCTCGTTGGTCACGCCGCGCACCCCGGGCACGCCCGAGGCGATCCTGCCGATCTCCTCCTTCGTTTTCTCGTCGGGCACCTCCCCGGTGAGCAGGACGTTCCGGTTGTACGAGGTGATGTTGAAGTGCACCTTGTCGCCGTATTTCTCGAGGATCCGGTTCGAGCCGCGCAGCTCGATGCCCTCGTCCTCGATCTGCACCGCGGTCGTACGCCGGTCTTCGTACGAGAGCACCGCGGCCCCCGCGCCCACCGCCGCCATCTCGATGCAGCCCTGCACGAACGGGACGGCGGCGATCAGGCTCGCCCGGAGAAGATGCCCGGGATATCTCATTTCTTGCCTCCGAACAGCTGGAAATCGATGGCGTCGCACAGGCAGTGAAGCACGAGCAGGTGCACCTCCTGGATCCGCATGGTGCGTGCGTGCGGGACGCACACGTGCACGTCGCCCGCTCCGAGAAGCCCCGCGAGCCTGCCGCCGCCGCGCCCGGTGAGCGCCACCGTGGCAATCCCGATGCTGCGCGCGGCGCGCACCGCGGCGAGCACGCTTTCCGAATTCCCGCTCGTCGTGATCGCGAGCAGCACGTCGCCCTTGCGGCCGAGCGCGCGAAGCTGCTTTTCGAAAACCTGGCCGTAGGCGTAGTCGTTCGCGATCGAGGTGAGCGCCGAGGAGTCGGCCGCGAGCGACACCGCGGCGAGCGGCGGGCGCTCGGCCTCGAAACGGTTGACGAGCTCGGCGGCGAAATGCTGCGCGTCGGCGGCGGAGCCGCCGTTGCCGCAGGCGAGCACCTTGCCGCCGGCGGCGAGCGCCGCAGCCATGAGGGAGGCGCCGCGCGCGATCGGGCCCGCGAGCGCGGCGGCCGAGTCGAGCTTCAGCTGCGCGCTGTCGGCGAAATGCCCCGAGATCCGCGCCGCGAGCTCGGCATCCGGTTCCGCGTGACCCATGCCGCCATTCTACTCGATGAACACTTCGATCTCGATGCGCCGCCGCGGGTTCGGATGCTCGGCGAGGCGGCTCACGCGCGCGCGCAGCCGCTCGCCGCGATCCATCGCCCAGGCAAGCGCCGCGTTCTCGGCGCGCGGCACGTAGCCGAGCCTGCGCCCGCGCCACGCGACGAGCACGGCGTTCGCGTCGTGGGGGTTGTCCGGCTCGCGCACCAGCTCCAGCTCGTCGCCGCGACGAAGCTCCTGCCACACGCTCGGAGCCTCGCCGTACCGGAAGCCCGCCAGGGGCGAGCTTTGGACCAGGATCCTGACGCTGGGGACCTGAGCACCGGCCGTTTCCGCGAGTACAAGAACGATGACGCTAAGCAGTAAACGCATCGCGCACCCACTGGATGCGGGCCGGGTCGAGCGCGTCGAGCAGCAGCACGTCGAAGCGGCACGGCGCCTCGGGCCGGCGCGCCGCGTAGGCCCGGGCCGCGGCGATCAGGCGGGCACGCTTGGCCGTGGTGAGGCTCTCGGCGGCGCCGCCGAAGCGCAGGCCCGTGCGCAGCCGCACCTCGGCGAAGACGAGAGTACCCCCCTCCTCGGCCACGAGATCGATCTCGCCGAAGCGGCAGCGCCAGTTGCGCGCGAGCAGCCGCAGGCCCGCGCGCTGCAGCAGGTCCCCGCACAGCTCCTCCGCTCGCCTCCCGGCACGGTTCATGGCACCCTTAACGGACTTTCCCGCGCCCGCGTTGACCGCGGCGCACGCGAACCCCCATGGCCGGCACCCTCTATGTCGTCGCCACGCCCATCGGCAACCTCGCCGACGCGAGCCCGCGCGCGCTCGAAGTCCTTCGCGCCGCCGGCGTCGTCGCCTGCGAGGACACGCGCACCTCGCGCACGCTCCTCGCGCACCACGGGATCGGGGCGCGCACCCTTGCGCTCCATGCGCATAACGAGCGCACCGCATCCGCGAAGCTGATCGGGATGCTGCGCGAGGGCACCGACGTGGCGCTGGTGAGCGACGCCGGCACCCCGGGGGTATCGGACCCGGGTGCGATTCTCGTGGCGGCGGCCCACGCGGCGGGGATCCGGGTGATTCCCGTTCCCGGGCCGAGCGCCGCGATCGCGGCGTTCTCCGCGGCCGGGTTCGGCGGGCGGTTCCTGTTCGCCGGCTTCGCCGACGTCGCCGCGAAGAAGGACCTCGAATTCCTGGACACGCCGGTCCCGGCGGTCCTCTACGAAGCACCGCACCGGGTCCTCGAGACGGTTCGTGCGCTCGCCGCGCGCTTCGGCCCGGAGCGCGAGATCGTGATCGCGCGCGAGCTCACCAAGAAGTTCGAGGAGGTAGCGCGCATGCGGCTCGGGGAAGCGGCCGCATGGCTCGAGGCCCGGCCGCGGCGCCTGCAGGGCGAGTTCGTGCTCGTGCTCGGGCCCGCGGCGCCCAAGCGCGGCGACGCGCTCGGCGAGGGCGAGCGCGTGCTCGGGATCCTGATGCAGGCGCTGCCCGCGAGCGAGGCGGCGAAGCTTGCGGCCAAGATCACCGGCGCGCCGAAGAACGCGCTCTACCGCAGGACCCTCGAGCGCAGCAAGTAGAATTCCCTTACCCATGGACCGGCTCGAGCTCATCCGCCCGGACGACTGGCACCTGCACCTTCGCGACGGCGAGGCGATGAAGGCGGTGCTGCCGGACAGCGCGCGGCGGTTCGCGCGCGCGATCGTGATGCCGAACCTGAAGCCCCCGGTGCTGACGACCGGGCAAGCGCTCGCGTACCGCAGCCGCATCCTCGGGGCGCTTGCGGCCGGCGCGGCATTCGAGCCGCTGATGACGCTTTACCTCACCGACGACACGCCGCCGGAGGAGATCTCCCGCGCGAAGCTCTCGGGGCGGATCGCCGGCGTCAAGTACTACCCGGCAGGCGCGACCACGCATTCGGAAGCGGGCGTGACGCGCCTTTCGCGCTGCTTTCATACGCTCGAGCGCATGGCCGAGGTCGGGATCCCGCTCCTCGTGCACGGCGAATCGACCGATCCCGAAGTCGACGTCTTCGACCGCGAGAAGGTCTTCGTGGAAGAGGTGCTCGGGCCGACGATCGCTCGCTTTCCGTCGCTGCGAATCGTGCTCGAACACATCACCACGCGCGAGGCGGCACAGTTCGTGGAAGTGACCGGCCCGAACGTCGCCGCGACCATCACCGCGCACCACCTGCTCATGAACCGCAACGCCCTGTTCCAGGGCGGCATCCGCCCCCACCACTATTGCCTGCCGGTGCTCAAGCGCGAGACGCACCGCGAGGCGCTCGTCGAGGCGGCGACCTCGGGCAATCCCAAGTTCTTCCTCGGCACCGACAGCGCGCCGCACGCGCGCGGCGCGAAGGAATCCGCGTGCGGCTGCGCGGGCATGTACACCGCGCACGCCGCGATCGAGCTCTACGCCGTCGCGTTCGAGGAGGCGGGCGCGCTCGATCGCCTCGAAGGCTTCGCGAGCCGCTTCGGGCCACAGTTCTACGGCCTGCCCGTCAACCGCGACCGGATCACGCTCGTGCGCGAGGCCTGGACCGCGCCCGCGACGATCGCCTTCGGATCGGACGTCCTCGTGCCGCTGCGCGCCGGGGAGGCGATTCCCTGGAAGCTCGTCTGAAGCATCCGATCTTCGAGCCGTACCGGCAATGGCTCGACCGGATCGAAGGCTGGCCGTCCGACGATGCTCTCAACGGTTTTGCCGATGAAGCCGGCATCCGCACGCAAAGCGGCAAGCCCGTCCGGTTCGTGCCGCCGTCGGCGTCCGACCCGTACTACGAGATCCGCGTCTACGAATCGGGATGCGTCTCCACGCGCCCGGGCAACTGGCACGATCTGTTCAACGCGCTCGCCTGGCTCGCCTTCCCCCGCACCAAGGCAACGATCAATGCGCTGCATGCGGCCGAGATCCCGCGCGAGGGCGCAAGGCGCGGGCGCGTTCGCGACATGCTGACGATTTTCGACGAGGGCGGCGCGATCGCGCTGTGCGCCGATCCGATGCTCGAGCGCCTGATCCGCGAGTTCCGCTGGAAGGAGCTCTTCTGGGACAAGCGGGAGAAGGTGCGGCGCGATCTCCGGTTCGTCGTGCTCGGACACGCCGTACTCGAAAAAGCGCTCGAGCCCTGGCCGGGCGTGGCGTGCAAGACGCTGTTCGCCCCGCCGGACTGCGATCCGGACGCCTTCGCCGCGCGATGGCTCGCGGAGCATGCCGCGGGAGGGACGCCGAAGCTCCTCGCACCCCTTCCGGTCTTCGGCTATCCGGGCTGGATCGCCGGGAACGAGCGTCCGGAGTTCTACGACGACGAGCGTTACTTCCGCCCTCAGGGAAAAGCGGGGTAACGGGTCTCCTGGCCGCCGGGCACGGCCTCGGGATGGCGCCCGAGGACGAGCTCGCGGATGCGGCCGATCTGAGCATACGGCACGTCGACCATCAGCAGGACCTTCCCCCGGTCGATCTCGGGCAGAAACGGCTTCAGGCGCGAGTTCGGGACCGCGGCGGCGGCCATGCTCGCCATCCACGCGCCGAGCCCCGCGCCGACCACGGCCGCGACGAGCACGGCGACCAGTTGCGGGTGGGTCCCTTCGGGCGGATAGGTGACGATCACCAGGCCGAGCAGCAGCCCCGCGATGCCGCCCAGCCCCAGGCCGAGCGCGGCGCCGTGCATCAGGTCGGTCTTCTGCAGGTAGCTCGCCTCGTGAAGCTCGCCAAGATCGGTACCGCGCCGGGCGAGGAACCGCATATGGCGGTCTTCCACGCGCGCGAGCAGCAGGTCGTCCGCGGTACGGCGCGCGCTGTCCACGTCGGGGAGCAGGAAGTAAAGACGTCTGCGCATCCGGTCCTCCTTGCGTCAATGCCCTCCCTTCGCACCTTGTACGCCACGCACGATTACCCGGCAACGTTGCGCCGCAGTAAAATGCCGCCGGGAGTCGGCCAGGCAGCCGCTGCGCCGCAAGGCGCGGAGGAAAGTCCGGGCTCCACAGAGCGGGATGCGGGGTAACACCCCGGCGCGGCGACGCGACGAACAGGGCCACAGAGACGAGCCGGTTCAGTCCGGTGTGAAACGGGCAACCTCCATCCGGAGCAATACCAAATAGGCAAGCGTCCGAGGTCTGCTCGGCCGAGCTTGCGGGTAGGTAGCTTGACCCCCTGAGCAATCCGGGGGCTAGAGGAATGGCTGCCGGGCGCCGCCGGGTCACACCGGAGGGCGCCACAGAACCCGGCTTATCGGCCGGCTCCCCTTTTCTGCGGACAAACGGATAAAATTGATCGCGGGCAACAACCGCGCCGCGCGAGGGGGCGATGCAGGGCCGGCTGAATCAGAACGACGTCACCAACCGCGTCAACGTGGAAAGCGCCGAGCAGGTGCGCGACGCGGTCCTGCGGATCTACGCCGCGCGTTATCCCGGCGCGGACCTCGTGCCCGTGGCGCGCGCCTTCGGCGACGTGCAGGCGCTCTTCGAGGGCCGCTACCCCGGCTACCTCGCGTGCGACACGCTGTACCACGACCTGCGCCACACCCTCGACATGACGCTCGCGATGGCGCGTCTGGTCGACGGCCACGACCGGGTCGCTCCCGAGGCCGAGCGCCTGGGCCCGCGGCGGGCGATGCTCGGGGTAGTGATCGCGCTGCTGCACGACTCGGGCTACATGAAGCGGGCCTCCGAGTCTCATGTCGAGAACGGCGCCGTGTTCACCAAGGTGCACGTCAGCCGCAGCGCAGACTTCCTCGCGCGCTACCTGCCCTCGATCGGTTTCGCCGAGGAGGCGACGGTCGCGGCGCGCCTGGTGCATTTCACGGGCTACGAGATGGACGTCGAGGACATCGAGGTGCACGCGCCTAAGGACCGGCTGATCGGCTGCATGGTCGGGACCGCCGACCTGATCGGCCAGATGTCGGACCGCATGTACCTCGAGAAATGCCGCGAGTTCCTCTACCGCGAGTTCGTCTGGGGCGCGATCGCGCGCGAGCGCCTCCCCGACGGGCGCGAGGTGGTGCGCTACAGCTCGGCCGACGACCTGATGCTGAAGACCCCCGGCTTCTACGAGTACGTAGCGCGCGCGCGCATCGAGAAAAAGCTCGGCGCGACGGATCGCTTTGCCGAGGCGCATTTCGGCGGCCACGATCCGTATGCCGTGGAGATTTCGCGCAACATGGACTACCTGCGCGACGCGATCGAGAGCGCCGACCTCGCCCGGCTGCGGCGCTTCTGCTACTCGATGTCCGTTCGGCGCGGGCGCGCCGCCTGAGCCCGATCTCGCTGTGGGGTTTGTCACGTTTTCCTGAAGAATCCGGGGCTTTGCGCGCCTTCCCCACTTGCCGGAAACGCCAGGCGCGTGTCACATAGCGCCTGCATGACACATTCTGACAAGGGCTCGCGCCGCGCCGCGAACGGCGCACCGTTCGCGCCGGCGCCGGCGCTGTACCAGCTGCTGGCCGACAGCGCGCTGAGCCGCGCCGCGCTCGCCGCGTGCGGCTTTCCCGTGGCGCTCGTCGATGCCACGGCCAAGGGCCGGCCCCTCACCTATCTCAATCCCGCGTTCGAGGAATTCTTCGGCTATCGCGGCGGCGAGGCGCTCGGGCGTCCGCTCATCACGCTGCTCTTTCCCGAGGACGAATCGGCGAGCCGCCTGTTCGAGAATGCGCCGGCGCGGCTTACGATGCGCGCGCGGCGCGCGGACGGCCGCTCGGTCGAGGTGGAGCTCACCATCGGCATGGCGCACGGCGCCGACGGCCGGCTCACCCACTGGGTGCTCGCGTTCGCCGACCGCAGCGAGCTCGCGCACCTGCGCGAGGAGCTGCGCGTGCTGCGCGCGATTGCGAACGCGCCTTAGGGAAGCTCTGCGCAAGTGACCGAACTGATGCGAACGAGGTCGATCATGCGC
>JBBINV010000082.1:0-13280 GCA_037443705.1 Betaproteobacteria bacterium | reverse complement strand
CGAGCCTGAGCGAATGCGCAAGTCCCACGATCGTGGACACGATCGCCATGCCCTCGGGCCCCTTCGTCATCTCGAAGATGAACGAGCGGTCGATCTTGAGCGCGTTCACCGGGAGCTTCGCGAGGTAGCTGAGCGAGGAGTAGCCGGTCCCGAAGTCGTCCACCGTGACGCTCGCCCCGAGCGCGCGCAGCTTCGGGATGTTGTGCTCGAGATCCTCCATGATCAGGCTCTCGGTGATCTCGAAGTCGACGCCGTACGCCTCGCCTGCGGCGCCGCCGAGGGCGCGGCGCACCTCCTCCACGAACCCCGCCTGCCGCAGCTGAAGCGGCGAGACGTTCGCCGACACGCGCGGGACCGCGAGACCCCCGGCGACCCACGCGCGCCGGTCCGCGATCGCCTGCGCGAGCGCCCGGCGCCCGACCTCGAGGATCATCCCGGTCTCCTCGAGCACCGGCACGAAGCGCGCCGGGAGCACCAGCCCTGTCTCCGGGTCGTTCCAGCGAAGCAGCGCCTCGACCCCGGTGACCGTGGTGCCCGCAAGGTCGTAGATCGGCTGGTAATGCAGCGTGAACTCGCTCGCCTCGATGGCGCGCCGCAGCTTGTTCTCCAGCGTGAGCGCGTCCGCGACGCGCGCGTTCAGGCCCGGCGCGTAGAACACGCGCCGCTCGCCGCTCTTCTTGCCGCGCTCGAGCGCGGCTTCGGCGTTGCGCAGCAGCGTGTCGGCGTCCATGCCGTCGTACGGAAAGATCGCCACGCCGGCGTGGGTGCCCAGGCGCAGGTCGCGTCCCGCGATCCGGAACGGCGCGGCGAGCCCGGGCGCGACCGCGTGCTCGAGCACCTGCGCGATCTCGGCCGCATCCTTCATTCCGCGCATCACCACGGCGAAGCAGTCGGGCCCCACGCGCGCGTGGAACGCGAGCGCGGGCGAGCTGTCGAGCAGGCGCGCCGCCACCTGACGCAGGAGCGCGTCGCCGCCGCGCGGCCCGAGCGTATCGTTGATGCTGCGAAAGAGGTCGATGTCGAGCAGCGCGAGCGCGACCAGCCGGCTCTCGCCGCGCGCCATCGCGATCTCCTGGCCGAGCCGCTCGGCGAGGTGCGTGCGGTTCGGAAGCCCCGTGAGCAGGTCGTGGTGCGCCAGGTACGCGAGACGCCGCGCGTTGGCGAGATACTCCAGGGCGAGCGAGATGTCCGCGGCGAGCCCCTCGAGCAGCCGCACCTCGCCGGCGTCGAACGCGCCCGCTTCGCCCGCGCAGAGCACCATCGCGGCGACGGGCTTTCCTTCCACTAGCAGCGGCAGCCCGATCGCCGACCGCAGTCCCGTGCGCGCCGCGAATTCGCGCGCGCCGCCGATGTCGTGCACCTGCGCGATGTCCTCGAGCACCACGGCACGGTTCTCGCTCGTTGCGCGTTCGCCCAGGGCGCGCGCTACCGGGCCGTCGCCGACGATCGGCACGCCCGGCGCCTCGCCGTCGCCGTAGCGCGCGGCGGCGACCAGCTCGCCGGTGCCCGGCTTGCGCAGTCCGATCCACGCGCGGCGGAACGCGCCGTGCACCACCGCGATGCGGCACGCCTCCTCGAGCAGCCCCTCGCCGTCGCGCGCGCGCAGGATCGCGGAGCTGATTGCCCCGAGCACCGCCTGCACGCGCGAAAGCCGCTCGATGCGGCGGCGCTGCCGGTGCTGCTCGATCGCACCGCGGATCGCGCCGCCGAGGCGCGACAGGCGGTCCTTCAGCAGGTAGTCCACCGCCCCGAGGCGCATGCACTCGGCGGCGCGCTCGTCGCCCTGAGCGCCGGTGACGACGATCACCGGGATATCGAGGCCCCGCTCGCGCAGCAGCTCCAGCACCGCACGCGCCCCGCAGCCGGGCACGTCGTAGTCGGCGAGGATCACGTCGGGCGCGGCGGCGAGCGAGCGCTCGAACCCGGCGGCGTCGTGCGTCTCGATCAGCGCCGCGCCGGGGAGCGCCCTGGCGAGCGCGTGCCCGATCAGCGTGCGGTCATCGGCGCTGTCGTCGAGCAGCAGGATGCGCGGGTTCTCGGGAGAGCTCATGTCGTGCATGCCCGACTATGGATCGGCCGGCGCCGGGCACGCGGTGAATTTCGTCACGCGGCGAGCGGAAATCGCTCCACGACCTCGTAGCGCGAGCCCTGCGCCGAAAGCGCGGACCGAACGAGCAGCAGCTCGCGCACCGGCCATTCGACCCGGGGCAGCGGCGGAAGCTCCCGCGGCGCGCGCGCCCTGCGGATCAGCGTGACGTGAGAGCTGAACGGGCGCGGTTCGAGCTCGAAGCCGGTTTCGAGGAGATTGCCCTTCAAACCCTCGAACAGAGCCCGAAGCGGCCGCGGCGTCTCCTGCGGTCCTGCCCAGACAATCCGGTTGCGCGGCCAGTACCGGGCCGTTTCGATCGGGATGAAGTGCGACGGTGCGTTCGCCCGCCGCCCCGCCTGGATCGCCCTGATGACCGCATCCTCGGAAACCTCGCCCAGAAACGCCACGGTCAGATGGATCGAGTCGGCGCGCGTGACGCGGCCGCCGGCGGCGCGCGCGGCCTTTTCGGCCCACGCGTGCAGCGCCGCAGCGGCCGCCGCGGGCGGCCAGACCGCGAAAAAAAGGCGCATTCAGGCCGGAAGCGTAAACCGGAACGTGGCGCCCTGCCCGGGCGCGCCTTCGGCCGAGACCCGGCCGCCGTGGCGCTGCACGATCCGCTGCACGATCGCGAGGCCCACGCCCGTGCCCTCGTACTCTTCGGGCGAATGCAGGCGCTCGAACACGCCGAAGAGCTTGCCGGCGTACTTCATGTCGAAGCCGGCGCCGTTGTCGCGCACGAAGTATTCGACCGCGGCGCCTCGCCGCTCGCCGCCGATCTCGATCACCGGCGGGCGGGCCTCGCGCGAGAACTTGAGAGCGTTGCCGATGAGGTTGCGCCACACCTGTCGCAGCAGCGCCGCGTCGCCGCGCGCCGGCGGAACCCTGCCGATGCGCACCGGCGAGGCCTCCGGCCCCGCGAGCTCCTGCGCGACCGACGCCGCGAGCGCGCGCATGTCCACCGGCGCGAGAGTGAGCGGCGTGCGCCCGGTGCGCGAGAACTCCAGCAGATCGTCGGTGAGCCGGCCCATGTGCGTCGCGCTGTCCTCGATGCGCTTCAAGGCGCGCAGCGCCTCGGGCGGCAGCGCCGCGCCGTGGTCCTCGCGGAGGATGCCGGCGAAGCCCGCCATCGCGCGCGCCGGCGCGCGCAGGTCGTGCGACACCGAGTAGCTGAAGGCCTCGAGCTCGCTCACCGCGCGCTCGAGCTCCGCGGTCCGGCTGCGCACCTTCTCCTCGAGCGTGCGGTTGAGCTCCGCGAGCGCCTCTTCCGCATGCGCGACGCGCCCGCGCATCGCGGCGTGGATCAGCGCGCTCGCCGCGAGCGCCGCCACCAGCGTGAGAAGCGCCACCACCGCGTAGCCCGCGAGCCGCGCCTCGAGCTCGTGCAGGTCCGCGACGATCACGAGCTCGCCGAGCCTGTCGCTCCCGAGCCGTACTTCGCGCCGTGCGGTCACGCTCCCGAGTGCCGATCCCGCGTGCGCGCCGCGGTACTGCGCGAACACCTCGCCGTCGCGCCCGAATAGCCGCGCCTCGGTCACGTGCGGCGCCGAGCGCAGCGTCGCGAGGACGTCGGCCGCCGCGCGCTCGTCGGCGAACGCAAGCGCGGGCGCGCCGTTTTCGGCGATGATTCTCGCGAGCACCGCCAGGCGCTCTTCGAGGTCGCCCCTGGAGGCGAGATACTCGCGCGCCCCGAGCCCGGCGAGCGCGAGCACGAGCGCCACTCCGGCCGAAAGAAGGCTGAGCAGCAGCATGCGGCCGCGAAGCGAGGTGCGCGCGGTGCCGTTCATCGCGCCTCCTCTGCGCCCGCGACGCCCGCCGCGAGCCGCAGGAGCCTGGAGGACAGCCGCAGGCGCGCGCGCTTCGCAGCGCCGAGATCGACGCTGAAGGCGACGCGCGAGCCGTGCATCCCGAGCGTGATCACCGCGGGCGTGCGCTCCGCGGCGCCCGAGTCGGCCACCGTGAGCACCGGCGCGTCGCCGAGCGCCGCCACGATCTCGGACGCGCGCGCGAGCTCGGGCGCGGCGATGAAAAGCAGGTGGCAGCGCCGCGCCGCGGCGGCGGTCGGGACCTGCCTCGCCTCGAGCCGCCGGCCATGCACCGTCTTTACCTCGAGTGCGGCGAGACTCGGCCCGAAGGGGTTCCTGCCGAGCACGCACAGCGCGAGCGGCGCGTCGGGCGCGGGCAGCGCGCCCTCGGGCCACTCGGAGAGCAGCGCGAAGTTGTAGAGGTAGGCCGCCTTCAGCTCGTACTCGCCCACCGGCTGCGGGCGCACCGCGGGCGAAGCGGCGAGTGCGGCCGCGACGATCGCGGCGGCAAAAAGCGCGGCGCGGAGGCGCGGCCTCCTAGAAGCGCAGCCGCAGCCGCGCGAGCAGCGTCCTGCCGTCCTGCTCGATGCGGTCCTGCGGATGCTCCGGGCCGGCAGGGTCGGGGTAGCGCTTGTCGAGCGCGTTGTAGAGCGATACCGAGAGCTCCGCGCCGCGCGGCGGGAGCGGCGCGGTGACCGTGAGATTGGCGATCACGAATCCGGGCACTTCGCCCGCGAGCGTGCGGCGCTTCGACGCGTACTGGAGCTCGGCGCCCGCGCGCACTCCCCCGCCGAGCGGCACGACCGCCGCAAGCTTGGCGAGGCGCCGCGGCGAGTTGACGAGCCAGGTGCCGTTGCCGTCCACCGCGCGCTGCGCCGAGACGTTCGCGCGCAGCCGCGCCCCCGAGCTCCAGCGCCGCTCGATCTCGAGCCCGGCGCCGCTCGAGCGCGCCGCGCCCGTGTTGCGGAACACCGCCATGCCGTCTGCGGGGTCGATCACCTGCTCGATCAGGTCGCGGATCTCGTACCGGAACGCGCTCGCCTGAAGGCGCAGGCTCGGCGAGACGAAATACTCCGCCACCGCCTCGGTCGTTCGAATGCGCTCGATATTCAGGTCGGGATTGCCCTTCTGGCCGCCGGGACCCGGCGCCGCGTAGTAGAGCTCATAGGCGTTCGGCGCGCGGTAGGCGTTCCCGTGCAGGAGCTTGAGCACCATGCGCTCGGCGGGATTCCAGATCAGCGCGAGCCGCGGATTGAGGACGCCGCTGCCGGTGTACGGCTGGTCGTAGCGGATTCCCGCGTTGAGGCGAAGGTCCGCGCGCAGCGCGATCTCGTCCTGGAGATAGATTCCCGAGCGCTTGCCGCGCCGCCGGTCGTCGAGGTAGGAGGCGAAGGGCGCCAGGTCGAAATTGAACTGATCCTTGCGCGCGTCGGCCTGGTATTGCGCGCCCGCCACCAGCTTGTGGCCGTGCCAGGCGGTGCTCACCACGCGCGCCTCGGCATCCCACCAGGTTCCGCGCGCGGTGTCGCGGTTGGTGACGAGCGGCGGCATGTCGTAGACGTAGTTCCCGGAGTAGCGATAGTCGCCGTACGAGAGCTGCAGCGTGAGCTCGGTATCCTCGCGGACCGGACGCGCATGGCGCAGGTTGAGGTAGGTCCACTGATCGGTGGTTTCGCTGCCCGGCGCATCCGGCACGATGCCGTAGGCGCCGGTGGGAATGCCCTTGGTGCGCTCGCCGTGCACCAGTTGCAGCGCCCAGGGGCCGCGCGTAGCGCGCGCGAACAATTGCCGGTTGCGATCCGAATCGAGCTCGCCGGGGCGGCTGCGAAACCCCGAGACCGACAGCAGCACGTCGGTGCCCGCCTCGGTGCGGCCGCCCCAGGAGGCGCGCCCGAGCGCGGTGGACGCGCTTCCCGCGCCGGCCGTCGCCTCGGCGCCGCCGAGATCGGCGCCGCGCCGCGTGACCACGTTGATCACGCCGAACACCGCGTTGCTGCCGTAGACCGAGGAGCCCGGCCCGGGGACGAACTCGATCCGGTCCACGAGCTCCATGTCGATCGGGAACTCGGTCCCGATCGAGGCCTGGTCGTAGATGTTGTCGTTCGCGCGCACCCCGTCGATCAGCAGCAGCACGCGCGAGTTGTAGTCGCCGGTGCGCCCGAACCCCTGCACTCCGAGGTAGGCGTAGTTGCGGTCGTAGGTGACGTGAAGCCCCCGGACGCTGCGGAGCACGTCGGCGAGGGTGCGATAGCCGTGCGCCCGGATGTCGTCGGCGGTGATCACCGTCACCGCCGAGGGGGCGTCGGATGCGCGCTGCGGAAAGCGCGAGGCGCTCGTCACCTCGAGCGCCATCAGTTGCTCGAGCGGCAGCTCGGTGAGGTCGCGCGCCGCCGCGCCCGCCTGCGCGGCGCAGGCGAGCGCCGCCGGCACGAGCCAGAGCGCGCGAACGATGCGAATAACCCCCCCTTCAAACCGCGACTATCGGCGTCCCCGAGCCGCCGCCTCAGGCGGATCTGGCCGCTTTTTTCGGTTCTTATCGTTTTATTACCGGACCCGGTGTTTCCTCGTCAATGCGGCAAGCGCCCTTGCCTGGGTGTCCGCGGACCTCTCGAGCTCGGCGGCGATCAGGTTCATCTCCCGGCCGCCGCGGTTCTGGGACAGCTTCCAGCGCGTCTCGATGCGCGCGACCTCGATCTCGAAGTTGACGATCGCCGCGAGCATGTCGTCCAGGTATTTCCGCGGAAGGGCCTTGAACCGGGGAAGCCACTCGGGGTCATGCGTCTCCACGAGCTTCGTCTGATTCGAATGCTTCGCTTCCTTATCCTCGATCAACTTCGGAACCCCGTACGCGTGCACCGCGGCGTAGTTCCAGGTGGGCACGCGCTGCCTGTCCTCGTACCAGCGCGGCGAGACGTAGGCGTGCGGCCCCGAGAACACCACGAGAACCTCGTCGTCGAAGAACTCCTTCCACTGCGGGTTGGCGCGCGCCATGTGCATGTCGAGCACGATCTTGTCGCCGCTCTCACGGACGACCACGGGAAGGTGCGAGGCGAGCAGGTTCCCGCCGGTGCCGGTCACCAGCAGCGCGAAATTGTTCGCGCGCATGAATTCGAGGACTTCGTTTCGGTCATTCGCGCGGTTGTATTCAGGCGAGTACATGTTCACTCCAGCAGCGCGATCGCGAGCGCCGCGATGCCCTCGCCGCGGCCGGCGAAGCCGAGCGTCTCGGTGGTCGTCGCCTTCACGTTGACGTACGAGCGCGGGACGCTGAGATCGTCGGCCAGGTGCTCGATCATGCGCGGGATGTAGGGCGCCATGCGCGGCGCCTGCGCGATGATCGTGGCATCGATGTTGACGATTCGCAGGCCCTTTTCCATGATCTTGAGCGCCACCTCGCGCAGGAGCACGCGGCTCTCCACGTCCCTGTAGCGCGGATCGGTGTCGGGGAAATGCCGGCCGATGTCGCCGAGGGCGGCGGCGCCGAGAAGCGCGTCGCATACCGCGTGCAGCAGCACGTCGGCATCCGAGTGGCCCTCGAGCCCGCGCTCGAAGGGGATGGTCACGCCGCCGATCACCAGGCGCCGGCCCGGCACGAGCGCGTGGACGTCGAATCCCTGGCCGATTCTCATCGCGCCCCGCGGATCGCCTCGGCCCGCTCAAGGATCGCCTCGGCGATCGCAAGGTCTTCGGGAAACGTCACCTTCAGGTTCTCGCGGCTGCCGGCAACAAGGCGCGGCCTGAGGCCGAGCTGCTCCACCGCCGAGGCCTCGTCGGTCACCGCGCCGCGCGCGCTCCGGAGCGCCTCGCCGAGCAGCCCGGCGCGGAACATCTGCGGCGTTTGCGCGAGCCAGAGCGGCGTCCGGTCCTCGGTCGCCGCCACGCGCAGCGCGCCCGCCTCGTCCCTGGCCGCGCGCTTGACCGTGTCGGCCACCGGCAGCGCGAGGATCGCGCCCACCTCATCGGCGTCGCACTCGCGCATCAGCGCCTCGAGGTCGGCGCGCGGCAGGCACGGTCGCGCGGCGTCGTGCACCAGGATCCAGTCGTCCGCATCCACCGCGGCGGAGGCCGCTACCACGCCGTTGTACACCGAGTCGCGGCGCGAGGCGCCGCCGCAGTAAAGCGGCTCGGCGCGAACGCCCGCATCGCCCCAGTCGTGGCGCGCGAATTCGCGGTCGTGCGGCGCGAGCACCACGAACGCGGTGTCGATCTCCGGGTGCGCGAGGCCTCTGAGCGCGTGCCACAGCATCGGGCGCCCGAGGAGCCGCGCGTACTGCTTGGGCGGCGCGCCCGCCATGCGGGTGCCGCTGCCTGCTGCCGGGATGAGCGCGAACCGGGCCAAATGCGATTCTTTCCGGAAAATCAGGATTGTATAATCGACGCGCGTTTCTCGATGCACCGCGACGCAATCCCCTCGAAGCAGCGCTGGACGCGCCTCGCCGGCTCGGCGGACGCGCTCGCCCTGGCGCGTCTGGCGGCCTCGGGCCGCACGGCCGCGGTGCTCGCGGCCACGGCGCACGACGCGCAGCGCCTCGCCGAGGAAATCGCGTGGTTCGAGCCCCGGCTGCGCGTGTGCCTGCTCCCCGACTGGGAGACGCTGCCCTACGACAATTTTTCGCCGCACCCGGACCTGGTGTCCGAGCGCCTCGCGGCGCTGTACCGCATCCAGCGGCGCGAGTTCGACGTGGCGGTGTGCGCCGCGCAGACGGCGCTGCATCGCCTGTGCCCGCCCCGGTATCTCGCCGCTTACACCTTCTTTCTCGCGCAAGGCGCGGCGCTCGACCTCGAGGGCCTGCGCACGCAACTCGCCACCGCGGGCTACGCGCACGTCACGCAGGTGGTCGCGCCAGGCGAGGTCTGCGTGCGCGGCGGGCTGATCGACCTCTTCCCGATGGGAAGCGCGGTGCCCTACCGGATCGAGCTCGAGGACGACCGGATCGACACGATCCGCACCTTCGACGTGGACACCCAGCGCACGCTCTACAGGGTGGCCGAGATCCGCATGCTGCCCGCACGCGAGTTTCCGCTGGACGAAGCCGCGCGAACGCGCTTCCGCGGCCGCTGGCGCGAGCGCTTCGAGGGCGATCCGTCGAAAAAGCGCCTGTACCGCGACGTCTCGAACGGGATCGCACCCGCGGGCATCGAGTACTGGCTGCCGCTGTTCCACGACTCGCTCGCCACGCTGTTCGACTACCTGCCCGACGATGCGGCGCTCGCGCTGCATCACGACGTGGCCGGCGCCATCGAAGGGTTCTGGCGCGACGCGCAGAGCCGCTTCCGGATGCAGGGCGCCGACCCCGACCGTCCGCTCGTGCCGCCGCAGGAGCTCTTCCTCCCCGCCGAGGAGTTCTATGTCAGGGCGAAGGGCTTTTCTCGAATCGATCTGGTGCAGGGGATCGGCGAAGACGAACACCAGACCTTCGCTTCGGAACCCCTTCCCCCGCTCGCGGTGGACCGGCGCGCGCACGACCCGCTCGCGGCGCTGAAGGGCTTTCTGGAGCGTCCCGGCCTGCGGGTGCTGCTCGCCGCCGAATCGCCCGGCCGGCGGGAGACGATGCTGAATTACCTGGGGGAGTACGGGCTGCGCCCCTCCCCTTGCAGGGATTTCGCCGATTTCGCTTCCTCACCCGAACGCCTTCTTCTCGGGACCGCGCCGCTCGCCAACGGCTTCGCCGTTCCTTCCGAAGGCTGGGCGATCGTCACCGAGGCCGAGCTCTACGCGGGCACGGTGCGGCGCAAGGGCCGCGCGGCGGAAAAGCGCAGCTCGGTCGAGGGGATGCTGCGCGACCTCTCCGAGCTCAAGATCGGCGATCCGGTGGTGCACGCGCAGCACGGCATCGGCCGCTACCAGGGCCTCGTGACGCTCGCGCTCGAGGAGGGCGCGAGCGAGTTCCTGCTGCTCGAGTACGAGGGCGCGGACCGGCTCTACGTGCCGGTGCAGCAGCTCGGCGTGATCGCGCGCTACTCCGGCGCGGACGCCGAGGCCGCGCCGCTGCACAAGCTCGGCAGCGGCCAGTGGGACAAGGCCAAGGCGCGCGCCGCGCGCCGCGTGCGCGACAGCGCCGCGGAGCTCCTCGCGCTCTGCGCCAAGCGCGCCGCGCGATCGGGCCACAGCTTCTCGATACCGCAGCATGATCTCGACGCTTTCGCGGACGGCTTCGGGTTCGAGGAAACGCCCGACCAGGCCGCGGCGATCGAGGCGGTGATGAAGGACATGGCCTCGGGCCAGCCGATGGATCGGCTCATCTGCGGCGACGTCGGTTTCGGCAAGACCGAAGTCGCGCTGCGCGCGGCGTTCGTCGCGGCCGCGGAGCGCAAGCAGGTCGCGATCCTCTGCCCCACCACGCTCCTCGCCGAGCAGCACTTCCAGACCTTCAAGGACCGCTTCGCCGATTGGCCCGTGAAGATCGGGGAGCTGTCGAGGTTCAAGACCGGCAAGCAGACTGCCGGGATCCTGAAAGATCTCGCTTCCGGCGATCTCGACATCGTCATCGGCACGCACAAGCTGCTCTCGCGCGAGGTGAGGTTCGCGCGTTTGGGGCTCGTGATCATCGACGAGGAGCACCGCTTCGGCGTGCGCCAGAAGGAGGCGCTGAAGGCGCTGCGCGTGGAAGTCGACGTGCTCACGCTCACCGCGACCCCGATCCCGCGCACGCTCGCGCTCGCGCTCGAAGGCCTGCGCGGCTTCTCGGTGATCGCGACCGCGCCGCAGCGGCGCCTCGCGATCAAGACCTTCGTCGCGCCCTGGTCCGAGAGCCTGGTGCGCGAGGCGATGCTGCGCGAGCTGCGCCGCGGCGGCCAGGCGTATTTCCTGCACAACGAGGTCGAGACCATCGAGCACATGCACGATCGCCTCGCGCGCCTGCTGCCCGAGGCGCGCATCGCGGTGGCGCACGGCCAGATGCGCGAGCGCGAGCTCGAGCGCGTGATGCGCGATTTCGTGGCGCAGCGCCACAACGTGCTCGTGTGCTCCACCATCATCGAGACCGGGATCGACATCCCGAGCGCGAATACCATCGTGATCCACCGCGCGGACAAGTTCGGCCTGGCGCAGCTGCACCAGCTGCGCGGCCGCGTCGGCCGGTCGCATCATCAGGCGTATGCCTATCTTCTCGTCCCCGATCCGGATCTCCTGGGAGCTCAGGCCAGGAAGCGTCTCGAGGCCATCCAGGCGATGGAGGAGCTCGGCTCCGGGTTCTATCTCGCGATGCACGACCTCGAGATCCGCGGCGCGGGCGAGGTGCTGGGCGAGGCGCAGTCGGGCGAGATGCAGGAGGTCGGGTTCGATCTCTACGCGCGTATGCTCGAGCGCGCCGTGCGCGCGCTGCGCGCCGGCAAGGCGATCGACCTCGACCAGCCGCTCGAGCTGGCGACCGAGGTGAACCTGCACGTTCCGGCTCTCCTGCCCGAGCGCTACTGCAGCGACGTGCAGGAGCGGCTCGCGCTCTACAAGCGCCTCTCGGGCTGCGAGACGGACGAAGCGCTCGAGGCGATGCGCGAGGAGCTCGTGGACCGCTTCGGCGAGCTGCCCGAGCCCGCGCGCGCGCTGCTCGCCTGCCACGCGCTGCGCATCGCGGCCAGGCCGCTCGGCGTCGCACGGATCGACGCCACGCACGAGACCGCGCTGCTCAACTTCGAGAAGGACGCGCCGCTGGAGCCGCAGAGAATCGCCGCCCTCCTCGAGCGCCGCCCGCAGCTGCGGCTCGCGGGGCCCGAGCGCCTGCGCCTGCAGGCGCCGATGCCCGAGTGGCCGCAACGCGTCGCCGCCGTGAAGGAAGTGTTGCGCGAGATTGCGGCATGAAGGGGTTCGCCGCTTTCGTGCTCTTGACGTTCTCGCTCCAGTCTTTCTCCCAGGAAGAACGAATTCGCCCTGCGATCGGCGCGCTCGAGCGACACGACTACGCGCAGGCGATCGATGCGCTGAAGCCGCTCGCCGCCGAAGGGCTGGCGCAGGCGCAGTACCTGCTCGGGCTCGCGCTCGAGTCCGCGCCCGGGCCGCAGCGCGACGCGCCGGCCGCGCACGCCTGGTATCTGCGCGCGGCGCAGGCCGGCTACGCGCCGGCGCAGAACAATCTCGGCGCGATGCTCTACGACGGCCGCGGCGTGCCGAAGGACCGCAAGGCCGCGCTCGAGTGGTACCGCAAGGCCGCGGCACAGGGCAACGCCGAGGCGCTCACGAACCTCGGGCTGATGCACAGCCTCGGGACGGAGGTGCCGCGCGACGACGCCGAAGCGGCGCGCTGGCTGAAGCGAGGTGCCGAAGCGGGTCTGCCGCGCGCGCAGCACTACTATGCGATCGCGCTGCAGAAGGGCCTCGGCGTGCCGCGCGACCTCGAGGCCGCGCACCGCTGGTTCCTGATGGCGGCCGAGGGCGGCCACGCACCCGCGATGAAGGAGCTCGCCGTGATCTACGAGCTCGGCCTGGGCGTTCCGTCCGACGATGCGGCGGCAAGGTCGTGGCGCGAGCGCGCAGGAGGCGCGCAATGAATCTCGTGATTCAGGGCGTGGCGCTCAGTCCGGACGCGCTGGGCGAGCTGATCGCGCTCGTCGGCGCGAACCACGTCGTCACTCTGGGCTCTTGCGCGTATCGCCTCACCGGGGTCACCGAATCACCATCCGTTGAGCCCTGGTGCGCGCAGCGCCAGCTCGATTACGCGTGGGTGCCCGACGAGCGCAGGCTCTCCGAGGTGAGGCTCGTGGCGATGGACATGGATTCCACGCTCGTCACGATCGAGTCGATCGACGAGATGGGCGACATGCTCGGCATCAAGGAGCGGATCGCCGAAGTCACCCGGCAGGCGATGCGCGGCGAAATCGATTACCCGGAGTCGCTCCGGCGGCGCGTGGCGCTCCTCGCGGGGCTGGAGGAGGCCGCGCTCGAGCACATCTGCGAGGAGCGCATGCACCTCTCGCCCGGCGCCGAGGCGCTGGTGCACCGCTGCCGCGACAAGGGCATCCGCACGCTCCTGGTCTCGGGGGGGTTCAGCTTCTTCACCTCGTGGCTGAAAGACCGGCTGGGGCTGGACGAGGCGTTCTCCAACACCCTCGAGATCTCCGGCGGCCGGCTGACCGGAAAGGTTCTGGGAAGCATCGTCGACGGAAAGGGAAAAGCCGGCCGGCTCCGCGCGGAAATGGACTCCCTCGACCTGTCCCCGGGCCAGGTCGTCGCGATCGGCGACGGCGCGAACGACATCCCCATGATGGCGCTCGCGGGCGTCTCGGTCGCCTACCGCGCGAAGCCGGTCGTGCGCGAGCACGCCACGCACGCGCTCGACCACGCGGGCCTCGACGGCGTGCTGAATCTTTTCATAGAATGAATTTTCCTCAGGAGGAGGACTGCCATGTCTGACCCGGTGAAGTACGTGCTGGAAGAGTCGCGCATTCCGAAGCGC
>JBBINV010000081.1:0-13684 GCA_037443705.1 Betaproteobacteria bacterium | reverse complement strand
GACGATCCGCACCCGCTCCTCGCCTTCGGTGATCTCGAGTTCGGCGACGCCGGACTCCTGAACCAGGTCGATCAGCTTCTTGAGCTTTCTCAAGTCCATCGGGATGCGGTCCCCCTCGATTGGCGCTGCGCGTGCCGGCGCCGGCCTAGGTACGGGTGAGCGCGTACTCGAGCGCGAGGTCGTAGCCTCGGCTGCCCAGGCCAAATATGGTTCCGGCGGCGACGTCGGTGAAGTACGAGTGCTTGCGCCAGGGCTCGCGGGCATGGAGGTTCGACAGGTGCACTTCGATGAACGGGATCCGCACGGCGAGCAGCGCGTCGCGCAGCACCACGCTCGTGTGCGTCAAGCCAGCCGGATTGAGAATGATGAAGCGCACGCCTTCGCGCTTGGCGCGTTGTACGCGATCGACTAGCTGCCCCTCGTGATTGGACTGGTAGCAGCGCACGGGAGTACCGGTCGCCTTCCCCGCAGCCTCCAGACGCCGGTTGATGTCGGCGAGCGTCTCATGACCGTAAATCTCCGGCTCGCGCGTACCAAGGAGATTGAGGTTGGGTCCATGAAGCACGAGTATGCTGGATCGAGTTTTCGCTCGTTTCTTCATTTTCGGCGCAGAAAGCGGCATATTAGCCGAATTTAGGCGGTAAGGCGGCGAAGCGCGTCATCGAGCTCGGGTTGCTTCAACGCTCCGAGCCTGCGCCGCACGACCGCGCCCGATCGATCCAGAAAAAGGGTATAGGGCAACCCGCCAGCGCTGTTCCCGAGCCTGCGCATCAGGTCGAGCCCGCCTGCGTCGGCGATGACGACAGGGTAGCTGATCCCAAAAGTTGCAGTAAATTCGGCCACTTTAGCTGCCTTATCTATGGCGATGCCGACAATTTCCAGTCCAGAGGGGCCGAATTTCCGTTTTGCCGCCATCAGCATCGGAATTTCCTCGCGGCAGGGCGCACACCAGGTCGCCCAGAAGTTCACGACCAGGGGCCGGCCCTGCCACTCGGCAAGCGTCCGCACCTTTCCGGACAGATCGGTGAAGCTTGCTCCCCGCAGCGCCTCGACATCGCCCCCGCGCGGCTCGAGCAGGCGCGGTCCCACCAGCAGCCCGGCCGCCGCCGCGACGACGGCGACCCCACCCAGAATCAGGGCCTCACGCCGCGCGAGGGCCATCCTTCGCGACCAAAGCCCCGACTTCGGCGATCCCCGCTCGGTCCATGACCCGGCCCGCGAGCGAGCGCTTCAGCGCGATGCGCTCGTCGCGGTGATCGAACACGGCCAGCCGCACCGGCTCGCCCTGCCACAGCAGCGACAGGATCGTCGCGACACGCACCTGGCCGCCGGCGTAGCGCCGACGCTCCTCGGTGGCATACGCGATGTTGCGGTCGAGGAGGTACAGCTCCACGTCTTTCGCGCTCTGCGGAAAGAGCTGGAGCTCGATCTCGGCGTACGGACCGGCGATCCCCTTCAGGACGGCGCCAGTGAGATAAGGGCTGAAGCGCTCGAGCGCGCGCATCAGCTCGAGCGCGACGCGCCGCAGCCGCGCGACCCGCGCCGGGTGCTCGTCGGTCTGGTAGAGCGAGCGGTAGGCGCGCAGCTCGGCCTCGACCTCGTCGTTGCGCGGCAGCGCCTGACGCTCGTCGGCTCCCAGGCGCCGCGCTGCCTTGCGCTTGGCGAGCGCGAAGTCCTCGATGCCGTCTTCGGCCATGAGACGCGCGGCCGCCGCGGCGATGCGGGCGCGCAAGTTGTTCTGGCGCGCAATCCTGCGGCTCATTGTCGGCTTCCCGATGTTCGCACGCATCATACAATCCCGGCCTTTGCATGGCGCCGCACATCCATATTCTCGGCGTCTGCGGAACCTTCATGGGCGGCATAGCGGCGATCGCGAAGCAGTCCGGGTTCCGTGTGACCGGCTGCGATTCGAACGTCTACCCGCCGATGAGCGAGCAGCTCGCAACGCTCGGCGTGGAGCTCTACGAGGGCTACGGCGCCGAGCAGCGCCGGCTCAAGCCCGACCTCTGGATCGTGGGCAACGTGATCAGGCGCGGCATGCCGCTCATGGAGTCGATCCTCGACTCGGGCGAGCCCTTCGTCTCCGGTCCGCAATGGTTGAGCGAGCACATACTTCGAGGCAAGTGGGTGCTCGCTGTTGCCGGTACACACGGGAAGACAAGTGTCTCAGCCATGCTAGCCTGGATCCTGGACCGGGCAGGCCAGGCGCCGGGATTCCTGATCGGAGGGGTGCCGAACGACTTCGGCATCACGGCGCGCACGGGTGCCTCCGACCGCTTTGTCATCGAGGCGGACGAATACGATACGGCCTTCTTCGACAAACGCTCGAAATTTGTCCACTACCGGCCGCGGACAGCGGTTCTGAACAACCTTGAGTTCGATCATGCTGACATCTTCCGCGATCTGGCAGACATCGAGCGCCAATTTCACCATTTCGTGCGCACAATACCTCATTCCGGACGAATCCTCTGCAACGCGCGGGACGAAGCACTGAAGCGAGTGCTCACAATGGGTACGTGGACCCCGGTCGAAGGTTTCGCGAATGAGGCTGGCTGGCACGCCGGGGCGCCGGACGCCGACGGCGCTTTCGAGGTGGCGTGGGAAGGCCGCAGCCTCGGGCGGCTGCGCTGGAGGCTCGAGGGCGAGCACAACCGCCTGAACGCGCTCGCGGCGATCGGCGCGGCACGGCACGCCGGGGTCGAACCGGCGCACGCGATCGAGATCCTTGGGGCGTTCCAGGGAGTGCGGCGCCGGATGCAGAAGCGTGGGGTCGCGCGCGGGGTTACGGTATACGACGATTTCGCTCACCATCCGACCGCGATCCGCGTGACCCTGGAAGCGCTGCGCCAGCGCGTGGGGTCTGCGCGCATCATCGCGGTGCTCGAGCCGCGTTCCAATACCCTGAAGCTCGGGGTACTGAAGGAAGCGCTCCCGGCGAGCCTGGCGCAGGCCGACTGCGTGTTCGTCTACGGCGAGGGCCTCAGCTGGGATGCCTCGGCGCTTTTCCAGGGCGCCGGCCGGCCGGCGCATTGCGAGACGAGCCTCGAGCGCCTTGTGGAGGCGATCGCCGGGGAGGCGCGGCCGGGCGATAGCGTTCTCGTGATGTCGAACGGCGGCTTCGGGGGTCTGCACGAGAAACTTCTTGCGCGGCTCGCACGCGCGCCCTGATCCAGGTCAAGGCACGCGCCGCCACCCCCGGTAGCGTTGCGCGCCATGCACTTCGTGCTGCTCACCCTCGCGATCCTGATCTGCTTCGTGATCTGGGGGTTTTTCCATTCCAACCCCCGGGGCGTGCCAAAAGGGAAGCTTCTCGCGCTGAACGTGGCGATTCTCGCCCTCGCCACGCTGCTCGGGGTCACGGCAGGCTACTTCCTCTACCAGGATGCCGCGGTGGTCAAGGCAGATCAGCGCGGGCAGGCCCTGTTCCTCGCCATCATGGCCGGGGTGGGCGGCGCGCTGATCGTGGTCGCAGTCGGCGGCATGATTCGCAATCTCCTGGTGTTTCCGCTGTCGAGGCGCTCGCTCGGGGGATAATCGCCGCCTCCGGACCGCGGCGGCGATGATCCTCTACCTGCACGGCTTCAACAGCGCGCCCGCGTCACGCAAGGCGCGCGCACTCAAGGCTTGCCTGGAAACCCGCGGCCTCGGGGACCGATTCGCGTGCCCGGCGCTCCCGCACCGTCCGGCCGAGGCCGTGCGCCTGATCGAGTCGGAAATCTCGGCTCGCGCAGGGGTTACCCTGGTGGGCAGCTCCCTCGGCGGCTACTACGCCACCTGGTTCGCGGAGAAAAAGGGCTTGCGCGCGGTTCTGATCAACCCCGCGATCACGCCGCATATCGGCCTTGAGGCCTGCCTCGGCACGCAGAAGAACCTGTATACGGGCGAGACCTACGAGTTCACGCGCGCAGACCTCGAGGTTCTGCGAGCGATCTACCTGGAACGCGTCGACCCGGAACGCTATCTCGTCGTGCTCGAAACCGGCGACGAGGTGCTCGATTGGCGGATCGCGGCGCGCAAGTACGAGGGTGCGCGCATGATCGTGCGCGACGGGGGCGACCATACGCTCGCGAGTTTTCCCGAGCACATTGCGCGGATACTTGCCTTCGCAGGGATCGCGCCGTGAACGTCCTCTATGAAGAAGAGGGCGAGTTCAAGGTCGGCGCGGTGCTCGCTCGCGCGCCCGCGTCGCTGCAGGTGGAAAGCCCGCACGGCCGGCGCACCAAGGTGAAGGCGGCGCAGGTTCTGCTCGAGTTCGAGCGGCCCTCAGGCGCCGAACTCCTCGCGCAGGCCGAGCGTTTCGCCGCGGACCTCGACACCCACTTCCTCTGGCAGTGCTGCGGCAGGAGCGAGTTCGGATTCCAGGACCTCGCGCGCGAGTACGTGGGGCGCGCGCCGAGCGCGGACGAGGCCGCCGGCGTGCTGCTGAAGCTTCACGCCGCGCCGATGTACTTCTACCGCCGCGGCCGCGGCCGTTATCAGGCGGCCCCCGAGGAGACGCTGAAGCGGGCGCTCGAAGGTCTCGAGAAGAAGAAGCGCATCCAGGAGAAAATCGCCGACTGGGCGGCGCGCCTGGCGCGCTTCGAATGCCCCGCGGAGATCGCGGCGCTGCAGGCGGAGCTCCTGTACGGCCCTGACCGCGGCAAGCCCGAAACCAGGGCGCTCGAGCAAGCCAGCCGCGAGACGCGCCTTTCGCCGGCACGGCTCTTCGAGCGCTGCGGACGCCTTGCCGACAGCCACGCGTTTCATCTCGGGCGCTTCCTGCACGAGTTCTTTCCGCGCGGGACCGGCTTCCCGCCGCACCCCGCGCCCAAAGCGGACGCGGCGCTGCCGCGCGCGCCGGTGCCCGCCTTCAGCCTGGATGACGTCGGCACCACGGAGATCGACGACGCATTCTCGGTCCAGCGTGTATCGGAGGAGGAGCTGCGCATCGGGATCCACATCGCGGCGCCCGCGCTCGGCATCGCGCCGGGCTCGGCGCTCGACGCGATCGCGCGCGAGCGGCTCCTCACCGCGTACTTTCCGGGCGAGAAGTTCACCATGCTTCCGGAGGATGTGATCGAAGCGTTTTCGCTCGATCACGGCAACCACCAGCCCGCGGTGTCGCTGTACCTCACCGTGTCGGCGCGCGACTACTCGGTGCGCGCCCGCCAGACGCGCCTGGAGCAGGTCGAGATCGCCGCGAACCTGAGGCACGCGCAGTATGACCGCCTGAACGGCCTGTTCGAGAAAGACGAGGAGGCGGGCCTCGCGCACGAAGCAGAGCTTCGCGAACTCTGGCGCTTCGCCTGTGCCCTCGAGAAGCGCCGCGGCAAGCCCGCCGTGCCGGCGGGCGTGTCCGATTACCTTTTCCGGGTCGAGGAGGGGCGCATCCGAATCGAGCCCCGCCGGCGCGGCGCGCCGCTCAACAAGCTCGTCTCCGAGCTGATGATCCTCGCCAACAGCAGCTGGGGGGAGCTGCTCGCCGAGCGCGATTGCGCCGCGATCTACCGCGTGCAGTCCTCGGGAAAGGTGCGCCTTTCCGTGCATCCCGAGCCGCACGAGGGGCTGGGGCTCGCCTGCTACGCGTGGATGAGCTCGCCGCTCCGGCGTTACGTGGACCTCGTCAACCAGTGGCAACTGGTCGCCGCGCTGGCAGGCGCGAAGCCGCCTTTCGGGCGAACCTCGGAGGCGCTTCTCGCGGCGATGCGCGCGTTCGAGCTGACGCACGCGCGCTACGACGACTACCAGCGCGCCATGGAGACCTACTGGTGCCTGCGCTGGCTCGTGCAGGAGCGCGTCGCCGAAACGCGCGCCGCCGTCGTGCGCGAGAACCTGGTGCGGCTCGAGGGCCTGCCGCTCACGACGCGGGTGGCGTCGCTTCCCGAGCTCGCTCCCGGGACCCGCGTTGCGCTCGCGGTGGGGGAGGTGGATCTGATCGAGTGCGCGCTCGCCTGCACCTACCTCGGGACGCTTGCCCCGGGCGACACGCAGGGCGCGCCGATAACGGCCTAGAATAGCGGCAGATCTTCGCGCTTGAGGTGAATTTGCAGGGAAACGCCGCGCCGCTCCTCGTCGACCCGCTCGCCTATTGGGGGGCTCTGGACCGCCAGTCCCGGCTGCTCGCCACGTCGGTGGCGCTGTCGGTCGTGCTGCACGCGATCCTGCTCTCGGCGCACTTCCGTTTTCCCGACGCGCTGCGCTGGAAGTCCACCAGCACGCCGCTCGAGGTAGTCCTGGTGAACGCCAGGACGCGGGAGCAGCCCGCGCGTGCCGAGGCACTCGCGCAGGCGAATCTCGACGGCGGCGGCAACGTGGAGCATAACCGGCGCGCGAAGACCCCGCTTCCGGTGACCGATCCGCGGCAGCCCGGGCGCGACCTTGCCGAGGCGCGGCGCCGCGTCAAGCAGCTCGAGGCGCAGCAGCAGCGGCTGCTCGCGCAGTCGCGCGAGGCACGCGCCGCGGTGTCGGCGGATTCCCCGCGACGCTCCCCGGCCGAGGAGCCGGCGCCGCAGGTCTCCGGCCGCGACCTCGCGGATCTCTCGCTCGCCGCGATGCGGCTGCAGGCCCGGATCGACCGGAACATCGAGCAATACCAGAAGCGGCCGCGCAAGCGCTTCATCGGCGCGCGCGCAACCGAGTACCGGTTCGCGCGCTACGAGGAGGACTGGCGCCTGAAGATCGAGCGCGTCGGCACGCTCAACTACCCCGCCGAGGCGCGGGGCAGGCTCTACGGGAACCTGCGGCTCACCGTGACCATACGGCCCGACGGCTCGATCGAGTCGGTCGAACTCGATCGCTCCTCGGGCCTCAAGGTGCTCGACGAGGCGGCGTTCCGCATCGTGCGCATGGCCGCGCCCTTCGCCGCATTCCCCGAGGCGATCCGCAAGGCCACCGATCTGCTCGTCATCACGCGCACCTGGTTCTTCGCGCAGGGCGACAAGATCTGGACCGAGTAGGGGCGATGGCCGATCGCTACGCGGTGATCGGCCGTCCGGTCGGGCATTCGCGCTCGCCCTGGATCCACGCCGAGTTCGCGCGCGCCACGGGGCAGGACATCGAGTACGGCGCGATCGAGGCGCCGCTCGACGGCTTCGCGCGAGCGGTGGACGAATTCCGCGCCGCGGGCGGGCGCGGCGCGAACGTCACGCTCCCGTTCAAGGGCGAGGCGTTCCGCTACTGCGGCGAGGCGAGCGCGCGGGCGCGCGCCGCGCAAGCGGTGAACACGCTCGTCTTCGACGGGCTACGGGTGCGCGGCGACAATACCGACGGCGCCGGGCTGGTGCGCGACCTCACGGCGAACCTCGGGCGCCGGATCGCCGGCGCGCGCGTGCTCCTGATGGGGGCGGGCGGGGCCGCGCAAGGGGTGGTCATGCCGCTCCTCGAGGCGGGGGCGGCGCGTCTGGTGATCGCGAATCGTACGGTCGAGAAGGCCGAGTCGCTTGCCGCCCGATTTCCGGATTTCCCCGTTCATTTCTCGTCCTACTTCGCGCTGGCGGGCCAAGCCTTCGACCTCGTGATCAATTCCACCTCGGCGGGGCTCGCGGGCGAGATGCCGCCGCTCCCCGCGGGCCTTTTCCTGCCCGGGGCGCTCGCCTACGACATGGTGTACGGGCGTGACACGCCGTTCCTCGCGTTCGCGCGCGGCTGCGGCGCAGAGGCGTGCGATGGGCTCGGCATGCTCGTGGAGCAGGCGGCCGAGTCGTTCTTCCTGTGGCGGGGGATCCGGCCCGAGACCCGGGCGGTGCTTGAGCGGCTTCGCCGCGCGCTCTAGGCGATGCGCGGCGCGGTCCTCGCCTGGAAGGCGTTTTGCTACGCGCTCGGCACGGCCGTCGCGGCGGTATTGCTGCTGCAGGCGTACTTTTTCGCGCATGTTCTCTGGTGGCGCTGGGTCAACCCCGCTTCGAGCGCGTTCATGGAGCGGCGGCTGGAGGCGATGCGGGCAAAGGACCCGCGCGCGGCGCTCAGGCACGCGTGGGTCGGCTACGACCGGATCTCGGTGAACCTGAAGCGCGCTGTGATCGCGGCCGAGGACGCGAAGTTCGTAGGCCACGAGGGCTTCGACTGGGAGGCGATCCGGAAAGCGATCGAGAGAAACGAGCGTCGCGGCCGCGTGGTAGCTGGCGCCTCGACCATCAGCCAGCAGCTCGCGAAGAACTTGCTGCTCTCGGGCGAGCGCTCCTGGCTCCGGAAGGGCCAGGAGGCGCTTATCACCTGGATGATCGAGCAGGCGATGCCCAAGCGGCGCATCCTCGAGCTCTACCTCAACGTGGCGGAGTGGGGCGAGGGCGTGTTCGGAGCGCAAGCCGCGGCGCGGCACCACTTCGGCACGAGCGCCGCTTCCCTCGGGCCGGAGCAGGCGGCGTGGCTTGCCGCGATCCTGCCGAGCCCGCGGCGCTACGAGCGCGGCCGGGTCACGCCCTACCTCGCAGGGCGCGTACAGACGATCCTCGGGCGCATGGGAGCGGCGCAAATTCCCTGAGATAGACTCGCTGGGGTCATGAGCGAAATGCCCACGCGGCTCGAGGTCGAGGACCTGCAGCAGAACCTGCGCGACGTCCAGGAGCTGCTCGCGCGCGAGCAGCGCCCGCTCGCGGAACTGCGCGCGAAGCTCGATCAGCTTCATCCCGCCGACGTCGCCTCGATCCTCGAGGCGCTGCCGCTCGAGGAGCGCCTCGCGGTGTGGGACCTCGTCAAGGCCGACCGGGACGGCGAGATCCTGCTCGAAGTCTCGGATGCGGTGCGCGAGTCGCTCATCGCGGCGATGGAGCCGAAAGAGCTCGTCGCCGCCGCCGAGACGCTCGAAGCCGACGAGATCGCCGATCTCGCCGAGGACCTCCCGCCCGAAGTCATACAGGAGGTGGTGCGCGCCCTGCCGCAGGAGGAGCGCGAGCGCCTGCGCGCGGCGATGTCCTACGAGGAGGGTACGGTCGGGGCGCTCATGGACTTCGACCAGGTCACGGTGCGCGAGGACGTGACGCTCGAGGCGGTGACGCGTTACCTGAGGCGCCTGGACGAGCTTCCGGGGCACACCGACCAGCTGTTCGTGGTGGATCGCGAGCAGCGCCTGCGCGGCACGCTGCCGCTCGCGCGCCTGATCGTGACCGACCTGGCAACCGGGGTGAGCGAGGCGATGCTGCCCGAGAGCGTGAAGCTCCACCCCGAGGATCGCGCCGAGGACGCGGCGCAGGCCTTCGAGCGCTACGACCTCGTCTCGGCGCCGGTGACCGATCACTTCGACCGCATGATCGGGCGGCTCACGGTGGATACGGTGGTCGACTACATCCGCGAAAAAAGCGCCGAGACGCTGCGCGCCGAATCGGGCCTGAGCGAGGAGGAGGACGTGTTCGCCTCCGTCTGGAACAGCTTCCGCAACCGCTGGGCCTGGCTCGCCGTGAATCTGGTGACCGCATTCATCGCCTCGCGCGTGATCGGGATCTTCGAGGGCTCGATCGAGCGGCTGGTGGCGCTCGCCGCGCTCATGCCGATCGTGGCCGGGATCGGCGGCAATTCGGGCAATCAGACCATCACCATGATCGTGCGCGCGCTCGCGCTGGGGCGGATCCAGGCGGGCTACTGGGTTCAGCTCCTGCGAAAGGAGCTCGGCGTGGCGACCCTGAACGGCGTGATCTGGGGAACGCTCCTCGGCGCGGCCGCGTTCGCCCTCTATGGCAACGTCGCGCTCGGCGGCGTCATGGCGCTCGCGATGCTGCTCACGCTCCTGCTCGCTTCGGGCATGGGCGTGGCGATCCCGTACCTGCGCGCGCGCCTTGGACGCGACCCGGCGGTGGGCTCTTCCGTCCTCATCACCGCCTGCACCGACTCGGGCGGCTTCTTCATCTTCCTCGGCCTCGCGACCGTGTTCCTGCTTTAGGACGCCTCTCCTCGAGGCCACTGGCGCGCCCCGTGCGCGGGCGAGCCGTGCTGGACTTTTTGCGATGGGTACGCTCGCCGAAATCGAAGCCGCGGTCGAATCGCTGACACAGGAGCAGAAGGAGGAGCTGTTCCTGTTTCTTGCGACTCGCCTGCGCGCGAGCGCGAGCCAACTTCCACCGCCGCGCGAGTTCAGCCGGCCGCAGCTGGAGCGGTGGATCGCTGACGACGAGACAGGCTACATCCGGTTCCGCGCGGGCCGGTGAGGCTCTTCCTTGACGCGAGCGCCCTGCTCGCGGCGTGCGGCTCGGCCCGCGGCTCCTCGCGGGCCATCTTTCACCTGGCGGCGGAAACCAAATGGAACCTGCTGAGCAGCCACCACGTCATTGGTGAAGTCCTGCGCAACCTGCCGAAACTTCCCGCTTCCGCCACAGCTGTCTGGTCCACGCTCCAGCAGCAGCTCACGATCGCAGACGACGTGGTGTCACTGAATCGCCCCGCGATTCTCTCGGCAAGCAAGGATCGACCAACGGATACGAAATTCCTTCCGCGACCCCGTCGCGCCAGGAGGTGTTTGCGGCGCGCTCTGGCCGCGCTTGATTGCGTTTCGAGCGGGAATTGCATGTCGAGGCCAGCTCGGGGGCCGTGGCACAACGGGCGTTATATGAAACAAGGCCGCGGCCGTGCGTGGCGAGGAAGTTGACCTTCTCGGGCGTGACGAAGCCGGCCGCGAAGACGAGGCCGCCCTCGTTCTCGCGGTCCTCGTCGTCCACGAGCACGACGATGCGGCCGGCGCGGATCTCGGCGACGATCTCGGCGACCAGGCTCAGCGCCGCGAATTCGCCTATCAGGGACGGATGATAGGTCGGCCCAGCGCTCCGTTGCGCCCGGCACCCGCTTTCCTGGCGGCAAGCGTCGGCAGACGGCGGATTGCCTTGCCGGTCTTGTTCTCGGCGAGACGCAATTCATAAAGTTTCTGCAGGTTCAGCCAGAAGTCCGCGCTGGTGCCGAAAAAATGCGCCAGCCGCAATGCGCTGTCTCCGGTGATCGAGCGCTGTCCGTTCAGGATCCCCGTGATCCGGTTGGTGGGCACCTTCAGCTGGCGGCCCAGTTCCGCCGCGCTGATGCCGAGCTCACGGAGCTGTTCGGCGAGATGCTCGCCGGGGTGAATGGGAGTGCGTGCCATGCGATATTCCTCAGTGGTAATCCACAATTTCCACATTGACCGGCCCGGGCGAACGATCCGGCCATTCGAAGCAGATGCGCCATTGGTCGTTGATCCGAACGCTGTACTGGCCCCGGCGGTCGCCCTTCAAGGCCTCGAGGCGATTCCCCGGCAACGCGGCAAGATCCTGCAGCGACACGGCCGCCTCGAGCTGATCCAGCCTTGCCTCGGCCTGCCGGGAAAACCCCGAGAACGCCTTGACGAACCTGCCTGCCGCGAACTCGCGCGTGCGCTTGTCGCGGAAGCTGACGATCACGATGCAACTCTAAGCCCGCCTTAGTCGTTACGTCAAGCGTAACAGTGCCGCGGCAGCCGATCCGCGGATCGAGCCGCGGCCGTGGCGATCTCGCGTACCCTCTTGTAACGACGCTCGCCTGCCTGATCAAACTACCGCAGCGCGTCTCCCGTGCTCGGGTCCTCCAGCCCCGCCGCAATGCGAAAGGCAAGCGTAATTCGGCTGGCATCCTCCGGCCGGTGATAGGCGGACTCGCCACGCAGCCGTCGCCCGACGTAATCCGGCGCGAGACGCCGCGCCGTCTCAAGGGCCGCCCAGGCCGATGCCATGTCGCCGGCCCCAACCGCGACCCATAACGAACGGACAGATCTCCTATGTAGGGCCGCGAAGGTTACCCTCTGGTGGCTTTCTCAACCGTTAAGAGAAGGAGACCAGGAGATGAACCCCGCGACCCATGGAACGGAAGTTAGCGCATCGGCGCCGGTGCTGTACATGGCGCTCGAATTGAGCGACAAGACCTGGAGGCTTGCCCTGAGCGAGGGCACCAAGCGCCGGCAGGTATCGGTGCCGGCTGCGGATCTGGCGAAGCTTGCCTGCGCGGTGGCGAAGGCGAAGGAGCGTTTCGGCATGCCTGCCTCGAGCCGGGTGCTGAGTTGCTACGAGGCAGGTCGCGACGGTTTCTGGTTGCACCGGCACCTAGTGAGCGTCGGCATCGAGAACGAGGTGGTGGACGCCGCCTCGATCGAGGTGAGCCGGCGGCTCAAGCATGTGAAGACCGACCGGCTGGACGGCGAGCGGCTGCTCGCGAAACTCATTCGGCATCACGCGGGCGAGCGCGGCGGCTGGAATCGTGCACCTGATGCGCCTGGGGGCGATCGGCCCGACGAGCGCCTGGCTGCTGGTGAAGGAATTCTTCGGCTGGCGAGCGTTTCGCAACTGCAAGGAGCTCGGCGCGCTCGCCGGGTTGGTCGGTACGCCCTACAGCAGCGGCGAGGCCGAGCGCGACCAGGGCATCAGCAAAGCCGGCAACCGGCGCGTCAGGGCCATGATCGTCGAGATCGCCTGGATTTGGCTGCGCTTCCAGCCCAAGAGCGCGCTCAGCCAGTGGTATCAGAGGCGCTTCGCCGGCGCTGGCGCGCGCCGGTGCCCAGCAGCACGATCTCCGGCCGCGCCTCGGCAAGCACCGCGAAATCCTCGGCGCGCAGCGCGTCGAACCCCGCCACCGGCCAGTCGAGGATGCGGTCGGGGAACACGATCAGGCTGCGTTCGCGGCGCTCGCCGTTCAGCGCATACCAGCCCTCGCCGTAGCCGGTGAAGGTGTTGCGCGTGGTGCGGGCATCCGCGTGCAGCTTCATGCGGGCTTCAGCCGACCAACCGGAAGCCGGCCGCCGCGAAGTGGTGGTCGAAGGCGAATGCCAGGCTGATGCGGGCACGCTTCATGATCGCAAAGCTGGTGGCATCCACGGCCGAGAGCTTGTGCAGGCCGCCGCGGCGGAAATACGCCCAGGAACTCTCGAGATCGCGCAGGTCGCAGGGCAGGATGCGCACCGTCCCGGGGGCGTAGATCGAGTCCTTCCAGGCCAGCGCGACATCGCGGTTGGCATTGCGTTCAAGGAAGGTGAAGGTTTCGATCACCACCGGCACCGACGTGTGCAGCTTTGCGCCACTGCCGCGGAGCATCTGCCATTGTTCGCGCGCCTGAGGATGCAGTGGATCCCGGGAAAGGGCGAGGGCGATCCAGGCGCCGCTGTCGACGAACGCCGGCTCGCGCTGGCGCATCAGCGCTCGTCGTGGACCGAATCGTGGTCCACGGAGCTTCGCCGGGGCTCGCCGTCCCAGAGCGCGACCGGCCCCGCGGCCTGCGGCATGAGAACCGCCTTGCGCACCGCCTCGCGAACCAGCTCGGCCACGCTGCGGCCCGAGCGAGCTGCGGCGGCGCGCAGCGCCGCGAGTTCTTCCTTGCGCAGGTAAACCTGGGTTTTCTCCATGTATGTCAGAATATTCCACAGATTGACATACGTCAATTGCGACCGGCTGCCGTCCCTAGCGCACCAGCCCCCGCCGCGTCGCCGCCAGCGCCGCCTCGGCGCGCGAGGACACGTTCAGCTTGCGGTACGGCGCCTTCACGTGGTCCACCACGGTGTGGCGCGACAGCCCCAGGTGCCCGGCGATCTCCTGCTGCGTGAAGCCCTTCGCCACCAGGCGCAGCACCTCAGTCTCGCGCGGCGTCAGAGACACCTCCGGGCCGTCGGCGGGCGTGGCGGCATTGAAGTGCGCGATCATGCGCCGCGCGATCGCGGGCGACAGGGGCGGATCGCCGCAGTCGGTGACGTTGGAGCGCAGCAGGTAGGCGCCCTCGGAGAGCGCCGCCCATT
>JBBINV010000080.1:0-13917 GCA_037443705.1 Betaproteobacteria bacterium | reverse complement strand
GTATCGCGACCCCGGCGCCGGGGAGGGGCGTCCGGACGGGGAGAGGAAGTGACCGGGGAGGGGGAAGGCCGAGCCAAGCCATGCGGCGCCTGGACAGGCCGGCGCCGGCGCGGGAGACTGCGCGCCCGGCGGACCGAACGCGAGCCATCCCACCAGCGCCACGGCCGCCACGCTCGCGGCCGCCGCCGAGAGCGGGAACCAGAGGCTGCGCTCGCGCGCCGGCCTGGCAGCCGGGGCGAGCACCGCCGGCTCCGCTTCGAGCCGCGCGGCAACGCGAACCGCCAGATCGCTCGAGAGCAGCCGCGTATCGCGCAGCACGTCGCCGATCAGGTGATAGGTCTTCCAGGCGTCCAGCGCCTCGCCGCCTTCGCGAAGCGCCCTCAGAGACTCGGCGACCTCCGCCGGATTTCCCTCGCCGTCCATCAACGCCGATATACGCGATTTCATGCCGCACTCCTCGGAGCACCCGCACCGCAAATGCGCGCGGCGTGTCCGAGTGGTCGGTCACCGAAACCCGGCCTTAATTCTCCCGACTCCGTCGTCACCACCGCTTGTCCTTGCGCGTCTCCAGGAGCGGCCGCAGCCGCTCCGCGATCGCCTCGCGCGCCCGGAAGATCCGGGAGCGCACCGTGCCGATCGGGCACTCCATGATCCGGGCGATCTCTTCGTAGCTCATGCCTTCGAGCTCGCGCAGCTGGATCGCGCTGCGCAGCTCCTCGGGCAGCTCTTCGATCGCCGCGTTCACGGTCGCCGCGATCTCCTTGGACAGCAGCAAGCTGTCGGGCGTGTTGATGTCCCGAAGCTGCTCGCCCTCGTCGAAGCCCTCCGCCTCCCCGGCCTCCACCTCGGTCGAGGTCGGCGCCCGCCGCCCCATCGCCATCAGATAGTTCTTGGCGGTGTTGACGCCGATCCGGTACAGCCACGTATAGAACGCGCTGTCCCCGCGGAACGCAGGCAGCGCCCGGTACGCCCGGATGAACGCCTCCTGCGTCACGTCCTCGACTTCGGCCGGATCGCGGATCAGCCGCGACAACAGCCGCGCGAGCTTGCGCTGGTATTTCTCCACCAGCAGCGTGAACGCCCGCTTGTCGCCCCGCTGTGCCCGCGCCACCAGCTCCTGGTCGATGTCGCGGCCGCTCACCCGCGCATCTCCCCGCAGGGCCCCGGCGGGTGCGCCCCGCAGGCGCGCGCGCCTCGCTCGCTTCGTCTATGTGCCACAGACCGTCGTCGCTGGAAATAGTTCGGCCCCACGAAGGGACTTCCGTCAATTCCGGGGTTGCGCCGGCGCCACGCCCGGCACCCTGCCCCAGAGCGCCCACAGGCGCAACGCCCGGAAGCCGCGGGACTCGATCATGTCGGCAGGCACGAGGAGCGGGGCCCGGAGGGCGCCCGGCAGCGGAATCGCGACCCAGAAGCGGCTGACGCGGCATCCGGCTGCCCTCGCGGGCCAGCGCTCGCCCGCCGCCGTGATGATCTCGGCGCCGCCATCGGGGCCGATCTCGATTGCGCGGGCCGAGCGTCGCCCCCGCAACAGCGCCCGGTCCCGGGCCGCCGCGAATCCGAGCGCGGCGAGCAGCGCGCCGAGCGCCCAGCCCGCGGGGCCGGGCACGACGAGCGCGATGCCGGCCCCTGCGGCGAGATGAACGCCCACGACCAGGGCGGCGAGATTGCGCGACGGCAGAAGCTCGAGCCGCACGGCAAGGCACCGCTCAGGCCGGGACGAAGACCAGCGTGCCGTTGGTGCCGCCGAAGCCGAACGAATTGGACAGGGCCGCCCGGATCCGCATCCGGCGCGCCTCGTTCGGAACATAGTCCAGATCGCATTGCGGATCGGGGTTGCGCAGGTTGATGGTCGGCGGAGAAACCTGGTCGCGCAGCGCGAGTACGGTGAACACCGCCTCGACGCCCCCGGCCGCGCCCAGCAGATGACCGGTCATCGACTTGGTCGAGCTGATCGCCATGGCGCGCGCATGCTCGCCGAACAGGCGCCGCACGGCGATCGTCTCGGCGAGATCGCCCACCGGAGTGGAGGTTCCATGGGCATTGATGTAGTCGATGGCCTTCGGCTCGAATCCCGCATCCCGCAGCGCGTTGCGCATGGCGCGCAAGGCTCCGTCGCCGTCCTCCGGAGGCGCCGTGATGTGAAACGCGTCGCCGGAAACCCCGTAGCCGGCGACCTCGCAGTAAATCCTGGCGCCGCGGCGCCTGGCGTGCTCGTACTCCTCCAGCACCACGGCGCCGGCGCCTTCGCCGAGCACGAAGCCGTCGCGCTCTCGGTCCCAGGGACGGCTCGCGCCCGCGGGATCGTCGTTCCGCGTCGAGAGCGCGCGCGCCGAGCAGAATCCTCCCATCGCGAGCTCGGTGACCGTGGCCTCCGCGCCGCCCGCGAGCATCGCGTCCGCCTCGCCGTAGCGAATCGCTTTCGCCGCCTCTCCGATGCAGTGGGTCGAAGTCGTGCACGCCGTGACGATCGCGAGGTTCGGTCCCTTGGCCCCGAGCATGATCGAGAGGTTCCCCGCGATCATGTTGATGATCGTGCCGGGAATGAAAAAGGGCGAGATGCGGCGCGGACCGTTCTGCCTGAGCTCGTCGTGGGTCGATTCGATGAGCGGCAGGCCCCCGATTCCCGAGCCGAAATTGACGCCGACCCGCTCGGCATTCTCGGGCGTGATCGCGAGCCCGCAGTCGCGCCACGCCTGCAGGCCGGCCGCAATGCCGTAGTGGATGAACGAGTCCATCCGGCGCGCGTCCTTCGCCGGGATGTACTGCGTGGCATCGAACCCCTTCACCTCGCCCGCGATCCTGCTCGAAAGCCGCGAGGCGTCGAACTTGGTGACGCGCGTGATCCCGGATCGTCCCGCGAGGATGTTCTCCCAGGCTTCCTGGACGGTGTTTCCGACCGGGCTGATGATGCCGAGCCCGGTAACGACGACTCTGCGGCGCTGCACGAATCGCCTGCTCGCGGGCGCGGCTACGACTTCGCGTGCGACTTGATATAGTCGATGGCCTGCTGCACGGTGGTGATCTTCTCGGCCTCCTCGTCGGGGATCTCGGTTTCGAACTCCTCCTCGAGCGCCATCACCAGCTCGACCGTGTCGAGCGAATCCGCGCCCAGGTCATCGACGAACGAGGATTCGTTCTTGATCTCGGCCTCGTTGACGCCGAGCTGCTCGGCGATGATCTTCTTGACGCGTTGTTCGACGTTTTCCATCTGCTCGCTCCTTCCCTGTGGGGCCACCCGGTCGCTGCGAAAAGGGGGCGTATTTTAACCGGAATCAGACCATGTACATTCCGCCGTTCACGTGCAGAACCGCGCCCGTGACGTAGCCCGCGGCGGGCGACGCGAGCCAGGCCACCGCGCCCGCGACCTCCCGCGGCTCGCCCAGCCGGCCGAGCGGAATCTGCGCCAGCAGCGCGCTGCGCTGCGCCTCCGGCAGCGCGCGCGTCATGTCGGTGTCGATGAACCCCGGCGCGACGCAGTTCACCGTGATGTTGCGGCTGCCGAGCTCGCGCGCGAGCGAGCGCGTCATGCCCGCGACGCCCGCTTTCGCCGCGGCATAGTTCGCTTGCCCCGCGTTGCCCGCCGCGCCCACGACCGAGGTGACGTTGATGATCCGCCCCCAGCGCGCCTTCATCATGCCGCGCATCACCGCGCGGGAAAGCCGGAACACGGCGCGAAGATTGGTTTCCATCACCTCGTCCCAGTCGGCGTCCTTCATGCGCAGCGCGAGATTGTCGCGCGTGACGCCGGCGTTGTTGACGAGGATCAGCACGTCGCCGAGCTCCTTCTGGAGGGCCGCGACGAGCGCGTCGCACGCAGGCGCGTCGCGCACGTCGAGAATCCTCCCGGCGCAGCCGATCTCGGCGATCGCCTTGAGGCCGGCCTCGCCCGTCGCGGTGCCGACGACTCGAGCACCCTGCCGCGCGAGCTCCTGCGCGATCGCCCGGCCGATGCCGCGCGAGGCGCCGGTTACGAGCGCAATCCGTCCGTCCAGCATGCTCAGGCTCCCTGCAGCGCCGCGAGCGCCTGCTCGAGCGAGGCGCGGTCGGCGAGCGTGAACGAGGCGATGGCGCCGTCGATGCGCTTCGTGAATCCCGCGAGCACCTTGCCCGGCCCGCATTCGACGACGTGCGTCACTCCCCGCGCACGCATCGCGCGAACGGTCTCGACCCAGCGCACCGGGGAGGCAGCCTGACGGACCAGCGCGTCGCGGATTCGTTCGGGATTCCCTTCGATCCTCACGTCGACATTGTTCACCACGTCGATTGCGGGTGCGGCGAGCGCCACCCTGGCGAGATATCCCTTCAGCTTCTCGGCTGCCGGCCGCATCAGGCTGGAATGGAACGGCGCGCTCACCGGCAGCGCCATCGCGCGCTTCGCGCCCTTCGCCTTGCACGCCTCGATCGCGCGCGCCACTGCCGCCTTGCTGCCTGCGATCACGACCTGGCCGGGCGCGTTGAAATTCACCGCTTCGACCGGCTCTCCCGCCGCGCCGGCGGCCTCGTCGCAGGCGGCGCGAACGCCGTCGTCGTCGAGCCCGAGGATCGCCGCCATCGCGCCCGCGCCTTCGGGCACGGCCTCCTGCATGGATTGCGCGCGATACCGCACGAGCGGCAAGGCATCCGCGAAACCGAGAGAACCTGCGGCTACGAGCGCGGAATACTCGCCGAGGCTGTGGCCGGCGATGATCTCGGGCACGGGCCCGCCGAGCGCGCGCCAGGCGCGGAACGCCGCGATTCCCGCCGTCACCATCGCCGGCTGCGTGTTGACGGTGAGATTGAGCTGCTCGGCAGGGCCTTCATCGAGAAGCTTGAGAAAACCCTCTCCCATCACGGCCGAAGCCTCGGCACGCACGGCTTCGACCCCCGGCAATCCGGCGTAGCCTTTCAGCATCCCCACGGACTGCGATCCCTGTCCCGGAAAGATCATCGCGAGCTTCATCACATCGTCACCAGAGTCGCGCCCCAGGTGAACCCGCCGCCGACGCCCTGCATCAGCACGCGATGCCCGGCGCGGATCCTGCCGCTGCGGACGTATTCGTCGAGCGCAAGCGGCACCGAGGCCGCAGACGTGTTGCCGTGCCGGTCGACCGTCACCGCGAGGCGTTCGCGCGGCAGGCCGAGGCGGCGCGCGGTGGCCTCCAGGATCCGAATGTTCGCCTGGTGGGGAATCAGCCAGTCGACGTCCTCGAGCTTCATGCCCGCCGCGGCGACCGTCTCGCGCGCCACTTCTTCGAGCACCCGCACCGCGACCTTGAACACGCCCTGGCCGTTCATCTGCAGGTAGGGCGAGCCGATGATCCTTCCGTGGCTCACGTTGCCGGGCACCGAGAGCAGACCGGTAAGCCGCCCGTCGGCATGCAGCCGCGAGGCGTGGATGCCAGGGGCGTCGCCCGCGGCGAGCACCACCGCGCCCGCGCCGTCGCCGAACAGCACGCAGGTGCGGCGGTCGTTCCAGTCGAGAATCCGCGAAAACACTTCCGCTCCGACCACGAGCGCGCGCCGGCTCGCGCCGCTTCGGAGGAATCCGTCCGCCGTGGCGAGCGCATAGACGAACCCGCTGCACACCGCCTGCACGTCGAATGCCGCGCCGCCGGCGCCGCCGAGCTTCGCCTGCAGCTGGCACGCGGTGCTCGGAAAGATGAAATCCGGCGTCGAGGTCGCGACGACGATCAGATCGATCTCGGAGGCGGCCAGGCCGGCCGCGGCCAGCGCCTCGCGGCTCGCCTCGAGCGCAAGGTCGCTCGAGGCCTGCGATTCGTCGGCAACGCGCCGTTCCCCGATTCCGGTGCGCTCGCGGATCCAGGCGTCGCTCGTATCCAGGCGCTGCGAGAGTTCGTCGTTCGTGACGATGCGCGGCGGCAGGTAGCTGCCGGTGCCGACGATTCTCGAGTAGACGCTCATTGCGGCTGCGGATGCATCTCGGCCATGCGCTGAGTGATGCGCCGCACGACCTCGTTGCGGACTTCGTCTTCGGCGCGGCGCAGCGCGCGCCCGAATGCGTACGCATCGGCCGAGCCATGGCTCTTGATCACGATGCCGCGCAATCCGAGAAGGCTTGCGCCGTTGTAGCGGCCCGGATCCATGCGCTCGCGCAGCGCCCTGAGCACGGGCATCGCCGCGAGCGCCGCGAGCCTGCGCCACGGGTTGCGCGCGAACTCCTGCCGCAGGAAGCCTACGATCATGGTCGCGACGCCTTCCGAGGCCTTCAGCACGGAATTGCCGACGAACCCGTCGCACACCACCACGTCCACGGTCCCCCGGTAAATGTCGTCGCCCTCCACGTTCCCGTGAAAATTCAGGCCGCTCGCACGCAGCAGGTCGGCCGCGCGCTTCACGGTGTCGTTGCCCTTGATGTCCTCGACGCCGATGTTGAGCAGGCCCACCGACGGCCGCTCCTTGTGCTCCACGGCCGCCACGAGCATCGCGCCCATGACACCGAACTGCATCAGCTGCTCGGGCGTGCAATCGACGTTCGCGCCGAGATCGAGCACGTACGTGTAGCCGCCTTTCATGTTGGGCAGCACCGTGGCGATCGCCGGGCGGTCGATTCCGGGAAGCGTCTTCAGCACGAAGCGCGAGATCGCCATCAGCGCGCCGGTGTTTCCGGCGCTCACGCAGGCGTGCGCCTCGCCGCTGCGCACCAGGTTCACCGCGACGCGCATGGACGAATCCTTCTTGTAGCGAAGCGCCTGCGCCGGCGGCTCGTCCATGCCCACCACCTCGGAGGCGTGGTGCACGCGAAGCCGCGGCCCGGCGGCCGCACCGCGCGCGCCGAGCTCCGCCTCGAGGGCGTCGCGCGGCCCGACCAGCACGAGGTCGACGTCGGCACGGCCGCGCTGCAGCTCGAGCGCGGAGGGCACCGTCACACGGGGGCCGTGATCGCCGCCCATGCAGTCGATGGCCAGGGTGATCACCACCCGGCGGACAGGGATAGCGTTCCCGTCTCCGGCGCCTACTCGCCCTTGCCGCGGGTAACCTTCTTACCGCGATAGTAGCCGGTCGGGCTGATGCGGTGGCGCAGATGCACCTCGCCGGTGGTCGGCTCGACCGCGAGCGCCGGCGGCGCAAGGAAATCGTGCGACCGGTGCATGCCGCGCTTGGAGGAGGTTTTCCGGTTCTGCTGAACTGCCATTTTCAGCTCCTTGAAGGTCTGTCTGCCTAACGCTTTCCGCCGCCGAGCATCCCGCGCAGGCCGGCGAACGGCATGCGGCGCGCCTCGGCTTCGCTTCCCGCTCGCATCGCACACTGCTCGTGCCGCGGCGCAAGCGGAATCGCGAGCAGCGCTTCGTCCTCGATCAGGTCACGGATCGCCATTTCCCGCCCCGCGACGATGCTATCCGGCCCTTCGGCCTCCACCGGCGAGCCGGAGATCTCGGCTTCGCCCGAAAAAAGCAGCAACGTAGCCTGCGCGCGCAGCGGTAACTCGAGCGGCCCGAGACAGCGCTGACAGGTGACGCGCAGCGTCGCCTCGACCGAAAGCTGCAGCGCCGGACGCCCCTGAAGCTCCGGCAGCCCCTGCAGCTCGTAGCGCAATTCCCCGAGCGGCTCGCGGAGGACCTCCCGCAACCGCGGAAAATCTCCGAGCGACCAGCCCCCGCTCAGCCTCGAACCGGCCCGCGCGAACTCGAACCCGTCGATGACCGGCTGATGCGGCATAAAAGGACGAATGGTATCATTCCTGAAAATCCCAGTCAAAACAAAGTCATGGATCAACCACGGAAGCTAGTCCTGGCGTCCACCTCACGCTATCGGATGGCGCTTCTGCGGCGTCTGGGCCTCGACTTCGAGACCGCAGACCCGCGCACCGACGAATCGCCGCTCGTCCGCGAATCGCCCGCCGAATCGGCGCTGCGCCTGTCGGTGGAAAAGGCGCGCGCGGCTGCGTTACGCCATCCGGAGGCGCTGATCGTGGGCTCCGACCAGGTCGCGTCGTGCGGTGGCGAGCGCCTGGGAAAGCCCGGCAACCGCGAGAACGCGTTGCGCCAGCTCGGTGCCATGAGCGGACGCATGGCCACGTTCGACACCGCGGTGAGCGTGCTCGATGCGCGCGACGGCACGGTGCGCTCGCGCCTCGTTCCGTGCCGCGTCACCTTCCGCAACCTCAGCCGCGCCGCGATCGAACGGTATCTCGATCGGGAGCAGCCGTACGACTGCGCCGGTGCCGCGAAGTCCGAGGGTCTCGGCATCGCGCTCATCGCGCGCATCGAGACCGACGACCCGACCGCGCTCGTGGGGCTCCCGCTGATCGCGCTCACCGAGCTGCTCGCCGAGTCCGGCCTCCCGGTGCTTTGATCCTTTACGCCATCCCTTCGCCCCTGGGCGGACCGCCGCAGGAGGCGCTTCCCGCCGCAAGCCTCGAGATCGTCAAATCGCTGCGCGACTTCGCGGTGGAGAACGCAAAGAGCGCGCGCGCCTTCCTCGGCGCGCTCGGCATGCCGGTGCGGGAACTGAACATTGCCGTCATCGGAAACGACGTTGCATCGCTCCTGGAGCCGCTGCGCAAACGGCGTCCGCTCGGCCTGCTGTCCGAGGCAGGCTGCCCCGCGATCGCGGACCCCGGCGCGGCGCTCGTCGAGGCCGCGCATCGCGAGGGCTTTCGCGTCGTTCCGCTCGTCGGCCCCTGCTCCATCGTGCTCGCCCTGATGGCTTCCGGACTGGAAGGTCAGAGGTTCGCCTTTTGCGGGTATTTGCCCAGAAATGCACGCGAGCGGGTTCAGCGCATAAGGCAGCTCGAGATGCGCTCGCGGCGCGAACGCGAAACCGAGATCTTCATCGAGACGCCGTACCGCAACGACGCACTTGTCGCGGCGCTGCTGGACACCTGTGCCCCGGCGACGCGCCTGACTCTCGCGACCGGGCTGACGCTGCCTGAGGAAAGCATCGCGACACGGTCGATCGCCGAGTGGAGGAAATCCAGGCCTGCCCTCGGCAAGCGGCCGACCGTGTACCTGCTGCTCGCGCGCTAACGGATCGAGGTTCCCGTGCGCGCGGCGAACTCGAGCAGCGCGCCCGCGACCCCGGCGCCGAAGCGGCGGGCGAACTTCTCGGCGAGGTTCTCCTTCTGCGTGAAGTCGACGATGTCCTCGGCCTTGACGACGTCGCGCGCCACCGAGTCGAGGCTGCCGACCGCATCCGCAAGGCCGAGCTCGATCGCTTTTGCGCCGCTCCAGACGAGCCCGGAGAAGATCTCGGGGGTTTCCTTCAGGCGCTTGCCGCGTCCCTCGCGCACGGCGCCGATGAATTGCTGGTGGATCTCCTGCATCAGAGCGAGCGCGACCTGCTTGTGCTTTTCCTCGAGCGGAAGGAACGGGTCGAGCATCGCCTTGTTCTCGCCCGCGGTCAGAAGCCGCCGCTCGATGCCGAGCTTCTCCATGAGGCCGGTGACGCCGAAACCGTCCATGCGCACGCCGATCGAGCCGACGATGCTCGATTTCGCCACGAAGATGCGATCCGCGCCGGCCGCGACGTAATAGCCGCCCGAGGCGCACAGGTCCTCGACCACGGCGTAGAGCGGGATCGCGGGATACTTGCGGCGCAGCCGGCGCATCTCGTCGAAGATGGTCTGCGCCTGAACGGGGCTGCCGCCGGGCGAGTTGATCCGCAGGACCACGCCCTGCGTGTTCCTGTCCTTGAACGCGGCATTGAGCGCGGTCGTCACCTTCTCGGCGCTCGAGTCGGTGCCGGGGGCGATGAGCCCGCTCACCTCGACCAGCGCGGTGTGCCTGGCGCCGACCGCCTCCGCGCGTCCTTTCCAGTCCACCGCGAGCAAGATGATCACGGTGATGTAGGCGAAGGTGAGCAGCTTGAAGAAGATGCCCCACATGCGCGAGCGCCGCTGCTCCTTGAGCGCCGCCGTGGCGAGCCTCTCGATCAGCTCGCGCTCCCACCGACCGCCGTTCTCAGTCATCGTCGCAACCCAGAAAGTAGACGTTGCCCGCGCGCTCCTCGACCCTCAGGGGCACGAGCGGCGTTCCGCCGCACGGCCCGCCCAGGCACTGGCCGCTCGCCGCGGCGTACGTCGCACCGTGGGTCGAGCATATCAAATCGCGTCCGTCGGCGTCGAAGACTTCGCCGGGCCGCCAGTCGAGCTCCATGGGCATGTGAGCGCAGCGATTGAGATAGGCGTGCACCTTTCCCTCGACGCGCACCGCGAACGCCGGCGCGGTTTCACCGAAGTACTCGATCTCGAAGCGGACCGCGGTGCCCGAGTCCGCGAGCGCGCTCGAAGCGCAGATCAGGCGTTCCGCTCGAGCCATGCCCTGAGCTCCGCCACGCTCGCGACGCACTCGAGCGGCCCGAGCGCGCGAAGGGACTCCGCCGGGTGCGCGCCGTACCCGACCGCCAGCGCCGCGACGCCGGCGCTGCGGGCCATCTCGATGTCGTGGGACGTGTCACCGACCATCAGCGCGCGCGTGCAATCCACATCCAGTTCTCCGATGAGCTCGAGCAGCATCGCCGGATGCGGCTTGGGATTCGTCTCGTCCGCGCAGCGCGTCGCCACGAAATGCGCCGCCAGGCCGCTCGCCGCCAGCGCGCGCTTCAGTCCGGCGCGGCTCTTGCCGGTCGCCACCGCAAGCCAATGGCCCCTTTCGTTGAGGCGCGCGAGCAGCTCCCGCACCCCCGGAAAGAGCTGCATCGCGTCCTCGCGCGCCAGAAAGTGCCGGCGATAGCGCCCCACGAACTCGCCGTAGCGTTCCTCGGCGAGCGCCGGCACCGCATGGCGCAGCGAGTCATGCAGACCCAGCCCGATGACGTGGCTGGCCGTCTCGCGGTCGGGCACCGGCAGCGCCATGTCGCGCGCCGCCTCCTGGATGCAGTCGACGATGGTCGCCGCCGAGTCGATCAGCGTGCCGTCCCAGTCGAACACGATCAGCGGATAGCGCATGACGGAAAGCGATCGGCCGCGAAGCGCGCCATGTCCGGCGGCAGCGGCGCCTCGAGCGACATCGTCTCGCCGGTCGCGGGGTGGCGGAACGCGATCCGCCACGCGTGCAGGAATAGTCGCCCCACCCCCTCCTTCGCCACGGCGCGGTTCAGCGCGAAGTCGCCGTACTTGCCGTCGCCGAGCACGGGATGGCCGACATGAGCGAGGTGGACCCGTATCTGATGGGTCCTTCCCGTCATGAGCCGCAGCCGAAGCAGGCTGTACTCGCGCGAATGCCCGAGCAGCGCAACGCCCGTAGCGGCCGCCATCCCGCCCTCGCCGACGCTCACGCGGCGCTCGCCGCCGGCGGTGACGTGCTTGTGGAGCGGATCCCGGATCTCGAACGCCCTCTTTCGCGGCACGCCCTTCACGACGGCGAGATAGTCCTTTTCGATATTGCCTTCACGAAGCATGCGATGCAGCTCGACCAGGGCGCTGCGCTTCTTGGCGATCAACAGAAGCCCCGAGGTGTCACGGTCCAGACGGTGCGCGAGCTCCAGGAACTTCGCCTGCGGGCGCGCGGCGCGCAGCGACTCGATCATGCCAAAGCTCACGCCGCTGCCGCCGTGGACCGCCATGCCGGAAGGCTTGTCGATCACGAGAAGTTGAGGGTCCTCATGAATGATCTTGAGCGCAATCGCGGCGGCGGGCGGCAATTCCCCCCGAATCCCCGTCCTCACCGGCGGAACCCGGACCCTGTCGCCCACCCGTAGCCGGTACTCGGGTTTGACCCGGCCGCTGTTGACGCGCACCTCGCCGCTCCGGAGCACGCGGTAGACATGGCTCTTCGGCACGCCCTTCAGATGCCGGAGCAGGAAATTGTCGATGCGCTGAGCGGCGCTTTCCTCGCCTACTTCGAGCACAGTGGCCCGAGCCTTGCTTAAGTCGTTCATTTTCCGTATGATCCCGGGACCTGCTTCGAGTTGCGAGGCACAGGAACCCCGGGACGCGGCAAGCGCAAACCACGCGTCGGAACCTGCCACACGCCTCCTGTCCGGCCGCAGCCGGGCCTGAAGCAATGGTTAATCTCGCTCACCGGAAGTAGCGATGGTAACGGAATCGCGCGCAGCATCAGACTCACGGTAGTCCTTTCGTCCATTCTTCCCCTGGGGGAACACTGACCGACCGAGCACCGGGTCTCTCCTGCGCGCGCAGGAGAACACGAAGTGAAGCGAATGCTTTTCAACGCGACGCAGGCCGAAGAGCTGCGCGTTGCGATCGTCGACGGGCAGCGGCTCGTCGACCTGGACATCGAATCCGCGTCGAGGGAACAGCGCAAGAGCAACATCTATAAGGGCATCATCACCCGGGTCGAGCCGAGCCTCGAGGCGGCGTTCGTCGACTACGGGGAGGAGCGTCATGGGTTCCTTCCGTTCAAGGAAGTCGCCCGAAGCTACTTCAAACCCGGCGTCGATGTCGGCCGGGCGCGCATCCAGGACGCCGTCAGCGAGGGCCAGGAGCTGATCGTTCAGGTCGAGAAGGACGAGCGCGGCTCGAAGGGGGCGGCGCTCACCACTTTTCTCAGCCTGGCCGGGCGCTACCTCGTGCTGATGCCCAACAACCCGCGCGGCGGCGGCGTGTCGCGCCGCGTGGAGGGCGAGGACCGCAACGAGCTGCGCGATGCGCTCGACCGGCTCCAGGTGCCGGAGGGCATGAGCGTGATCGCGCGCACCGCGGCGATCGGCCGGTCCCTGGAGGAGCTGCAGTGGGACCTCAACTATCTGCTGCAGCTCTGGCGCGCGGTCGAAGGCGCCGCCCAGGAGCAGGCGAAGAAGCCCTTCCTCATCTACCTCGAGTCGAGCCTCGTGATCCGCGCGATCCGGGACTACTTCCAGCCCGACATCGGCGAGATCCTGATCGATACCGAAGAGATCTACGAGCAGGCGCGCGCCTTCATGCAGACCGTGATGCCCGCCAACGTCGGCAAGGTGAAGCTGTACCGGGACGACGTGCCGCTTTTCTCGCGCTTTCAGATCGAGCACCAGATCGAGAGCGCCTACTCGCGCCAGGTGAGCCTGCCCTCGGGCGGCTCGATCGTGATCGACCACACCGAGGCGCTCGTCGCGATCGACGTGAACTCCGCCCGCGCGACGCGCGGCGGCGACATCGAGGAGACGGCGTACCGCACCAACCTCGAGGCCGCCGACGAGGTGGCGCGGCAGCTGAGGCTGCGCGACCTCGGGGGTCTGATCGTGATCGACTTCATCGACATGGAGTCGCAGAAGAACCAGCGCGAAGTCGAGAACCGGTTCCGCGACGCCCTCCGCTACGACCGCGCGCGCGTGCAGATCGGCAAGATTTCGCGCTTCGGGCTGATGGAGCTGTCGCGCCAGCGGCTCCAGGCGTCGCTCGAAGAGACGGCGCACATCAGCTGCCCGCGCTGCAGCGGCACCGGGTTCATCCGCGGCACCGAATCGACGGCGCTGCACGTCCTTCGCATCCTCCAGGAAGAGGCCATGAAGGAGAACACCGGCGCGGTGCACGCGCAGGTGCCGGTCGACGTCGCGAGCTTCCTGCTGAACGAGAAGCGCACGGAGATCCAGAAGCTCGAGGCGCGCCTCAAGGTCAACATCGTGCTGGTGCCGAACTCGCACCTGGATACGCCGCACTACAAGGTGCAGCGTCTCAGGCACGACGAGCTCAATCAGATGGAGCACGTGCCCGCGAGCTACGAACTGGTCGAGGCGCCCGAGGAGCCGAAGGCGCCGGGCGCCGAGGCCGAGCCGAAGCGCGAGCGCCAGGAGGCGGCGGTCAAGGGGATCGTCCCCGAGCAGCCCGCACCGATGGCGGCCGAGCCGCGCCCGCAGCCCGAGGCGCCGCGTCCCGCTGCGGCGCCTGCGCCCGCGCAGCCGGTTGCGGCTCAGGCGACTCCCGCGCCTGACGCTACGGTGGAAGCCCCGCGGCAGGACGGCGACGGGCGGGTCTCGGTGGATTTCGTGGACACCGACGTGCGCACGGTGATCGATCTGCTGGCGAGCGTCGGCGGCTAC
>JBBINV010000079.1:0-14203 GCA_037443705.1 Betaproteobacteria bacterium | reverse complement strand
CGCGCAGGACGAGGCGGCAGCCCGCCGCCACCGCGACTCAGGAGACATCCGATGATTACGACGACACCCATGGCGGCCACCCTTCCGGCCACCGGCCCGGCGGAGCCCGCTTTGGCGATTCCGGGAGACATGGCCACCGCGCTCCCGCCATTCGCCGAACTGCTCGAAGCGGCGCTCGATCCGGCCGCGGCGGAAACGGACGACAAACCCGCAGCCAGACCCGCCGCGAAGCGCGCGGCGCCGAAGGAGGAACCCGGGGCTGCGCTCACGCCGGCGAATGTCCCGTTGCCTGTGCGGGTCGAACTGCCCGTGGCTCCGGCAACCGTTTCGAAATCCGGGCCCGAAACCGGACTGGAAACCGGACCGGAAATCGGGCCGGAAATCCGGCCGGCGACCGAGACGAAATTCGAAACCCGGCCCGAACCGAAGCCGGAGCCGAAGCTCGATTCAGGATCGCCGCCGCCGGCGGCGGCGACGCAAACGCCTCCTCCGGCAGCCGTTGCGGCGGTCGCAGCGCCCGCCGAGACCGCCTCGGCGCAACCGCAGCCGGACGCCGTTCCGCCCCCGGTGCTCGCTCCGGCCGCGTCGGAGCACCACAAGGCGCCGGCGCCGCACGCGCATCCGATGCGCGTGGCGGCGCCGATCCATGCGCCCGGCTTCGACGAGGCGTTCGCCGCGCACGTCACGGTGGCGGTTCGCGCGGGCACCGGGAGCGCGTCGATCGCGCTCAATCCGCCCGAGCTCGGACCCGTGGAAATGCGCGTGAGCGTGGCCGAAGGCGAAGCGCGGGTGGCGTTCGCGGCCGAGCAGCCGCTCGCGCGCGAGGCGATCGCGGAGGCCCTGCCGCGCCTGCGCGAAATGCTCTCGGCGCACGGGCTGTCGCTGGCGGATGCGTCGGTCGGCGCGGAGCTCCCGCGCCGCGGGCCGCAGGCGCAGGACGCTCTGCCCGCCCGGAACGACCCTCCGGAAGAATCCGAAGCGGCGACACCCGAGCGCACCGGCGGAATCCGGCTCGTGGACGTGTTCGCCTGAGGACAGCCGGAGAACTGTCCGCCGTTTCGCGCGCTAATCCGGCCATGCCGGATCGATTTCTCCTCCCACAATAGGAACCGAACATGGCAGCGGAAAAGAAACCGAAGGAAGACTCGAAGGCGAAGCCCGACCCCAGGGCGAAGGCGGACCCGAAGGCGAAGAGCGAGGCCGGGGCGGCGCCCGAGGACGAGGCGCCGCCGCGCAGAAAGCGCGGCAAGGGACCGGTCATGGCGCTGCTCGGCGCGCTCGCGCTCGTGACCGCCGGCGCGTTCGGCTTCCAGTACGCGATGGAGAACCCCTCGGCGCCCAAGCCCGAGGCGCCGAAGCCGCCGGTGTTCGTGCCGCTCGAAGCCTTCACCGTGAACCTGCGCGACGACGGCAGCGCCGAGCATTACCTGCAGGTCGGGCTGACCTACCAGGTGACCGACGCCGGGGTCGCCGACGCGATGAAGACGCACATGCCGGTGATCCGCTCCAACATCCTGCTGCTCCTTTCGGGCAAGAGCCCGGGCGAGCTCGGCACGGTCGAGGGGAAATCGAGGCTCTCGCACGAGCTGCTCAGGGTCGCGCGCGCGCCTCTTCCGGCGGCCGAGGATCCGGCCAAGGGCATCGCCGCCGTGCACTACTCCGCCTTCATCATCCAGTAGCGGCGCGATGGCGAGCGAATTCCTCTCGCAGGACGAGGTCGATGCGCTCCTGAAGGGCGTCACGGGCGAGCAGGAGGCGCCGGCCGAGTCCGCTCCCGCCGGCGGCATCCGGCCGTACAACCTCGCCACGCAGGAGCGGATCGTGCGCGGCCGCATGCCGACGCTCGAAATCATCAACGAGCGCTTCGCGCGGCAGCTGCGGATCGGGCTGTTCAACTTCATGCGGCGCAGCCCCGAGATTTCCGTGGGGCCGGTGCGCGTGATCAAGTACTCGGAGTTCATCCGAAACCTCGTCGTGCCGACCAACCTCAACGTCGTGCAGGTGCGGCCGCTGCGCGGCTCGGGGCTGTTCGTGTTCGACCCGAGCCTCGTGTTCACGGTCGTGGACAACCTTTTCGGCGGCGACGGCCGCTTCCACACCCGCGTGGAGGGGCGCGATTTCACGCCCACCGAAACGCGCATCATCCAGCGCCTGCTCGCCGTGGTGTTCGACGAATACCAGCGCGCCTGGCACCCGGTGTACTCGCTCAGGTTCGAGCACGTGCGCTCCGAGATGCACACCCAGTTCGCGAACATCGCCACGCCCACCGAGATCGTGGTCACGACGACGTTCTCGATCGAGCTCGGCGCGGCGGGCGGAGACTTCCACATCTGCTTTCCGTACGCCACGCTCGAGCCGATCCGGGATCTGCTCTACTCGAGCGTCCAGGCCGACCACTCGGAGCCGGACCGGCGGTGGCTGCGCATGCTCTCGCGCCAGGTCCAGGTCGCGGAAGTCGAACTCGTCGCGCAGCTCGCCGCGGTGCCGGTGAAAGTGAAGCAGCTGATCGGCCTGCGGCGCGGCGACGTGATCCCGCTGGACGTGCGCGACACCATCACCGCCGCGGTCGACGGCGTGCCGGTGTTCGAGTGCAAGTACGGCACGCTCAACGGCCAGTACGCGGTCAAGGTCGAGAAACTGCTCGCCGTGCCGCGCGAAGAAAACCACCTCGGAGGTCCCGATGTCCACTGAAGCGCAGAGCGCCGCCAAGGCCGACGACTGGAGCGCCGCACTCGCCGAGCAGGCGGCCGCGCGCGCGCCGGAGCCCGCGCCCCGGATGTTCGAGAGCTTCGCCGCGCCCGGCACGCCGCCCGCGGCACAACACGACATCGACATGATCCTCGACATTCCGGTGCAGCTCACCGTGGAGCTCGGGCGCACGCGCATCCCGATCAAGCACATCCTGCAGCTCGCGCAGGGCTCGGTCGTCGAGCTCGACGGCCTCGCCGGCGAGCCGATGGACGTGCTGGTGAACGGCTGCCTGATCGCGCAGGGCGAAGTCGTGGTCGTGAACGACAAGTTCGGCATCCGGCTCACCGACATCATCACGCCCTCCGAGCGCATCCGGAAGCTGAACAAGTGATGGCGTTCCTGCAGGCGCTCGCGGGCCTCGCGGCGGTGCTCGCCGTGATCGCGGGCTCCGCCTGGCTCATGCGCCGCGTGCAGCGCATCGCTCCCGCGCGCGGCTCGCCGCTCGCGATGCGCGGCGCGCTCGCCGTAGGCCCGCGCGAGCGCGTCGTGGTGCTCGAGATCGAGGGGACGTGGCTGGTTCTCGGGGTTGCTCCAGGGCGTGTAAGCGCGCTGCACGCCATGCCAAAGGGTGCTCTTGCGGAAACAACCCCCCAGGGCCTCGTCGAGAAATGGACCTCGTCTCGCTGACCTCCACCCCGATCCCCGGCGGCGGGCAGAGCTGGAGCGTGCCGGTCCAGACGCTCGTCTTCCTCACCGCGCTCACGTTCCTGCCCGCAGTGCTGCTCCTCATGAGCGGCTTCACGCGGATCGTGATCGTGCTCTCGCTCCTTCGGCAGGCGCTCGGCACGCAGTCCTCGCCCCCGAACCAGGTGATCGTGGGTCTCGCGCTCTTTCTCACGCTCTTCGTGATGGCGCCGGTGCTCGACCGGATCTACGCCGACGCGTACCTCCCGTACTCCCAGAACAAGATCGCCGCGGGCGAGGCGGTGTCGCGCGCGGAGGTGCCGCTGAAAACCTTCATGATGCGTCAGACGCGCGAGCCCGATCTTGCGCTCTTCATGAAGCTCGCCGCCCAGCCCGAGGTGAAAAGGCCCGAGGAGCTGCCGCTTCGCGTGGTGGTGCCCGCGTTCGTCACGAGCGAGCTGAAAACCGCGTTCCAGATCGGCTTCACCGTGTTCATCCCCTTCCTGATCATCGACCTGGTGGTGGCGAGCGTGTTGATGAGCATGGGCATGATGATGCTCTCGCCGGTTCTCATCTCGCTTCCCTTCAAGCTGATGCTTTTCGTCCTGGTCGATGGCTGGACGCTGTTGATCGGGTCTCTCGTAGCGAGCTTCGGCACGTGACCGGCGAACTGGTAATGACGATCGGCCAGCAGGCGCTCGAGGTGACCCTGCTCGTCTCCGCGCCGCTCCTCGGCGCCGCGCTCGTCACCGGGCTGGTGGTCAGCATCTTCCAGGCCGCGACCCAGATCAACGAGATGACGCTCTCCTTCATCCCCAAGCTCCTGGCGATGGCGGCGATGCTCGTGATCGCGGGTCCGTGGATGATCGCGCTCCTCGCCGGCTTCATGCAGCGCCTCTACGGCGCTATCCCCAGCATGGTGGGCTAGATGCTCCAGATCACCTCGGGGCAGCTCGAGGCGCTGATCGGGGCGTTCGCCTGGCCGTTCGTGCGCGTGCTCGCGCTCGTGGCGGCCGCGCCCGTGCTCGGCCACCGCGCCGTGCCCGCGCGCGTCAAGATCGGCCTCGCGCTCCTGATCACGATCCTTCTCGTCCCGTCGCTCCCGCCCGGCCCGCCGCTCGACGACCCGGACGCCTTCCTCCTCCTCGTCCAGCAGCTCCTCGTAGGCATCGCGCTCGCGCTCTCCATGCACGTCGCCTTCGCCGCGGTGGCGCTCGCCGGCGACGTGATCGGCCTGCAAATGGGGCTGTCCTTCGCAACGTTCATCGATCCGCAGCACTCGGGTCAGACTCCGATGCTCGGCATGTTCCTGGGACTGCTCGCCACGCTCGTCTTCTTCGCCGTCGACGGCCACCTCATGCTCATCGCCGCGCTCGCCGAAAGCTTCAGCGCCGCCCCCGTCGCCGCCGCGCCGCTTCCCGGAAGCGGCTGGAACTCCCTCGTCGCCTGGGGCGGCGAGATCTTTCGCATCGGCCTGCACCTCGCCCTTCCCGTGCTCGCCGCCATGCTCGCCGTCAACCTCGCGCTCGGCGTCCTCATGCGCGCCGCGCCACAGCTCAACCTCTTTGCCGTAGGCTTTCCGATCACCCTCATCGTCGGCTTCCTCATGCTCGCCCTGCTGATTCCCTACATCGGAGGGCCGATGCAGGGCGCGCTCCTCCAGGGCCTTCGGCTCTTCCGGCCCTGACGCAGAGCGCCATCCGCGCGCGTCAGCGCGATCGGCCCATGGAAATCTGCCGGCAGATCGTGCGATCTGCTCTTGGATCGTTGCACCTTCGGGCGGATCGTTCTAGCATTCTTTCGACAACGGATAACAACGAGAGGGCATGCACATGGCTGTAGCGATTAGTGCTGATGTCCCGGGACAAACCAAGGAGGGATACGAGCAGACGATTCGGCTGCTCGGGGATACCCTCAAAGAGGCGCCCGGTTTCATCATGCATTTTGGTCATCCGATTGAGGGCGGTTGGCGTGTCGTGGAAGTGTGGGAGACGTCCAAGGACGCCGCAGAGTGGTTCGCAAAGTACGTCCGTCCCAACCTGCCGCCTGACGTCAAGCCGAAACGCAACGCTCAGGAGATACATACGCTCATCCGTAGATGAGCATTGAGGCAGAGCTGCCGCACCATCGCCACGCGGCGTTCCGGGAGCGTCAAGCCGCCCAAGACCCGTGAAGCCCCGGCGCATCACGAGGTAAACGATTTCCGGCGCGAGCAAAGCTCGAGCTGATGATGGCTCGGCGACGTCGCGCTATGCGTGGGTCAGGCGCCGGCGGTTTATGTGCCGCCGGCGCCGAGGCGATGTTCCGCGACACCGGGACGTTCCCCTCCCGCTGCGGCGGATCCGCGCGGTTCTACTTGACCAGCGTGACCGGGATCGAGACGAAGTGGACGACCCGACTCGCCACCGAGCCGAGGAGCACCTGGCCGAGCGCGGTCATGCCCCGCGTGCCCATGACGATCTCGTCGATTTTCTCGTCCTCGGCGAAGCGTGCGATGGCGTTGGCGATCTCGCCGTCTCTGATGTGGCTGCGATACGCGATTCCCTCCGCGTCGAGGACGTCAGCCGCCTGCTTGACGAGGCGCGCGATCGCGTCCTTGTGCAGCTGCGCGATGTCCTCGCGCATCGCGTAAAGGCGCGCCTCCTGGTAGGGGGCCGGCGGCTCGACGTGCAGGACGTCGATCTCGGCCTTCGATTCGCGCGCGCGCGCTGCCGCGTGCCTGAGCGCGCGCAGCGCGCTCTCGGACCCGTCCACCGGCACCAGGATTCGCTTCGCCATGCGCGCCAGTGTCGCCGCAGGATTGCCGGGCGTCAATCCCCGGCGGGATAATCGCGACGTGACTCGGCTGCTACGCTGCGTGATCGCCGCCGGGCTGCTCGCCGCGGCCGGAGCCGGTGCGCAGCAGCACGAGCCGCCGAACGGGGTGCTGCTGGTGGCCAAGCCCGGCCTCTCGGACCCGAATTTCCGCCGGACCGTGGTGCTCGTGACGCAGACGCCGGACGCGAGCACCGTGGGCGTGATCCTCAACCGGCCCACCAGGCTCAAGCTCGGCCAATTCCTCTCCGACGAGTTCTCCGCGCGCAACTACCGCGACCCGATCTTCTTCGGCGGCCCCGTGATGCGCCAGGCGCTGGTCGCGGTGTTCACCGCGGACGCACCGCCCGCGGCGCCCGCGTTCCACGTGCTGCGCGGCCTCTACCTCACGATGCACCCCGACAACATCGCCCCGCTGCTCGCCGATCGCGCGCGCAAGTACCGCCTCTACGCCGGGTTCTCGGGCTGGGCGCCGCGCCAGCTCGAGAGCGAGTTCGCGCGCGATGGCTGGTACCTGATGCCGGCCAGCGCCGAGACGGTTTTCCGCAGCGACATGCGCGGGCTGTGGCGCGAGCTCGTGCGCCGCGCGGAGGCGCGGCCGGTACGTTGGGAGGAATGAAACGAAAAGCCCCGCCATGGGAGGCGGGGCCGAAGCCCGGTACCACCGGGCGGCGCCGCGAGAGCAGCGCACACTTGTGAGCGGCCGTCGACCGCCCGCGGGACCCGCTGCTTGCGCCGCCTCCTTCGCCGCGGCGCCTGATTGCGGTATCCGGACAGGTCGCCCGGAATCCCGCTTCCTCCGCCGCCGGTGACCCGGCTGCGGCAGCGTTCCCCGTGAAAAAGCTAACACCGCGCCGGGCGCGATTCAAGTGGCGCGCGCGAATTTTTTTCTCCACGGTCAATACCGCGCGCCACAAGGGATAGAATGCCAGCGATGGCTCGCTTTCTCGTCCTTGCGGCGCTCGCCCTGGCTCCGTCGCTTGCTGCGGCGCAGGCCGCGGCGGCAGAGGGGGAGGCGCTCCTGCTCGTCGCGCACCCGGGTTTCCGCGACCTCGACTACCGCCAGACGGTGCTGATCGCGGCCCCCGCGCCGAACGGCGGGCACGTGGGGGTGATCCTCAACCGTCCCACGAAGCGCTCGCTCGGGAGCCTGTTCCCGGAGCACGAGCCCTCGAAGAAAGTGGTCGACCCGGTGTTCTACGGCGGCCCGTTCTCGCGCGGCGCGCTCGTGGCGCTGGTGCGCGCGGACGCGAACCCCGGCGCGGGCTCGGTGCCGCTCATGAAGAACCTGTTCCTCGCGTTCCGGGCCAACACCATCGACCACATCATCGAGGCGACGCCGAACGACGCGCGCTACTACGTCGGGTACGTGGGCTGGCGCCCCGGCGAGCTCAGGACCGAGATCGATCAGGGCCTGTGGTCGGTGCTCTCGGCCGACCTCGAGATCGTGTTCCGCAAGGACACCGACGGCCTGTGGGAGGAGCTGCTGCAGCAGACGCGCCGCATCCGCGCCTCGACTCCTCCGCGGCTCGCTGCCGCCGTCGATCTGCAGGACGCGAGCGTCAGGCCGCGGCCCTGACCGCGGACTTCTCGAACACCATCCGCCCGCCGCGCCAGTCGGCGCGGATCGTGTCCTTGGGCGCAAAGCGCCCCTCGAGAATCGCCTTCGCGAGCGGGTTCTCGAGCTCGGACTGGATCGCGCGCTTGAGCGGCCGCGCGCCGTACACCGGGTCGAAGCCGGCTTTCGCGAGCTCGCCGAGCGCCGCGTCGGTGACTTCGAGCTCGTAGTCGATTTTAGAAAGCCTTTTCCCGAGAATCAGGAGCTGCAGCCGCGCGATCGAGCGGATGTGTTCCTCGCCGAGCGCGTGGAACACCACCACCTCGTCGATGCGGTTGACGAATTCGGGCCGGAACTGCGCCCTCACCTCGCCCATCACCGCGACCTTGATCACGCCGTAGTCGCTGCCGGCCATGCTCTGGATCATCTGCGAGCCGAGGTTCGAGGTCATCACGATCACCGTGTTCTTGAAGTCGACCGTCCTCCCCTGCCCGTCCGTGAGGCGCCCGTCGTCGAGCACCTGGAGCAGCGCGTTGAACACGTCCGGGTGCGCCTTCTCCACCTCGTCGAACAGGATCACCGCATAGGGCTTGCGCCGCACGGCCTCCGTCAACTGCCCGCCCTCGTCGTATCCCACGTAGCCCGGCGGCGCGCCGATCAGGCGCGCGACCGAGTGCTTCTCCATGTACTCGGACATGTCGATGCGGATCAGGTGCTCCTCGGAATCGAACAGGAAAGCGGCGAGCGCCCTGCATAGCTCCGTCTTGCCCACGCCCGTGGGCCCGAGGAACAGGAAACTCCCGTACGGCCGGTTCGGATCCGAGAGCCCCGAGCGCGAGCGCCGGATCGCATCCGACACGAGCCGCACCGCCTCGTCCTGCCCGACCACGCGCTCGTGCAGCCTTTCCTCCATCCGGATCAGCTTCTCGCGTTCGCCCTGCATCATCCGGGAGACCGGGATGCCGGTGGCGCGCGACACGACCTCCGCGATCTCCTCGGCACCGACCTGGGTCCGCAGAAGCCTGGCTTTCACCGGCTTGTCGGCCGTCTTGAGCCGGGATTCCAATTGCGGAATCCTTCCGTACTGGATTTCCGACATCTTCTGCCAGTCGCCGCTGCGCTTCGCCTCCTCCATGGCAAGCTTCAGTTTCTCGAGCTCCTCCTTCACCTGCTGCGCGCCCGCGACCTGCGCCTTCTCCGCCTTCCAGATTTCGTCGAGGTCGGAATATTCCTTCTGCAGGGAATCGATTTCCGATTCGATCAGCGCCAGGCGCTTCAATGACGCTTCGTCCTCTTCCTTCTTCACGGCCTCCTTCTCGATCCGGAGCTGGATCAGGCGCCGGTCGAGCCGGTCCATCGCCTCGGGTTTGGAGTCGATCTCCATCTTGATGCGCGCGGCGGCTTCATCCACGAGGTCGATCGCCTTGTCGGGGAGAAACCGGTCGCTGATGTAGCGGTGCGAAAGCTCGGCCGCGGCCACGATCGCGGGGTCGGTGATCTCGACGCCGTGGTGCAGCTCATAGCGCTCCTGGAGGCCGCGCAGGATCGCGATGGTCGCCTCCACCGTGGGCTCGCCCACCAGCACCTTCTGGAAGCGGCGCTCGAGCGCGGCGTCCTTCTCGACGTGCTTGCGGTACTCGTCGAGCGTGGTTGCGCCCACGCAATGCAGCTCGCCGCGCGCGAGCGCGGGCTTGAGCATGTTGCCTGCGTCGATCGCGCCTTCGGCCTTGCCCGCGCCGACCATGGTATGCAGCTCGTCGATGAAGACGATGGTGTTGCCCTCGTCGTGCGCGAGGTCCTTGAGCACAGCCTTCAGCCGCTCCTCGAACTCGCCGCGGTACTTCGCACCCGCGAGCAGCGCCGCCATGTCCAGCACGAGCACGCGCTTGTGCTTCAGCGACTCGGGAACCTCGCCCGCCACGATGCGCTGCGCGAGGCCCTCGACGATCGCAGTCTTGCCCACGCCCGGCTCGCCGATCAGCACCGGATTGTTCTTGGTGCGCCGCTGCAGAATCTGGATCACGCGCCGGATCTCGTCGTCGCGGCCGATCACCGGGTCGAGCTTTCCCTGCCTTGCTCTTTCGGTCAGATCCAGCGTGTACTTCGCGAGGGCCTGCCGCTGCGACTCATCGGCCTGGGACGAGACGCTGGAGCCGCCGCGAATCTGTTCGATCGCCTTTTCGAGGGATTGCCGGGTGACCCCCGAAGCCTTCAGCGCGCGTCCCGCGTCACCCTTGTCAGCCGCACAGGCCAGGACGAACAATTCGGAGGCGATGTACTGGTCGCCGCGCTTCTGCGCCTCCTTGTCGGCGACATTGAGCAGGCTTGCGAGCTCGCGCGAAACGTGCACCTCGCCGGGCGTGCCCTCGACCCTGGGCAGACGCGAGACCGATTCCTCCAGGCTCTTTTTCAGCGCGTTCGGGTTGCCGCCCGCCTTGGCGACCAGGCCCCCGACCCCGTCCTCCTGCGCAAGGAGCGCGAGCAGCAGGTGCGCAGGCGCGATCTGCTGGTGGTCCTGCCCCACGGCGAGGCTCTGCGCCTCCGAAAGCGCCTCCTGCAACCGGGTGGTGAACTTGTCGAATCGCATCGTGTTGATCCTGAAACGAAACCTGCGAGGATAATGGGGCTTTGGCGCCGGTAATCAAGCCCCATATACCGCTTATGGAGAAGAAGACCCAGTTCAACGTCGCCTACCTGATCTTCGCGCTGCTCGCGGTGATGATGGTGCAGCAGCTCTGGAGCACCGCGCAGCACACCGAGGTCGTGCCCTACAGCGAGTTTGAGAAGCTGCTCGCCGCGGGCAAGATCGACGAGGTGACGGTGAACGGCGAGAAGATCATCGGCCGCTTCAAGTCCCCCGAGGGGCGAAAGACCGTGGCGGTCGCCAACCTGGTGCCGCCCGACCTCGCTGCGCGCCTGGAGAAGTACGGCGTCACCTACACGCGCGTTCAGGAGAGCACTTGGCTCCGCGACCTGCTGTCGTGGATCGTGCCCGCGCTCGTGTTCTTCGCCGTCTGGTATTTCCTCGTGCGCCGCTTCGCGGGCCAGCAGGGCCTCGGCGGGTTCATGGCGATCGGCAAGAGCCGCGCCAAGGTGTACGTCGAGAAGCAGACCGGCGTGACCTTCGAGGACGTCGCGGGCGTGGACGAGGCGAAAGAGGAGCTGAAGGAGATCGTGGAGTTCCTCAAGGACCCGGGCCGCTACGGGCGCCTGGGCGCGCGCATCCCGAAGGGCGTGCTGCTCGTGGGGCCGCCGGGAACGGGCAAGACGCTGCTTGCGCGCGCGGTCGCGGGCGAAGCGGGCGTAGCGTTCTTCTCGATCTCCGGCTCGGAATTCGTCGAGATGTTCGTGGGCGTGGGCGCGGCGCGCGTCAGAGACCTCTTCGAGCAGGCGCGGCAGAAGGCGCCGGCGATCATTTTCATCGACGAGCTGGACGCGCTCGGGCGCGCGCGCGGCAGCTTCGGCCTGGGCGGCCACGACGAAAAGGAGCAGACCCTCAATCAGCTCCTCTCCGAGCTCGACGGCTTCGATCCGAGCACGGGGCTCGTGCTCCTCGCCGCCACCAACCGGCCCGAGATCCTCGACCCGGCACTGCTGCGCGCGGGGCGCTTCGACCGGCAGGTGCTGGTGGACCGGCCGGACAAGAAGGGGCGCATCCAGATCCTGCAGGTGCACGTCAAGAAAATTCGCCTTGCGCCGGATGTGGAGCTGGAGAAGGTTGCGGGCCTCACGCCCGGATTCTCGGGCGCGGATCTCGCCAACCTCGTGAACGAGGCGGCACTGCTCGCCACGCGCCGCAGCGCAGACTCGGTGACGCTGGACGATTTCACGCGTGCGGTCGAGCGCATCATCGCGGGGCTCGAGAAGAAGAACCGCGTGCTGAACGAAGCCGAGCGCCGCGTGGTCGCGCACCACGAGATGGGCCACGCGCTCGTGGCGATGTCGCTGCCCGGCTGCGACCCGGTGCACAAGATCTCGATCATCCCGCGCGGCGTAGGCGCTCTGGGCTACACCATCCAGCGCCCTACCGAGGACCGGTTCCTGATGACGCGCGAGGAGCTCGAGAACAAGATGGCGGTGCTGCTGGGCGGGCGCGCCGCCGAGGAGCTCGTGTTCGGGCACCTCTCGACCGGCGCCGCCGACGACCTCGCCAAGGTCACCGGCATCGCGCGCTCGATGGCGATGCGCTACGGCATGGTGAAGTCGCTCGGCCACGTCGCCTACGAGGAGGAGCGCTCGCCGTTCCTCGCCGGCGTCCCGGTGCCGCAGCCGCGCGAGCACAGCGAGGCGACCGCGCGCGAGATCGACGTCGCGGTGCGCGATATCGTGCGCGCGAGCTACGACAAGGCGACCGCGATCCTCACGCGCGAGCGGATGCTTCTCGAGCGCGGCGCCAGGGAGCTCCTCGAAAAGGAGACGCTCGCCGAGGCCGAGCTCGCCGGGATCCGCGCCTCGCTGAAGAAGTAAACGGCTATTGCAGCCGATACCCGGCGTGGCAGGCGACGCACGCCCTGGTCGTCTCGGCGAGCGCGGCGAGCGCCGGCTTCACGTCGCCGGTCACCGCGGTCTTCTGAAGCTCGAGCGCGAAGCGGCTCGCACCGTGGTGCATCGCGGTGCCGGCGTCCTGCATGCCCTGCGACATGTATTTCGCGACCTCGTGGGCGCCGTGCGCGGTGAGCGAAGTCATGCCGAGGCGCGCCTCGGCGATCCTGCCCGCCTCGTCGTATTCGGCCTTCGCGAGCGCGTCCTGGATCTGCGCCAGCGCGAGCAGGTGGTCGCGCATGTTCGCGATGGTGTGCATTCGCAGCTCATCGGGAAACCTGACGAGTTGCCGAGTGTCGGCCGGGCCGTGATGCGCGTGCTGGGCGAACGCCGTGTAGCCGGCCACCGCGAATGCCGCGCCCGCAACGAGCGCGAGGGACGTCCTCGAAACCTTCATCGCCTTCCTCCGAAACCTGTCGAACGAGGGGCGCAGGCTAGGGCCGCGTCTCGCCAGTCGCGTATGATCGCGATCACATGGACGCGGCCCTTGCCAACGAACCCGAAGCGCTGCCGGAGGCGCTGCGCCGCCGCGCGGCCGCAATCGGCATGGCGGCCGGGGAAACGCTTTTCCGGCTCGGCGATCGCCCGCGCCGGATGTACTGGGTGATCGACGGCGACATGCGGCTCGTGCGGCGCTCGCGCAACGGCGCCGAGATCGTGCTGCAGCGCGCCCGTTCCGGATTCATCGCCGAGGCCAGCCTGGAATCGCCCCGCTACCACTGCGACGCGGTAGCGGCGGCGCCGAGCCGGCTGCTCGGACTGCCGATCGAGCCGTTTCGCGAGGCCCTGCGCGGCGACGAAGCGTTCCGGAGCATCTGGATGCGACGCCTCGCGCGGGAAGTCCGCTCCCTGCGCGCGCAGAACGAGCGGTTGAGCCTGCGGAGCGCGGCCGAGCGCATCGAGCATTACGTCGAGGCCGAAGGCACCGACGGCCGGCTCGAGTTGCGCCAGACGAGGAAAGCGTGGGCCGCCGAGCTCGGACTCACGCACGAGGCGCTTTATCGGGCGCTCTCGGCGCTCGCCCGCGCGGGAGTGCTCTCGCTGACCGAACGGGGCGGCGCCCTGACGATCTCGCTCAACCGGCGCCCTGCCCGGTGACGCCGAACTCGGCTTCCGAAACCGAATAGACGAGCCGCAGCTTCTCGTCCGACACGCGCCGCAGCAGTTGCTCGGCCTGCTCGCGGCTGGTGAAGAACACCACCTGCACCGGGAGGTTCCCGGCCAGCTCGAAGAAGTGCTGCTCGTGCAGCACGCCGTGGCGCCCGTAGCCCGCCACGGCGCGGAACGCCGAGCCGCCGGGGATGCCGGCGCGCTTCGCCTCGGCGAGCAGCCATTCGTAGAGCAGCTCGTGCGCGTGCCGTTCGCCCTCGTGCACGAAGAAACGCAGCACGGTCCCTTTCACGGCCTCATCCTTTCACCGCGTTCCAGCTCGCGATGCCGGCGAGGGTCATCGCGATCGAGCCGGCGAGATGCGCCGCCGCGTGCGCGGCCCACCAGCCGTATTGCTGGCGCAGCAGCAGCGCCACTGCCTCGGCCGAAAACGTGGAGAAGGTGGTGAGCCCGCCGAGGAAACCGGTGATCACGAAAAGCCGCACCTCGGGCGCGAGGCTCGCGTGGTCGGCGAAGTACGCAACCGCAATGCCTACAAGGTAGCCTCCCACCAGGTTGGCGGCGAGCGTGCCGAGCGGCAGCGCCGGCAGAAACGGGTTGAGCCACGCGCCGAGCGCCCAGCGCAGCCACGCCCCGAGCGCCGCCCCTGCCCCTACCGCGGCGACCGCGGCCGGCGTCACCGCCAGCGCTCCGCGGCTTCGTCGTCCGAGCTCTTCGCCTCCACCCAGCGCGCGCCCCCGGCGGCCTGCTCCTTCTTCCAGAACGGCGCGCGCGTCTTCAGGTAGTCCATGATGAACTCGCAGG
>JBBINV010000078.1:0-14375 GCA_037443705.1 Betaproteobacteria bacterium | reverse complement strand
CAGGTGGAAGAACGGCGAGTCGATCGGGGCCTGCCAGCCGCCGAAGAACATGATGGCGGTGAGCGCGCTGATCAGGATCATGTTCATGTACTCGGCGAGGAAGAAGAGGGCAAAGGCCATTCCGGAGTACTCGACCATGTGGCCGGCGACGATCTCGGACTCTCCCTCGACCACATCGAAGGGTGCACGGTTGGTCTCCGCCACGCCCGAGATGAAGTAGACCAGCAGCATCGGCGCGAGCGGCAGCCAGTTCCAGGAAAGGAAGTTGAGCCCCTTCTGCGCGAACCATCCCTTGCCCTGCCCGTTCACGATGTCCGAGAGGTTGAGGCTTCCGGAGACCATCAGCACCACCACCAGCGCGAACCCCATCGCGAGCTCGTAGGACACCATTTGCGCGGCCGAGCGCATCGCGCCCATGAAGGCGTACTTCGAGTTCGAAGCCCACCCGGCGATGATCACGCCGTAGACCCCGAACGAGGTGAGCGCCATGATGTAGAGCAGCCCCGCGTTGATGTCGGCGAGCACGACCTCGGGCGCGAACGGCACGACCGCCCAGGCCGCAACCGCAGGCATGATCGCGACCATCGGCGCGATCACGTAGAGCGCCTTGTTCGCGTTGGTCGGCAGAATCACTTCCTTGACGAGCAGCTTCAGGCCGTCCGCGACCGGCTGGGCCCAGCCGCCGAGCCAGGGCACGCCGAAGAACGTGACGCGGTTGGGGCCGATGCGGATCTGCATCCAGCCGATGAGCTTGCGCTCCCAGAGCGTCAGGTATGCGACCGCGATGAACAGCGGCACCAGGATCGCAACGATGAACGCGAGGTCGGCGACCGCGCCCGCCACCGCCGGCCCCCAGACCGGGCCGAACCAGGCCTCGGGCCGCGTCAGGATCCAGTCGAGCATCTAGGCGGCCCTCTCCGCCGCGGCCGCCTTCACGGCCAGCGTCCCGAACATCGCGCCGAGCGGCGCAGTGGCGGCGTGGCCCGCGGCAATCCGCACGCATCCCTCGGGAACCCCCTCGTCGCGCTCCGCCGCGAGAACCGCCTCGCCGTCACCCTGCCTCACGAGAACGCCCTGCCCGGGGGCCACGCGCAGCGCCTCGAGCGTCTTCGCGCACATGCGCGCCGCGGGCACCCGCGCGTCGCGGGTCTTCTGCAGCGCCGGCGCCCGGCGTACGAGCGGATCGGCGAAGTAGATGGGGACATCCGAGACGCGCTGCAGGCCGGATGTCGCGGTTTCGATCCGGGAGGGCCGGATCGAGATCTCGTTCGAGAGCAACCCGGCCACGTCCTTCCCCTCCAGGCACTCGGCGCGCACCTGCTCGATCGTCTCGTGCTCGAACCCGGGCAGGCCGAGAAGGCTCCCCAGGACCCGCAGCACCTTCCAGGCCGGACGCGCCTCGCCTGCGGGGGGGACTGCGGCGTCGAAACTCTGCACGCGGCCTTCGGTGGACACGAAGGTGCCGGCGGTCTCGCTGAAAGGCGCGACCGGCAGCAGGACATGCGCGTATTCGAGGCCTGTCCGGAACACGCTCAGCGACACGACCAGCCTCGCCTGCAGCAGCGCCTGCAGCGCCGCCTGCGGGTCCGCGCAGTCGAGATCCGGCTCCGCGTTCAGGAGAACGAGGGATTTTTTCGCGAGAACCGCGTTCACGTGGCCTCCGGCAGGCAATCCCGCCAGGTAGCCGCCCACCGAATTCGCGGCTTCGCCGAGGAACCCGAGCTTCGCGCCGGTGGCCTTCGCGAGCGCCTGCGCCGCGGCATGGATCGCGGCTGCCTGCGGATGCTGCTGCGCGAAGTTCCCGAGGAAGATCGCAGAGCTTTTCCCCTGCCGAAGCCGGTCCTCGAACGAATCGATGCAACCCGGAATCTGCGACGGCGGCACGATCCGCTTCGAGGCGACCGGCATCAGCCAGTCGTCGTCGGCCGAGTGCAGAACGTGGATCTTCGCTCCGCGCCTGGCGGCCTGCCTCAGGCGCTGTGCGATGAGCGGATGGTCCTTGCGCAGGAACGATCCGATCACGAGCACCGAATCCAGGCCGCCGAGCCCGGCGACCGGCATCCCGAGCCAGGGAATGCCCGCGCGCGCGCCGTCGCCGGAGAAATCCGAATGCCGCAGCCGGAAATCGGCCGCGCCGCCGGTGCTCCTCGCCAGCTTCCCCGCAAGATGGAGCTCTTCGAGGGTCGCGTGGGGACTTGCCAGGATACCCATGTCGGAACCCGAATTGCGGATTTCCGAGCAAACCGTTTCCAGTGCCTCCTGCCAGCCGACCTCCCGCCATTGCCCGCTCGTCTTCACCATCGGCCGGGTGAGCCGCTCGGGCGAATTGAGCGCCTCGTAAGAGAACCGGTCCTTGTCCGAGAGCCAGCACTCGTTCACCGCCTCGTTCTCGAGCGGCAGCACGCGCATTACGCGGCCCTGCTTCACCTGCACCACCAGATTCGCGCCCAGCCCGTCGTGCGGCGAGACGGACCTGCGGCGCGCGAGCTCCCAGGTGCGCGCCGAATAGCGGAACGGCTTCGAGGTAAGCGCGCCCACCGGGCAGAGGTCGATCATGTTCCCCGAGAGCTCCGAGTCGACGGTACGGCCCACGAACGCGGCGATCTCCGAGTGCTCGCCGCGGCCGATCATGCCGAGCTCCATCACTCCCGCGATTTCCTGGCCGAAGCGCACGCAGCGCGTGCACTGGATGCAGCGGCTCATTTCCTCCGCGGCGACCAGAGGGCCGACGTCCTTGCTCAGGACCACGCGCTTTTCTTCGGTGTAGCGCGAGGCGCCCTTTCCGTATCCGACCGCGAGGTCCTGAAGCTGGCATTCGCCGCCCTGGTCGCAGATCGGGCAATCGAGCGGATGGTTGATGAGGAGAAATTCCATCACCCCATTCTGGGCGATCTTCGCCACGGGCGAGGCGGTGCGCACCTTCATGCCGTCGGTCACGGGCGTCGCGCACGCAGGAAGGGGCTTGGGTGCCTTTTCGACCTCCACTAGGCACATGCGGCAGTTGGCCGCGATGGAGAGCTTCCGGTGGTAGCAGAAGTGCGGAACGTAGATGCCGAGCTTGCGGGCCGCATCCATCACGGTCGCACCGTGCGGGACTTCGACCTCGCGGCCGTCGATCTCGAGCTTGAGCATCTACGCGGCCTCCTCGAGGGAGGCCGTGCGGCGCGCGCCGGCGCGCCCCCATCGGGGCTCCGCGGTGCCCGGCCGGCAGGCTTTGTTTTGAATGTGATAGACGAATTCGTCGCGGAAATGCCTGAGGAAGCTCTTCACCGGCAGCGCGGCGGCGTCGCCGAGCGCGCAGATGGTCCGGCCGGCGATGTTGTCGGCGACGGAATCGAGCAGCGCCAGGTCCTCCGGCCGGCCTTCGCCTGTCTCGATCCGGTGCACCACCCGGTACAGCCACCCCGTGCCCTCGCGGCATGGCGTGCACTGGCCGCACGACTCCTCGAAGTAGAAGTACGAAAGCCGCTCGAGCGCGCGCACCATGCAGGTCCGCTCGTCCATCACGATCACGGCGCCGGATCCGAGCATCGACCCCGCCTTGGCAATCGAGTCATAGTCCATGTCGGTCTTCATCATGATCCCGGCAGGCAGCACGGGCATGGACGAGCCGCCGGGAATCACTGCTTTCAACCGGTTTCCCTTGTAAACGCCTCCCGCCATCTCCAGCAGCCGGGCAAAAGGCGTTCCCAGCCTCACTTCGTAGTTGCCCGGCCGGTTGACGTGTCCGGTGACCGAGAAAATCTTCGTGCCGCCGTTGTTCGGGCGCCCGAGCGCGAGGAACGCGTCCGCGCCGTTGCGCACGATCCACGGCACCGCGGCGAAGGTCTCGGTGTTGTTGATCGTGGTCGGCTTGCCGTAAAGCCCGTAGCTCGCGGGAAACGGCGGCTTGAAGCGCGGCTGGCCCTTCTTGCCCTCGAGCGACTCGAGCAGCGCCGTCTCCTCGCCGCAGATGTAGGCGCCGTAGCCGGGATGCGCGTGCAGCTCGAACGAAAAATCCGAGCCGAGGATGTTCCGGCCGAGATAGCCGGCCTTGCGCGCCTCCTCGAGGGCCTCCTCGAACTGCTCGTAGACTTCCCAGATCTCGCCGTGGATGTAGTTGTAGCCCGCGACGGACCCCGTCGCGTAGCCCGCGATGATCATGCCCTCGATCACGGCGTGCGGGTTGTAGCGCAGGATATCGCGGTCCTTGCAGGTGCCGGGCTCGCCCTCGTCGGAGTTGCACACCACGTATTTCGCGCCCGGGAACTGGCGCGGCATGAACGACCACTTGAGGCCGGTCGGGAAGCCCGCGCCGCCGCGCCCGCGAAGGGCGGATTTCTTGATTTCGGCGATGAGGTCTTCCGGTCTTGCCTTCTGCGAAATGATCTTCTTCAAGGCGGCATAACCTTCACGCGCCTCGTAGTCCTTCAGCCGCCAGTTGCGGCCGTCCAGGCCGGCCATCAGGATCGCGTCGGGTCCGTAGTCGAGCATGTCAGCGCTTTTTCAGCTCGTCGATCAGGGCGTCGAGCTTCTCCCTGCTCATGAAGTCGTGCATCTTCTTGTTGTTGACCAGCACCACCGGCGCCATGGCGCAGGCACCCATGCACTCGCCCTCCTTCAGCGTGAACCGGCCGTCGGGCGTGGTCTCGCCGAAGTCGATGCCGAGCCGCTCCCTGAGGTGGTCCGCCGCCTCGAGCGACCCCTGCAGGCCGCATGGCAGGCACGTGCACACGGTCAGCTTGAAGCGCCCGGTGCGCTCGAGGTTGTACATGTTGTAGAACGTCGCGACCTCGTAGACCGCCACCGGGGGCATGCCGAGGTACTGCGCCACGAAATCCATCGTTTCGGCGGAGAGCCACCCCTTCTCGTCCTGGGCGATGATGAGCGCCGCCATCACCGCCGATTGCTTCTGGTCCGGCGGATACTTCGCGATCTCGCGGTCGATTCTCTGGAGCGCGCCGGTGGTCAGCATCAGCGGTCGATCTCCCCGAACACGATGTCCAGCGTGCTGACGACGGCGACCGCATCCGCCAGCATGTGGCCGCGCACCATTTCGTCCATCGCCGACAGATGGGTGAAAGCGGGCGAGCGCAGCTTCATCCGGTAGGGCTTGTTGGCGCCGTCGGAGATGAAGTAGACCCCGAATTCGCCCTTCGGGCCCTCGACTCCTGCGTAAGCCTCGCCTTCGGGCACGTGCATGCCCTCGGTGAAGAGCTTGAAATGGTGGATCAGCTCCTCCATGCTGCCTTTCATCTCGACGCGCGAGGGCGGGGCGACCTTGTGGTCGTCGGTGATGACCGGGCCGGGGTTCTTGCGCAGCCAGTCCACGCACTGCTTGATGATGCGGTTCGACTGGCGCATCTCGTCCACGCGCACCAGGTAGCGGTCGTAGGTATCGCCGTTCTTTCCCACGACGACGTCGAAATCGAGCCGGTCGTAGACCTCGTAGGGCTGCTTCTTCCTCAGGTCCCAGGCAACGCCCGAGCCGCGCAGCATGGGGCCGGTGAAGCCGCGCGCGATCGCCAGCTCGGGCGGGACCACCCCGATGCCGACCGTGCGCTGCTTCCAGATCCGGTTCTCGGTGAGCAGCGTCTCGTACTCGTCCACGCACTTCGGAAAGCGCTCGGTGAAATCCTCGATGAAATCGAGCAGGGATCCCTGCCGGTTGGCGTTCATTTCGGCGAGCGTCCGCGCATTCCTCGTATGCTGCGCCTGATACTGCGGCATGGAGTCCGGCAGGTCGCGGTACACGCCGCCCGGCCGGTAGTAGGCCGCGTGCATGCGCGCGCCGGACACCGCCTCGTAGCAGTCGAGCAGGTCCTCGCGCTCGCGAAACCCGTAGAGGAACACCGTCATCGCGCCGAGATCGAGGCCGAGCGTCGCGACGCCGAAGATGTGATTGAGGATGCGCGTGATCTCGTCGAACATGACGCGGATGTACTGCGCGCGGATCGGCACCTGGATCCCGAGCAGCTTCTCGATCGCCATGACGTAGGCGTGCTCGCTGCACATCATCGAGATGTAATCGAGCCGGTCCATGTAGGGCATGGACTGGATCCAGGTCCGCGCCTCGGCGAGCTTCTCCGTGGCGCGATGCAGCAGGCCGATGTGGGGATCGGCGCGCTGCACCACCTCGCCGTCCATTTCGAGCACCAGCCGCAAAACGCCGTGCGCCGCCGGGTGCTGGGGGCCGAAATTGACCGTGTAGTTCCGGATCTCCGCCATCAGCGCCTCTTGCCCCCGTACTCCGGTTCGCGCACGACGCGCGGCGTGATCTCGCGCGGCTCGATCGTGACGGGCTGGTAGACGACTCGCTTCTGCTCCGGGTCGTAGCGCATCTCGACGTGGCCGCTGATCGGGAAGTCCTTGCGGAACGGATGCCCGACGAAGCCGTAGTCGGTGAGAATGCGGCGCAGATCGGGATGGCCCTCGAAGACGATGCCGAAGAGGTCGAATGCCTCGCGCTCGAACCAGTTGACGCCAGGCCACACCTCCACGACGGAGGGCAGCAGCGGCATGTCGTCCTCGGCGCAGAACGTACGCAGCCGGAGCCGCCAGTTGTGGGTCAGCGACAGCAGGTGCAGCACGGCCGCGAAGCGCGGCCCCTGGCGCGGCCGGTCTCCGTACGTCGAGTAGTCGACGCCGCACAGGTCGATCAGCTGCTCGAAGCGAAGCTCCGGGTGGTCGCGCAGCGTCACGCAGGCGTTCCTGTACCCGGCTGCCGCGATTTCCACGGTGATCTCGCCCAGCCGCTCGACCGGATCGACGCCCAGGATTCGCTTCACCGCGTCGTGCAGGCGCTGGAGCTTGGGCGTCATCTATCTTGCGATCGTATTGGTGCGACGGATCTTGTTCTGAAGCTGCACGATCCCGTAGAGCAGCGCCTCGGCGGTCGGCGGACAGCCCGGCACGTAGATGTCCACCGGCACGATGCGGTCGGCGCCGCGCACGACCGAGTAGGCGTAGTGATAGTAGCCGCCGCCGTTGGCGCACGAACCCATCGAGATCACCCAGCGCGGCTCGGCCATCTGGTCGTAGACCTTGCGCAGCGCCGGCGCCATCTTGTTGGTGAGCGTTCCCGCGATGATCATGACGTCGGACTGGCGCGGGCTCGGGCGGAACACCACGCCGAAACGGTCGAGGTCGTAGCGCGAGGCGCCCGCATGCATCATCTCGATCGCGCAGCACGCGAGGCCGAAGGTCATCGGCCAGAGCGACCCGGTGCGCGTCCAGTTGATCAGGTTGTCCACCGTGGTGGTGGCGAAGCCGCGCTCGAATACGCCTTCTATTCCCATTCCAGCGCCCCTTTCATCCATTCGTAGACGAACCCCACGACGAGGACGGCGAGAAACACCATCATGGAAACAAAGCCGCCGAGGCCGATCTCGTTGATCACCGCGGCCCAGGGAAACAGGAATGCGATCTCGAGATCGAACAGGATGAACAGGATCGCCACCAGGTAGTAGCGCACGTCGAATTTCATGCGCGCGTCCTCGAAGGCCTCGAAGCCGCACTCGTAGGGCGAGAGCTTCTCGGGGTCGGGACGGTGAGGCCCCAGGAGGGCCCCGAGCGCCACCGGCGCCACGCCGACGACCAGGCCGACCGCGATGAACAGCAGGATCGGAAAGTATTCGGCAAGCATCGCGTTCTCAGTATTCCCTGACCGCCATTCCTGCGAAGTCCCTTCCCGCGAATGTCCTGGTGCCCACGAGCAGACTCGAACTGCTACGGCTTTTTAGGCCACTAGCCCCTCAAGCTAGCGTGTCTACCAATTTCACCACGTGGGCGGAATCGATCCGGAACCGTGATTATCGCTCAATTCGGCACGTCCTTCGCCTTCGACCCTTCCGCCGGCGCCGTCTTCTGCGGCGCTTCGGCCGGCGGCGCGCTCGGCGCGGCGGGCTTGGGCGCCGCGACGCCCTCCATCACGCCGCCGGATGCCTTCGGCTTGCCGGTCGCGAGGTAGGCGAGACCGAGGCTCGTGAGGAAAAAAATCGTCGCGAGCACCGCAGTGGTCCGGGAAAGGAAGTTTGCCGACCCGGTCGCGCCGAACAGGCTCCCCGAGGCGCCGCTTCCGAATCCGGAGCCCATGTCGGCGCCCTTGCCGTGCTGCAGGAGCACCAGCCCGATGATCGCCAGCGCGATCAGCACGTGCAGCACGATGACCAAAGTGATCCACCCGTCCATGTCCGCCTTTCTACCCTGCGCCTTTCGCCCCGGCCGCGCGCACGATGGCGAGGAATTCCTCCGCCACGAGCGATGCCCCGCCGATCAGCCCGCCGTCCACGTCGGGCATCGCGAAGATCGCAGCGGCGTTGCTCGCCTTCACGCTGCCCCCGTACAGGATCGGGGTATCGGAAGACACCTTCTTCCTGAGGAACGCGTGAACCTCCTGCGCCTGCTCCGGGCTCGCCGTGCGCCCGGTGCCGATCGCCCAAACGGGTTCGTAGGCAAGCACGGCGTCGCCGAATTCTTCCTTATGCAGTATCGCTTCCAGCTGCCGCGCCACGACTTCCCCGGTTCTGCCGCTCTCGCGCTCGGCGAGGGTCTCGCCGACGCACAGGATCGGCGTCATGCCGGCGGCGCGGACCGCGCCGAACTTCGCCGCCACGACCGCGTCGCTCTCGCCATAGAGGCTGCGCCGCTCGGAGTGGCCCACGATCACGTAGCGGCAGCCGAACTCGCGCAGCATCGCCGCGGACACTTCGCCGGTGTACGCGCCCTGCGCATGCTCGCTCACGTTCTGAGCGCCCCAGGCGACCGCGGTTCCCGCGAGCTGCTCGGCGACCTGCGCCAGGTACGGATACGGCACGCAGACCGCGCATTCCACGCGTCCCGCCTTGCCCGCTTCCGCGACGATGGCGCCGAGCAGCGCCCGGTTCGCCGCCCGGCTGCCGTGCATCTTCCAGTTGCCGGCGACCAGCCGGTTGCGCATGTGACCTTGGCCCGAAAAAACCGTGCAATTTTACCGCATTAGGACGGATTGTGCGATGCAAAGGCGCGATCCGGCCGGTACACGCGGCGCACGGCGTCCCGCGCGACCTGCACCGAAGCCTCTCGCAACGCGTGCGCCAGCGTTTGCGCGAGCCGGTCCCGCACCGGGGCAAGCAATGCCGGCACCCGGAGCGAGCGGCCGAGGGCCTGCGTCTCCCGCGCATAGAGATCGAGAAGCTCCAGCAGCAGCGCTTCGGCATCCGGCGGCGCAAACGCGCCGGAAAGCGCATGCCGCAGCCGCGCCTCCGGCTGCCAGGACGAGAGCACCGCATAGCCTGCCTCCAGCAGCAGCGCGATTCGGCGCGAGCGCAGCGGCAGCACTTCCTCATAGCGGATGACGATGCGCACCGGGAAGCGCTCGATGCCGGCGAGAAACCTGCGGTCGATCCCGCGGCCCGCCTCCAGCAGCCGTTTGACCGCGTCCGGACCGGGACGGACTCCCGCGGCGGCCGCCTCGCCGGCGCAGCAGAACGCGAGCGAATCCTTGTCGACCTCCTTCGCCACGTTAAGCTCGAGCACCGGCTCCAGGCGCGGCAGCACCAGCCGCAGCGCAAGCGCCGCGCGCAGCCGTTGGGTGGTGCGGCGGCTGAACTCGCGCAGCAGCGCGCCGTGCAGGGCGGCGAGAGCGCGGGCGCGATCCAGGGAATCTACGGCTTGACCGCCCGATGGAAGCCGAGCATGCCTGCGAAGACTGTTTTCGCGCGCACGTCGCGGAAACCGACGTCCTCGAGCACGTCGCACAGCTCCTCGGCGGAGTAGAACATCTGCAGCGCGTGAATGAAGTACTGCTTGCAGTTGAGCGCCGCAGGGCCGCTGCGGAACAGGAACCCGGTGAACTCCAGGCAGAGTCGCAGGTACGCATAGTAGAGCTTTTCGACCAGCGGGTTCGCCGGCCGCAGCATGTCGCAATGGTAGAAACGCCCGCCCGGCCTGAGGACGCGCCGGATCTCGGCAAACACGCGCCGCACGCGCAGGTGCCGCGAGGCGAACTGCAGGGTGACGGCGTCGAAATGGCCGTCGGGGTAGGGCAGCGAGTGCACGTCTTCGACGACGCTGCGGATGCGAAAGCCCTTCGCCTCGGCGGTGCGCCGCCCGACCTCCAGCATCGCGCTGCTCCGGTCGATCGCATGCATCTCGAGCGTGGGCTCGCGCTCGAGCAGCGCGATCCCGATCGCGTTGGTGCCGGCGCAGACGTCGAGCACGCGCTCGCACGGGCGCACGTCGACCGTCCGCATGAATTGCTCCAGGAACCATCCCCAGAGGCCGGCGCTCGCGATGTAATTCGCGCGGTCGTAATACGGCGCGACGTCCGCGAAGACGTCGTTCAGCTGGTTCGTCCACACGTCGTTGAACCGCTGCTCCCGGGCGAGCTCCCGCGTGGCGACAGGCGGCGGATTCATGCGCTTTTCCTCTCTTCCTAGAGCTCCAGCAAGTAAAACACCGCGGCCGCGGTTCCGGCAAGCGCCCCCGCGTACACGAGCGCCGCCACCCGGGCATCGGCCCGCAGCCCGAGGTCGTAGCAGGTGATGCGCAGCCGGTGAGCGGCGCTCCAGAGCGACAGAAAGACGGTGCCCGCGATGGCGAGCTTCGCGATCCCAATGGGAGGAAAGAACCCGGAAATTCTCGTACGAGAGGGTCTCCGGTGCATGCCCCAGCCCCGCCAGCAGCGTCAGAAGCATCAGCGCGGGCGTGAGAAACGCGGTCAGCGTGCCGCCGGCCGCGAACGGCCCCCACACGATCGGCTTGTTCGAGCGCGCCATGCTCAGAAAGCTCCCGCGAAATACAGGGTCGCGGCCGAGATCACTGCCCAGGCGGCGAAATGTGCTCCGGCGATGACGCGGTCGGCCACGAACTCCTCACCGAGCTGCACCGGCAGCGCCTTGGGCGTCAGCCGGAACCACGTGATGCTGTGGTACGACGCGAAAGCGAGCGCGAGCACGTGAAATACGATGCTCGCAGGGCTCTTCAGGCCTTCGAGAAACGAGCTCCAGGCAGCCGGTCCCTCGGCGAGGCACTTCAGTCCCCACACCATCATCAGCGTCCAGCCGCCGACGAAAAGGCACGAGAACTCCCGCGCCATGTAGCGCAGGTAGCGCGGGTGCCGGAGGACCCACCCGAGCGTCGTAGCGCGCACGTAAGGATTGCGGCCTATCTTTTCAGCCATGGCATCAGGTGCTCCGCGTACCAGTCCACCGTGCTCCTGATCTTGACCTGCTGCAGCGCCGCCGCCGGGTCGACATGCTCAGGGCACACCTCGGAGCACGCGCCGGTGAACGAGCATTCCCACACGCCCTCGGCCGCCCCGATCTCTTCCTGCGGCTCGGCGCGGCCGCCGTCGCGCGAATCCGCGTTCCAGCGGTGCGCGAGCGAAATCGCCGCCGGCCCGAGAAACTTCGGGATCATCCCGTACTCGGGACAGGCGGCGCAGCACAGCATGCAGTTGATGCAGAGCGTGAACTGCTTGTAGCGCCTGAGCTGCGCGGGGGTTTGAAGATACTCGCCTTTCTCGATCGGTTTCTCGTCCAGCGGAATCAGGAACGGCTTGACCCGCTTCAGCTTCTCCATGAAGTCGTCGATCACCGTCACCAGGTCGCGCTCGATCGGAAAGAGCGCGAGCGGCTCCACGCGGATCGGGCCCGCGTAGTCGCGCAGGAACGCCTTGCAGGCGAGCTTCGGCTCGCCGTTGATCATCACGCCGCAGCTGCCGCACACCGCCATGTGGCAGGACCAGCGGTACGAGAGCGTCGGGTCGAGCGATTCCTTGACGCGGTTGAGCGCATCGAGCACCACCCACTCCTCCCGGCACTCGACCGAGTAGCGCTGGAAGCGCGGCTCGCGGCCGGTCTCCGGGTGGTAGCGCAGCACGTCCAGCTCCACGACGCGGCCGCTCATGCGTGCGCTCCCGAGTAGTCGCGCACGCCCGGCCGTGACTTCGTGATGACGACGTCGCGGTAATCGATCTTCGGGGTTTCGAGACCCTGCCAGCTTGCAAGAGGGTGTTTCAGGAATCTCCCGTCGTCCCTTTCCGCAAAATCCAAGCGTTGATGCGCGCCGCGCGACTCCTTGCGCGCCAGCGCGCTCTGCGCGACCGCCTCGGCGCAATCCAGCATCGAGCCGAGTTCCAGCGCCTGCAGGAGGTCGGTGTTGTAGACGTTGGTCCGGTCGTGCAGCTCGATGCGCCGGCAACGCCGGCGCAATGCAGAAAGGGTGGTACAGGCTTTTTCGAGGCCTTCCCGGGTGCGGTAGATTCCCGCGTGAAGCTCCATTACGTGCATCATTTCCCTGCGCAGTCCCGCGACGGTCTCGCCGCCGCCAGTGCGCGTCATCAGGTCGCGGACACGCGCCTGCGCGTCGTTCGCCGCGGCCGCCGCAGCCTCGTTTGCCTCACGCGCGCCCGTGCCCAGGTACTCGGCCGCGGAGAGCGCCGCGCGCCGCCCGAAGACCAGCAGCTCGGTGAGCGAGTTCGAGCCGAGGCGGTTGGCGCCGTTGATGCTGACGCAGGCGCATTCGCCTGCCGCGTAGAGCCCCGGCACGGCGGTCGCCGCGCGGACGTCGGTGTCGATGCCGCCCATCATGTAGTGCACCACCGGGCGCACCGGCACCGGTTCGGTCACCGGATCGACGCCCATGTAGCTGATCGCCATGTCGCGCACGAGCGGCAGCCGCTCGTCGATTCTCTTCTCCCCGAGGTGGCGCATGTCGAGCAGCATCGCGTCGCCCCACCGCGTCGCGATCATGTTGCCCTTCTTCTGCTCCTGCCAGAACGCCTGACTCAGGCGGTCGCGAGGGCCGAGCTCCATCGTCTTCGGCACCGGACGCCCGAGCGGCGTCTCCGGCCCCATGCCGTAGTCCTGGAGAAACCGCCGGCCGTGCCGGTTGAGGAGCACCCCGCCCTCGCCGCGGCAGGCCTCGGTAAGCAGCGTCCCCGTGCTCGGCAGCCCCGTGGGGTGATACTGCACGAACTCCATGTCCTTCAGCGGCGCGCCGGCGCGGTAGGCGAGCGCCATCCCGTCGCCGGTCTTCACCGCGCCGTTCGTGGTGAACGGGAACATCCGCCCGGCGCCGCCACCGGCGACGATCACCACTCGCGCGTCGAAGCGGAACATCCGGCCGCTTCGCATCTCGATCGCGGTCAATCCCACGCAGCGCCCCTCGTCGACGAGAAGCTCGGTCGCGTAGTACTCGTCGAAGCGCCGGATCGACTCGAACCGCAGCGACGTCTGAAAGAGCGTGTGCAGGATGTGGAATCCCGACTTGTCGGCGGCGAACCAGGTCCGCTGCTTCTTCATGCCGCCGAACGGGCGCACCGCGACCGAGCCGTCGGGCTCCCGGCTCCACGGGCAGCCCCAGTGCTCGAGCTGCAGGAGCTCCTTCGGCGCCTCGCGGATGAAGTACTCGACCGCGTCCTGGTCCGAGAGCCAGTCGCCGCCGCCTACGGTGTCGTCGAAATGCTGCTCGAGGCTGTCGTCGGGCTTGACGACGCCCGCCGCGCCCCCTTCCGCCGCGCAGGTGTGGCTGCGCATCGGATAGACCTTGGAGACGAGCGCGATCGAGAGCTTCGGGTCGGCCTGCGCGAGCGCGATCGCGGCGCGCAGCCCCGCGCCGCCCGCGCCGATGATCGCGACGTCAGTCCTTACGATTTCCACTCTGTCTCGCCACGGTACTCAGGTCGAGATTGCGGACCACAGCGCCGCGTCCGAAGTGCGCATGTGATCGAGCGTCGCCTCGAGGTGCGAGGCGATCGAGGGGACCAGCGAACACAGGTTTTCAACCACGATCGTGCGATTGATCGCGCGCAGCGTCTCGATCAGCCGCGCGTGCGCGGCGAAAATCCTGCGCCTCGCAGGCGCTGCGGATCTTCGCCACCGTTTCCGCCAGCTCCGTGTGGTCCCGCTCGATTCCGTCTCGCCGGCGGGCGAGCGCTGCTGGATTGTGCTCGCCCGCCATTGCCGCCTCACACCGCGCGCTCGCTACGGCAGCCTCACGGCCCGGATGTCGGCCTTGACGCCGAATCCCACCGTACGCACGAACGAAACGTGGTGCCCGCGCGTGGTGATGTTGTCGTCGTGCGTGGCGAACCCGACGTTGTATCTGCGACCGTGCTTGAGCTCCTTGTCGTCGTCGTTCTTGAGCCCCATCGGGCGGACGACCACCACCGTCCACATGCCGTCTTTCCACTCCCCGATGGCACTGTTGTCGGCGGCCGAGCCCTTGGCGTCCTCGCGGCTGAGGAGGTAGTCAGGCACCATGTCGCCTTCCTTCCAGCCCGCGTTCGGATCGAACGGCACCGCGTTCTTCTCGCGAATAAGGAAGTGATCGCCCTTGCGAAGCTGGTCCGCAGTGATCGACTTGTAGCCGACCTTCTTCTCGTCCCACATGTACTTCGGCTGGTGCGTCTT
>JBBINV010000077.1:0-14421 GCA_037443705.1 Betaproteobacteria bacterium | reverse complement strand
GTGGTCGAGGACGACGACGCGGCGGCGCACATGATCGAGCGCGCGCTGCGCGCCGAGGGTTTCCGCTGCCGGCGCGCGGCGACCGGCGAGGAGGCGCTCGTGCGCGCGGCGAAGGAGCGTCCCGACCTCGTCGCGCTCGACGTGTTCCTGCCGCACATGGACGGCTGGGAGTTCCTCGAGCGCTTCAAGGCCAACCCGGAGCTGGCGGAGGTCCCGGTCGTGATCGTGTCGGTCGCGCCCAACCTCGAGCACGGCGTGGCGCTCGGCGCGACGCGCGTGCTGCAAAAGCCCTTCTCGCAGGAAGAACTGCGCGCCGCGCTCGCTGGCATCGTCCCCACAGGCCCGGACGATGCGGCCTGCACCCTGCTGATCGTGGACGACAACCCGCGGGCGGTCGAGCTGCTCGCCGGCTATCTCGACGGCACCCATTGCCGGCTGCTGCGCGCCTACAGCGGGCGCGAGGCGGTGGAGTCGGTGCGCCGCACGCGGCCGGACCTGATCCTGCTCGACCTGATGATGCCCGACGTCTCCGGCTTCGACGTGGTCGAGCGGCTGAAGGCCGACCCCGCGACCGCGGCGATCCCGATCGTCGTCGTCACCGCGAAGGACTTGAGCGCCGAAGAGCGCGCGGCGCTGAACGGCCAGGTGCAGCGCATCGTCGCCAAGGCGGGCCTGGAGTCGAAGGACTTCGTCGCCGAGGTGCGCCGCGCGCTGCGGAGGCAGGCGTGACGCTCTCAGTGCACCCGGGATTTGCCGAGCGCGCCACGCGGCCACTCGTTCCAGGCGAGCAGCCGCACGCCGGCGCGCTGCATCGAGCGGCCGCCGCCGTACACCACGACCGGGTTTCGCGCCCGCCTTCCCGCCCATCCCAGCCACTTGCGCAGCGTCGCGAAATAATCGCCGCTTGGCGTCTGGCCGGACTTCATCTCGACCGGCTGCAGGCTGCGCCCGTGCTCGATCAGCAGGTCGATCTCGTTGCCGGTGTTGTCGCGCCAGAAGAACGCGTTCGCCGGCAGCGCCTGGTTGAAGCGGTGCTTGAGCCATTCGGCGACGAGCAGCGACTCGAACAGCGCCCCGCGCGCCGGATGCGTCTCCAGCTGCGCGGGCTCGCGGATGTCCAGCAGATGGGCGGCAAGCCCCGTGTCGTGGAAATAGAGCTTGGCGGCCTTCACCAGCCGCTTGCCGAGATTGACATGGTACGGCGGCAGCAGGTGCACGATGTAGCCGGCCTCCAGGAGCGTGAGCCAGGCGCGCGCGGTGACGTGCGAGATGCCGCAGTCGTTCGCGAGACTGGAAAGATTGACGAGCTGCCCGCAGCGCGCCGCGCACATCCTGAGGAAGCGCCGGAACGCCGCGGCATCGGAAATCGCGCTCAGCTGGCGCACGTCGCGCTCGACGTAGGTCGCGATGTAGGTTGCGTACCACTGGGCCGGCGCGACGCGGCGCGCGAAGAGCGCGGGATACAGGCCGCGATACAGCACCCCGGGCAGCGCCGCGCCGAGCCTGCCGGCCTCCCGCAGCTCGGCGAGCGAGAGCGGCAGCAGGTGCAGCAGACCGACCCGTCCCGCGAGCGTCTGCGTGATGCGCGCCATCAACCCGAACTGCTGCGAGCCCGTGAGGATGAACTGGCCGGCCGCGCGGCGCTCGTCCATGCGCGTCTGCAGGTACGAGAACAGCTGCGGCGCGCGCTGGATCTCGTCGAGGATCGCGCCGCGCGGGTAGCGGCCGAGAAACGCGCGCGGGTCGGCGAGCGCGAAGTCGCGTTCGTCCGGGTCTTCGAGCGAGACGTAGGGCTTGCCGGGGAAGGCCGCGCGCACCAGCGTGGTCTTGCCCGACTGCCGCGGCCCGGTGACGGCGACGGCGGGAAAGCCGCGCGCGAGGCGGCGCAGGGTGGCGGCGGCGGCCCGGGCCAGGGTCGGCATAGGGCGGTATTTTACAGATTGAAGATCGAACTTTCAATTTGTAAGATCGCGGTCTCCCGGCCGGCCGCGCGCGGCGCGGCGCGGGGCGGGTAAGCCATGGCGAAGATCCTGGTGATCGAGGACAACCCGGCAAACGCGCGGCTGGCGAGGTTCCTGCTCGCGAAGGCCGGCCACGAGGTGCTCGAGGCCGGCGACGCGCCGGCGGGGATCGCGCTCGCCGAGCGCGAGCGGCCCGACCTCGTGCTGATGGACATCCAGCTCCCGGGCATGGACGGGCTGGAAGCGACGCGGCGGTTGAAGTCCGGCGCGGCGACGCGCGCGCTCCGGGTGATCGCGCTCACCGCCTTCGCCATGAAGGGCGACGAGGAGAAGATGCGCGCGGCCGGCTGCGACGGCTACCTCGCCAAGCCCTACGGGCACCGCGAGCTGCTCGAGGCGGTCGCCGCGGCGCTGGGCGGGGGCGATTGACATGGCGCCCGGGCGCGAGCTGCTCGAGCGCTTGATCGAGGCGATTCCCGACCCGGTGTTCGTCAAGGACCGCGCGCACCGCTGGGTCCTCGTGAACGACGCGTTCTGCGCCGCGCACGGACGCAGCCGCGAGGAGCTGCTCGGGAAATCGGACTACGACGTGATGAACCGGGAGGAGGCCGAGGCGCGCTGGGCGCAGGACGACGAGGTGTTCCGCGAAGGCAGGGTCGTCGTCGCCGAGCTGCGCTTCACCGACGCGGCGGGCGTCGCCCGCCTCACGCAGACCAGGAAGGCCCCGTTCGCGGGGCCGGGCGGCGAGCAGCTCCTCGTCGGCGTGGTGCGCGACGTCACCGGGGCGAGGCACAGCCTTGCCGAAGCCGAGGCGCGCTACCGCTCGCTGGCCGAGAACCTGGGCGTGCTTGTCTATCGCGCCGATCCGGTGACGCTGCGGGCCATGTACGTCAACCGCTTCGTCCAGCAGCTCTACGGCTACAGCGCCGAGGAGTGGTTGCGCGACCCGGCGCTGTGGGAGCGCACGATCCATCCCGAGGACCGGGAGCGGGTATTGGCCGAAGCCGCAAAAGCGCTTTCCGGGCCGGGGGAGGGACGAATCGAGTACCGCATCGTGCGGCGCGACGGCGGCGTGCGCTGGGTCGTGGACAGCTTTTTCCTCGAGCGCGACCGCGCGGGCGCGCCGGTGGCGCTGAACGGCGTCATGGACGACGTCACCGAGCGCCGGCTCGCGACCGAGCGCCTGGTCGAGGCCGACCGGGCGAAGAGCGCCTTCCTCGCCGCGATGTCGCACGAGCTGAAGACCCCGCTCAACGCGATCCTCGGCTTCGCCGACCTGCTGCGCGACGAGACGGCGCAGGCGAGCGCGGCGCGCGCTCATGCCGAGGACATCCTCGCCGCGGGCCGGCGGCTGCTCGCGCTGCTCACCGACGTCCTCGATTTCGCGCGGCTGGAGAGCGGCGGCGAGCCGCTGCGCCGCGAGCCGGTGGACATCGCGCTCTTGCTCGCCGAGGCGGCCGCCGCGCAGCGCGCCGAAGCCGAGCGGCGCGGCCTCGCGCTCGCGGTCGAGGCGGCGGGCGCGGGCACGGCCGAGGTGGACGCGCGCAGGCTCAGGCTGATGGTCGCGCACCTGCTTTCCAATGCGCTCAAATTCACGCCGCGGGGCGGGCGCGTCACGCTCGCCGCGGCGCGCCCGGGCGACGGGCAATGGCTCGAACTCTCGGTCGCCGACACCGGCGCCGGCATCGCGCCCGCGGACCGCGCGAGGCTCTTCCGGCCGTTCGTGCAGCTCGATGCGGCGCTCTCGCGCCAGCACGGCGGCACCGGCCTGGGGCTTGCGCTCGTGAAGCGCATCGCCGAGCTGCACGGCGGCGAGGTGAAAGTGCAAAGCGAGCAGGGACGCGGCAGCGTGTTCACCGTGCGCCTGCCGGCGGCAGCGAAGGAGGCAGGGGAATGAACGAAAGGAAACCGCTCGTGCTGGTGGTGGACGACGAGGAAGCGAACCGGCGCATGTTGCAGATGATGCTCGGCGCGGAAAACTACCGCGTCGCGCTCGCCGCGGACGGGCCGCGGGCGCTGGAGTCGGCGGCGGCGGAGCCGCCCGACCTGGTGCTGCTCGACGTGATGATGCCGGGCATGGACGGGTTCGAGGTCGCCGCGCGCCTGAAGGCCGCCCCGGCGACCAGGCACGTGCCGATCATCATGGTGACCGCGCTCGATGACCGCGACTCGCGGCTGCAGGGGCTGAAGGCGGGCGCGGAGGACTTCCTCGCCAAGCCCGTGGACCGCGCGGAGCTGACGGTGCGCGTCAGGAACCTCCTCAAGCTCAAGGAGTACGGCGACTTCCTCGCCGATCACAACCGCATCCTCGAGGAGAAGGTGCGCGAGCGCACGCGCGAGCTGACCGCGAGCTACCGCGAGACGATCCTCACGCTCAACCGCGCGGCAGCCTACAAGGACGAGGAAACCGGCGCGCACGTGGCGCGCATCAGCTTCTACACCGTGGAGATCGCCGCCGCGCTCGGCATGGACGCGGAGTTCCGCGACACCATCCATTACGCGAGCCCGATGCACGACGTAGGCAAGATCGCGATCCCCGACGCGATCCTGGGAAAGCCCGGCAAGTTCGAGCCGCACGAGTGGGAGATCATGAAGACCCATGCCACGATGGGCGCCAAGCTCATCGCGGGCGGGAACTCCCCCTACCTCAAGATGGGCGCCGAGATCGCGCTGGGCCACCACGAGCGCTGGGACGGCGGGGGCTACCCGGCGGGGCTCGCGGGCGAGGCGATCCCGCTTGCCGCGCGCATCATGCAGATCTGCGACGTCTACGACGCGCTGCGCTCGAAGCGCCCCTACAAGCCGGCGTTCGAGCACACGCGCGCACTCGAGATCATCCTGAAAGGCGACGGGCGCACGATGCCCGGGCACTTCGACCCGGCGGTGCTCGACGCCTTCGGAAAACGCGCGGAGCGCTGCGCCGAGATCCACGCCGAGCACGCCGACGAGACGGCGCGGTGAGCGGGCCCGACGCCGGGCAGCCCGCGCGCATTCTCATCGCGGACGACGAGCCGCTCAACCGCGACCTGATGGCGCTGCTCGTGCGCGCGCTCGGCCACGAGCCGGCGTTCGCGAACGACGGCCCCGCGGCGCTCGCCGCCGCGGCCGAGCGCCCGCCCGACCTCGTGCTGCTCGACGTGATGATGCCGGGCATGGACGGCTTCGAGGTGGCGCGGCGGCTCAAAGCGCACGAGGCGACGCGCGGCGTGCCGGTCGTCATCGTATCGGCGCTCGACGACGCGCAATCGCGGCTGAAGGGCCTCGCTGCCGGCGCGGAGGATTTCCTCTCGCGCCCGGTGGACCGCAGCGAGCTCGCCGCCCGGGTCCGCAATCTGCTGCGCCTGAAGCGGCTGCAGGACGAGCTGGCCGCGCAGGCGGCGACGCTCGAGCACCGGGTGCGCCTGCGCACCGAGGAACTCGATCGCGGGCAGCGCGAGGCGATCCAGGCGCTGCTGCGCGTGGCCGCGCACAAGGACGACCGGGGCGGCGCGCACGTGAAGCGCATCGGCATGTAGGCGGGCTGCCTCGCCGAGCGGCTCGGCCTGGACGCCGTGTTTCGCGACACGCTCTATCACGCGAGCCAGCTGCACGACGTGGGGCTGGTGGCGATTCCGGACCGGATCCTCGACAAGCCCGGTCCCCTGGAGCCCGGCGAATGGGCGCTCATGCGCGAGCACTGCGCGCTCGGCGCGAAGATGATCGGCCAGAGCGCCTCGCCCTACCTCGCCATGGCGCGCGAGATCGCCGCCGCGCACCACGAGCGCTGGGACGCAAGCGGCTACCCGATGGGCCTGGCCGGCGAGGCGATCCCGCTCGCCGCGCGCATCACCACGCTCGCCGACGCCTACGACGTGCTGCGCGCGCGGCGCGCCTACAAGGAGTCGCTGGACCACGCCGCCGCCAGCGCGGCGATCCTCGTGGGCGATGCGCGCTCGCAGCCCGCGCACTTCGATCCCGCGGTCCTCGCCGCGTTCAAGGCGAGCCTCGACAGCTTCCGCGACATCTTCGAGACCCTGCGCGACTGAGGAGACCGCGCCGCGCCGGGCTTGCGCCCCCGCGGACGGCCCAGTAGCGTATCGGCCCGGGGGCATCCTTTGAACTGCGCGAAGTGCGGCCACGGCAATCCGGCTGACGCGAGATTCTGCGGGCAGTGCGGCGCGCGGCTGGTTGCCGCGTGCCCATCGTGCGGCGCCGAGAACCCGCCGGGCAACCGGTTCTGCGGCGCCTGCGGCGCGCCGCTCGGCGCGGCCCCGCCGCAGGGCGAGGCGCCCAGCCCTGCGCCGCCGCGGCATCTCGCGGAGCGGATCCTGCAATCGCGCCACGCACTGGAAGGCGAGCGCAAGCAGGTCACCGTGCTCTTCGCGGACATGAAGGGGTCGATGGAGCTGCTCGCCGACCGGGACCCGGAGGAAGCGAGAAAGCTCCTCGACCCGGTGCTCGAGCGCATGATGGCCGCGGTGCACCACTACGAGGGCACCGTGAACCAGGTCATGGGCGATGGCATCATGGCGCTGTTCGGCGCGCCGCTCGCCCACGAGGACCACGCGGTGCGCGCCTGCTACGCGGCGCTGCGCATGCAGGAGTCGGTGCGGCGCTACACCGAGGATATTCGCGGCAAGCACGGCGTCGAAATCCAGATCCGCGTGGGCGTGAACTCGGGCGAGGTCGTGGTGCGCTCGATCGGCAGCGATCTGCGCATGGACTACACCGCGGTAGGACAGACGACGCACCTTGCCGCGCGTATGGAGCAGCTCGCGACCCCGGGGACGATCCGGCTGACCGCCGGGACGCTCGCGCTCGCCGAGGGCTACGTCACGGTCAAGCCGCTCGGCCCGGTCCCGGTCAAGGGGCTGGCGCAGCCCGTAGCGGTGTTCGAACTGAGCGGCGCGGGGGAGGCGAGGACGCGGCTCCAGGTGGCGCGCGCGCGCGCCGGCAGGCCCTCCAAGGTAGGCAGCACCGGCAGCCGCGCAAGATCGATCGGCAACAACACGGCGCCGACGACCTGTCCGCTCGAATCGGTCAGCGGCCGGCCGACCGGCACGACCCACCTGCCGGTGACGACGCCGGGCGCGGCCTTGCCGACCGTCAGCTCGTCGGCCCCGCGCATCAGGTCGAGGAACCGGGCCGGATCGCCGCGCGCAGGTTGCTTCATCGGCGCGCCGCTGCAAACGACGCGGCCGTCGAGCGCCATGGTGACGGCGTTGGCGAAGCGCGGCGCGAGTTCGAGGAAGTCGCGCAGGACCGGATCGCAGCGCGCCGGGTCGAGCGCGCGCACCGCCGGGCGCGCCGCCAGGCCGTTCAGGATGTTCCGGACCTGGCCGAGGAATTTCGCCGTGTCGGAGGCGGTGACCTCCGCGAGGTGCAGCACCTGGTCGCGCGCGCGCTGCGCGTTTTCCTGCGCGGCCGCATAGAGATTCCAGGCCTCGAGCGCGGCGAGCGGCGCGCCGGCCGCGAGCGCGAGCCCGAGCAATTGCGTGCGGATGGAGATGCGGCGCGCCATGCCGGGTCACCCCTCCGGAGTATCCGGCCACTATACGCCTGACGCCGGGCTGGGGCGCCGGGCGCTCAGACCAGGTCCGCGAGGAGCCGCAGCGCGGGCGCGACGCGGATGCCTTCGGCGCTCTGGTAGTCCTTCGTGCCGGTCGCGCTCACCTGCCAGGCGCGCGCCTCGGGAAAGCGCGCTTTGAGATAGCGCAGGCCGCGGTCGGGCTCGGCGTCGGCCCACTTGCACTCGACCAGGAGCAGGGGCCTGCGGCCCTCGACGACCACGAAATCCACCTCGCGGCCGTCCACGTCCCGGAAGTAGCGCAGCTCGAGATCGCGCCCCCGGGTGTCCTGCTCGAAGTGCACCCACTTGAGCAGGTGGCAGGCGACCAGGTTCTCGAAGCGCGCAGGGCTCTCGGGCACGGCGGTCCAGTCGAGGTGATAGTGCTTTTGCTCCTTCTTCACGGCGCGAACCCGCGGCGCGCCGAAGGGCGAGAGCCGGAAGAGCGCGTAGAGCCGCTCGAGCGCCGCGATCCAGCCCGCCACCGCCTTGTGGCTCGCCTGCAGGTCCTCGCGCAGCGCGTTCACCGACAGCGGCGAGCCGTCCAGCTCGGGCAGGCGCAGCGCGAGCAGCTCGAGGTGGCCGAGGTCGAGGATGCGCTCGAGCGAGGCGAGCTCCTCGCGCACGAGCAGCGTCCGGTATTCGCGCGACCAGCGCCGCGCCTCGGTCTCGCTGCCGGAGAGGAACGGCTCGGGGAATCCGCCGAGGTTGAGGAGGTCGAGCAGTTCCGCGGAGCGCTTCAGACCCAGCTCGGCGGCCGAGAAGGGGTGCAGGCGCAGCAGGTGGTAGCGCCCCTGCAGCGAATCGCCGCCGAAGCGGTAGAGGTCCAGGCGCGCGCTGCCGGTGACCAGGATTCTCTGGCCGCGCGGCCCCCGGGGAGGCCGAGCGCGAGGGTGGTCTTGCCGACCTGGCGCGGGCCGCAGACGAACGCCATCTTGCGGCCGAGATCGCGCCGCACGGCGGCGGCGAGGTAGCGCGGACGTGCCATCCCGCCACGCTGCAGTGAATTTCACCTGCAGTCAAAAATACTCGCGAGTAATTTCGACTATAGGTGAAAACACCAGACCCTAGCCGATGCGCCGCAGCCCCTTCTCTTCGGCGGCCTTGAGCACCCGCACGCAGGGCTGGTAGCCCTCGTGCACGATGCCGTGCAGCTCGGTGCGCTTCTGCGAGCGCAGGAGCGTTGCCAGGTACTCGGTGATGCGCGGCGTGATCACCTGGCCGGGCACGAGCACCGGGATGCCGGGCGGGTAGGGCACGATGCCGTCGGCGCAGACGCGGTGCGCGAGCCCGCGGTTGACGCGCTCCTTGTCATCCAGCACCGGCACCAGCTCCCCGCCGCAGTAGTAGGCGTCGCGCGGCAGGTAGCGCAGCTTCGTGAAGGCGGGAATCTCGGGCGTGCGCACCAGGCGCCGCGCCGGCCGGCCCTCGCGCGCCAGGCGCATCAGCGCGTCGTACAGGCGGCTCACCTTGGAGCGCGTGGTGCCGATCGTGAGAAGGAGCGTGAGCGTATTGAACGTGCTCTTCTCGACCTGGATGTTGTAGCGGTCGAACAGCTCCTTCTGCAGCTCCTCCACCGTGTAGCCGCAGCCCGAGATGTCGATCGTGACCTTGGTGGGGTCGAGCAGGATCCCGTCGTCCTTCACCTCGTGCGGCAGCAGGTCCTCGAGCTCGAGGCATCGGAACACGCCCGTGGAGTTGATCTGCTTGCGCAGCTCCGCGGCGAGCTCGAGGGTGCGCGAGAGAAGCCTGTAGCCTTCCATCACCGCCTGCTTGCGCGCCACGTCGAGGCTCGCGATCAGGCCGTACTGCGGCGAGGTCGAGGTGTGCATGTTGAAGTTCTCGCGGAACAGGTGCTCGCGGAAGTCCGGGTCGTTCACGTGGATCATCGAGGCCTGCGAGAAGGCCGAGAGCACCTTGTGCGTGGACTGCGTGGCGTAGTCGGCGCCCGCCTCGAGCGCGGTGGGGCGGAAGGCGGGGTGAAAGCGCGCGAACCCGTACCACGCCTCGTCCACGATCACCTTGATGCCCTTCTCGTGCGCCGCCTCGATGATCGGCGCGAGGTCGTAGCGCAGGCCGTCGTAGGTGCACGAGGTGAGGATCAAGGCTTCCGCGTCGGGATGGCGCTCGATCGCCTCGAAGATCCTCACCTTCGGCACCGGCCCGTACAGCCCGTACTTGCGATTGAGCGCGGAATCGAGATACACCGGGTGCGCGCCCGAGAGCACCACGCCGTGGTGCACGCTTTTGTGGCAGTTGCGGTCGAGGAGCAGCTTCTCGCCCGGCGCGAGCAGCGTCTGGAAGATCACCTTGTTCGCGGTCGAAGTGCCGTTGGTCGCGAAGAACGTGCGCTTGGCGCCGAAGGCCTTCGCCGCCATCGCCTGCGCCTCCAGGATCACGCCCTTCGGCTCCATGAGCGAGTCGAGCATCGGCACCGAGACCGAGAGGTCGGCGTCGAACACGTGCTCGCCCATGAACTCGTAGAAGTCGTTCACCCACGGGCTGCCCCGAAGCGACTCGCCCGAGGAGTGGCCCGGCGTATGCCACTGGTCCTTCGCCATCCAGACGTAGCTCTTCAGCTGGTCGGTGAAGGGCGTGCGCGCGCGCTCCTGGATCTGCGCGTTGAGGATGCGGTAGATGCCGCGATAGTCGCGCTCCTCGCGATAGAAGTAGCCGTCGACCGCCTCCGTGAAGAGCGCGTCGACGACGTCGTCCTCCTTTTCCTGCGCGATCAGGATGTAGACGTCGAGCTCGGGGCGAAAGCGCGTGATCCGCTGGACGAGCTCGAGCGCCGACATCTGGAGCTTGCGGGCGCCGCCGTTCTTCCGGCCGCGGCCCGGCAGCGAGTAGAGCTTGTCGTCCACCAGCACGCACTGGATCTCGCCGTCGGTCTCGATCGCGGCGAGCGCCTCGCGCGCGGTCGTCACGCCGGCGAACGCGATGCCGAGGGGATTGTCCAGCGACCGCGCAGCCGCGTTCAGGCCCTTCACGATCTCGCGGAGCACGAGCGGCTCGTCGTTGATGACGAGGATGCGGCTGACGGGCTTGGACATGCGAAAGGCCGCGAGAATCGGCTAAAAGCCCGTGAAATGCAAGGGGAAGTTCCCTCGGACGCTATAATCGCCGGCACCATGGCCGAGGCCGCCGCCGAGTTCGTGATCATGGGCGTGACGGCCGAGGGAAAGCCGTTCCGCCCGAGCGACTGGGCCGAGCGCCTGTGCGGCGTGATGGCGGCGTTCGGGGGCGATCACCGCATGCAGTACTCGCCCTACGTCCACCCCGTAACCTCGGGCGGCGTTCGCTGCGTGGTGGTCGATCTGCGGCTCGAGGAAATCGAGCCGATGGCGTACCGGTTCCTTCTGGGCTTCGCGCGGGACAACGAGCTGCGCACTCGCGAGGGGCGAACGCCCGAGCGCACCCTGCTCGCGCAGCTTCAGCGCACCGGGGACACCGCGTAGTGCTACGGCATCGCCTTGATGGCGTGCGCGAGGCGCCGCTTGTGGCGCGCCGCCGCGTTCGGGTGCAGCACGCCCTTGGCGGCGACCCGGTCGATGACGCCGCGCGACTTCTCCAGCGCGGCGGCCGCGGCGGCCTTGTCGCCCGAGGCGATCGCCTTCTTCACGTCGCGGATCGCGCTGCGCGCGCGGGTACGCAGGCTCATGTTGCGGTCCCGGCGCTGGATCGCCTGGCGGGCGCGCTTGCGCGCGGACTTGATGTTGGCCATGGGGGACACTATCCCGAAAAAGGGGGCGAATTCTAGCATGAACCTGCTCCGCGCCCTCGCCACGGTGAGCAGCATGACCCTCGCGTCCCGGGTGCTCGGCTACGTGCGCGATTTCTTCATCGCCCGGGCGTTCGGCGCGGGGCTCGCGACCGACGCCTTCTTCGTCGCCTTCCGCATCCCGAACCTCCTGCGGCGCCTGTTCGGGGAGGGCGCTTTCTCGCAGGCGTTCGTCCCGATCCTCGCCGAGTACCGCCACCGCGAGCCGCCCGAGGCGACGCGCGCGCTGGTCGATTGCGTCGCGAGCGCGCTCGGCCTCGCGCTCGCGGTCACCGCCGCGCTCGGGGTGGCCGCGGCGCCGCTCCTGGTCTATGTCACCGCGCCGGGCTTCGCCGCCGAGCCCGAAAAGTTCGCGCTCACCGTGGCGATGCTGCGGATCACGTTCCCCTACGTCGCGTTCATATCGCTCGTGGCGCTCGCCGCCGGGATCCTCAACACCTGGAGCCGCTTCGCGGTGCCGGCGTTCACCCCGGTGCTGCTCAACGTGTGCTTCATCGTGGCCGCCGCCTTCGCCGCGCCCTGGTTCGACCCGCCGGTCCTCGCGCTCGCCTGGGCGGTGTTCGCAGGAGGGGTGCTCCAGCTCGCGTTCCAGATCCCGTTCCTCGCGCGGATCGGGATGCTGCCGCGGCCGCGGCTGCGCTTCGCGCACCCGGGCCTTTCGCGGGTCCTCAAGCTCATGGCGCCCGCGCTCTTCGGGGTGTCGGTCGCCCAGCTCTCGCTCCTCATCAACACGGTATTCGCCTCGTTCCTGGCGTCAGGGAGCGTATCCTGGCTCTACTACGCCGACCGCCTGATGGAGTTCCCGGCAGGGGTGCTCGGGGTGGCCGTCGGCACGATCCTGCTGCCGAGCCTTTCCAGGTTCCACGCCGACAGCGCGCCCGGGGAGTACAGTCGGCTTCTCGACTGGGGCTTGCGCGTGACGCTGCTACTCGCCCTTCCCGCGGCCGCGGCGCTGGCGGTGCTCGCGATCCCGCTGATCGCGACGCTGTTCCAGTACGGCGCCTTCGGCGCGGAGGACGCCTGGATGACGCGCCGCGCGCTCGTCGCGTACAGCGTGGGGCTGGTCGGCATGATCCTGGTGAAGATCCTGGCGCCGGGGTTCTACGCGCGCCAGAACGTGGCGACGCCGGTTCGGATCGGGATCGCGACGCTCGTAGCGACCCAGCTGATGAACCTCGCGTTCATCGGGCCGCTCAAGCACGCGGGGCTCGCGCTCGCGATCGGGCTGGGCGCCTGCCTCAATGCGGCGCTCCTTTACCGGCACCTGCGGCGCGATGGCGTCTTCGTGCCCGAGCCGGGGTGGGGGGTCTTCGCGCTGAAGGCCGCGCTTTCGGTGGGCGCGATGGCGCTCGTGCTGCATCTCGCGATGGGACCGGCGCAGTGGTGGCTGGCCTCGGGGTGGCGCGCGAAGGTGCCGGCGCTCGGAGGCCTGGTCGCGCTCGGTGCGCTCGCGTACGGCGCGTGCCTTTTCGCGCTCGGGTTCCGGCTGCGCGATTTCGCGCGCCGCGGGGCCGGATGATGGCGGTGCTCGAGCCGTTCGCGGAGCTGGTTGCGCGCGAGGACGCGAAAATCGAGCTCGCGCGCGCGTGCCTGCTGATCGCCGAGGACGTGTACCCCGGCCTCGAGGTGGAGGAGTATCTGCGCGAGCTGGAGCGCCTTGCGCTTCGGCTTCGCGCCCGGCTCCCCGCCGCCGCGGGCGCCGAGGAGAAGGTGATCGCGCTCAACCAGTTCCTGTTCGACGACCTCGGCTACCGCGGCAACACCGAGCACTACTACGATCCCCGCAACTCGTATCTCAACGAGGTCATGGACCGGCGAACGGGGATCCCGATCACGCTGGCGATCCTGTACATGGAGATCGGCCGGCGCATCGGGCTGCCGCTCGAGGGCGTGTCGTTCCCCGGGCACTTCCTGGTGCGCCTGCGGCTGCGCGGCGGAATGCTGGTGCTCGATCCGTTTGCGGGCGGCGAGCCGCAGTCCGAGCGCGAGCTCCGCGCGCGCCTTAAGCGCGTGATCCCCGAGGGCGCCACCGGCGGGCTGCCGCTGGCGGAGCTTCCGCTCGAGCAGTTCCTGGAGCCGGCGACGCACCGGCAGGTTCTGGCGCGCGTGCTGCGCAATCTCAAGGGCATCTACCGGGAAGCCGACGAGCCGCAGCGCATGCTCGAGGTCCTGAACCGGATGCTGCTGGTCGCGCCCGAGGCGCACGCGGACCTGCGCGACCGGGGGCTGGTGTACGAGCGGCTCGAGTGCCACCGCGCCGCGCTCAAAGACCTGCGGGACTACGCCGAGCGCGAGCCCGATGCGCCCGACCAGGACGAGGTGCGGGCCCGGATCCTGGCGCTCACCGCGCTGTGCGCGCGGCTGAACTGAGTCTTGGCTAGAATTCAAGCTTTTGCGATTCGGCGATGGTCGTCACGCACGGGATGGTTCCGCCGGGCCGCGGCCGGCACGCGCTGACGATCGGGAATTTCGATGGCGTGCACCGCGGGCACCGGGCGATGCTCGAGCGCGTGGTCGAAGCCGCGCGCGGGCTCGGGCTCGCGCCCTGCGTGCTCACGTTCGAGCCGCATCCGCGCGAGTTCTTCGCGCCGGCCGCCGCGCCGGCGCGCCTGAGCCGCCTGCGCGAAAAGCTGGAGCTGTTCGCGGCAGCGGGGATCGAGCGCACGCACGTGGCGAGGTTCGATGCGCGGCTCGCGGCGATGCCGGCCGAGCGCTTCGTGGACGAGGTGCTGGTCAGGGGCCTCGGGGCGGCGTGGCTGCTGGTCGGCGGCGATTTCCGCTTCGGCGCGAAGCGCGCGGGAGACTTTGCGCTCCTCGGGCAGGCGGCGGCGCGCGGCGGCTTCGACCTCGAGGCGATGCCGGAAGTCACGCTCGGCGGCGCGCGGGTCTCGAGTTCGGCGGTGCGCGCGGCGCTCGAGGCGGCCGATTTCGGCCGCGCGGCGGCGCTGCTCGGACGGCCGTACGCGATGAGCGGGCGGGTGGCGCACGGCGCGCGCCTCGGTCGCGCGATCGGCGTCGATCGCGGCGATCGCGTCGGTCAGGCGCGGGGCGAGCTTCGCGACCGCCGGGCTCGACCCCTGGAGCAGGCCCCACTCGGTGGCCGCCGTGCGCAGCAGCGAGCGGGCGCGATCGGC
>JBBINV010000076.1:0-15225 GCA_037443705.1 Betaproteobacteria bacterium | reverse complement strand
TCGGGGTCGCCTTCGATCGTCTTGACCAGCTTGTAGTAGCTGTTGACCGGCGTGTAGTGCTTGAGGACATCCAGAATGAAGCCCTCCTGGATCGCCTGCTTCATGGTGTAGCTGTGGAACGGCCAGTGCTTCACCGTGCCGTCCGGCTGCGGATCGGGCGCGCCGAAGATTTCGAGGGTCTTGTTCTTCGGCGTCGCGGTGAACGCGAAGTAGCTCGCGTTCGGCAGCATCTTCCGCGCCTGCATCCGCTTTTCCAGCGCGTCGTTCACCGTGTCTTCGGGGTCTGCGAGCGCTTCGCTCACGGCCGCGGAGGTCTTCCCGCCCTGGCTCGAGTGCGCCTCGTCGATGATGACGGCGAACTTGCGCCCGCGGTGCTCGCTGCCGATCTCGTCGAGGATGAACGGGAACTTCTGCACCGTGCTGATGATGACCTTCTTGCCGCTCTCGATGAACTTGCGCAGGTCCCCGGAGTGCTCCGCGTGGCCCACCGTCGCGCCGACCTGCGCGAACTGCTTGATCGTGTCGCGGATCTGCTGGTCGAGGATCCGCCGGTCGGTGACGACGATGATCGAATCGAAGACTGACTTCTCGTCTTTCGTCAACCCGATCAACCGATGCGCGAGCCAGGCGATCGAGTTCGACTTGCCGCTTCCGGCCGAGTGCTGGATGAGGTAGCGCGCACCCGCCCCGCGTGCGGCCGCATCCGCAAGCAGCCGGCGCACGACATCGAGCTGGTGGTAGCGCGGGAAGATCTGAACCGACTTCTTCTTTCCCGTTTTCTCGTTCTTCTCCTCGACGATCTGCGCGTAGTTCTCGAGGATTTCGGTCAAGCCGCGCGGCGTGAGGACGCGTTTCCAGAGGTAGTCGGTTTTCAGCCCTTCGGGGTTCGGCGGATTGCCCGCGCCGTCGTTCCACCCCTGGTTGAACGGCAGGAACCAGGAGCCTTTGCCTTTCAGGTGCGTGCAGAAGCGCACCTCGTGATCGTCCACCGCGAAGTGCACAACGCAGCGCCCGAATTCGAACAGCCGCTCGCGCGGGTCGCGGTCGCGCCTGTATTGCTCGATGGCGTCCTCGACCGTCTGCTTGGTCAGGCTGTTCTTGAGTTCGAAGGTGGCGATCGGCAGCCCGTTGATGAACAGCGCCAGGTCGAGCGCGAGCTGCGTCTCGTCGCGGCTGTATTTGAGCTGGCGGCTGACGCTGAACCGGTTCTGCGCGAAAAGCTGCTCGGCCTTGGCGTTCCCCGGCGTAGGCGTGCCGTAGAAAAGATCGATGTTGTGCGCGCCGTGCTTGACGCCGTGGCGCAGCACGTCGATCACCCCGCGCCTGCTGATCTCGCCCTGCAGCCGGGCGAGGAACTGGCGCCGCGGCGGGCCATCGGCGTCGAGGTGCATCTGGCGGAAGGTGGTTTCTTGCGTCGTCTCGAGAAACGACAACAGCTCGACGCGATCGACAGTAAATTCGCGGTCGTAGTGGGTCGCGTTGCCGAGCAACCAGCCCGTCCCGCCGTACGGCGTGGGCGGCTTGTGCGCGCCTTCTCTCGTCGCATCGACCCCGCCGGCGACGCCGGTCATCGCCTCGACGATCAGGGTTTCAAGACCTTTTTCGGTTGTGTCGGTGTGCACGGCGCCGAGCGCGTCTTCCGTTCAGGCGCGCGCCGAGGTCCGCGCCGACGACAGCTTCCCGTCAGACGGCAGCGGCTCGAAGACGATCACGCTGACCTTCTCCAGACATCCAAGCGCCGCCTCGATACGCGGGCGCACCAGCCGCCAATCCAATCCGCCCAAACCGCAGCCGAGCGCTGGCGCCGCGACCGACCGGATGCCGCGCGCGCGGATCTCACCTGCGAGAGCTTCGAGTCCGGCATCGATGTCTTCGATTCGGCTCTTGCCGCGCCAGTGGCGCTTCGTCGGGAAGTTGATGATGAACTTCGGGTTGCCGAGAAGAGCGGTTTCGAAGACGAACATCCGACCCGGTCCGACCTCCTTGCGCGCGCAGGCGGCCGCGTAGGCCTTGAAGTTGGCGGGGAACGCTTCCTTGAACTGTAGCGCGATGCCACGACCCATAATGCCCACGCAATTGACCGTGTTCACCAGTGCCTCGACGTCGGCTTGGAGGATGTTTCCGGTCCGGTACTCGATCATCGCTTCCCTCGGGACTCAATAAACACCGGTCCGGACAGATATCGAGTTCGTCCGCCGCTCTGCGACCCAACCATCAAACAACTATCAAACAACGCGAGTGAAGCTGATCGCCTATTTATCAACGACTTAGCGGCAGGCTCGACTCCTTGAGGCGCCAAATCCCGGCTAGCCATCAAACAACTTCCTCCCGTCGTCGCCCAGGCGCTGCCCAGAAAGGCAGGTAACTCCGGACCTTCTTGCCTACTTCCGGGTCTTCCACGACGATGCGCCCCGCCTCGACGGCTTCATTGAGCAGGCGGGATGCCACCGCCGCGTTCTGCTCCGCAATCCCGAACCGCTCCCGGACCGACGTATTGGTCATGGGTTGCCGAGTCACATAGCGCAGGCAGGCGTGCAGATAGCACGCGCGGACGCGCTCCGCCTTGTCCATCTCTGCCAGGGGCTTGTGAGCGAACAGGACCGTTCGCGTAAACCCCTCCGGCTTCTCGAAGAGCGGCGCCGGGAGCTGAAAGACTTCTACCTCGAAAACGACTTTGTCGATTCCGCTGCCGCGCTCTTCGCAGATCCGGAAGCGGCGCATCAGCGAAGCCAGTACTTCGTTGCGCGACTTGGGCGGCGTGTCCACGAATCGCTGCGTATCCACGAGCGGTTCGCCCGGGTTCGTGATCTCGATGCGGTCATCGAAGATCTCCACCATCGGCCCGACGCCGGTGACGAAGAAGTCCTGGTGGATGAGCGCATTCGCCACCAGCTCGCGCACCGCCAGCTCGGGAAACATCGGTACGCTCTTGCGCAGCGCCTGCTCGATGACCTCGTTGGCCGGCAAAAGGCCGTTGACATAGCCGATCAGACCCTCGAAGCCGCACGCGTAGCCCTTGGCGCCGACCTGCTCCTTGAGCGTTTCGGTACGACCCTTGCCCCGATACTGAACGACGCGTACCGCCTTCCTGCGGAGCGGATGAAAGGCATCCAGGCGCTTGGCGAACAGGATCGCGCCGAGGTTGGTAACGTCCCAGCCGCCCGCCTCGCTGCGACGGATCAATCGGTCGTCGGCGAGCGCGGCCAGGATACCGTCCCGGTCCACCGGCAGCGGCCGCTCGAGCAGATCGAAGTAGGCGGGGTAGTCCAAGAGCCGCAGCACCTCGTCGGCGCTTGCGCGCTCGGTGGCGATGCCGTCTTCGAACGGGATGCGGTCGAAGATGCGCCACAGCGCCCGCTCCTTCTCGGGAAAATCCTTGAGCTTCTTCTTGTACGTCCCGACGCGGATGAACTCCTGTCCCTGAAAACGCACCGGGTGACGGGCGGCGCGTGCGATTTCAAGTAACACCACCGGGTGCCCGTCCACAACGACACTGAAGAAACGATAGTCGATCTTTGGTTCAAGCAGACGAAGCAGCCAGCTCTCCAGCTCCTCGTTGCCGACCCGCGCCGCGCGCGGATCGAAGCTCGTGCCCACCAGGGCATGATCGGCGTCGCGCACTCCCCAGACGAGATAGGCAAAGGCCTTGCCCACCAGCGCCGCCGCATTGCCCAACGCCGAGATGTACTCGCCGATCGCCTGCGGCTCGGCGTCGTCGATCTTGAACTCGACCCATTCCGTCTCGCGCGGCAGCGCGCGCAGCTCGCGCACGAGGCTGACGAGATAGCCGGTCGGCCGGTCGCTGGTCACGCCTCGGCGTCCTCCGGGGCGGCGTCCATGTCGTCGGCCGTGTCTTCGCCGGTCTCGGCGAGGGCCTCCGCCTCTTCGATCGGCTCCACGTCTTCCGTTACCTCTGGCAACCGGGCTGCCGCTTCGCGCACATCGAGCTTGCCGGTGACCACGTCGGCGATCAGGCGGGTGCGGTATTCGCGGAGAAGGGAGATTTCGCGCTCAGCGCTGACAATAGCTGTACCTATCTTCGTTGTCGCCGCCATCGCCGACTGTACGATCTCCCGCTGCTCTTCGAGAGTCGGTAAGGCAAAGCGGAATGACTTAATCTGCTCCGGACTAAGGTGAGGAACACTGATCCCCGTAAAGATTGGCGCCAAATAGTCAGCGAATGACTTGCCGGCCACAAGTAGCATAAGAAAGTCACTTCGCAACTCGCGTTTTGGGCGAATGCGTGCGACTCGCTGCAGCAGCAAGGCTGGAACGTCAGATTCGCCGATGGTGGCGACCCGTGTTCCACTCTGAATGACCGGTCTATCCATCCCTAGCACGATGTCGCCGGCCTGCAACTCAAAGGCGCTGTAGTCTTCCCGCTCGGATTGCGGCCATCGGACAACATCCGCCCACCGAATCCTCCCTGGAGAAATGTTGACGCCGCGGAGGAGCCTGACGTCCTCCGCGGCTTGCGTAAATCCCCCACTCGTGAACGGGAATCCGGTTACCAGGTCGATAAGTCGCCCAAGCCGGTTTACCTCCCAATGCTCCGGCACATCCCCCAGCCACTCCACGCCCGAGGGCTTGAGGCGGACGTTAGGGTCGAGACCGCGAGTGACGGCGCGCTCGATGATGACCTGCTTCTGCTCCTCCAGCAGCTTGATCAGCCTCTTCTTGGCGTGGATGTAGCGGCGGATACGCCGGTCCATGTGGTCGAGGAAGCGTACGATGGTGACTTGCTCGGGAACAGGCGGAAGTGGGATCGCCATGTACTTGAGTTGGTCAGCGTAGATGTGCTTCACGGTGATCCCGCGCCCCATCGAGGCTTTCTGAGCTGCCGCGGGCCGACAGTCAGTTGCATAGCCCATGAATCTCGCGTCGACATCGCGCGCTGACCGAAACAAGATTACATCGCCGCCGCAACATGCTTCCGACGTCATGAGATTGACGGCGGACTTTCCAATGTCGTCGATCGTTTCGCCTGAACCTGCGAAGAGCACATCTCCGTACTGGATGCCCGTGTAGTCCTTCGCGCGGTCTCGTCCAACGAAAGATCGACTCTTGCGAATGAAAAATCTATGCGTCGTGTACAAATCACCGTAGCGGACGCAAGGCACTCCGGTCGAGGTGTCGTCTTCCCTGCTTCCGCCGCTGCCCTTCGAGAGTCTGCCGATTTGCCCGAGCCGGAACACCTCCCAATGCTCCGGCACTTCTCGCAGCCAGGGCAGACCGACATACTTCATCGTGGGATAATTTTTGAGGCCGGCGAGCATTACAGCGCTTCGAACCAGGTCTTGATCTTCATCGCCATGAGCCTGCGACGCTCCTCGAGGAAGTCGTCGTAAGCGGGTATCTTCCCGTCGAGCATGGATTCGGGCAGGCAGCTCATCGCCAAATTAGCGCGGAGCTCGGAGGCGTTTGTGATGCCTCCATACCGCTTCTTGCCACCGTTGCATTGCTCCGCAAGCTCCGCGAAATACTTCTCCGGTGGCTTGTCGCCGATCGCGATGTTGATCTCGCTCTGCGCGAGCACGAAATTCGCGATCTGGTTGTACCGGCCGCGTGAGAGCCCTTGTGACTTGAGGTGCTTTTTCGGATAGACATGGTGCACGTCGCTGCGATTCAGCAGGAGGTCTAGGACCGAAATGTCGCGCGACAGGAAACCTTTGTCGCCAAGCTTCACCTGCGCCGCCTGGTAGCTCAAAAAGTATGGACTATTGGACGACGAGGTGTCCATGAGCTGCGGCAGCATGCCTGTCCAAAAGCTTTCCGGAAGCTCGTTCTCGATCACGGACTCCACGTAGCTCACCAGCCCGCGCGCCGCGACTTGGCGGATATCGAAGTCGAAGGCCGTCTCGGGGCTCCCCGCATAGCGCCCTCGCAGGACAGACATCGCGTACCAGCGCCGCACTAATCGTTCGAGGTCAGCCGCCGGCAAGCCCTCCGCCCGGCCGCGGAGATACAGGATGTAGGCGAAGTTGACGGCGTTTCGGCCACCGATCAGGTCGTTGGTCGCGAAGCCTGCCGAGCGCAGGATCATCGTGATGCGGTCAAAGTGGGTCTTGTTGATGAACGCGAGCACGCCCTTCTTGAGTTTCCCGAAGGAGTCCTCGGCGATGGCCTCCTCGAACTGCTTGGTTTCGAAGTTGCGCCCCGAGAGCAAGGCCACCAGATCCTGCAGCTTGCCGCGCCCGAATTCCGAGGTGAACGCCACCCTCAGCATGTCGGTGTAGGTCGGATCGTAAATGTCGTCATTCGTGTCCTTGAGCCAGCGCATGTGCGGAAGGAACTCGGAATTGGCGAACGTCTTGTCGCCCTTTTCAATGCGCGGTAGGAACTCCGGGGCCACCGCGAGATGGCAGAAGTAGTCGATGGCCTTCCGCAACAAGTTGCCGCCGTAGGATTCATTGACTGCGATTTTCGACATGGCGAAGTCGGCCTGAGAGAGCTCGGTTCCGGCCATGTTGACGCGAATGAAGATTTCCGTAACGGTTTCTATGTCCAGATCCTCCGCGAGTTCGATTATCCCGACGTGGTTGTTGATAATCTTCCGAAGCTTCTCGATGCTCGCGAATACCGTGTCTTGAGACACTCCAGAATTCTTGGAGCAGTAGTTGGCGACCAGCTGGAAAACGCTCGTCGCCGGAGCAAAGACCTCCGCAACGTCCTCGATCCATGCGACATCCTTCCTGATCGCAGGGTTGGCAACCTCGAACCGCTCCTCCTGCGGGTGAAAGGCGATGCGAATGCGGACCGTCTCGTAATCCTTCGTCAGCACTTCGCGGCCGAGCAGCGAGGCCATTAGCGCCGTCACGCGTTGCTGCCCGTCGATGAGGATGCGCTTGCCCGCCGACGGCGTGCCGTCTTTGAGCTTCACAGTCGGATTGCGCCACGCAATCAAATAACCGACCGGGTACCCCTGATAAAGCGAGTCCAGCAGATTGCGGACTTTGGTCGCCTCCCAGACGAACGGCCGCTGAATCTCAGGAATGGCGATCTCGCCCGATTTCACCCATGTAAGCAAAGTCTCGATTGGGTGCGGCGTAACAGAGTAGCGCTGCGTCGACATAGATCAGCCCTTTCCTCCCTTGAATTCGCTCAGTAACGCCCTTCGTTCGTCCAATTCGGCACCCGTTCTCCGGCAAACGCTTAAATAAGCACGCGTCTGATTCCTATAGCTTTCCAAGGGTGTCGGGACCGGCATGGCGCCTGGCGCTTAAATGAGCCTCAAGCGCGGGTTACTGCCGCCCCTGCGCCTCGGCGGCGAAGCGAGGACTGCCGGTGCGGCGTCCCGTTGCTGCTTCCAAGCGCTTGCGGGCGCGCACGCCCATATCGGCCAGTTTCCGGGCGGAAAATCCCCGTCCGAACTCAGTTTCCAATTTTGCAGACAGTGACTGCAAAATCTCCTCGCCGTAGCCGGCCCGCTTCTCCCTGAGCACCTCGCGGCGTATGCGATCGCCGACTTGCCAATTCTTGGACACGAGCCGCCTCGCGCTCACGCTTTCCCCACGATCTCGCCCAGCAGGCCCTCGGTCTCCTTCTCCAATGCAAGGATGTCGGCGCGGATTTCCTCCAGCGTGCGCAGCGGCTGGGGCTTGTAGAAGTACCGAGTGAAGCTGATCTCGTAGCCAATCCTGACACTGTCAGGGTCGAACCAGGCGTCGGCAGCGTAAGGCAGGACTTCGCGCCGGACGAAAGTCTCGATTCCGCCTTCTTCCAGGAGAGGCACCTGCTCGGTGTCGCGCAATTCGGGATCTGGCTCGTATTCGACGACGGCAGGCTTGCCCGCGATGGTCGCGGGGAACAGCCCGCGCAGACGATCGGGCTCCGCCTTCCCGGCTTTGTGGACCCGCGCGATCACCTCTCGCGCCTGTTCGTCGCGCGAGGCGAGCGTGGTCTGAAGCAGTTTCCTGCGCTTCGCGCTGAGCCTGACTTCGTGTTCGTCGGCGTCGCGCTCGACTTCGACGATGAACGCGTTGTAGTCGAGATGAGGTCCGGGCCCCAGCTTCGCGGCGACACGATCTACGACGTTGGCGATCGGCTCTTCGTCCGCTTCCGCGCAGGCATGCCGGAAGGCGCGCCGCCTCTCCGGGCCGAGGTCCACCTTCAGGCGCAAGGGCCGCTCTACCGTCACCTTCCAGTACCCGAACGCCTGGTTCGGGAAGATCTTCGACTGCTCGCTCTCCTCGAACCTGAGAAACGCATCGCAGATCCGCTGGATGTCTTCCTCGGACAGCTCGCAGTTCTTCTTGCCGAGGTTCTTGCGCAGCGGCTTGTACCACTGCGTGGCGTCGATCAGCTGGACCTTGCCTTTGCGATGGTCGGGCTTTCGGTTGCTGAGCACCCAGACGTAAGTCGCGATGCCGGTGTTGTAGAACATGTTGAGCGGCAGCGCGACGATGGCTTCCAGCCAGTCGTTCTCGATGATCCAGCGGCGGATGTTGCTCTCGCCCTGGCCGGCGTCGCCGGTGAAGAGCGAGGAGCCGTTGTGGACTTCGGCGATCCGGCTGCCGAGTCTCGTGCCGTGCTTCATCTTGCTCAGCATGTTGGCGAGAAACATCATCTGGCCGTCGCTCGAGCGCGTGACGAGCGAATACTCCGCGTCGCCCGCGTGCTCGATGACGAAGCGCGGGTCCTTGATGCCCTCCTTTCCGCCCATGCGCTCGAGGTCGCCTTTCCAGCTCTTGCCGTAGGGCGGATTGCTCAGCATGAAATCGAACTCGCGCGACGGGAACGCGTCGTTGGAGAGCGTGGAGTGCTCCGGCCCGCCGACGAGATTGTCCGCCGCGTCACCTTCGCCCTTCAGTAAGAGGTCCGCCTTGGCGATGGCGTAGGTCTCGGCGTTGATCTCCTGTCCGTAGAGGTGAGTCGCCACTTCCTTGCCGTGATCCGTGGCGAGCTGCTGAAGCGTTTCCTCGGCCACGGTGAGCATCCCGCCCGTGCCGCAGGCGCCGTCGTACAGGAGGTACGTGCCCGATTCGATCTGCTCGGCGATCGGCAGGAAGATCAGCCGCGCCATGAGCTTCACGGCGTCGCGCGGCGTCCAGTGCTCGCCCGCTTCTTCGTTGTTCTCCTCGTTGAAGCGGCGCACCAGCTCCTCGAAGATGGTCCCCATGGCGTGGTTGTCGAGCCCGGGGTGCTTGAGCGAGCCGTCGGCGTTATAGACCGGGTTCGGGCTCAGGTTGATGTCGGGCGAGAGGAACTTCTCGATCAGCGTGCCGAGGGCGTCGGCCTTGGACAGGCGCGGAATCTGGTTGCGGAATTCGAAGTTCTCAAGAATGTCCTGGACGTTCGGAGAGAAGCCGTCCAGGTAGGCCTCGAAGTCGGCCTTGAGCGCCTGCTGGCTCGCGCGGTTCTTCAGATCCCGAAGCGTGAACTTCGAGGTGTTGTAGAACGCCTGCCCCGCGGCCTGCCGGAGGGGCTGGTCCTGGTTGGCGATGCGCGCCTTGTCCAGCGTCACCTTCATGTCGAGCACCGCCTGCTTGGTCGGCTCGAGCACGGCATCCAGCCGCCGCAGGACGGTCATCGGAAGGATCACGTCGCGATACTTGCCGCGCACGTACACGTCGCGCAGCACGTCGTCCGCGATGTTCCAGAGGAAGTTGGCGACCCAGTTGAGCTGCTGTGGTTCCATCTCCGTCTCTAGTGTGCTCCCACGGTGTCGCAAGTCGCCACCACGTCGCGGTCGAGCTGGTCGGGGTCGTATTCGAAGTCCTCGTCCAACTGCTCCCAACGGACCTTGCGCGTGAGCTTGTCGCGCAGGTCCACGTAGTAGCCGGCATCGACCCTGCCGCCCGCCTCGCCCACCTGCGTGCGGATGCGGTAGACGTCGTAGTTGACGTTGACGCCGTCGGCCACCGCCTGCTCGTGGCCGTACTCCATGACGAGGTTCTGGTTGAAGAAGCCGAAGGTCTGCTTGGAGGGCGTCGCCGTGAGACCGATGAGGTACGCGTCGAAGTACTCGAGCACCTGGCGCCAGAGGTTGTAGATCGAGCGGTGCGCTTCGTCGGTGACGATGACGTCGAAAGTCTCGATCGGGATCGCCGGGTTGTAGGCGATCGGCTCGGCGGTCCTGAAAAGGCCGTCGAGCGCCGAGCCGGAGGCTTCCTCCAGGTCCTCGGGCAGCTCGCGGCCCTTCAGCATCGAGTACATGCGCTGGATGGTGCTGATGCAGACCCGCGCGCTCTTGTCGATGGTGTTCGAGGTCAGGTGCTGAACGATGTATTCCTCGTTGCCGAACTTCCGGTTGCTGTAGGGTGAGGTGTACTGCTCCAACTCCTTCATCGTCTGCCGCCCGAGGTTGCCGCGATCGACGAGAAAGAGCGCGCGCCGCGCGCCGGCGAACTTGATCAGGCGGTAGAGGAAGGTGATCGCCGTGAAGGTCTTGCCGCTGCCGGTGGCCATCTGGATGAGCGCGCGGGGCTTTCCGGCGGCGAGGGACTTCTCGAGATTCCTGACGGCGATGATCTGCGCGGGCCATAGGCCGGCTTCGACCAGGCCCGGCATCGCGTTCATGCGCGCGAGGAAGCTGGGCGGCGGCTCGGCGGCGCCGGAAGTCACGGGTCCGGCACCCGACAGGAAACCCGCCAGGGTCTCCGGCCGATGAAAGGCGAAGACACTCCGCGCCCGAGGATCGGGATCGAGCCCGTTGGTGAAGTGCGTCTCGAGCCCCGTGGACTCGTACAGGAAAGGCAACGGGCGCTGCCACGCGGGGAGCGATTCGGGCAAACCCTTGGAGTAGCGGCCGGACTGGAGCTCCACGCCGGTGAGCGTCGAACCGACCTTCTTGGCTTCGATGACGCCGGCCGCCTTGGCGTCTACATACAAGAGGTAGTCCGCGGCGCCGAAACCGTCTTTCAACTGGAACTCGCGCAGCGCCACGCCGCGCGCGGCGTGGATGTTCGCGGACTTGACATCCTGCACCGCCCATCCGGCAGACGCGAGCAGCCGGTCGATCTCCGCGCGCGCCTGCTGTTCCGGCTTGTCGGCCACCCCCTTGATCCTCCCTGAGCGCGGAGTGTAGCGCGCGAAAGGCGATCAGGAATTCCCGACAGCCGGCGCCGTCGCGCGGGACCCGCACTCTCGGGGCGGAAACCTGCGCCAATGGCGGCGATGCGGCATAATTCCCACGCATGGTGACGCACGCGAAGATCGTTGAGCTCAGCCGCCGGATCGCGCGGCAATTCGCGCCGGAGAGGATCGTTCTCTTCGGCTCGCGCGCGCACGGTCGGGTCCGGCGCGATTCGGACGTGGATCTGCTCGTCGTCATGCGATATCGCGGCGCGAGCGCGCGCAAGGCGGCCGAAATCCTCAACGCCGTGGAACCGGAATTCCCGGTGGACCTGATCGTCCGCACCCCGGAGGAGCTGCGCTGGCGGGTGGCGCAGAACGACCCGTTCTTCGGAGAGATCACGCGGCGCGGCCGGGTTCTGTATGACGCCGCTCGCCGCTGAGTGGGTGGCGAAGGCCGAGGGCGATTACGCGACCGCGCGGCGTGAACCGAGGGCCCGCCGGCAGCCCAATTTCGACGCGGTCTGCTTTCACGCGCAGCAGTGCGCGGAGAAGTACCTGAAGGCACTCTTGCAGGAGTGGCGCCTTCCGATTCCCAGGACGCACAATCTCGAGGCGCTGGCGAAACCTTTGCTTTCCGCGCACCCTTCGCTCGCGACTGCCGAAGCAGCGCTTCGCACGCTCGGCGCCTACGCGGTCGAATCCCGGTATCCGGGCACGTCCGCCGACCGCACGCTCGCCAAGGAGGCACTTGGCTTGTGCACGGACATCCGGCGCGTCTGCAGGCGCGTATTCAGGGCGAGGACGCAACGCAAGCGATAGAGGGAAACAGGTCTGACCCCGATTTCCCCGGGAAAACCCGATGGGTCCCCGCCTGCGCGGGGACGACAAAAGGACTGCTACCCCGCCAACTTGGCGAGCGGCGGCTGGTTGAGGGCCATCCAGTAGCGTCCGGCGTCGGCGACCGCCGCGACGTACTCGTCGAAGCCCACGGGCTTCACCAGGTAGCTGTTCACGCCCAGGCGGTAGCTCTCGTTGATGTCGCGCTCTTCCTTGGACGAGGTGAGCACGACCACGGGAATGGCGCGGGTACGATCGTCGGTCTTCACGCGCCGCAGCACCTCCAGCCCGTCGACCTTGGGGAGCTTGAGGTCGAGCAGGATCATGCGGGGCATACTGGCGCCGGTGCGCGCGGCGAGTCCCCGGTCGCCGAAAAGGATCTCGAGCGCCTTGACGCCGTCGTCGACGTGCGCGAGGCGCTCGCGCGGCACCGAGCTTCGCAGCGCACGCAGCGTGAGCTCGGCGTCGTTCGGGTTGTCTTCCACCAGCAGGACTTCGATTTCGAGGTCCGGTTTCATGGTGCCATTGCGTCCCAGACGGAGGATATCGGCCAATCCGGGAAGAACTCAAGTCCGGGGCGCGGGCAGCGCGAACCAGAAGGTCGCGCCGGCGCCCGGGGCGGATTGCGCCCATACCCTGCCGCCGTGGCGCTCGACGATCCGCTTCACGATCGCAAGGCCCACCCCGGTGCCGCCGAACTCGGCGTCATCGTGCAGCCGCTGAAACACCCCGAAGAGCTTCCCGGACCAGGCCATGTCGAACCCGGCCCCGTTGTCGCGCACGAAGTAGACGTTCTCCGATTCGCCCGCTGCGCCGCCCGCCTCGACCAGGGGCGAGCGGGCGCGAGCGCTGAACTTCGCCGCGTTGCCCAGGAGATTCACCCACACCTGCCGCAGGAGCAGGGGATCGCCGCTCGCGCCGGGAAGCGGCGCCAGGCGAAATTCGGTGTCCGGCGCCCCGGCGCTCCTCGCCTCCTCGATCGCGGCGCGCGCGAGCGCCGCCATGTCCACCGGCGCCGCGGCGAGGTCCTTGCGCGCGAGGCGCGAGAACTCGAGCAGGCCGTCGATCAGGCGCCCCATCGTGAGCGCATTCCCGCTCACGCGCTCGAGCAGCCGCCGCGCATCCGGCGCGAGCCCGGCCGCGTGCTCGGCCAGCAGGATGCGCGCGAAGCCGTCGATCGCGCGAAGCGGCGCGCGCAGGTCGTGCGAGATCGAGTAGGAGAACGACTCCAGCTCCGCGACCGTGGCGCGCAGCTGCCGCGTGCGCTCCTCCACCCGCGCCTCGAGCTCCGCGTAGAGGCTGCGGATGTGGCGCTCGGTGCGCTTGCGCTCGGCGATATCGCGCGCGAGCGTGAGCACCGCCGGCCGGCCCAGGTACGAGAACGCGGTCGCGGAGGACTCGACCTCGACCGCGTCGCCGTCGAGGCGCACGTACACCTGCTCCAGGCGCGGCAGCGTCCGCCCCGGCTCCGAGAGCTGCGCCAGCCGCTCGCGCACGCGCTCGTGAAACTGCGGCGCGACCACCTGCCAGAGGTTGCGGCCCGCGAGCGCGGCGGGCGAATCCGCGCCGAGGAGCGCGGCGGCCGCGCGGTTCGCGAACACCAGGCGCTCGTCCTGCCAGATCAGCACTGCGTCGGGGGAGAGCTCGACGAGGCTGCGGTAGCGCTCTTCGCTCTCCCGCAGCGCCCACTCCGTGATTACGCGCTCGGTGACGTCACGCCCGGAGCCGCGGTAGCCCAGGAACTCGCCTCCCGTCCCGAACGCCGGCTCGCCGGAGAGCGCGGCGATGCGGCGCCGGCCGTCGGCGAGCCGGTGCTCGACCAGCAGATCGTGGAACCGGGTGCGCGATTTCCGCAGGCGCTCGTGTGCGCACAGCGCCTCGGGAGCGAGTCCCGCGATCGCGCTTCCCACGCGCGTGAAGCGAAGCGCGGCGTCCGTTTCCCAGGCCCAGTCGGAAGCGGATTCGATTCTCACCACCCCTTCAGCTTCGCGCGCAGGCGCGAGATCGCCTGGCTGTGAAGCTGGCAGACGCGCGACTCGGTCACGCCGAGCACCTCGGCGATCTCGCGCAGGTTCATGTCCTGCTCGTAGTACATCCCCATGACGAGCTTCTCGCGCTCGGGGAGCCTTTCGATGGCCGCGACCAGCGCCTCGCGGTAATTCCGGTCTTCCAGACGCGCGAGCGGATCGGGCGCGGCGTCCGCGCAGTTGCGCTCCACGAAGTCCCCGCCCTCGTCGGCCTCCGACAGATCTTCGTAGAACACGAGCTGCGTGCCGCGCGCGTCCTGGAGAAGGTGCCGGTAGTCCTCGAGCGACAGGCCGAGCTCCCGTGCGAGCTCCGACTCCGCGGGCGCGCGCCCGAGCCGGTGCTCGAGCGTCTTCATCGCCTCGTCGATGCGGCGCTGCGCGCGCCGCACGCCGCGCGGCAGCCAGTCGTGCTCGCGAAGGCCGTCGAGCATCGCGCCGCGGATCCGCTGCGCCGCGTAGGTCTCGAACTGCGCGCCGTGCGCCTCCTCGTAGCGTTGCAGCGCGTCCATCAGGCCCATCATGCCGGCCTGGATCATGTCGTCGAGCTCGACACTCGCGGGCAGGCGCGCGAGCAGATGATGCGCCATGCGCCGTACCATCGGCGCGAAGCGCTTCACCGCCTCGTTTCTGTCCAGGGTCCCGTTCTGCGTGTACATGTTCCCCCCCTACGCGGAGTATTCGGCGAGCGCCCATCCGTCGAGCGATTGCGCGAGCGAGCCCCAGCGCGCGTCCCCGGGCACGGCGCCCGCGGGGACCGTGCCGCCCCATCGGAGCGCCGCACCGAGGAAGCGGCGCGCGACCTCGGCCATCGTGGCGTGGAGCGCGCGCGCCTCGGCCTCCCCGGCCCGGTTGACCAGCAGCCGGAATTGCCGGCGGCCGCTCCGGCGCACGTGCTCCTTGATGCGCGCGTAGGCCGCCGTGACCGATGCGCGCGCGGTTCGCGCCACGATCAGAAGCTCGGCTTCCGGAGGCAGCAGGCCCGCCGCCGCCCGCGCGCCCCGCGCGGCAAGATGGAGCAGCACGAGGTCCGGAGGCGCCGACAGGCGCGCGAAACCGCCGAACAGTGCCGCGCCGTCGCCGCCCGACTGCGCGAGCGCCGCGAGGCCCTTCGCACCCGGCACCACACCGATTCCATCCGGCCCCGGGAGCACGACCTCGCGCCACTCGCGCTCGCCCGAGAGCAGGTGCGCGAGCTCCCAGCGCCAGGTCAGTGACAGTGCCGCCGCGACATCGCCCGCGCTCTGGTCGAGCACCACGACGCGGCGTCCGAGTGCGCCCGCGGCGCGCGCGAGCCCCAGGGCGGCGGTGGTCTTGCCGTCGCCCTGCGCGCCCGCGTCGAGCGCGA
>JBBINV010000075.1:0-15342 GCA_037443705.1 Betaproteobacteria bacterium | reverse complement strand
GCGACTCGCGCACAGCAAAGGCGATGAGTGGAAGCACATCATTCTCGTCCGTGAAGAAACCAACCCCGACGATTTGGGCGGTATGTTAGCGTCGAAGGGCGTTCTGACCGCGCGCGGCGGGCGCACGCATGGCGGCGCGCGCGTTCGAGCCGCCTCTGGCCGCCGCCTCGACGCTGCAGAAGGACCTGGAGAACGCGGCCGCCGCGGCGCGCGAGGTCGGGCTACCGCTGCCGATGGCCGCCGCCGCCCTCGAGCGCTATCGGCTGCTTCGGGCGCGCGGCGGCGATCCCGACCCCGCCGCCCTCATCTCGCTTCTTGCCAGCGATCGGGGGTAAGGGCATGATTTGTAATGTATTGAAACAGTTCCAGCGCGTCCGGATTGATTTTTGTGCGCCGCGGGAGTAGCGTTCGCGCCCACCCCATGGCCGGAATCGAACCGGTGTGAGTCCCTCCGACACGCAGCGGCCGCATTCGTCGACCGCCGCGCTTACTCTGCTCGCGTTCGGCGTCGTCTTCGGCGACATCGGCACGAGCCCGCTGTACGCGGTGAAGGAAACGTTCGCGCCCAGCCACGGGATTCCGCTCGATCGCGCCAACATCCTCGGCGGCCTGTCGACGATCTTCTGGGCGCTGATGGTGGTGGTGTCGCTCAAGTACGTGCTGCTGATCATGCGCGCCGACAACAAGGGGGAGGGCGGGATCATGGCGCTGCTCGCGCTCGCCTCCAGCGCGATCAAGGATCACCAGGAATGGCGCCTGCCGCTCCTGCTGATCGGCGTGTTCGGCGCGTCGCTCTTCTACGGCGATGCGGTGCTCACGCCGGCGATCTCCGTGCTCTCGGCGGTCGAGGGACTCGAGGTCGGCACGAGCGCCTTCAAGCCCTACGTCGTGCCGATCGCGGTCGGGGTGATCGTCGCGCTGTTCTCGTTCCAGGCGAGCGGCACCGGCGTCGTTGGGCGCCTCTTCGGCCCGGTGACCCTGTGCTGGTTCCTCGCGCTCGGGGCGGCGGGCCTCTACGGGATCGCGCAGCACCCGGGAGTGCTCCTGGCGCTGAATCCGCTGCACGCGGCCGCATTTCTCGGCGGCCACGCCGCCGAGTCGTTCGTGGTGCTCGGGGCGGTCGTGCTCGCCGTGACCGGCGCCGAGGCGCTGTACGCGGACATGGGCCACTTCGGCAAGGGGCCGGTGCGCATCGCCTGGTTCGGGCTGGTCGCGCCGGCGCTGGTGCTCAACTATTTCGGCCAGGGGGCGCTGCTCATCGTGCGGCCCGAGGCGGTGCAGAACCCGTTCTACCTGCTGCTGCCGGGCTGGGCGCTCTATCCCATGGTGGCGCTCGCCACGGCGGCCACCGTGATCGCCTCGCAGGCGACGATCTCGGGCGCCTACTCGATGACCAAGCAGGCGATCCAGCTCGGGTTCCTGCCCCGGATGAACGTGGTGCAGACCTCGGCGCGCGACATCGGCCAGATCTACATCCCGGGGATCAACTGGGTGCTGCTCGCGGCGGTGCTCGCGGCGGTGATCGGCTTCGGCACCTCGTCGGCGCTCGCCTCGGCCTACGGCGTCGCGGTCACCGCGACCATGACGGTGGATACGCTGCTCACGTTCTTCGTGATCCGGTTCGGCTGGGGCTATCCCCTGGCGCTGTGCGTGTTCGCGACCGGGTCCTTTTTCCTGGTCGACGTCTCGTTCTTCTCGGCGACGCTGCTCAAGGTGGCCGACGGCGGCTGGTTTCCGCTTGCGATCGGCGCGCTCGTCTACGCCGTGATGGTCACGTGGCGCCGCGGGCGCGCGATCATGCTGGAGCGCCTTCGCGCGCAGGCCGTGCCGCTCACGCCGTTCCTCGAAACCCTGTTCCTCGAGCCGCCGCACCGCGTGCCGGGCACCGCGGTGTTCCTCACCGCGACGCCGGAGTCGACACCGAGCGCGCTGCTGCACAACCTCAATCACAACAAGGTGCTGCACGAGCGCGTGGTGTTCCTCACCGTAGAGGTGCTCGACGTGCCGTGGGTGCCGTTCCAGGACCGCGTGCGGCTGCAGCGCCTGGGGCACGGCTGCTACCGGCTCACCGCGCGCTTCGGCTTCATGAACCGGCCCGACGTGATGCAGGCGCTCGAGATCGCCGACGGCCTCGGCCTCGAAGTGGATCCCATGGAAACCTCGTTTTTCCTCAGCCGCGAGACCGTGGTGCCGGTCACCGGCATGCCCGGCGGCATGGCCCTGTGGCGCGAGCGCCTGTTCGCCGCCATGGCGCGCAACGCAGGCAATGCCGCGGACTACTTCAATCTGCCCGCAAACCGCGTGATCGAGCTCGGCACCAAGGTCGAGATCTGATTACTTCATCAGGCCGGGCAGCCAGAGCGAGATCGCGGGAAACGCGATCAGGATCGCGAGCCGCGCCACGTCGGCCGCCATGAAGGGGAGCACGCCGCGGAACACCGTGGTCGTGGGCACCTGCGGCAGGAGCGTGGAGAGCACGAACAGGTTCATCCCCACCGGCGGGCTGATGAGGCCGATCTCCACGATCGTCACCACCAGCACCCCGAACCAGACGGGATCGAGCCCCAGGCCCACGATCAGCGGGAAGAATACCGGGAGCGTGAGCAGCACCATCGAGAGCTCCTCCATGGCGGTGCCGAGGAGCACGTAGATCGCCATGATCGCCGACACGACCAGAACCGGATGGACCCCGAAGCGCGCGACGAAGTCCTTCAGGTCGCCGGGCAGGGTGGTGATGTTGACGAAATCGGCGAAGATCAGCGCGCCGATCAGGATCATGAAGAGCATCGCGGTGGTGCGGCCGCTCTCCACGAGCGACGCGTAGAGCGTCTGCCAGCCGAGCGCGCGGCGCCATAGCGCGAAGGCCATTGCACCGAAGGCGCCCATTCCGGCACCTTCGGTCGCGGTGAACAGGCCCCCGTAGATCCCGCCGATCACGAACACGAACAGCGCCGCCACCGGCCATATGCCTCGAAGCGCCAGTGCGCGCTCGCGCCAGGGCACGCGCTCGCCCGGCGGCCCTGCGCGCGGATCGCGCAGGCATGACCACTGCACTGCGGCGCAGAGCAGCGCGGCGCCGAGGATCCCGGGGAGGATCCCGGCGGCGAACATCCGGCCGATGTTCGTTTCGGTGAACACGCCGTAGATCACCATCAGCGTCGAGGGCGGGATCATGATGCCGAGCGTCCCCCCGGCCGCGATCGCGCCCGCCGCCAGCCGGTCGGAGTAATGGAAGCGCTTCATCGAGGGGTAGGCGACCTTCGCCATCGTCGCCGCGGTTGCGATCGAGGAGCCGCAGATCGAGCCGAAACCGGCGCACGCGAGCACCGTTGCCATCGCGAGCCCGCCGCGCAGGTGCCCGACGAACGCGTAGGCGGCGCGGAACAGCTCCTGGGCGATTCCCGCGCGCGCGACGAACGTGCCCATCAGGATGAACAGCGGCACCACCGAGAGCGTGTAGTTGCGCCCCGTCTCGTAGACGTTGGTCTGGACCATGGCGAACGCGACCGTCCAGTTCCAGTCGCGCATCCACGCGTAGCCGGCAGTCCCCACGATCGCCATGGCGAAGGCGATCGGCACCCGCAGGAACGCGAGCGCGAGCATCGCGGCAAGGCCCGCGAGCCCCTCGATCATCGGCGGTCCGCGGCGAAGGCCTTGAAGACGTGCACCAGCGCCGAGAGCAGGATCATCGCGGCCATGAAGTAGACGAACGGCCCGACGGCGACGCGCAGCACGTCGGTGGTGTCGCCGTACCCGGAGATGGTGCGCGCCTTCAGCCACATCAGCCAGGCGAGCAGCGCCATGAGCGCGGCGCAGGCGAGCTCGACGGCGCGCACGAGCGCGCGGCGCGCGCGCGCCCCGAGCAACCTGTCCACGAGGTCCATGGTGACGTGCTCGCCGGCGTGCGTGACGAGCGGCAGCCCCGCGAAGATCAGCACCAGCATCATCAGCTCGGTGATCTCGAAGGCGCCGCGCAGCGGCCGGTTCACGACGTAGCGCAGCACCACGTCCGCGAACGTGAGCGTCATCATGCCGAACAGGATCGCCGAGGCCGCGACGCCGAGGACGGCGTCGGCGCGGCGCTCCCAGAGCGGCGCGCGCTGGGTTTCCGTCCCGGTGCGGCCGGTCACTTCCCGGCCGCGACCTTCTTCAGCTCGGCGCGGAATTCGGCGAGGACCGCCTTGGCGTCCACGCCCTTCGCGCTCGCCTGCTTGATCCAGTCGTCCACGAGCGGCGCCGAGCGCTTGCGCACCTCGGCGAGCAGGGCGGGGTCGGCGTTGACGATCCTGACGCCGGATTTCTTGAGTGCCTCGAGCCCCTTCTGGTCGGCCGTGTCCCAGGACTCGCCGCAGCTGCGCGCGGCGTATTCATAGGAGTATTTCTCGATAATCGCCTGGTCCTCTTTCGGGAGCTTGTCCCACTTCGCCTGGTTCATGAAGAAGCCGAACGACGAGCTGTACATGCCGCCCGGGAACAGCGTCGCCTGCTCGAGCACCGTGTCGAGCTTGAACGAGACCACCGATTCCATCGGGAAGAACACCCCGTCGGCGACGCCCGACTTGAGCAGCTCGAAGGACTCGGGCGCGGGCTTGACGAAGGCCGACGCTCCGAGGGCATTGGCGACCGCCTCGGCGATGCCGCCGCCGGTGCGGATCTTGAGGCCCTTGATGTCGGCGATCCCGCCCACCGGCTTCTTGGTGAACATCTGCCCGGGGCCGTGCGTCCACACCGCGAGCAGCTTCACGCCCTTGTACTCGCCCACCTTCTGGAAGTGCTTCCAGTGGATGCGCGAGTAGGCGACCGAATTGACGACCGCCGTGTCGCCCATGCCGGGAAGCTCGGCCATCGCCGGCATCACGTGGCGCGCCGGCGTGTAGCTTGCGGTGACGTAGGAAAGGTCCACCAGGCCGTCTCGCACCGCGTCGAAGGTTCCCGGCGGCGCCGACGGGTGTTTCGGGAGATAGTTGAACTTGACGCGCCCGCCCGTGGCCTTCTCCACTTCCCGGGTCCAGTTTTCCTGCCACAGGCTCAGGTGATGCGGCCGCGGCACCCAGGTCGAGAACGTGAGCGTGGTCTGGGCGCCGACCGGAATGGCGAGCGCGGAGCCGGCCAGCGCCGCCAAGGCGGCAATGCGGATCGTCTTCATGGTTCCTCCTCCTCGGCGCCTAGTCTAGCAGCGCCTGCGCCATCTCGCGGAGCTTCCCCTTCTGGATCTTGGTCGCGTTCGCCCCGGGCGTCACCGGGAAAGCTTCGATCGGAAAGACGCGCAGCGGCACCTTGTAGCGGGCGAGCCGGGTGCTCACGTGCGCGAGCACACGCGTTTCGTCGAAACCGCTGTCTTCTCGCGCGAGAACGAAAGCGACGGCGCGCATACCCTCCGGTCGCGGCACGCCGACCACTTGGCAGGCGGCAATTCCGGGCGCCTCCTGGACGACCGACTCGATTTCAGCCGGCGAAACGAGGAACCCGCCCAGGCGAAGCGAGTCGCCCATGCGCGCGAGGAACACGAACCGGCCGTCGGACTGGGTATGGCCAAGGTCTCCCGACCGGTAGTACCCGTCGGGCGTGAATGCGGCCGCGGTGGCCTCGTCGTCGCCGAGATATCGCACCATCCGGCTCGAGGGCGCGAGGAACTCGAGCTCGCCCGCCTCGCCGTGCGCAAGGATCCGGCCGTTCCCGGGATCCCTGCAGCGAACGCGCGCCGCGGCGCTCACCGGGCGGCCGCCGGCGGGCATTCGGTCCTCGATCCGCGCGTTCTCGTCCTGACGCGCGAAAAGCGCCTGGATCTCGCTCGTGCCGTACAGGCCGGCGAGCCGGAGCCCGCGCGCCTGCGCGCGCTCGACGATGTCGCCGAGCCCGGGGTTGAACGCCGCATAGCCGAAGAAGCGCACGCCCGAGAAGTCGCAATCGAGCCCGAGCAGCTGCGAAAACGCCTCGTCGGTTCCGTTGGCGTGCGTGACGCGGTGCGCAACGATGTCGCGGGCGGCTTCTTCGGCGTCCCAGGCCGGGCGCATGACGAGCGGGCGCCCCGCCGCGAGCGCCGCCATTGCGCTGCAAAAACCGAACACGCCGCAAAGCGGCGGTGCGAGCAGCACGGCCGCGTCGGGACCGATGCCGAACCCGCGCACGACGTCGAACGCGTGCGCGAGCACCGTCCGCTGGTCGTGGAGCACGAACTTGGGCGCCCTGGTGGTGCCGGACGTGGTGAAGACGACACAGCCGGCGTCGGGGGCGCCGCGATCCTCCTCGAGCGCCGGCCCGGCGGCAAGCTCCATATAGGATAGGGCGCGCTTCCCGGCCGTGTCGCGCGATCCCGGTGTCTCGCCTTCCGAATATTCGACCAGGATTTCGAGACGGTCGAGCGCGTGGCGGTCGCAATCAGCGAGGATCTGCGCGAAATCGATGCCCTTGAAGCCTGGCCAGTAGACGAGAACGCGCGCGCCGGAGCGGCCGAGAATGTCGGCGAGCTCGTGGCTGCGAAACCGCGTGTTGACCGAAACCGCGACCGCGCCGAGGCGCGCGCAGGCGAAAAAGGTCGCGAGCCACGCCGGCACGTTCGGGAGCCACAACGCGACTCGGTCTCCCGGCGCGACACCGAGCGCCGCAAGCCCGCGCGCGACGCGCCGGCTCTCCTCGCGCAGCGCGTCCGGCCCGAGCGCGCGGCCGCGCTCGATCAGCGCCGGCGCCGCAGTCGATGGACGCCGCGCGAGCAGCGCCGCAAGCGTTTCCGGAATTGATTCCACGCAACAATGTAGCGCGAAATGATCTTCTGGAAAAAGTGTGTCCTGATTCACGCGAAAGTGATTGTGCTCGCGGTTCGTTGTGGCTATGATGCACCCTCGCTCGCGCATCGCGCGCGGCGAAAGCGAAGTCGAGGGTTCCCGACGCGCTCGGTCGGGATGACAGGGAGAACACATGCCATCCGTTGTCACCAAGGCGGACCTTGTGGAAGCCGCGGCGAGAGCCGGCAACCTCAGCAAGTCCGCCGCGGGCGAAGCCGTCAACGCGATATTCGACGCGATCGTGCATAGCGTAGCGAAGGGCAATCGCGTGACCGTGGTCGGTTTCGGCACGTTCCTGCCGCGAAAGCGCAAGGCGCGCGCCGGCCGCAATCCGGTCAACGGCAAGGAGATGAGGATTTCGGCAAAGACGGTCCCCGCGTTCGCCGCAGGGCAGGGATTCAAGGACGCCGTGCAGGAGCGATGAGGGATCGCGGCCGGATCGGCCCGCATGAGTTACAGGGGCTGCGAAGATCCTTTCGCAGCCCTTTGTTTTTTTGGACGCTGCAAGGCACAATAGCCGCTGCATGGACAGTCTGCTCATTCTGTCGCTGGACAGTCACGGCGTGCCGCACCGCTGGATAAGCTGGCAGCAGGCCTGCTTCTATTACGCCAAGAACCTGGTGGCGTGGACGCTGGGCGACGAAACCTTCACCTTCTACGGCGGCATTTCGCGCCGGACCGGCGAGCGCTCGAGCATCACGGCGCACTCGATCATCGCGGTGAAGGGCAAGGCGCACGCCGCGAAGGGCTTCAACCAGGTGCCGCCGCTCAACAACCGGGAGCTGTTCCGCCGCGACCGCCACACCTGCGCATACTGCGGGGGGGAGTTCAGCTACTTCCGCCTCACGCGCGACCACATCGTGCCGCTCTCGCGCGGCGGACGCGACACCTGGATGAACGTCGTCGCGGCCTGCCGGCAGTGCAACAGCCAGAAGCGCAACCGGCTCCCGGAAGAGTCCGGCATGGAGCTGCTGTACGCCCCCTACGTGCCGAACAAGGCGGAATACCTCATCCTCACCAACCGCCGCATCCTCGCCGACCAGATGGAGTTCCTCAAGCAGCACGTCGCGTCGCATTCGCGGCTCGTCCTGGCGCCTGCCTGACTTCCGGCGCAACAGCGGCCGTCACCGGCTCGAGCGCGATGCGGCCGGGAGGCGCGGGCCCGGCGACGATTTTCTGCGCGCCTGCCGGCGCAGATCCGAGGTCCGGCCGGCCGAGAACCCGTGCGCATCAAACCCCGGAATTTTCCGGTGGACCTCCCGTTGAATGAAGCCTGAATACTGGGATCGGGCCAAACGTGCGCTGTCGCGCGCCGACCCGGTCATGGGCGCGATCATCCGGCGCCATCCGCGCGCGCACCTCGTGCCGCGCGGCGACCCTTTCCAGACGCTCGCGCGCGCGATCGTCGGCCAGCAGATCTCGGTCAGGGCCGCGCAGAGCGTGTGGGACCGGGTTGCGGCCTGCCTCGTCGATGTCACGCCGGAAAACGTTCTCCAACGGGAAAGGTCCCGGCTGCGCGCCTGCGGCCTCTCGGATCGCAAGGTGGAGTACATCGCCGATCTCGCGCGGCACTTCGCCGACGGGACGATCCAGGTCGCGCGCTGGCCGGCGATGGACGACGAGGCGGTGATCGCGGAGCTGGTGCAGGTTCGCGGCATCGGCCGCTGGACCGCGGAGATGTTCCTCATCTTCAACCTGCTGCGGCCCGACGTGCTCCCGCTCGACGACCTGGGGCTGCAGCGCGCGATCCGCCTTTCGTACTTCGGGAAGCGGCAGATTTCATTGAAGACGATGCGCCGCCTCGGCGAGCCCTGGCGACCCTGGCGCTCGGTCGCCACGTGGTATCTCTGGCGCTCGCTCGACCCCGTTCCGGTAGAGTACTGATCGGGAGGGCAGGGGCGGATGGCGGCGTTCGGGATCGTGCCGGACGAGCCGAAGCAGGCGCTGCGGGTGCGGCGGTTCTTCATGGCGGCCGGGACCGCGGCGCTGTTCGTGCTCATGCTGGCGGCAGGCGCGGCGGCAGACCTCGTGCCTGGCGAGGCGGCGCTGCGCACGGCCGCGGCGGTTGCCGGCCTTCTCGGGATCTTCTACGCGGTCTTCCGCAGCGGCGCGAACCGCCGCTTCCCCGATCCGAGCCTCACCTTCGAGCAGTGCGCCGCGGCGATCGTCACCGTCGCCTGGGTTCTCTACCAGGCCGACCGCGTGCGGCCCCTGGGCGCGCTCTTTTACCTCGTGGCGATGCTGTTCGGCGTGTTCCGCCTGGACACCCGGCGCATGCTCGTCCTGGCGGCTCTCGCGCTCGCCGCGCACGGCATGGTGCTCTGGCTCGTGGGGGTTCGGCGCTTCGCGACGGACCACGCCCTCGAGCTCGGACAGTTCGCCGCGCTCGCTGTCCTTTTGCCGTGGTTCGCGGTCATGGGCGGCTACGTGAACGGTCTTCGCGTGCGCCTGAGCGAGAGCAACCGCCAGCTCCAGGCGGCGATCGGGCGCATCGAGGAGATCGCGATCCGGGACGAGCTCACGGGCGCGTACAACCGGCGCTTCCTCATGGAGACGCTCGGCCGCGAGGCGGCGCGCGCGGCGCGCCTCTCCAAGCCGCTCGGACTGTGCCTCTTCGACCTCGATCATTTCAAGCGGATCAACGACAGCTACGGGCACGCCGCGGGCGACGCGGTGCTTCGCCGCTTTACCGAGATCGCGCGCACGGGGCTGCGCGGCGTCGACGTGCTCGGACGCCAGGGCGGCGAGGAGTTCGTGCTGGTGCTGCCCGATACGGATCTCGAGGGCGCGCTCGCCTGCGCCGAGCGCATCCGCGCCAACGTCGAGCGCGAGGATTTCCCGAGGCTGCCGGCGCCGCACCGTGTCACCGTGAGCGCCGGCGTCGCCTGCGCGACGCGTCCCGAGACGCCCGACACGCTGCTCGCACGGGCCGACCGCGGGCTCTACGCGGCCAAGCGCGGCGGCCGGAACCGCGTCGTCGCCATGGATTAGAATCGCGCCGCGATGAAGATCACCTTCCTCGACTTCGAGCAGCCGATCGCGGAGCTCGAGACCCGCATCGAGGAACTGCGCTACGTCCAGGACGACTCGGCGCTCGACATCTCGCAGGAGATCGCGCGCCTGACCAAGAAGAGCCAGGCGCTCACCAAGGAGATCTACGCCAAGCTCACGCCCTGGCAGGTCGCGCAGGTCGCGCGCCATCCGCAACGGCCCTACACGCTCGACTATGTGCAGATGCTCTTCACCCAGTTCGAGGAGCTGCACGGCGACCGCGCGTTCGCCGACGACGCCTCGATCGTCGGGGGGCTGGCGCGCTTCGACGGCGAGCCCTGCGTCGTGATCGGGCACCAGAAGGGGCGCGACACCAAGGAGAAGATCCTGCGCAACTTCGGCATGCCGAGGCCGGAGGGTTACCGCAAGGCGCTGCGGCTCATGCGCCTGGCCGAGAAGTTCCGGTTGCCGGTGTTCACGTTCGTCGACACGCCCGGCGCCTATCCCGGGATCGACGCCGAGGAGCGCGGCCAGTCCGAGGCGATCGGCCGCAACCTCTTCGAGATGGCGCGCCTGCGCGTTCCGGTCATTGTCACGGTGATCGGCGAGGGCGGCTCGGGCGGCGCGCTCGCGATCGCGGTCGGGGACGTGACGCTGATGCTGCAATACGCCACCTACTCGGTGATCTCGCCCGAGGGCTGCGCCTCGATCCTCTGGAAAAGCGCGGACAAGGCGCCCGAGGCGGCCGAAACCCTCGGCATCACCGCGACGCGCCTGAAGACGCTCGGCCTCATCGACCGGATCGTGCCCGAGCCGCTCGGCGGGGCGCACCGCGACCCGCAGGCGACCGGGGCGGCGCTGCGCAAGGCGCTCGCCGAGGCGCTGAAGCAGCTCCGGGCGCGAAAGCCGCGCGAGCTCGTGGAGGCGCGCCTCGAGCGGCTGATGGGCCATGGCAAGTTCAAGGAAGCCGCCGAGCGCTGATCCGGCGCAAGCAGTCGCGCGGTTCTTGCGGGCGCGCGGCCTGGGCGGAGCCCGAATCGCGGTGGGGCTGTCCGGCGGCGTCGACTCGATGGTCCTCCTTCACATCCTGAACGCGCTTGCGCCGCGGCTGCGCCTGCGCGTGTCCGCGGTGCATGTCCACCACGGCCTCAGCCCCAATGCCGATCGATGGAGACGGTTTTGCGCAGGGCTGTGCCGACGCTGGAGCGTTCCGTTCCGGACTTGGCGGGTCTCCGTTGAGGCCAAGGGAAAAGGCGTTGAAGCCGCCGCGCGCGAGAAGCGCTACGGCGTGTTTCGGATACTGCGCGCCGATGCCGTGGCGCTCGCGCACCAGCTCGACGACCAGGCCGAGACGGTGCTGCTCAACCTGCTGCGCGGCGCGGGGCTCGCCGGCGCGCGCGGCATGCCGGCCGAGGCGCGGCTCGGGCGAAAGCGGCTGATCCGTCCGCTCCTGGGCGTGCGGCGCGAAGCAATCGTTGCTTATGCGCAAGCGCACGGTCTGGACTGGATCGAAGACGAATCGAACCGCGACGAGCGCCTGGCGCGCGCCTTCCTTCGCGCGCGGCTCGCACCGGCGCTCGACGAGCGATTCCCGCGCTGGCGCGAGGCGCTGGCGCGCGCCGCACGCCATTTCGCCGCCGCCGACGCGGACGCGAACCGGCTGCTGCGCTCGTTTCTCGCCAGCCGCGGGCTGCGCGCACCGAGCGAGGCGAAGCTCCTCGACATGATCCGGCAGCTTGCCGCGCCCGGCGCGAAGACCGCGATTGCGCACGACGGCGCGGTGCTGCGCACTTATCGAAGGAAAGTTTTCCTGACGAAAGCGATCCGGTCCGCTGCGCCGTTTCGCCCCGTGCCCTGGAACGGCGAATCCCGCCTTCCGCTCCCCGCGCTCGGGGGCGAGTTGCGGTTCCGTCGCGCGCGAGGCGAGGGCATTGACGCAGATGAAGCGGCGCGCGGCCGGTTTGTGGTGCGATTGCGCGCGGGCGGCGAGCGCCTCCAGCCCGATGCGCGCAGGCCGCGGCGAACGCTCAAGAACCTGTTTCAGGAGTCGGGCGTGCCGCCCTGGGAGCGCGAACGGCTGCCGCTGCTGTGGCGCGGCGAGGATCTCGTCTGGGTGCCGGGGATCGGCGTCGATGCGCGTTTTCGCGCGCCGCGCGGCGCGCCCGGGATCGTTCCCGTCTGGAGGAATCTGCTGCTCTTGCGCGCCCATTTCCCGGGAGAAGGTTGATGATGCGACGCAATTTCCCGCGCCTGCTCGGCGCGCTCGCGTTGCCCTCTTTCGCCGCCCTGTCCGTCGGCTTGACCGTGTTCCACCTTTTCGTTCTCAACATTTATTCGCTCGAGCCGCTGATGTTCCGTGCCATCCACGTGGGCTGGGGCGGCGCCATCGGGTTCGAGTCTTGCTCGGCGTTCCGGCACGAGCGCGCCCGGGGCGTGCCCTGGTACGACTGGATCCTCGCGGCCGCTTCGCTCGCGTGTGCCGCACACGTCACGGTCGAAGTCGACGGGCTGCTTTTTCGCGGCGGCGCCGATGCTGCTCCACCCAGGCACCGTCACCGACATCGCCGGCCTCGCGATCGCCGTGCCGATCTACCTCTTGCAGCACCTGCGCGCGGCGCGCGCCTCCGGGTCAGCCGCGGCGAGCCGAAACGCAACGGGCGCCATGCGGCTTCCCCATGGGCGCCGATCCCCGCGCCGGATATGCGTGCAACCCCTTGTTTTTACGCGAAAGAGCGAGGTGGCGTGGTATAATTTTTTGATTCTTTTCCCCGTCTGGAGACAATGGAATGCCGGTAGAACGAACCCTTTCGATCATCAAGCCCGATGCCGTGCGCAAGAACGCGATCGGACAGATTCTGGCGCGCTTCGAGGCCGCGGGCCTGAAGATCGTGGCCGCGCGCATGATGCACCTTTCGCGCGCCCAGGCCGAAGGATTCTACGCGGTGCACCGCGAGCGGCCGTTCTTCCGGGATCTTGTCGAGTTCATGATTTCCGGGCCGGTGCTGGTGCAGGTGCTGGAGGGCGAGAATGCGATCGCGAAGAACCGCGACCTGATGGGCGCGACCGATCCGAAGAAGGCGGCGCCGGGGACGATCCGCGCCGACTTCGCGCAGTCGATCGACGCGAACGCGGTCCACGGCTCTGACGCCCTGGATACCGCGCGCACCGAGATCGCGTACTTCTTTCCTGCCTGCGAGGTGTTTTCGCGGTGAAGGACAACCTGCTCGATTTCGACCGCACCGCTCTCGAGCGCCTGCTCGCCGGCATCGGCGAAAAGCCGTTCCGCGCGCGGCAGGTGCTGCGCTGGGTCCACCAGCGCGGCGCGGCCGATTTCGATGCGATGACCGACATCGCCAAGGGCCTGCGCGCGAAGCTCGCCGCGGGAGCCGCGATCGCGCCGCCGCAGGTGCAGGGCGACGACACGGCCGCGGACGGCACGCGCAAGTGGCTCCTCAAGGTCGACGGCGCCAACGCGGTCGAAGCGGTGTACATCCCCGAGGAGGGCCGCGGCACGCTGTGCGTGTCGAGCCAGGCCGGGTGCGTACTCGACTGCGCGTTCTGCTCGACCGGCAAGCAGGGCTTCAACCGTAATCTTTCGACCGCGGAGATCGTGGGGCAGCTCTGGCTCGCGAACCGCCTGCTCGGGGGCGCGAGGCCGGTGACCAACGTCGTCCTGATGGGGATGGGCGAGCCGCTGCTCAATCTCGACAACGTGATTCCCGCGCTGCGGCTCATGCTCGACGACGACGCCTATGGACTTTCGCGCCGCCGCGTCACCGTGTCCACCTCGGGCGTGGTTCCGGGGATCGACCGGCTGCGCGACGAGTGTCCGGTCGCGCTCGCGGTTTCGCTTCATGCGCCGAACGACGCGCTGCGCGAGCGGCTCGTGCCGCTCAACCGCCGGTATCCGCTGCGCGAGCTGCTCGCGGCGTGCAACCGGTACCTGGAGCGCGCACCGCGCGACTTCATCACCTTCGAGTACGTGATGCTCGAGGGCGTCAACGATTCCGACGCCCATGCCCGCGAGCTGCTCGGAGTTGCGGCGCAGGTGCGCTGCAAGTTCAACCTGATCCCGTTCAATCCATTTCCGCGCTCGGGCTTCCGGCGCCCGGGCGCCGAGCGCATCCGGCGATTCGCCGAAGTGCTCCAGCGCGCCGGGCTCACGGTGACCACGCGTCGCACGCGCGGAGAGACGATCGACGCGGCCTGCGGTCAGCTGGCGGGCGAGGTCGCCGACCGCACGCGCCGAAGCCGCGCGCGCCGCGCCACCCTGCCGATCCGGGAGCTCACCGCATGATGCGCCTGCTTCGCCTCGCGCTGCTCGCCGCCGTTGCAGGTTGCGCGGCGCCTGCGCCGGAAGCACCGAGCGTCGATACCGGCACCATCGCCGGAGAGGTGGGTGATCCGCGCAATCGCGCCAAGGTCCACACGGAGCTCGCCTCGCTCTATTTCGGCCGCGGCAACATGGGCGTGGCGCTGGAAGAGCTTCGCATTGCGACCGCCGCGGACCCGAACTATGCCCCGGCGCACGGCATGTTCGGGCTCGTTTACATGGAGTTGCGGGAGAACAAGCTCGCCGAGGCGAGCTTCCAGCGGGGCTTGAGCCTTGCGCCGCAGGACCCGGACCTCAACCACAACTACGGCTGGTTCCTGTGCCAGACGGGCCGCGAGACCGAGTCGATCCGGCATTTCCTCCAGGCGATCCGCAATCCTCTGTACGCGGCGCCGTGGCGCTCGTACTCGGCGGCGGGCATTTGCTCGCTGCGCAAGAACCAGGTGAAGGATGCCGAGGAGTTCTTTCTTCGCGCGCTCAAGCTCGAGCCCGACGACCCCGCGTCCCTGCTGCAGCTCGGCGAGATCCGCTTCCGCCAGAACAAGTACGACGAAGCGCGCAAGCTGGTCGCGCGTTTCAACAAGCTGATCGATCCCACGCCGGAGTCTCTGTGGCTCGCGCTGCGAGTGGAGCGCAAGCTCGGCGAGCGCGTCGCCGAGGCCGGCTTCGCCAACCAGCTGCGGCGCCGCTACCCGGGCTCGCGCGAGTATCAGCTGCTGCAGCGCGGCGACTATGACTGACGAACCGGTTGCGCCGCGCCCCGAGGAGCTCCTCGGCGAGACGCTCGCCTCGGCGCGGCGAGCGCTCGGACTCTCGGTCGAGGACGTCGCCGCGCAGCTCAAGTTCGGCGCGCGCCAGATCGAGGCGCTCGAGCAGGGACGCCTGGAGAGCCTGCCCGGGGGCACCTTCACGCGCGGCATGGTGCGCGCGTATGCGCGCCTGGTGCGGCGCGACCCCGAGCCGCTCCTTGCGGCCGTCGCTCAGCGGATCGCCGCGCCCGCCGCTGCCGAGACCGCGGCCTCGTTCCGCAAGCCGATCCCGTTCTCCGACAGCGCACGGCGCGTCAACGTCGCTTACGCGGCGCTTTCGCTCGCGGTGCTCGGAGTGATCGGGGCCGTGGCGTGGGAGTGGCGCGCCGAGCGCGCCGCCGAGGCGAAGCTTACCTTCGTGGCTGCGGCCCAGGCGCCGGTCGAGTCCGCGCGCGCGCCGGCGCCCGCGGGAACGCCGCTCGCCGCC
>JBBINV010000074.1:0-15638 GCA_037443705.1 Betaproteobacteria bacterium | reverse complement strand
ACCCAACTTCGCGGAAATCCCGAGAATGAACCTCCAACTGCTCAAGCTGGGCTAGCGGCCGTTGAGCGCCGCTTCGATCTCGGCGAAGGTGTGGGCGACCATCCCTGTCTGCACCGCCTGGCCGAGCTGGCGCGCGAGTTGCGAAGCCGAGAAGATCCCGCGCACCATCGGATTGCCCTGACCGTCGGTCTCGAGCACCAGCGCGTGCTGGCGCCGCGACGCCCTGAGCGTCTGGAGCACGTGGCCGACCCTTGCGGCGCGCACGTCGCTCATCCGGATCGCCTCGAGCCGGTCGTGCGGCGTCATGATCTCGCGCACTTGAATATCGGCGCGCCGGCCGCCGTGCTCCTGAAGGTGAAGGTACGGCTTCTCGCCCAGAAGGTCGGTGGAGGTGATCAGCCCCACGATCTCGTTGTCGACGTTGACCACCAGGAGAAGCCGCACGTTGCGCCGCACCATGACGCGCATGGCGTGCTCGATGGAGGCCTCGGGGTCGATGGTGACCGCCGCGACCTCCGCGAGGTCGGTCATCACTTCGAGCGCCGGATCCTCCAGCGAAAGCGCGGCGGCGCGGGCGGCTGCGGGCTGGCGAAAGCTCGAGCGCCTGGGCAGCGCCTGGACGGCGAGCGGGGCGAATTTGCGCATGGCTTCCTCCTCGCGGCCATGGTGCCTCGATCGCCATAAGGACGCCACGCAAACGTGTTGATCGCTGCCCAAGCCAGGGTTATTGCTTGACATCTAATATATTCAGGTCTATAGAGTTCGCGTGCTGCAGCCCGTTCCCCGCCCCGATCGCGAGAGCGCCGCGAGCGCCGGGGACCACCGCGCGCTGCGGCTGTGGCTGCGGCTGCTCACCTGCACCCAGCTGATCGAGCGCCAGGTGCGGCTGCGCCTGCGGAGCCGATTCGGCACCACGCTGCCGCGCTTCGACCTCATGTCGCAGCTCGAGCGCCATCCGCAGGGTCTGAAGATGAACGAGCTCTCGCGCCGGCTGATGGTGACCGGCGGGAACGTCACCGGGATCGTCGACCTGCTCGCCAAGCAGGGTCTGGTCGAGCGCACGGCGGACACCGACCGGCGTGCCTTCCGGGTGCGGCTCACGCGCGCCGGCGAGCGCGCCTTTGCCGAGATGGCGCTCGCGCACGAGGAATGGATCGTGGAGCTGCTCTCGGGCTTGACCAGGCGCGAGCACGGAGAGCTCCTGGCGCTGCTAGCCAAGGTGAAGGCACACTGCCACCGCGTCGCCGAGCCGCGAGGCGAGGGATGAGGTACACCGCCCACCTCGACACGTTCGCGCGCGACAACCTGCCGCCGCGCCCGCAATGGCCGGAGCTGGTGTTCGAGCTGCCCGAGCTGCGCTACCCGCCGCGCCTCAATTGTGCCGCGGAGCTGCTCGACAAGATCGTGACGCGCGGGCACGGCCACCGCGTCGCGGTCCGGACCTGCGACGGCGAGTGCACCTACACGCAGCTCCTCGCGCAGGCCAACCGCCTGGCGCACGTGCTCGTGCGCGAGATGGGCCTGAAGCCCGGCAACCGGGTGCTCCTGCGCGGCCCGAACAACCCCATGATGGCGGCCTGCTGGTTCGCCGTGATGAAGGCGGGCGGCATCTGCGTGGCGACCATGCCGCTGCTGCGCGCCAGGGAGCTCACCGACATCGTCACCAAGGCGGAAGTGACGCACGCGCTCTGCGACAAGCGGCTGGAGGCGGAGCTGAAGGCGGCGCTCCCCGCGTGTCCCACGCTCGAGGCGATCAAGTACTGGTACGACGACGCGCCCGACTCCCTCGACACGCTTGCGCCGCGTCAGCCCGCCACCTTCGACAATGTCGCGACCGCCGCGGACGACGTCGCGCTGATCGCGTTCACCTCGGGCACCACAGGCAAGCCCAAGGGCACGATGCACTTCCACCGCGACGTGATCGCGATGTGCGACGCCTTCCCGCGCTCCTGCCTCAAGGTGACGCGCGACGACGTCTTCTGCGGCACGCCGCCGCTCGCGTTCACCTTCGGGCTCGGGGGGCTGCTGTGCTTCCCGATGCGCTACGGCGCCTCGACCGTGCTCGTGGAAAGGCTCGCGCCCGAGACGCTGCTCGAGACGGTGCAGCGGTTCCGCGCGACCGTGCTCTTCACGGCGCCGACCATGTACCGGCAGATCGCGGGACTCGCGCGCAATTACGATCTCGGGAGCCTCACGCGCTGCGTCTCGGCGGGCGAGGCGCTGCCGGATGCGACGCGCCAGCTCTTCAGGGAGGCCACCGGCATCGAGATCATCGACGGCATCGGCTCGACCGAGATGATCCACATCTTCATCTCGCACACGCCCGAACGCGTGCGCCGCGGGGCGACCGGCTACGCGATTCCGGGCTATCGCGCGACGGTGCTGGACGAGGACGGCAATCCCTGCCCCCCCGGGGTGGTGGGGCGGCTGGCGGTCAAGGGCCCGACCGGCTGCCGCTATCTCGCCGACGCGCGCCAGAAGGACTACGTACGCAACGGCTGGAACCTCACGGGCGACGCCTATGCCAGGGACGCGGACGGCTACTTCTTCTACCAGGCACGCACCGACGACATGATCGTCTCGGCGGGCTACAACATCGCGGGGCCGGAGGTCGAGGGGGCGCTACTCGCGCACCCGGCGGTGGCCGAATGCGGCGTGGTCGGCGCGCCCGATGAAGCGCGCGGCACGATCGTCAAGGCGTTCGTGGTGCTTCGCCCGGGGTTCGAGCCGGGCGACCAGATCCGCAAGGCCCTTCAGGACCACGTCAAGAACACCATTGCGCCCTACAAGTATCCGCGTGTGATCGAGTTCCGCGAGTCGCTGCCGCGCACCGAAACCGGCAAGCTGCAGCGCTTCAAGCTGAGGAGTGGCGCATGACCCAGATCCTGCAACCGCCGGGTTGGGCTCGCCCGCGGGGCTATTCGAACGGCGTCGCGGTGAAAGGCGGCCGGACCGTGTACCTCGCCGGCCAGGTGGGATGGACCGGCCAGGGCGAATGGAAGGAGAAGTCCTTCGGCGGACAGTTCCGTCAGGCGCTCGCCAACGTGATCGCGGTGCTGGCGCAAGCCGGCGGCCGGCCCGAGCACCTGGTCAGGCTCACCTGGTACGTGATCGACCGCGAGGAATATCTCGGCGCGCTCGGGGAAGTGGGCGAGGCCTACCGCGAGCTCGTGGGCAGGCACTATCCGGCGATGACGGTGGTGCAGGTGGCGGCCCTCGTCGAGCCGGCCGCGCGCCTCGAGATCGAGGCGACCGCGGTCGTTCCGGACTGAGAGGGGAATTCATGAACGTCACTGTGATCGGCGGCGGGCCGGGCGGGCTGTACTTCGCGGCGCTCGCGAAGAAGGCCTGGCCCGCGTGGAACGTCACGGTCTACGAGCGCAACCGTCCGGACGACACCTTCGGCTTCGGCGTCGTGTTCTCCGACCAGACGCTCGACACCTTCAAGGCCTGCGACGGCCCATCCTACGAGATGATCCGCCGGCGCTTCGCCTACTGGGGCGACGTCGATGTCGTGTACAAGGGCCGCGTCATGCGCTCGGGCGGCAACGGCTTCTGCGGCTGCTCGCGCGTGGCGCTCCTCCAGATCCTGCACGAGCGCTGCCGGGACCTGGGAGTGAACCTGGTTTTCCAGAAGGAAATCTTAGGTCTCGAAGAAGTGCCCGGTTCCGACCTGATCGTCGTCGCCGACGGGATCAATTCGAGGATCCGCGAGCAGCACAAGGACCATTTCGGGCCGAGCGTCGACCTGCGGCCGAACAAGTTCACCTGGCTCGGCTCGACGCGTCCGCTCGATGCGTTCAAGTATTTCTTCCGGGAGACGCCCGAGGGGATCATCCTCGCGCACTGCTACCAGTACGAGAAGGGCCGCAGCACCTGGGTGATCGAGACCGACGAGACGACGTGGAGGAACTTCGGGTTCGACGCGAAAGACGAGCCGCAGATGCTCGCCACGCTCGAGCGCGTCTTCGCCGAAGAGCTTGCCGGTCACCGGCTCATCGCCAACCGCTCGATCTGGCGCAACTTCCCGACAATCGTCAACAGGACCTGGATCATGGGCAACGCCGTGCTCGTCGGTGACGCGAAGGCCACGGCGCACTTCTCGATCGGCTCGGGAACGAAGCTCGCGATGGAGGACGCGATTGCGCTGTTCGAGGCGCTCAGGCAGAACTCCTCGGTCGAGAAAGCCTTGAAAACCTACGACACGGCAAGGCGAGAAGAAGTGGAAAAGACCCAGCACGCGGCGAACGTGTCGCTCGCCTGGTTCGAGCACATGAAGCGCTACTGGGGAATGGATCCGCTGCAGTTCGCGTTCGGCGTGATGTCGCGCTCGAAGCAGATCACCTGGGAGAACCTGGAGCTGCGCGACCCGGCGTTCGTGCGGGACGTTCGAGCCTGGTTCGCCCGGAAGGCCAGGGACCAGGGCTTCGACGTCGATCTCGCGAACCCGCCGGTGCCGATGTTCACGCCGTTCCGCCTGCGCGGCCTGGTGCTCGAGAACCGGGTCGTGGTCTCTCCGATGGACCAGTACTCGGCGATCGAAGGCGTGCCCACCGACTGGCATTTCGTGCATCTCGCGAGCCGCGCGATCGGCGGCGCGGGTCTCGTGTACGTCGAGATGACCTGCGTCAGCCCCGAGGGGCGCATCTCGCCCGGATGCACGGGCCTGTGGAACGCGACGCAGCGCGACGCGTTCAAGCGGATCGTCGATTTCTGCCATGCCCATACGCGCGCGAAGCTCTGCATGCAGATCGGGCACGCGGGCCGCAAAGGCTCCACCCAGCTCGGCTGGGAGCGCATGGACCATCCGCTCGAGAGCGGCAACTGGCCGCTCGTCTCGGCTTCTCCCATTCCGTACCAGGAGGGGGTTTCGCAGACACCGCGCGAGCTTTCGGTCTCCGGGATGAAGGACATCATTCGTCAATTCGAAAATTCCACGCGCTACGCGGATGAAGCGGGATTCGACATGCTCGAGCTCCACATGGCGCATGGCTACCTGCTTGCGAGCTTCATCTCGCCGCTCACCAACCGGCGCACGGACGAATATGGCGGAACGATCGAGAACCGGATGCGCTTTCCGCTGGAAGTCTGGAACGCGTGCAGAAGAATCTGGCCCGCCCGGAAGCCGATGTCGGCGCGGATCTCGGCGACCGACTGGGCGCCGGGCGGCCTTTCGGGCGAGGACCTGATGGCGCTCGCGCGCATGCTCAAGGAAGCGGGCTGCGACCTGATCGACTGCTCGACCGGGCAGACCGTGCCGGACCAGAAGCCGGTCTACGGCCGCATGTACCAGGCGCCGTTCTCGGACTGGGTGCGGAACGAGGTCGGCATCGCCACGATGACGGTGGGCGCGGTGACCACGCCCGACCAGGTGAACACGCTGCTCGCTTCGGGCAAGGCGGACCTCGTGGCGCTGGCGCGTCCGCACCTGGCGAACCCGTACTTCACCCTGCAGGCCTCGGCCTGGTACCAGCACCTGCCCCAGCACTGGCCGCCGCAGTACCTCGCCGGGCGCGACCAGGCGTTTCGCGTCGCGGCGCGCGAGCGCGCCGAGCAAACGGACCTGCGCATCCGGGCGAGGCCCCAGAGCCACGAGGTCGTCGACGGGAAGAAGCCGGGTGTAGCATTGCGCGCGTGAAAGCCTGCGTGCTCCTCGCGATGACGATCGCCGCGCCGCCGGCGCTCGGGTTCGAGCTGAACGGCGCGGCGCTCGGGGGCAGCGAGGCCGAAGTCCGGAAATCCTTCCCGAGCGCGCACTGCCAGGCGCTGCAATGGAAGAGCGAGGCCGCCGACCGGCGCTGCGACGACTCGCAGATCGCGATCGGCGGGGTGAAGGCGCGCGTCACCGTGTACCTGCGAGCCGGGGCGATCCAGGCCTTCGACGTGAGCTTCGACTCGGCCGAGCGCGCGCGCGTCGCGAAACATCTCAGGACGCGCTGGGGGGCGCCGCTCGGCGAAGCCGTGGAGTCGATCAGCCGCAGGGAAGGCGAGCCGCGCAGGATCTACAAGGCGCGCTGGGAGAAGGGCGGGGATCACGCCGTGCTCACCGCGCAGGAGAACAGGAAGCGGGCCACGCTGGAAGTCTGGCGCGGCGGCTTCGCCGAGGAGATCTACCGGGTCAGGTAGGGAAATAGAGCCAGGGGCGGCGCGCGCGGTCGCGCGCCTGCCAGTCCGCGATCGCCGCCTCGCGCCTGAGGGTCAGCCCGATCGCGTCCAGTCCCTCGAGCAGCATCGTCTTCGCGAGCGGATCGATCTCGAAACGGACACTGCCGTTGATCGTTTGCCGTTCGAGATTCACTTCGAACGTCGCGGTTTCCGGTCGGGAAGCCAATTCCATCAGGCCATCCGCCTGCGCCTTCGGCAGCCGCACCGCGAGAACGCCGTTCTGCAGGCAGTTGCCGAAGAAGATGTCGCCGAACGAGGGCGCAATCACGCACCGGACGCCCATTCCGGCAAGCGCCCACACCGCCATCTCGCGCGAGCTGCCGCAGCCGAAGTTCTCGCCGCAGACCAGGATGCGCGCATCGCGCCACGGCGCGCGGTTGAGGATGAATCCGGGGTCTTCCGAGCCGTCGGTGCGGTAGCGCAGCGTCTCGAGCGCGTAGCGGCCCATAGCGGGCCGCGGCACCTGCGCGCAGCGCTCCACGCGGATGATCACATCGGTGTCGAGGTTCGGTTGCGGCAGCGGCGCCGCGATGGCGCGGAGCGTGGCGAATTTCTCCATCTAGAGATACTCCCGCACGTCGGCGATGCGGCCGGCGAGCGCGCACGCGGCCGCGGTGGCAGGGCTCGCGAGGTGGGTGCGCGCGCGCGGTCCCTGCCGCCCCACGAAATTGCGGTTCGAGGTCGAGACGCAGCGCGCAAGCGGCTCCACGAACTCGCCGTTCGCGCCCACGCAGAGCGAGCACCCCGGGTCGCGCCACTCGAACCCGGCGGCGCGGAACGCCTCGTGCAGCCCCTCGGCCTCGGCGGCGCGCTTGACGGCCGCCGAGCCGGGTACCGCCCACGCCCGGACGTGCCGCGCGATGCGCCTGCCGCGCAGCACCGCGGCCGCGGCGCGAAGATCGGACAGGCGCGAGTTCGTGCACGAGCCGATGAACACGCGGTCGATCCGGGTGCCCGCGATTGGAGCGCCCGGCTCGAGCTCCATGTAGGCGAGCGCCTCGGGCTTGGCATCGGGAACCGAGCCATCCACGCCGATCACGTCCTCCGGGCTCGTTCCCCAGGTGATCTGCGGGGCGAGCCCTGCGCAATCGAGCGTCACCTCGCGGTCGAAGCGCGCGTCCGGATCCGTGGAAAGAGTCTGCCAGTAGTCGACCGCCCGCTCCCAGAAGGGGCCCGTGGGGATGAAGCGCCGGCCCTTCAGCCAGGCCACGGTCGCCTCGTCGGGCGCGACCATTCCGATCCTGGCGCCGAGCTCGATCGAGAGGTTGCACAGCGTCATGCGACTCTCGATCTCGAGCGCGCGCACGGCGGGCCCGGCGTACTCGATCGCGTGCCCGACACCGCCGGCGGCACCGACGCGGCCGGCGAGCGCGAGAATCAGATCCTTGGCATAGACGCCGCGCGGCGGCGCGCCCTCGAAGCGCGCGCGCATCGTGCGCGGGCGTTTCTGCGCGATCGCCTGCGTCGCGAGCACGTGCACGATCTCGCTCGCGCCGATGCCGAAGCCGATCGCCCCGAGCGCGCCGTTGGTGCAGGTGTGGCTGTCGCCGCACACGACGAGCGCGCCGGGCTGCGTGAGGCCGAGCTCCGGCGCGATCACGTGCACGATGCCCTGCTCGTCCGAGCCCGCGTCGAACAGGCGAATGCCGGCTTCGCGCGCGCCGGCACGGAGCGAATCCACCAGCGCCACCGCCCAGTCCTTCGAGCGCCCGCCCGGCTCGGTGGTGATCACGTGGTCGGCGGTTCCGAAGGTAAGCTCGGGATTGCGCACCTTGAGACCGCGTGCGCGAAGCTCGCCGAGCGCCTGCCCGCCGCCCAGGTCGTGCAGCAGGTGCCGGTCCACGTGCAGCAGCTCCGTGCCGCCGCCGAGATCGGCGATCACGTGCGCATCCCAGACCTTTTCGAACAGGGTCTTTCCCATGGTGGGTACGAAATTTACCTCCAACGGCGGGTTCGGAACCAAGCGGGACGCCCTTGGTGTAATCCAAGATCGCACTTTAGAATTCACCGATGCGGTACCTCGAGCGGCAGCTGTCGGAAACCCTGCGGCGGGCAAGCCGCGCTTTCCCGGCGGTCGTTCTGACGGGGCCGCGGCGTTCGGGCAAGACGACGCTCCTGCGTCGCCTGTTTCCCGCGGCGAGCTATCGGCTTCTCGAGGATCCGGCGGTGCTCGCTGCCGTCCGCGCCGATCCACGCGGATTCCTGGACGGGCTCAGGCCGCCGGTCATCGTCGACGAGATCCAGCACGCGCCGGAGCTGCTGAACTTCGTGCGCGCCCGCATCGACGCGGCGCCCGCGCGCCGGGGGCGATGGCTGCTCACGGGATCGCAGGATTTCGCGTTGATGCGCGGCGTAACGGAATCCATGGCGGGCCGGGCCGCGGTGCTTCAGCTGCTGCCCCTGTCCAGCCTCGAGTCGACGAAGGTGACGCTCTTTGGCGGCGGATTCCCGGAAGCGCTGGCCCGGCCGAGGGATGCCGGGCTCTGGTTCTCGTCTTACGTCCAGACCTACCTCGAGCGCGACGTGCGCCAGATCACCCAGGTCCGCGACCTCGCGACTTTCCGCCGGTTCCTCGGCTTGCTGGCAAGCCGGAGCGGGCAGCTGCTCAACAAGACCGACCTCGCGGCGCCCCTCGGCGTCTCGGTTCCCACGGTGACGGAGTGGCTCGGCATCCTCGAAACCACCGGCCAGATCGTGCTCGTGGCGCCGTATTTCGAGAATTTCGGCAAACGGCTCGTCAAATCGCCCAAGGTGTATTTCACCGACACAGGCCTCGCCTGCCACCTGCTCGCCCTGGAAACGCCGCAGGCGCTCGTTCAGTCGCCTTTTCACGGCCCGATCTTCGAAGGCTTCGTCGCCTCCGAGATCGTCAAGCTGCAGGTCAACGCCGGAAGGCGGCGCGAGTTGTACTACTTCCGGGATCAGCGCGGCCTCGAGGTCGATTTTGTCGTACCCGCGGGCGGCGGGCGACTCGTTCTTCTCGAGGCGAAGGCGTCCAGCACGGTGTACCCCGAGGCCGCGAAGAGCATGCTCAGCCTCGCCCGGAGCATCCGGCGGCGGGACCTGAGCTGCATCGTGGTGCACGCCGGCCCGGGCGGCGCGCCGGCGGGCGAGCCGCTCGCTCCGGGCGCGCGGGCAATGAGCGTCCGAGCGCTGCTCGAGGCGCTGCGAAGTCTCAAGGGTGCGGTCGCCGCGCGCGGCTAACGCGGATACGAGCCGTTGTTGACGTCGAGCGTGGCGCCATTGACGTAGTCGGGGCACTGCGCGCCGAGCCAGAAGATCGCCTGCGCGACTTCCTCGGGCGTGCAGATGCGGCCGGAGTAGACGGAGCGCATCACGCCGTCCTTGCGCGATTGCGGGAGCTGCTCGTACATGCGCGTGAGGGTGGGGCCGGGCGCTACCGCGTTCACGAGCACGCGGTGCGGCCCCAGCTCGCGCGCCCAGGACTTGGTCAGGTTGAGGATCCCCGCTTTCGTGATGCCGTACCAGAGGTCCGGGTGGCCGGTGAACGCGGCGACCGAGGCGATGTTGACGATGCGGCCGGAGCTTCTTTCCCGCATCTGGGGGGCGAGGGACGCGATCAACTGGGCGGGAGCTTCGAGATTCACGGCGAGAATCTCCCTGCGGTGCGCCTCCGGTATCGAGCCATAAGGCTCGCAATAGAGCACGGCCGCGTTGTTGATCAGGGTGTCGATCCTGCCGAGCGACGCCACGAGCGCGGGGATGTCGGAAACCCGCTGCAGGTCGAACTCGATCCTTTCCGCCGGCGTTTCCGCGAATTCCGAGAAGTCCCTGTCGAGCGCCAGGACCTTCCAGCCCGCGCCGAGGAACGCGCGCACCGTCGCGAGCCCGATGCCGCGGCCGGCACCGGTGACGAGGACGCTTCGCATGGGGCGCCATTGTAGTTTGACGGGGATCAAGCGGCCAAAGCGGACACGTGGGAATCTGGAACCATGGATGCGATCGACGACACCGGGCGCAACCTCGCGCAATGGCTGCGCGATGTGGCGCGCGGACGGCTGGGCGCGCCGCAGACGCCGCCGCCCGCCGCCGACGGGACGCGAGAGGACGTGCTGGAGTACCTCGAGCGGCGCACCGGGCGGAAGCTTCGCTCGCGCGAAGCGGTCGACCGCTACCTGAAGGACCTGGAGGCGCGCGAATCCGAGTTCCGGCGCAAAGGCATGCGTCGCGGCATCATCCGCGGTACGCTCCTGCTTGCGCTGATCCTCACGGCGTACCTCAACTATTACTACTGGGACGTCAGGCTCGAGATCGTGTCGCTGCCGGCCGTGCAGGTGTTCGTGCCGGTGAACCCGCCGCGTTAGTCCAGACCGGGCATCGAAAATCCGCTCGCCTTGAGTTCGGAAATCACCTGCCGCTCCTGGGAAGCATTCAGCTCCACCAGCGGCGGTCGGCAGGTCTTCCACTGCGGGTCGTTGCCGAAGTGAGCGATGATCGCTTTCAGCGCGGGAATCATCGGCACCTTCTGGACGATCTCGCGCGTCGCCGTGATTCGTGCCTGAAGCCTTTCAGCTTCTCCCGACCGGAAGTTCCTGAAAACCTCGGCGATCGGCCCCGGGTTCACGTTGCCCGTCGCGGTGATGCAGCCCTTGCCGCCGCGGCGCATGTTTTCGAGCAGGAACACCTCGCTTCCGGCGAACACGTCGAAGCCGCGGTCCCTGAACCGCTCGAGCATCGCCGCGGTGTTCTGCCAGTCGCCCGAGGAGTCCTTCACGCCCGCCACGATCCCGGGATAGCGCGAAAGCAGCCGCTCGATCAGATCGAGCGAGATCGGCACGTTCGACACCGGCGGGATGTGATAGAGGTACAGGCGCAGCCGCTCGTCGCCCACGCGCTCCACCACCTCGGAGAAGCTGCGGAAAAGGCCTTCGTCGGGGACGCCCTTGTAATAGAACGGCGGCAGCATCAGCACGCCGCCACAGCCCATGCGCACCGCCTCGCGCGTCATCTTCACCGAGTCAGTGAGCGCGCAATGGCCGGTGCCGGGCATGAGCGTCGCTGCGGGAACGCCGCTCTTCACGAGGGCTTCCAGGAGCTCGAGCTTCTCTTCGACCGACATCGAGTTCGCTTCGCTGTTGGTGCCGAAGACGGCAAGCCCCGCGCAACCGCTCTTCAGCAGCCAGCGGCAGTGGCGCACGAAGCGGTCGACGTCGGGCGAGAGGTCCTTGCGGAACGGGGTGACGACGGGCGCGAGCACGCCCTCGATTCGCTTTTGCAGGGTGGCGGGCCTCATAATTGGCGCAATTATGCCCGAAGCGACGCGCGCCGTATCGATCGAGGACCTGCGCACAATGGCGCGCCGGCGCCTGCCGCGCGCGATGTTCGACTTCATCGACGGTGCGGCCGAGGACGAGACGACACTGCGCGCGAATCGCGCTGCGTTCGAGCGCCGGCGCTTCCGGCCGCGCGTGCTGGTGGACGTGGCGCGCGTCGACACCGCGGCCACGCTCCTCGGCGGCCCGGCGGCGCTGCCGCTCGCGGTCTCGCCCACGGGCCTTTCGGGCGTAGCCTGGCCGAAGGCGGAGCTCGAGATCGCGCGCGCGGCGGCAAAGCGCGGGATCCCCTACACGCTGTCTACGCCCGCGTCGTCGTCGATAGAGGAAGTGGCGCGCGAGGCAGGCGAGAAGCTCGGCGGCCGGCTCTGGTTCCAGCTCTACGTGCTCAGGAACGGCGCGATCATCGAGTCGCTTCTTTCGCGCGCGCTCGCGGCGGGCTTCGAGGCGCTCTTCGTCACCGTGGATCTGCCGGTGGCGGGCAAGCGCGAGCGCGATCCGCGGAACGGTCTCACGATTCCGCTCGCTCCCAACCGCACCCTCGTGCCGGACCTGCTCTCGCGCCCGGGTTGGCTGCTGCAGATGCTGCGCGGGGGCTTTCCGAAGTTCGTCAACCTCGCCGAGCTCGAGGCGGGCGCCGAGCCCGGCGGAATCGCGGCGGTGGTCGCGCGCGAGATGGATGCCTCCTTCGACTGGGCGAAGCTTGCGCGCATCCGCGCGCGCTGGCCGAAGAAGCTGCTCCTGAAAGGGGTGGCGCGCGCCGAGGACGCCGAGCGCGCGCTCCGCGAGGGCGCCGACGGGATCGTGGTCTCCAATCATGGCGGCCGCCAGCTCGACGGCGCGATCGCGACGCTCGATGCGCTGCCCGAGATCGCGCGCGCCGTCGGCGGGAAGATCCCGGTGCTGATCGACGGAGGCGTGCGCCGCGGCGCCGACATCGCACGAGCGCGCCTGCTCGGGGCCGAAGGCGCGATGGTCGGGCGCGCCACCCTCTACGGCGCGGCGGCGGCGGGCGAAAGCGGCGCGGCGCGCGCGCTCGATATCCTGGCCGACGAGTTCGTGCGCACGATGCAGCTCCTGGGCGCGCGCAGCCTCGCCGAGCTCACTTCGGACCTGCTGGCTCCGGACTCTGAATCCGGCTGAGGATCCGCGTGCGCGTGTCGCGCACCGCGGGGGCGAACGGGCCGCCGGCCGCTGCTGCGCGCTCGATCAACGCGAGCGCCTCGGCGTTCCAGCCCTGGTCCGAGAGCGTCTGCGCGAGGTTGTTCATCACGACGACCGAGTCGGGGGCGCGCCCGAGCGCGCCGCGCAGCACCTTCTCGGCCTGCGGGAGCTCGCCGAGCGCGTAGTGCGCGTTCGCGAGCCCGATCGCGCCGTTCACGTTCCCGGGCCAGCGCCCGAGGAACGCGCCATAGCCCTCGCGGGCGGCGCGTGCGTGGCCCGCCCGCTCGAGCGCCGCGAGCGCCGAGAGCCAGCCGCTTTCGGTCGCGGTCGCGGCGATGCGCCCGGGCGGGAGCGCCACCATGGCCCAGTAGCCGCTTTTCTTCCACGCGTACTCGTGCACCGGAAAGGGCAGCACCTGCCGCTCCCTGTGCCCGGAGCGCAGAATCAGCTCGCCCGCGCCGAGGTCGTAGCCGACCGCCACCGCGTAATGCCATTGCTCGAACGGTCCGATGCCCAGGTCCAGCAGCACGAGCACAGGATTGCCCGCGGCGATCTCGCGCAGCAGGTCGTCAAAGCGCGGTGCGAGCGTGTAGGCGACCCTGCCGTTGCGGCGCGCCGCCGCGAGCATCTCGACCTGGAGGCTGCCCCTGCGCTCGGGGAGATACACCTGGGGCACGAGCTGCTCGGGCGTGAGCTTCGCGCCCGAGTGCGTCAGCAGCGTCGCAAGCGCTGCCGGCCCGCACTGGTACTCCTCCTGCGGGTAGAACGGCACGGAGGAAATCTCTGTGCGCCCGGGCAGCTCTTGCGGGCGCGCGTCGCGCAGCGCCGCGGTCTGCGGAAACAAGCTCGCGCAGCCGGTGAGCGCGACGAGCAGCGCGCCCGCGGCGGTGCGAAAGCCTATTTTCTGAAGAAGAAGTACCAGACGAACACGCCCGCGAGGATCAGGATGACCAGACCCGTGCCGTCGGCGCCGGCCGGCAGCGCCTCGAGCTGCCCGGCGAGCGAGCGAACCTCGTCGTCGGAGAGCGCGGCGACGCGCTCGCGCGCCGTCGCCGGATCGAGCCCCAGCGCCTGGAGCCCCGAGGCGACATCGGCGCGGTCGATCACGCCCAGCACGGCGGCGCGCTCGGCGGCAGCGGCGGTGCTCGCGACCGCCAGCCCGGTCGAGATCACGCCCGCCTGCGCGAAGTGCAACGGCGTCCAGGCCATCAGCACGATCAGCACGCGGCAAATCATTCTTGCGATTGCGGAGTTCATTCGCGTTTCCTCTTCCTCTCAGGGTTGACGGGTCGAGCGGATGCGGCGTCCGGCACCTGGAGCGCCACCGGGCGCCAGCGGCCAATCTAGACCCCGGCTCGATGCGAAGTCAAGGCGCCGCTTGGCGCGCCCGCAGCGCGAAGCCGCCGGGCCGACGGGACAGGGGCGCTAGAATCCGCTCGTCATCGATTCCCGTTCCGACGGCGCATGAACGACAGACCGGTACTGGTGGCGGGCGGCGGCATCGGGGGGCTCGCCGCGGCGCTCGCGCTCGCGCGCAAGGGCCGCACGGTGCGCGTGTTCGAGCAAGGGGCGGAATTCCGCGAAATCGGCGCCGGGATACAGCTCGGGCCGAACGTGTACCGCATGTTCGAGATCCTGGGCCTGACCGACGCGATCGAGCGCTGGTCGGTGCACCCGGAGTTCCTCGTCATGATGGACGCGATCACGGGCGAGGAGGTCGCGCGCATCCCGGTGGGCGGGGCGGACTTCCGTCGGCGCTTCGGCGGCTATCTCTACGGCGTGATCCATCGCGGCGACCTGCATCAGGTGCTGCTGGAGGCCTGCCGCAGGGAGAAGGGAATCGAATTGCGGGACAACAGCAAAGCGGTTCGATTCGAGGACCCCGGAGATCGCGTCGTCCTGCATCTTCAGTCGGGCGACAGAATCGAAGGCTGCGCGCTCGTCGGCGCCGACGGGCTGTGGTCGAAGGTGCGCGCGCAGCTCTTCGGCGAGGCGAAGCCGCGCGTGTCGGGCCACATCGCCTATCGCGCGGTGCTGCCGCGCGCCGAGGTGCCGGTCGATCTGTGGCAGAACAACGTCGTGCTCTGGGCGGGCCCCAAGACCCACCTCGTGCACTATCCGCTCCGCAGCGGCCAGCTCTACAACCTCGTGGCGGTGTTCCACAGCGACAAGTACGAGGAGGGCTGGGATGTGTTCGGCGACGCGGCCGAGCTCAAGGCCAAGTTCGCGAACGAGCGGCCCGAAGTCGAGCGGCTGCTCGCGAAGATCAACGTCTGGAAGATGTGGGTGCTGTGCGACCGGGAGCCGGTCCGCGAGTGGTCGCGCGGGCGCGTCACGCTACTCGGGGACGCCGCGCACCCCACGCTCCAGTACATGGCCCAGGGCGCCAACATGGCGATCGAGGACGCCGTCGTGCTCGCGGCATGCGCCGAGCTCGCGGGCTGGGACTTCGAGAAAGCGTTCCGGCGCTACCAGGACGAGCGGTATCTCAGGACCGCGCGCGTGCAGATCACCTCGCGCTACTACGGCGACGTCTACCACGCTGCGGGCGTGGTGCGGGAGCTTCGCAACCAGATGCTGCGCGAGCGCCCGCCCGACCCGAATTTCTCCGGGCTCGCCTGGCTCTACGACGGGATCAGGGTCCCGTCGTAGCGGCTAGCGCCGGCACCGCGCGATGTCGTCGTCGGACATCACCGGCTTGATCACGCACTGGGCGTCGCGCTCCTTCTGCAGGCGCCTGGCCTCCTTCTCGCGCTCGAGCGCGGCGCGCTTCTGCGCCTCCATCTGCTCGCGCTTGCGCGCCTCGGCGGCGGCGGCCGCGGCGGCTTCCTTCTTCTTCATCTCCTCGTCCATCTTGCGGAGCTTCGCCTCGTCCTCGAAGCGCTTCTGAAGCGCGGCGAGCTCGGCGGCGCGTTTCTTCTCGGCCTCCTCCATCCGGCGCTTCGCTTCCGGGTCGGCCGCGGCGGAAGCCGCGCCCGCGGCCGCGGCGCCCGCGGCGGCGGCCGCCGCGGCGGC
>JBBINV010000073.1:0-15839 GCA_037443705.1 Betaproteobacteria bacterium | reverse complement strand
CGCCTCGGTCGCGCGCTCGGTTTTCCGACCGCGAACATCGTGCTGCGGCGCCGGCCGCCGCTCGGCGGGATCTACGTGGTCGAGGCGGAGCTGGAAGAAACGCGCGCGAGGTTGCGCGGCGTCGCGAGCGTGGGGCGCCGGCCGACGGTGGCGGCGGACGGGCCGCTGCTGCTCGAGGTGAACCTGTTCGATTTCGACGGGGACCTCTACGGGCGGCACCTGCGCGTGACCTTCCTCGCGAAGCTGCGCGACGAGGAGAAGTTCGAAGGGCTGGAGCGGCTGCGCGCGGCGATCGCGCGCGACGCGGCAATGGCGAGGGAGTACCTGGAGCGCAATGGCTGACTACAGAAAAACGCTGAACCTGCCGGATACGCCGTTCCCGATGCGCGGCGATCTCGCCAAGCGCGAGCCGCAGTGGGTGAAGGAATGGCAGGACAAGGGCCTGTACCGGCGCCTGCGGAGCGTCGCGGCCGGGCGGCCGCGGTTCGTTCTGCACGACGGGCCTCCGTACGCGAACGGCGACATCCACATCGGCACCGCGGTCAACAAGATCCTGAAGGACATCGTCGTCAAGTCGAAGACGCTCGCCGGGTTCGACGCGCCGTACGTTCCGGGCTGGGACTGTCACGGCATGCCGATCGAGGTGCAGATCGAGAAGCGGCACGGCAAGCACCTTCCGCCCGAGCAGACCCAGCGCCTGTGCCGCGCCTTCGCCGCGGAGCAGATCGAGCGCCAGAAGGCCGACTTCCGGCGCCTGGGCGTGCTCGGGGACTGGGACGCGCCCTACCTCACGATGGCCTACCGCAACGAGGCCGACGAGATCCGTGCGCTCGGGGTGCTTCTCGCGAAGGGCTACCTCTACCGGGGCCTGAAGCCCGTCAACTGGTGCTTCGACTGCGGCTCGGCGCTGGCGGAGGCCGAGGTCGAGTACGAGGACCGTGACGATCCCGCGGTCGATGTCGCTTTCGCGCTTCTCGAAGAGGATCGCGAGAAATTGAAGCGCGCTTTTGCGCTGGATGACCTTCCCGAAGGCCCGATTTACGCGGTGATCTGGACCACGACCCCGTGGACCATTCCGGGCAACCAGGCGTTGAACGTTCACCCCGATTTCCTTTACGCGCTCGTGGAGACGGAGCGCGGCACGCTGATCCTCGCGAATGATCTGAAGGAAGCGTGCCTCGCGCGATTCGGATTGAAGCGAAAGGATCCTTCGGGTTCGTTCGATCACAGCTGTCCCGGGCGGAACCTTGAAAACGTTCGCTTCAGGCACCCCTTCTACGACCGTGCCGCACCGGTGTACCTGGGCGAATACGTGACGCTCGAGACCGGCACGGGCATCGTGCACTCGGCGCCGGCGTACGGCGTGGAGGATTTCGAGTCGTGCCGGCGCTACGGCATGAAGGACGAGGAGATCCTCACGCCGGTGAATGGCGACGGGCATTTCGTGAAGTCCCTTCCGCTTTTCGGCGGTCTCATGATCTGGGACGCGAACGGCGAGATCGTCGCCGAGCTCGAGCGGCGCGGCGCGCTGTTCTCGAGCGCGCGCTACACCCACAGCTACATGCACTGCTGGCGGCACAAGACGCCGGTGATCCTGCGCGCCACGGTGCAGTGGTTCGCCGCGATGGACAAGGCGGTCGGCGGCGAGACGCTGCGCCAGACCGCGCTGCGCGGCGTGGAGGCCACGCAGTTCTACCCCGCGTGGGGAAAATCGCGGCTCGCCGGCATGATCGCGAACCGCCCGGACTGGACGCTCTCGCGCCAGCGCCAGTGGGGCGTGCCGATGCCGTTTTTCATCCACAAGGAGACCGCCGAGCTCCACCCGGAGACGCCCGCGCTCCTGGAGGCGGTGGCGCGGCGCGTCGAGGAGGGCGGCATCGAGGCCTGGCAGAGCCTCGACCCGCGCGAGCTGCTGGGCTCCGAAGCGTCGCACTACGAGAAGGTGCGCGACACGCTCGACGTGTGGTTCGACTCGGGCGCTACGCACTTCACGGTGCTCAAGGGATCGCACGCGGAACAGACCGCGTTCCCGGCCGACCTGTACCTGGAGGGCTCGGACCAGCACCGCGGCTGGTTCCACTCGTCGCTCCTCGTGTCGTGCATGATGAACGGCGCGCCGCCCTACAAGGGGCTGCTGACGCACGGCTTCGTCATCGACCTCGAGGGCCGCAAGATGTCGAAGTCGAAGGGCAACGTCATGGCGCCGCAGGAGATCGCGGGCACGCTCGGCGCCGAGATCCTGCGCCTGTGGGTCGCGAGCGGCGACTTCTCGGGCGAGCTGACCATCTCGAGCGAGATCCTGAAGCGCGTCGTCGAAAGCTACCGGCGCATCCGGAACACGCTGCGGTTCCTGCTCGCCAACACCTCGGATTTCGATCCCGCGCGCCACGCGGTGCCGGTCGCCGGGATGACCGAGATCGACCGCTACGCGCTCGCGCTCATGGCCGGCGCGCAGAAGGCGATGACCGAGGACTACGCGCGGTTCGCGTTTCATCTCGTGGCGCAGCGCCTGCAGGGGTTCTGCACGGAGGACCTGGGCGCGTTCTACCTCGACGTCCTCAAGGACCGCCTCTACACCTGCGGCGCGGACTCGCGCGCGCGCCGCTCGGCGCAGACCGCGCTCTGGCACATCACGAACTCGCTCCTTCGCCTGATGGCGCCAATCCTCAGCTTCACGGCGGAAGAGGCGTGGAAGATATTCGCGGGCGATCCCGAGAAAAGCGTGTTCGAGGAAACCTGGCACGCGATCCCGGACCCGGGTCTCGGTCAGCCGGTGCTCGACGCCTGGGGAACGGTTCGCCGGGTTCGCGAGATCGTCACCAAGCGGCTCGAGGAAAAGCGCGCCGCGAAGCAGATCGGGTCGTCATTGGCCGCCGAGCTGGACATCCAGGCGTCGGGTCAGGCCTACGAGGCGTTGGCCCGTCTGGGCGACGATCTCCGGTTCGTGCTCCTCACCTCGCGTGCCACGGTGCGGCACGCCGAAGGCGCCCCGATTTCGGTCGAGGTCAGGCCGAGCGAGCACGCGAAATGCGAGCGTTGCTGGCATTATCGGGCGGACGTCAACGAAGCGGGGCTGTGCGGGCGCTGCGAATCGAACCTGAAGGGTCCCGGTGAGCCGCGCCTCCATGCCTAGAGCGGCGCCGTGGTTCGCCGCCGCGGCCGCGATCGTACTCGCCGACCGGCTGGCCAAGCTCGCCGCGCTGGCCTACCTCCATCCCGGCGAGGCGCGTCCGGTGACCGGATTCTTCAACCTGGTGCTCGCGTTCAACAAGGGCGCGGCGTTCAGCTTCCTCGCGGGCGCGCCGGGCTGGCAGAGCTGGCTTTTCGGCGGGATCGCGGCCGTTGCCGCCGTGGTGGTTTCCGTCCTGATCCTGAGGAACCGCGCCAACAGGCTTTTCTGCGCGGGCCTCGCGCTGATCCTGGGCGGGGCGCTCGGCAACCTCTGGGACCGCATCGCCTACGGGCACGTAGTGGACTTCCTCGACTTCCACGCGGGCGGCTGGCACTGGCCGGCGTTCAACGTGGCCGATTCCGCGATCACCATGGGTGCGGGAGTCGTGATCGCGGAAGGGTTTCTGCGCCGCGATTCGGGACGATAATCGGCGCCATGGAAGTCCTGCTCGCCAACCCCAGGGGCTTTTGCGCCGGCGTGGAGCGCGCGATCGAGATCGTCGAGCGCGCGCTCGCGCTCTGCGGCGCCCCGATCTACGTGCGCCACGAGATCGTGCACAACAAGTACGTGGTCGAGGATCTGCGCGCCAAGGGCGCGGTTTTCGTGGAGGCGCTCGCCGAGGTGCCCGCCGGCGCGACCGTGATCTTCAGCGCCCACGGCGTGTCGAAGGCGGTGCGCGACGAGGCCGCGCGCCGCGGCCTCAAGGTGTTCGACGCCACCTGCCCGCTCGTCACGAAGGTGCACGTGGAGGTCGCGAAGATGCTGAAGGACGGGCTCGAGATCGTGATGATCGGGCACCGCGGGCACCCCGAGGCCGAGGGCACCATGGGCCAGGCCGGCACCGGAATGTACCTGGTCGAATCGCCCGGGGACGTGGCAGGGCTCGCGGTGCGCGACCCGGCGAAGCTCGCTTACGTCACCCAGACCACGCTCTCGGTGGACGACGCGGCGCGCGTGGTCGCGGCGCTGAAGGCGCGCTTTCCCGCGATCCGCGGGCCGAAGAAGGACGACATCTGCTATGCGACGCAGAACCGCCAGGACGCGGTCAAGTTCATGGCGCCGCAGTGCGACGTCGTGATCGTGGTCGGCTCGCCGAACAGCTCGAACTCGAACCGCCTGCGCGAGGTCGCCGAGCACATGGGCGTACCCGCGTACATGGCCGACAGCGCGGCGGACCTGAAGCCCGAATGGATCGAAGGCAGGCGCCGCGTCGGCGTGACCGCGGGAGCGTCGGCGCCGGAAGTGCTGGTGAACGGGTTGATCGAGCGCCTGATGGAGCTCGGCGCCCAGAGCGTGCGCCCGCTCGAGGGCATCGCCGAGCACGTGGTGTTCACTCTGCCGCGGGAGCTTGCGCACTCTCGAACGTTACCTCGAGCGTCATCTGCACCTTTACCGGGCGGCCCCCCTTCAGGCCGGGGGTGAAGCGCGCGGCGAGGAACGCGCGCGCCGCCGCTTCCTCGAAGTAGCCGGGCGGATCGGCGCGCAGCGCCACCGCGCGCTCCACCGCTCCGGTCTCGTCGATGTAGATCCGGAGCATCACCTTTCCCGAAAGCGCGCGCCGCGCGGCCGCGTCCGGGTACTCGGGCTCTACGCGAGCGGTGATGCCCGGGCGGACGTCCAGCTCGCGCGTGAGGAAGTAGCGCGGTTCCGGAAGCAGGCCGCCAGATCCCGGCCCGGGTTCCGGTTTCGGTGTCACAAGATCTTCGGATGGAGCCGCAACTTCGCCCGCTGCGCGCGGAACGTCGCGCAGCACGGCGCGGATCGGCGCGCCCGGGCTGAACCAGGAGATCGCTCCCCAGCGCGCGCCGAAAGGCGCCCCCACGCCCGCGACCAGCAGCGCGTGAAGCGCCGCCGAGGCGGCGAGCGCCGCCCAGAGCCGCGGGGTCAGCGCGTGGACGGCACCGCGCTCACTCGAAGAACAGCTCACGCCAGGACACGCGCCGGCCCGCGAACGTCGTCGGCGACACCGGCGTCTCCTTGGTGAGCTGCTGGTTGTCGGCGGTGGTCACGATCGTCTTCACCGTGCCGCCGGGCAGCTGCACCACGTTGATCCCGACCACCAGCGAGGCGGAGATCTTGGTGCTCGCCATGCTGTCGGTGGCGCCGGGCACGTACGTCCCCGTCTTGTAGTTGAGGAAGTTGATCCAGCCGAAGCCGCCCGCGACGCAGGTGTCCGTGCTCGGAACGTTCGACGGTACCACCAGCGTGCCGAGCTGCAGGATCGGATCGACGTTCACGCGCTCGGTGCCGCTGCCGCCCGAGCCGCCGTCCGGCAGGTCGATGAAGTAGCCCTTGAGCGAGGAGTCCGTGAGGTCCCTGTCGCAGGGCTGTGTCGCCGTGTCGCAGGTCGTGGTGCGCTCGGTAGTCGGGTTCGTCGCGCTCGCCGTCAGGTCGATGCGCAGGAAGTCGGCGATCGACGAGGTCGGGTAGCTGCCGGTGCGCGCCATGTTCACGACCGGGGAGGCCGTGCTGTTCATCTCGTCCTTGATCGCGTAGATGCTCTGGCGCTGGACGTCGGTCTTGTCGGAGACGCCCAGGAACTTCCCGGTTCCGACGAAGACTACGCGCTTGCCGTTCACCTCGCCGAGCTCGGGCTTGGTGGTGATCGGCTGGGTGGCGCCCGAGGCATCCACGAGCGTCGCCAGGCGCGTCACCGAGTCGGCCGGCACGTCGGCCGTATTCTCGATCTGGAAGCGCCAGAGGTTCCCTTTCAGGTCGCCGCCGTACACCGTGAGCGCAGTATTGTCGAAGAACGCGTTATCGACCCAGGCGTTGATCCGGCCAAGGCCGCTCGGGTCGGTGGTGCCGGCGACGCAAGGCGGGGTCGTGCTCACGCCGTCGCAGCCTACGCCGGTCGTCAGACGCTGGAGGATCGCGCCAGTCTGCGCATCGACGACGTAGAGGTAGCCTTTGCCGTCGCCCGGGTTGAGGTTGTTGTAGCCCGAGGTGACGATCACGACCCACTTGCCGTCACTCTTGCGCTTGACGATGAGCGGGTTTCCGTAGGAGAGGCCGATGTTGCAGTCCTCGAAGAAGGTGCCGGTGTTTGCCTGCGCGTCGGTGAGGCACGCGGTCCCGGTGCCGCCCTTCAGCTCCCACAGCCCCTTGGGATTGTCCGGATCGGTGACGTCGAGCGCGTAATAGCCGCGGCCGCCTGCGTTCAGCCCCGCCACCAGGATCGTGTGCCAGTTCGATTGCGCCGAGCACGGGGAGGCCGTGGTGTGCCCGAAGCACACGTCGCCCACGATCGGCGAGCCGTCGGTGTAGAAGCGGTGCGAGTAGGGCGAGTCCGCGAGGCGCTTGAGATGTGGCATCACGATCCCGGGGACGTACGCCCAGCGCTCCGAGCCTTCGCCCGTCTGCCCGGTGGGGTCGTCGAGCAGGGTCCCGGTGAAGGTGTCGTCGGAAGCCACCGCCGTGGTGATGCCCGCGGTCTGATAGTAGGGAACGTTGTCCGGGTCGGTCTCGAACGCGTGCAGCATCCCGTCGTTCGCGGCTACGAATACCGTGCCCTTGCGAGTCGAGGTGACGCCGTTGGTCGTGTTCTTGAACTCGACGTAATAGGGATCCCTGCCGGCATAGTTTCCGGTGTTGTAGCCGAAGGGCGAAGCCTTCACGTACGCCGGCTGCGCGTTGATGATGTCGCCGAGCAGGCTCGTGCGGTTGCGGAAGAGGTCCGTCGTGGCGCTGCCGCCGGTGGCCTCGTTCGTGGTGTCGCCGCGGATGAAGTCGAGGAGCTTTTCCTTGGTCGCGGAGACGTCGCGCCCGCTCAGGTCCCCGGCCCAGGGCGTGGACTGCGGAATCGGGCCCTCGTTCGAAGGGGAGGCCGAAGTCGCGAGCGGCTCGAACCAGTTCATCTCGGTCGCCGTGAGGCCCGAGCCGTCGTTGCAGGTCGGGTATGCCGGCAGGCCGATCGCGCCCGGCCAGCAGAACGACTTCAGCTTGTTGCCGTTCTGCCCGGCAGCGGGCGGCGAGGTGTCCCCCGAGTCGAAGGTGTAGATCTTGCGCGTCGTGTGGCTGCGCCGGTCGAGCACCGTCTGCGCCGACCACAGCTCGCGCGTCGCCACCGCGCCGTTCGAGAGGTCGATGGTGCGCGCCTTGAGGTCGCCGACCCACGTGACGGTCTCGTACTGCGCGGTAAAGGCGAAGTTGTCGCCCGCGACCGGCTGCAGGTTCGAGGTGGCCGCGGCCGCGCCCGCGCCGACTCGCGCGTTGATCGAGTTGAGCGACTCGGCGATCGCGCTGGCGAGCTCGGCCGGATCCTTGGCGCTGAAGAAGGTGCCGCGCCCGTTCACCGCGGCGTGCCACAGGTCGTCGAGAGCGGTTTCGGCGTTGGCCGCCGGCACCGGCCAGTCGATCCCGCCCGAGGCCGGTCCGAGCTTGATCTTCTCGAAGTCGGCGTTGGTCCCGGACTCGTAGCCCTTGGTGTAGTTGAGCTGCCCCGCGAGCCCCATGCCCACCGTGAACGTCGTCATGTGCTGGTGCGCAGCCGTGTCCTTGCTCGTCACCGGCACCTGGTCGGCGAGGTCGCTGCGCAGGTCGGTCTTGTAGTAATACATCGCGACATCGGCGAGCGTGTTGGTGGAGCCCGCGAGCCCGCCGTCGTACCAGCCGCCGGTAGTCCCCGAGGGGCCGGTGCGCGCGGAATAGCCGCTGTTCACGTTGTCCTGGTTGCCGAGGCCCCCGCTGCTCCCCGTGGAGCTGTCGGTGAGGCTCCGGCCCGGGTTGCCGTTCCAGTAGCCGTCCGTCGTGAGGATCGCGAAATTGGGCTGGCACGCGACCTGAATCGGGCTGCCCGGCATGCCGCTGTTGATGCCGTCGGTCTTGTTGCCGTAGTAGCGTCCCACGCGCGAGAGCGCCTCGCGCAAGGGGGTCGAGCCGTGCGAGGTCTGCTTGTAGAGCTGCTGGTACCAGAGGTCCCGCTGGTTGCCGGAGCCGGTCGTGAAATCGCCGACCTCGAGGAAGCGATTGCTGATGTCGCCCGACGGATTGATCGTGATGAAGCCCACGCGGAACGCGTCGGTGATGCCTACGAACGCGCGGCCGATCGCGGTCTTCGCCATCTGCATGCGGCTGCGGTAATAGGCATACCAGTTGGCGAAATTGGTCATCTCCTCGTCGTAGGTGCAGGTCGCGCCCGCGCAGTCGGTGCGCGCCGGATACTTGGTGAAGGTCGACGGGATCGAGTTGATCGGCGGGTCCTGGAACGGCACGATGTTCACGCGCGAAAAGCTTCCCACCAGCTCGCGCGCGACGCTCGCCGCCGGAACCGGGGCCGAGCCGCCCGAAAAGCTGGTGCTCGTGAGGTTCACGTCCCCGGTGGTGACGCCGCCGGAAAAGGCGGTGGAGGAAACCGTGACGCCGGGCGAGCTCTCGCTGATGGCCGCGTTGTTGAAGGTGGAGCCGGTGCCCGCGGGCGCGGTGATCGTGACCACGGCGCCGCTCGCGCTCGCGGTGAAGCCGGTGCCGCTGCCGTTGATCGCGGCGGCCATCTGTCCCGCCATCCAGTTGTTGCGCGCGGACGAAGACGTTCCGCAGCTCGAGCACACGATGCTCGAGGGCAGCAGCTCCACGCCGCCGACCTGGTAGCTCGCGAGCGAGTCGCCGCTGCCGACCCCGGAGATCGTCACCTGGTTCGAGGCCGGCGGCGACTGGCTCGTGATGTTGAAATTCACGACGACCGTATAGCCGTTCGGGTCGGAGGTCTGAGCGGGCGTGCCGGCGTACGTCACCGTGACGACGCTGCCCGAGACCGTGGCGGTGTAGTCGGGAGTGGAGACGTAGCTGTTGATCGCATCCCGGATCGCGGTGGCGGCGGTCGCGGTGCTGAAGCCCGCCGCGAGGTTGATGTTGCCGCCGATGACGTTGACGCCGTTGACGAATATCCCGGTGATCGTTCCTGCCGCCGAATCCTTCTGCGTGTTGACCGTGATGGTCGCGGTTGCGGCGGCGCCGGGGCTGCCCGCGCTGCCGGGATTCACCCTGCCTGCGAATCGCGGGTAGGTGAATCCCGTCTTGTATTTCGCCTGGCAGCTCGAAAACGTCGCGGTGGTCGGGCTCGAGGTGCTGTCCGAACAGTAGCGCACCGGCGCGGCCACGGTATGGGTCGCGGTGGGGGTGGCCGAGGCGACGCAGTCCGAGAGTGTGAGATCCGTGCAGTATTCGGTCGCGGCGAGCCGGTAGTAGTACGGTGCGCCGGTCCGGTACTTGATCGACCCGCCGCTTGTCTTGCCGTAAGGGTAGGTCGCGTCCGGATAGGTCCAGGCGCTGTTGGTCTTGCAGTTGACCGTGTCGGTGGCGCTCGCGGACTGCGAGTTGCACCAGACGCGGTCGGGGTAGCCGTTCACCAGGTCCACGGTGGTCACCGTGGTGCCCGTGTCGGTGACCTGGTCGTAGGTGTCGTTTCGGTAAGTGTTCGAGCCCGACGGCGTCACGCCGTCGGTCGGCACCGCGGTCCAGGCCGCCGTGTTGGCCGAGTTCATCACGGTCTTGGAGGTGCCGTCGAAGTTGACCGCCGGGAGGTAACGGATCTCGGGGTTGTAATACTGGGTGTTGATCTCCGGAGTCATCAGCGGGACGTCGCCCGCTTCGCAGTTCTTGAGGCTTCCGGTGATCGTGCCGCTGGAATCGTCGCCCGAGTCGAAGCACAGCGCGTTCGAGCCGCCGAAGCGCCGCCCGAGGTAGTCGGGCGTGTACTGCTGCTCCATCGAACCCGAGTCGTCCAGAATCAGCATGATATTCGGCTTTACGCTCGAGGCCGGCTGCGCCAGCGGCTCGTTCGAGATGTCGGTGAGCGCGGCGTGCAGCGGCCCCGGGAACACGAGCGCGGCGCTGAGGACGCACGCGAGCGCCTGCTTGAGGCGAGTGAGGATAGGGCGCATGGTTCTTTCCCCCGGATCGCGCAGGCGCTAGTAGACGACGGCCTGCACGTAGCTGATGCTGTTACGCGGGCCCACGGTCCGCACGGTGATGCGGTAGAGCGCGTTGGTCGGCACCTGGATCGCGAAGGTGCCGAACGCCGCGGCGCCCTTGGTGCCGGAAGCGGTGCTGCCGGTGCCCGTCGTCTGCTTGACGCACGTGATGCTCGCCGGATCGCCGGTGCTCTTGCACAACCGGTGGATGACGTATTTCACCGCGTAGCCCGCCGGCGGCGCGGGTGATGTCACCGTCATGGCCGGTCCGCTGTCGCTCCAGTCGAAGTCGTCCGAGGTGCTGGTCGTCAGGTTGCCGATCAGGTCGAGGTTCTCGGCCCAGTTGGCGAAGTAGGCGGTCCCGCCCGAGATGCCCGGCTGATCGTCGTAGAGCGTGCTCGTGGGCGTCACGCCCGAGAGCCAGTTGCGCGCCGCTTCCACTCCCACGTCGCCCACGTGCATGGCGCTCTGGCGGAAGGCGAGGTTGCCCGCGATCACGGTGCCGGTGTCGACGCTCCGGATGAGCGCGATGCCCGCGAGCGACATCGCGACCAGCACGATCAGCGCGATGAACAGGACGACGCCCTGCTGGGCGCGGCGCGCGGCTTGCCTCACGACACCCTCCAGATCATGTTGCGCAAGGGGACCGTGGTCTCGAATACGCGGTAGCGGTAGCAGCGGTCCTGGCTCGAGGCGGTGGTCACGTCGACCGCGCCGAACTGGCCGCCCGTCCAGCTGACGAGGGCGCTGTTCGTGGTCGCGTCGCAATCGGTTCCCGAGGCCGGCTTTTCGTAGGTGCCGATGCGCGCGAGGATCCCGATCCGCAGCGAGAGCACCTGCAGCCACTCGGCGCTGGTGGCCGGCGTCGTGTTGTTGTAGGTGTCCACGATTCCGTCGTTGTCGGTGTCCTTGCCGTACTGAGCGCGCAGGTCGACGATCGAGTCGACCAGGTCGAATGGCGTGGCGGCGCCCGTCTGGAGCAGCGACTCGGTGAGCCGGAGCTTCCCGCCGCCGATGTGGTAGGTGCGCACGACCGGGTTGCCGAGATTGAGGATCGAGTCGCCGCTGGTGTAGGAAGTGGGGAACGAGCCCCAGGCGGGCGGGTTCTGCGGCGCGCTCACGCCGGGGTTCAGCTGCAGCTTCTGCGCCACGCCCTGCACCTGGGTGATCCGGCCGAGCGTGCAGCCGCCGGAGTTCACGAGCAGCACGAGGTCGTTCTCCTTGAAGCCGTCGGTGCCGTCGACCGAGACTTCGGAGGACGGGGCCTTGAAGGAGCTGATCGTGGTCGGAAGCATGCGCTCGCCCTCCGACGAGTACATCACGGTGAGCTGATCGGGAACCGTGGGGTCGGCGTCCACCGTGATGTACACCGGCGCGAGCACGATGTTCGGGAGCGTCCCGCCCATGTTCCCCGAGTAGTTCGGGTCGTAGTACCAGTAGATGGCGCCGCAACCGAGCGCGGCGGAATTGTTGAACCCGTAGCCCGACATGCGCGCGTCGCGCTCGATCGTGTAGAGCGCGATCAGGCCATTGGTCTGCGCGCCGCCCTCGCCAAGGGTGGAACGGTTGAAGTTCTCGCTCGTGAGGTACGCCTGGGTGATGATCAGGATGCCGATCATGCCGATCAGCACGGCGACCAGGATCTCGACCAGGCTCATTCCGAGCTCGCGTGAGCGCATCGCGGTCCTCACGAGTCGTTGATCTGCGCCACGGCGACGTGGTTGCTCGCGCTCGCCTCGCCGGGCGCCTGCCAGCGCACCGTCACCGTCGCCTGGTTGCCCGAAATCGCGATCTCCGGCACGTTCGCGCCGGAGGCCCCGGGAAGCCGCGCCTGTACCTTGGCGATCCAGGTGCACGGCGGCGAGCCCGGGCAGGATGCGGGGCTGGCGGCAGACGTGGCGTAGTCCGCAAGGTTGGCGCGGTCCACCCACATGGTCCCGATCACCTCGTTGGCGAGAAAGCTCGCCTCCGAGCGGTACTTGGCGTCGATCGTCGCGCGCATCGCCACCGCCTGCATGCCGATGAGGGCCAGGATCCCGATCGAGAAGATCAGGATCCCGATCAGGGCCTCCAGCAGCATCACGCCCTTCTGGCGGCGCTCAGGCGCAGATGCGCGGGTCGGTCGCATCGGTCACTTTCGGGTCGCACAGTTTCGCCTGGCCGCCGGTCGAGACCAGGATCCTCAGGCAGCGCATCGTGCCGTTGACGGCGTCGACGTGCACGCAGGTGCCGGCCGTGTTGGAGAAATCGAGCTGCGTGATGCCCGCCCCGACCACGCGGCCGAGGGAGTTGAACACGATCGAGCTGCCGCCGCTGGTGGCCACGGCGATGCTGGTCGCGCCTTCGCTCCCCGGGCGTTTCTGAATGATCTGCGGCGCGGTGTCGTCCGAGGGCGCGGCGTCGCACTGCCCGGTGGCATCCGCCAGGCTCACCACCCAGTTGAGCGAGGTTGCGCTCAGCGCGCAGCCGCTCGTCAGGTCCGACACGAGCTGGAAGCGCACCGTCACGTTGCGCCGGATCGCCTCGGCGCGCGCGAGCGTGATCCCCTGGAGCGTCGACTCCGCGGCGTTCCGGATCTGCGTGTTCTGGAGAAAGATCGTGAAGTTCGGCAGCGCGACGAACATCAGGATCGCGACGATCGCGATCCCGACCATCAGCTCGATCAGCGAAAACCCCCCGGTTGCGCCGCGCGCTAGCACGCCTCGCCCTTCTTGGTGATCCATTTGGTGCCGCAGCTGTTCCACCCGCTCACGCCGCTGATCGTGGTGGAGCGCGTGTTCCCCTGATCGATCGCGAAAGAAAAGCCGCCGAGCCCCTCGCTCGCGACGCCGGTGGCGGTGCAGGTGAACGAGGTCGCGCTCGCCGTGGTGCAGGCGTAGGTGAAGTACTTGGTGCCGGTGAGGGTCTGGTTGAAGCCCACGTAGGTGCGGTTGTCGGCGAAGTATTTCTCCGCGCGCAGGCGCAGCTCCGAGAGGCTCGAATGCGCCTCCGTGAGCTTGCCGCGCAGGATGTAATCGCGGTACGAAGGCAGGGCGACGGCGGCGAGAATCGCGATCACCGCGACCGCGATCATCAGCTCGATCAGCGTGAATCCCTTGGCGTGGCGCATTGAGGTCCCCCGGACGAAGTGAATACTAGAAAGCAGCGGCGCGGGCCGCCAGCACGCGGCGACTAACGGCGGAAAACGCGGCCTGAGCGGCGCGGCGCATCGCAGTATAGCGGAACTAGTGCACACGCCGGCGCCGCCCGCGCGTATAATTCGGCTCTCTGTTCAGGGAGTTGCGTCGCGTGGGGATGCGCGCTGGTGTAGCTCAGCTGGTAGAGCAACTGATTCGTAATCAGTAGGTCCGCGGTTCGAGTCCGCGCACCAGCACCAACTTCCGTTCCGGGACACGAGCCGATGGCCGCCCGAATCCTGATTGTCGACGACGACGAAAGCATGCGGGAGCTCCTGCGGCTGCACCTTTCCTCGGCCGGATACGAGGTGCAGGTGGCCGAAGACGCGATCGCGGCGGGCTACCGGGTGCTCCAGGGCGCGCCCGACCTGATCATCTGCGACGTCGACATGCCGCACATGAGCGGGTTCGAGTTCGTCGCGGCGCTCAAGGCGGACAAGACGCTGCCCGAGGTTCCGGTGATCTTCCTGACCGCGGTGGAAGAAGGCGACCATCGCGGCAAGGAGCTCGGCGCCGTAGGCTACATCGTGAAGCCGGTGCGCGCCGACCGGCTCCTCTCGCTCGTCGCGCAGCACGTCCCGGGCGGCGCGGTCCCGATCGGGTAGGACCTTCGGCCGCGCTTACGGCGGCGGGCAGTCCCTCACTTCCGATCCCGCGAATCCGACGGCGATTTCCTTCAGCCGCGCCGCGAGCGGCGCGTCGGCGCCGCGAACCTGAAGCCAGATCCTCGGCACCTGCGTCTCGCGCGGGCCGACCTGCGCGCTGCGCACGCCGCGCGCGCGCAGCGCCTCGAGCCGGCTCGCTGCGGCTTCTTCCGACTTGAACACGCCGAGCGAGATCGCCCACCGCGTGGGCCCTTCTTCCTGCATCACGAAGTACTCGTCGACGCCGAGCGCCTTCAGCTCGCCGACCTTCTTCTGCGCCGCCTGGCGGCTGCCCTGCGGCGGAATGAAGACCCACCAGCCGGCGGTCTCCTCGCCGCGGCGCTGCTGCAGCCGGACACCGGGCGCGAGCGGCTCGAGCGCCTGCTGCGCGCGTGCCGCGTCCGCGATCGCGAAGCCGCCCCATTCGAGGCAGGCCGAGGACGCCTCGGGGGCGGGTTTGGGCGGCGCGGCCGGCTCCGGTGCCGGAGCAGGCGCCGGTGCTTCGTCGCGAATGATCCGGAGTTTGGCCGGTTCGATCTGCTGCGTGAGCGGCCGGGGGTCGGTGCCGGAGTCCTGCGGCGCGTAGAACCGTATCCAGGCGTAGAACGCGAGGTTCGCGGCGACCAGGACGAGAAACAGCGCGCGCATCGGCTCGCGCTAGGATTGGGCGATTCGCGCCAGGCCTTCGAGCACCAGGTTCTCGACGTACCGGCACGGGATCTTCAGCTGCTCGATCAGGGCCATCCCGCCGCCGCCGGAAACCAGGCAGGCGCCGCGGCCGCCCATCGCCTCGTACATGCGCTCCACCGCTCCGGCCTGCGCGTGGCGCGACCCGGTCTCGATTGCGTCGATCGTGTTGCGCGGATGGGCGCGGAAAGCGCCCTCCTGGATCGGCAGCCGCCCGGTATGCTCGTGCAGGACGAACCGCATCAGCTCCACTCCGGGCAGGATCAGCCCGCCGAGGAAATCGCCTTCGGCCGAGAGGACGTCCACGGTCGTGGCGGTCCCGGCGTTGACCACGAGGCAGGCCCCGCGCTCGAGCGCGCGCGCCGCGACGAGGGAGGCCCAGCGGTCGGGCCCGAGCTGCTCGGGACGATCGTAGAGGCTCCTCACGCCGCAGCGCTCGCGCTCGCCCTTCAGCCAGAAGGGCTCGGCCTCGAAAATGCTGGTCCAGTTGATCAGGAGCTGGTGCGCGCCCTCTCCGGCGACGTTGGAAATCAGGATCCGGCGCGGGTTCTCGTGCGTCACCGAAAACGGATTGATGTGGTCGCTCGAGGCGGCGAATTCGATGAGCGACACCGCGGCGATGTTCACCCAGCGCCCGCCGCCGTCCCCGGGCTCGTGCCAGCCCCACTTGACGCGCGAGTTGCCGGCGTCGATCAGCAGGTTCACGCGACGATCCGCGCCGAGTGGAGGATGCGCACGCCGCCGCGCGTGCGCAGGCGCAGCGCGCCGTCCTGCGCGATTCCCTCCCCCACGCCGGCGAGCGTCCGGCCGTCGGCGAGCCGCACGCGCAGGCGCCGCCCGGCGCCGGTGTCGAAGGCGTTCCATTGCGCGCCCAGGCCCGCGAGACCGTTCGCGTCGAACGCCTCGAGCGCCGCGAGCAGCTCCCTGGCGATGCGTGCCGCGGCGAGATTGCGCGGCGGGAGCGGCCGCACCATCTGCTCGAGCGCCGCGACCGGGCGGCGCACACGCGAAGCGAGCGAGGGATCGGCGCGCACGTTGATCCCGACCCCGACCACCGCAAGCGTGTCGCGGCCCTCCGAGCGGGTCTCCACCAGGACGCCGCCGAGCTTTGCGCCGCGAGCGACCAGATCGTTGGGCCACTTCAGTCCGACTTCCGTGGCCCCGAGACCGCGTAGCGCCCGCGCGACCGCGACCCCGGCGGCAAGCGAGAGCCCGCCGAGCTCGCGCGGCGGCCGTCGCATCCGGCGCG
>JBBINV010000072.1:0-15880 GCA_037443705.1 Betaproteobacteria bacterium | reverse complement strand
TGACCATGCCGGGCCTGCCCAGGGCGCCTTCGGCCGAGAAAATCGACCTGGTCGGGGGGAAAGTGGTGGGACTGTTCTAGGGGCCGTGTAGAATTTCGCCCTTTCACAAACGCCCGCCTAAATGCTCCAGGAGCTCGCCACCGAGGCGTTCTGGATCGGCCTCGCGCAGATCATCGGCGTGAACGTCGTCCTTTCGGGCGACAACGCGGTGGTGATCGCGCTCGCCGCGCGCTCGCTACCCAGGCGCCAGCAGAAGATGGCGGTCCTGTGGGGCAGCGGCGCCGCGGTGGTGATGCGGATCATTCTCACGATCTTCGCCGTAGCGCTCCTGACGCTGCCGTGGCTGAAGCTGGTGGGTGCGGCGCTGCTCCTCTGGATCGGGGTGAAGCTCCTCATCCCCGAGGACGGGGACGGCGACATCGAGGCAAGCGACAACCTGATGTCGGCGATCAAGACGATCCTGATCGCCGACCTCGTGATGAGCCTGGACAACGTGATCGCAGTGGCCGCGGCCGCCAAGGGAAGCTACTCGCTCCTGGTCCTCGGCCTCGCGATCAGCATCCCGCTCGTGATTTTCGGGGCGACCCTGCTGCTCGGCCTCATGGAGCGCTTCCCGATCATCATCACGATCGGGGCAGGTCTCCTTGGCTGGGTCGCGGGCGAGATGGCCACCACCGATCCGGTGGTCAAGGGCTGGGTTGACGCCAACGCCGCGTGGCTGCACACCGGCGCGGCGGCGATCGGCGCGGCGATCGTGGTGGCGGTCGGGAAATGGCTGGGTAGCCGCGCCGCATTGCGCATGGAGAAGCGGGCCGAAGACCTGGCGGCCCCGGGAGAGCAGCCGCATGAAAAAAGTTCTGGTGCCCGTTGACGGATCGGAGCCGTCGCTGCGCGCGGTCGAGCACGTGATCGCGATGCGCGCCAAGCTCGGCGATCCGAAGGCGCTCAAGATCCACCTCCTCAACGTGCAGCGCCCGCTGCGCGGCGACATCACCATGTTCATCAACGAGGAGCAGATCCGGGGCTACCACCATGACCAGGGCGTCAAGGCGCTCGAGCGAGCGCGCAGGCTCCTCGACAAGGCGGGCGCGGCCTACCGGGTCCACATCAAGGTGGGCGAGCCGGGCGAGGTGATTGCGCGCGAGGCCGAGGAGCGCGGCTGCTCCGAGATCGTCATGGGCACGCACGGCTGGGGCACGGTGGTCGGCATGCTCATGGGCTCGGTCGCGACCAAGGTGCTGCACCTCACGAAGGTTCCCGTCCTGCTGGTCAAGTAGTGGGCCGCGGCGCCCGCACGTTCTCGCGATAGAGCCAGCCGCGCCGCGCGAGCCACTTCTCGAGCTCGACCCCGAAAAACACCAGCGCGGGAGCCGCGGTACAGAACGCGAGCTCGGCCGCGGTAAGGGGCTCGGTCTTGAAGATCGGGTTGAGGGCCGGCACGCAGACCACCGCCAGTTGCAGCGCATACGTGGCGAGCACGGCGCCGAGAAGCGGCAGGTTCGACGCGAACCCGATGGCGAAGACGGACTGGCGCTCCGAGCGGATCGCGAGCACGTGGTAGAGCTGCGACAGCGTCAGCACCGTGAACACCATGGTCTGCCAGTGCGGGGATCCGACCGCAATGGTCCACGCTTGCACCGCAATGCACAGCACGCCGATCAGGAGGCCGACCCATACGATGTGCTGCCACATCCCGTGGGCGAAGACGCTTTCGGAGGGCGGACGCGGCGGGCGGCGCATGACGTCGGGTTCCGCGTGCTCGCCCGAGAGCGCGAGCCCCGGCAGGCCGTCGGTGACGAGATTCACCCACAGGATCTGCAGCGGCGTGAGCGGCAGCGGCAGCGCGAGCAGCAGCGCCAGTGTGAGAGTCGCGATCTCCCCCACGTTGCCGCCCATCACGAAGCGGATGAACTTGCGGATGTTGTCGTAAATGCGCCGTCCCTCGCGCACCGCAGCCACGATGGTGGCGAAGTTGTCGTCGAGCAGCACCATGCCGGAGGCCTCGCGCGCCACATCGGTGCCGATGCGTCCCATCGCGATGCCGATCTCGGCTCGCTTGATCGCCGGCGCGTCGTTGACGCCGTCGCCGGTCATGGCGACGAACTCGCCCCGCGCCTGCAGCGCCTCGACGATGCGGATCTTCTGCGCCGGGTCCACCCGCGCATAAACGCCGATCTCGCGCACCTGCGCGGCGAATGCCTCCGGCGTCAGACGCGCGAGTTCCGGGCCGGTGAGGACGCGCCTGCCCTCGGCGAGGATTCCCAGGCGCAGCGCGATGGCGCGCGCCGTGGCCGGGTGATCCCCGGTCACCATGACGGGCGTGATCCCGGCGGACTTGCACAGCGCCACGGCTTGCGCCGCTTCCGGCCGCGGCGGATCCATCATCCCGGCGAGGCCGAGGAACACGAGCCCGTCCTCGACCTCCTGTGCCGCGAGCATCGAAGGCGCTGCCGGCCAGCGCCGATACGCGAATGCCATTACGCGCAGCCCTTCGGCGGCCATTCGCTCGGCCTCGGCGAGGGCGCCCGGCACCGCGAGCGGGACTTCCGCGCCGCGCTCGAGCATCGACCGGCACTGCTCGATCACCCGCTCGGGCGCACCCTTGGTGAACGCGATCACGCCCTCGCCCTGGGCGTGGAATGTGGTCATCAGCTTTCGCTCGGAGTCGAAGGGGACCTCGGCGAGGCGCGGCTGCGCGCGCTCGGCGCTCGCCTTGTCGACGCCGTGCTCGCGCGCGGCCGCGAGCAGCGCGACCTCGGTCGGATCCCCGATCGCGTTGCCGTCGTCCGCGATCCGCGCATCGTTGTTGAGCGCCATCGCGGCGAGCAGCAGCGCACGCCCATCCGGGTCCGCGTGCAGCGCTTCGACGCATATCCGGTTTTGCGTAAGCGTCCCGGTCTTGTCCGAGCAGATGTACGTCACCGAGCCGAGGGTCTCGACCGCAGGCAGGCGCCGGATGAGCGCGTTCTTGCGCACGAGCCTGTAGGCGCCGAGCGCGAGCGAGATGGTCACCACGGCCGGCAGCGCCTCGGGGATCGCCGCCACGGCGAGGCTCACCGCGGTAAGGAACATCAGCATCGGCGGCTCGCCCCGTGCGACGCCGAACACGAACACCGCGGCGCAGATCGCGAGCGCCGCCGCCGCGAGCACGCGCCCGAAGCGCTCGAGCCGCCTCTGCAGGGGCGTGCGCGTTTCGGCTTCGGCCGAGAGCAGGGCGGCGATGGCCCCCAGCTCGGTCTGCATGCCGGTCGCGACGACGATGCCGCGGCCGCGGCCGTAGGTCGCAACGGTGCCCTTGAACGCCATGTTCTGCCGGTCTCCGACCTGCGCGGCCGGATCGGTCAGCGGTGCGACGCTTTTCCCTATCGGCGCCGATTCGCCCGTGAGTGCCGCCTCCTCGGTCCGGAGCGCGACCACCTGCGAGAGGCGCAGGTCGGCGGGGACCGCGTCGCCGGCCTCGAGAACGACCACATCGCCTGGAACGAGCTCGGCCGCCGCGATTCGCACGATCTCGCCGCCGCGCACGACCCTGGCGGTGGCGGCGGCGAGGCGCTTCAGCGCCGCCATCGCGCGCTCGGCCCGGTACTCCTGGACGAACCCGACCACGCCGTTCAGCAGCACAATCGCGAGGATCGCGGCGGCGTCGGCGGGCTCGCCGATCGCGCCGGCGATCGCCGCAGCCGCGATCAGCACCACGATCATGAAGTCGGTGAACTGCCCGAGCAGCATCCGCCCGGCGCCGCGGCGCCGGACTTCGCGAATCTCGTTCCGGCCGTGGATCCGCAGCCGGTGCTCGGCTTCCGCGGGCGCGAGGCCGCGCTCGGCCGAGACGCCGAGCCGGCGCGCGACATCCTCGACCGCGAGGCAGTGCCAGGGGGGGGTGGTAGGATTCACCTTTACAGCAATGTAGAGCGTTCCGCGGCCGGATTCTTGACCGCAGTCAAGGCCCTTCCGGCCGTGATTTGCCGAGAATCGCGACGCGGCAGGAGAACGACAAAGGAGGAGACATGAAACGCCGGTTCATGAAGACCGCAGTCGCGCTGGCCGTGAGTTTCGCCCCGCTTGCGGCGCAGGCGTGGGAACCCACCAAGACCGTGGAGTTCATCATTCCCGCAGGCACGGGCGGTGGTGCAGACCAGATGGCGCGCGCGATCCAGGCCATCGTCGCCAAGCACGGGCTGATGAAGCAGTCGATCGTGCCGATCAACAAGGCTGGCGGCGCCGGGGCCGAAGGGTTCCTCGACGTCAAGAACGCCAAGGGCGACCCCCACAAGATCATCATCACGCTGTCGAACCTGTTCACCACGCCGCTCGCCACCGGCGTGCCGTTCAACTGGCGCGATCTCACGCCGGTGCAGATGCTGGCGCTCGACAACTTCGTGCTGTGGGTTCAGGCGGACAAGCCGTACAAGACCGCGAAGGACTACGTCGAGGCGGCCAAGAAGGCGGGCCCAGGGAAATTCAAGATGGGAGGAACGGGCGCGAAGCAGGAAGACCAGATCATCACGGTCGCCATCGAGCAGGCGACCGGCGCGAAGTTCACCTACATCCCGTTCAAGGGCGGCGGTGCCGTCGCGACGCAGCTCGTCGGCGGGCATGTCGATTCCACGGTCAACAATCCCATCGAGGCGGTGGCGCAGTGGCGCGCCGGAAAGCTCAAGCCCCTGTGCGTGTTCGAACTCAAGCGCCTTCCCTACAAGGACAAGGTGGCCGGGGCCATGGGGTGGTCCGACATCCCGACCTGCAAGGAGTCGGGCCTGGACATCGACTACCTGATGCTGCGCGGCATCTTCATGCCGCCGGGCGTGACGCCGGAACAGGTGCAGTACTACGTCGATCTGTTCGCGAAGGTCGTCGAGACGCCCGAGTGGAAGAAGCTGATGCAGGACGGCGCGTTCAACGTGACGCGACTCAAGGGCAAGGAGTACGCCGATTGGGTCGCAAAGGAGGAGGCGCGCCATGTCTCGCTGATGAAGGCGGCGAAGTTCATCGCGGGGCAGTAACGCGCGCAACAGCGGCCCGGCTCCGCCGGGCCGCCGGAATTCTTCGAGGGAGGAGTCGATGTCCGAGGGTTCGGGCGGCCGTGCTGCGCTCAAAGTCAAGGCGGCCGAGCTGATTGTCGGGGGGCTTTTTCTCGCCTTGGGGCTGATCGTCATCGCCGACAGCGTGCGGCTGGGCACCGGCTGGGAGGAGCCCTATGGCCCGCGACCGGGCTATTTTCCCTTCTACGTGGGGCTGATCATCAGCGTGGCGGCGGTCGCGACGATGCTGCGCGCCCTGACGATACGCCCGGAGAAGAACAGGCCGTTCGTCGAACTGGGGCAGCTCAAGCTGGTGCTCGCGGTGCTCGTCCCTACCGCAATCTACGCGGCGGTGGTCGCCTGGCTCGGGATTTTCGTTTCCTCGGCGCTGTTCATCGCATTCTTCATGCGCTGGCTGGGGAAATACGCGTGGTGGAAAGTCGTCGCGGTCAGCCTCGGGGCGGTGGTCGCGTTTTACCTGATTTTCGACGCCTGGTTCCAGGTCCCGCTTCCCAAGGGGCCGGTCGAAGCGCTTTTCGGGATCGCCTGAAATGGAAGAGATCCAGTCGCTTCTGCACGGCTTCGGCGTCGCTCTGTCGCTGACGAACGTGCTGCTGATGTTCACCGGCGTGGTGCTCGGCGTGATCATCGGGGTGCTTCCGGGGCTCGGGGGCGCCAACGGCGTGGCGATACTGCTCCCGCTCACCTTCGGCATGGCGCAGCAGCCGGGCGGCGCCACCTCGGCGATCATCCTGCTCTCCTGCATCTACTGGGGAGCGCTGTTCGGCGGGGCGATTACGAGCGTGCTGTTCAACATTCCGGGCGAGCCCTGGTCGGTGGCGACGACTTTCGACGGCTATCCCCTCGCTCAGAAGGGCCGCGCCGGCAACGCGCTCACTGCCGCCTTCACGTCGTCTTTCGTGGGTGCGCTGGTCGCGGTCATCGTGATCACGTTCCTGTCGCCGATCGTGGCGAACTTCGCGCTCGCGTTCGGTCCGCCGGAATTCTTCGCCGTGTATTTCCTCACGTTCTGCGCGTTCGTCGGCACGGGAAAGGAGCCGGCATTCAAGACGCTTGCCTCGATGATGACCGGATTCGCCCTGGCGGCGGTCGGCACCGACCCGGTGACCGGGACGCTGCGGCTCACCTTCGGCTCGACGCACCTGCTCACCGGTTTCGATTTCCTGGTGGCGGTGATCGGCCTGTTCGGCATCGGCGAGATCCTGCTCACCCTGGAGGAAGGTCTCGCCTTCAAGGGCGCCGCGGCGAAGATCAACGTCCGCGTGGTGCTGGAAACCTGGAAGGAACTGCCGCGCTACTGGTTGACCTCGATCCGCTCCTCGGCGGTGGGCTGCTTCATGGGGATCGTGCCGGGCGGCGCGACGCCCGCTTCGTTCATGAGCTACGGCGTGGCGCGCCGGTTCTCGCCGAACGGCGCCAAGTTCGGCAGCGGACAGGTCGAGGGTGTGGTGGCGCCAGAGACCGCAGCGCACGCCGCGGGCACCTCGGCGCTCCTGCCGATGATCACGCTCGGCGTTCCCGGCTCGCCAACGGCCGCGGTGCTGCTCGGGGGCCTGATGATCTGGGGCCTGCAGCCGGGGCCCCTGCTGTTCGTAGAGCAGAAGGACTTCGTGTGGGGCCTGATCGCGAGCATGTACCTCGGCAACATCGCCGGACTCATCGTGGTGCTCACCTGCGTGCCGCTGTTCGCCGCGATCCTGCGCGTGCCGTTCGCGGTGATCGCGCCGATCATCATGGTGCTGTGCGCCATCGGTGCCTTCACCGTGAAGAACGCGATCTTCGACGTGTGGATGATGGTGGTGTTCGGAGTCCTCGGCTACCTCTTCAAGAAGCTCCAGTATCCGCTCGCGCCGATGGTGCTCGCGATCGTCCTGGGCGACGCGGCCGAATCCTCGTTCCGGCAGGCGATGCTCGTCTCGCACGGAAACCTCTCGGTGTTTTTTTCCAACGCGCTGGTCGGGTCTCTCACGACCCTTGCGCTGGCGCTGCTCCTGTGGCCGCTGGCGGCCTGGACGCTGCGAAAGGTGAAAGGCGATTAGATTCGACCGAAGCGCTGCTTGAGGCGCGAGAGCGTCTCCGGAGTGAGATTGAGGTAGGCCGCGAGCTCCTTCTTCGGGATGCGCCCCGCGAGCTCGGGGTGCTTGCGCTGGAAGCGCGACAGCCGCCCGGGCGCATCCAGCAGGTGGAGCGTGATCGTGTGCGCCATCACCTCTGACATCAGCTTCATCACCTCGTACTCGAAACGCGCCTTGAGCTCGGGGTGACGCTCGAGGAACTCCACCCATTGCGGCATCGGGAGCTCCGCGGTTCGCACCCTGGTCACCGCGACGATGGAATAGGGCACGGGCGTGCGCATGCGCCAGGCGGCGTAGGACGTGTCCATCTCGGTCTCGGCCGCGAAGCGCAGGATCATCTCGCGCCCCTCGGGATTGGAGACCACGCGCTTGAGCATGCCCTCGAGGATGAAGAACTGCTCCATCTCCTCGTCGCCCTGGCGCACGAGCGGATCGCCCTTGCGGTAATCGGCCACCACGAGCATCGGCTCGAGCTCTCCCCACTGTGCCGGCGTCATGCCCTGGAGCACCTGGTTCTGGCGAAGCTGCAGGCGGATGCTGTTGCTCTGCGGATGGGTCGCGAGGGAAGTCATGGCGGGGAAGCGGATTTTAGACCCTTGACCGCAGTCAAGGCCGCGCCGCGGCGCGATTCTTACCATACGGTCCCTCACAGGAGGCCGCCCATGGGCACTCTCGAACCCCAAGTCGCCGATTCGAAAACGGCGGGCAGCGAAGCGCGGGCACAGACCGACGGCTTTCAGCTGGTCATCGACGCCCTGAAGCTGAACGGCATCGACACGATCTACGCGCTGCCGGGAATCCCGATCACCGACCTCACGCGCCGGGCGCAGGCCGATGGCGTGCGGGTACTTTCGTTCCGCCACGAGCAGAACGCCGGCTACGCGGCATCGATCGCCGGGTTTCTCACGCAGAAGCCGGGCATCTGCCTCACGGTGTCGGCGCCGGGGTTCCTGAACGGTCTGAGCGCACTCGCGCACGCCACCACCAACTGCTTCCCGATGATCCTCATCAGCGGCTCGAGCGAGCGCGAGATAGTGGATCTGCAGCAGGGCGATTACGAGGAGATGGATCAGCTCGCCGTCGCGCGGCCGCACGCCAAGGCCGCTTACCGCGTGCTGCACGCCGAGGACATCGGCGTCGGTATCGCGCGCGCGATCCGCGCCGCCGTGTCGGGCCGGCCGGGCGGCGTCTACCTCGATCTTCCCGGCAGGCTGCTGGCGCAGACGATCGACGCCGTGGCCGGCGGCAATTCCCTGATCCGGGTCGTCGACCCGGCGCCCCGGCAGATCCCGGCTCCCGAGGCCGTGAAGCGCGCCCTCGAGCTGCTTCGTTCCGCGAGGAGACCGTTGATCATCCTGGGCAAGGGCGCTGCCTACGCGCAGGCCGATGCCGATATCAGGGCTTTGATCGAAAAAACCGGCATCCCGTATCTGCCGATGTCCATGGCGAAGGGCCTGCTGCCCGACACGCACGATCAATGCGCGTCGGCCGCCCGTTCATTCGTGCTGCCCGGGGCCGACGTCGTGATGCTGATCGGTGCGCGCCTGAACTGGCTCCTCTCGCACGGCAAGGGCAAGACCTGGGGAGGCAGGGGCGCGAAGGACTGGGGCGGCCAGAAGTTCATCCAGGTGGACATCTCGCCGCAGGAGGCCGACTCGAACGTTCGCATCGACGCGCCGGTGGTGGGCGATATCGGATCATGCGTCTCGGCCTTCCTGGCCGGGATTGGCAGCGATTTTTCGAAACCCCCTGCCGAGTGGCTGAACGCGATCGACGAGAAGAAGAAGGCGAACGTCGCCAGGATGGCCGAGATGCTGGCGAAGAACCCGGCGCCGATGAGCTTCCACAGCGCGCTCGCCGTGGTGCGCGACATCGTGAGGGCGAATCCGGACGCGATGCTGGTCAACGAGGGCGCCAACGCGCTCGATTTCACGCGCTCGATCGTCGACATGTACCAGCCGAGGAAACGCATCGACGTCGGCACCTGGGGCGTGATGGGCATCGGCATGGGGTACTGCGTCGCCGCCGCGGTGGTGACGAAGCAGCCGGTGATCGCAATCGAGGGCGACAGCGCCTTCGGCTTCTCCGGCATGGAGGTCGAGACGATCTGCCGCTACAACCTTCCGGTCTGCGTGGTGGTGCTGAACAACAACGGCGTGTACAAGGGCACCGACGTCAACCCGCGCGGCGGCGACGTCGCACCCACGGTGTTCGTGAAGGGCGCGCGCTACGACCGGATCATCGAGGCCTTCGGCGGCGTGGGCGCGCACGCGACGACCCCCGCGGAGCTGCGGGCTGCGATGGAGCAGGCGCTGCGGTCGCGCCGGCCCACGCTCGTCAACGCCGTGATCGACGAGACCGCCGGCACCGAGAGCGGCCGCATCACGAGCCTGAATCCGAGCGCAAGGAAGAAATAGTTTACGGGAGACGGGAATGGAAGCACTCAAGGGAATCCGCATCCTCGACATGACGCACGTGCAGGCGGGGCCGACCTGCTCGCAGCTGCTCGCCTGGATGGGCGCGGACGTGATCAAGTTCGAGAACCCGCAGGGCGACGCGACGCGCGCGCAGCTGCGCGACGTCCCGAACGCCGACAGCCTCTACTTCACGATGCTCAACTGCAACAAGCGTTCGATCACGGTCAACATGAAGACCGCGGAGGGCAAGCAGGTGTTCATCGACCTGCTGAAGCAGTGCGACATCGTGATGGAGAACTTCGGCCCCGGCGTGCTCGACCGCTTCGGGTTTCCGTGGGAGAAAATCCACGCGGTCAACCCGCGGATCGTCATGGGCTCGATCAAGGGCTTCGGCTCCACCGGGCCGTACGCCGATTTCAAGGCCTACGAGAACGTGGCGCAGGCGATGGGCGGCGCGATGAGCACCACGGGTGTTCCCGACGGCCCGCCGTTCGTGACCGGCGCTCAGATCGGCGACTCGGGAACGGGCCTTCACCTCGCGATCGGGCTGCTCGCGGCGCTCCGGCAGCGCGACCGCACGGGCAAAGGGCAGTACGTCGAAGTCGCAATGATGGACGGGATCATGAACCTGTGCCGCGTCAAGTTCCGCGATCACCAGCGCCTGGCGCGCGGTAGCCTGTCTGAGTACTCGGTGCCGACGCACAAGGGCATGGGGGCGGTGCCGCGCGCCGGCAACGACTCCGGCGGAGGCCAGCTCGGCAATGCGGTACGCTGCAAGCCTGGCGGACCCAACGACTTCCTCTACGTCGTGGTGCAGGAGGCGGTGTGGGACGCGCTCGCCAGGCGCATCGGCCCCGAGGTGGGCATCCCCGAACTCGCGACCGACCCGAAGTTCGCCACGATTGCCGACCGGAGGAAGAACCAGCACGACATGTGGGAGATCATCGGCGAGTTCGCGCTCCGGTACACCAAGCGCGAGCTGATGGCGATCCTGAATCCCCTCGATGTGCCCTGCGGCCCGGTCATGTCGACCGAAGACCTGACGCACGACGAGCACGTGCGCGGGCGCGAGATGTGGGTGGAACTCGACCACCCGCAGCGCGGCAAATGGTTCAACGTGGGGATGCCGATCAAGCTCTCGGACTCGCCCGCGGTGATCAAGCGCTCGCCGCTGCTTGGGGAGCATACCGACGAAGTGCTGGAGGAAGTGCTGGGTTACTCGAAGGAAAAAATCTCCAGTCTGAAGAGCGCCGGCGCCTTTTCCGTCCCGCCCAAGAAGGCCGCCTGATGAAAGTCGCCCTCATCGGCCAGCAGGACTTCGGCAAGGCCGTGCTCGAGGCGTTCGTCGCGCGCGGCGACCGGGTGGCGGGCGTGTTCTGCGCCCCCGAGAAGCCCGGCGCGCGCCCCGACGCGCTGAAGGTCGCAGCCCAGGAAAAGGGAGTGAGCGTGTTCCAGTTCGCTTCCCTGAAGAGCGAGGAAGCGAAAACGGCGATGAAAGCGCTCGGTGCCGACCTCGGCGTCATGGCGTTCGTGCTGCAGTTCGCACCGCAGGACTTCGTCAGCATCCCGAGGCACGGGACGATCCAGTACCATCCGTCGCTGCTGCCCAGGTACCGGGGGCCCTCTTCGATCAACTGGCCGATCATCCGTGGCGACACCGTGACCGGGCTCACGATATTCCGGCCGACCGATGGCCTGGATGAAGGCCCCGTGATCCTGCAAAAGCGCACGCACATCGGGCCCGACGACACCCTGGGCAACGTCTACTTCGATCGCCTGTTCCCGATGGGCGTGCAGGCCATGCTGGAGGCGGCGGATCTGGTCGTATCCGGAAAACACCGGGAACTGGCGCAGGACGATGCGCAGGCCACCTACGAGGGCTGGTGCCGGAAGGCCGAGGCGCGCATCAACTGGGCGAACCACGTCGATTGCGTCTACAACCTTATCCGCGGCTGCAACCCGGCACCGGGTGCATGGACCACGCTGGAAGGCAAGGAATTGCAGATCTTCGACGCGCGAAAGCTTCCAGTACGCACCTTCGGTGCGGTGAAGGGCAGAATCGGCGAGGTGGTGGAGGCGGGTGCCCAGTCCTTCCAGGTCACGGCGCAGGGCGGGCGGATCGAAGTGCTCCGCGCCAGGCTCGGCGACGGCAGGAAAGCGGCCGCCGCCGAGCTGCTTTCCTCGGGCGCGGTAAAACCCGGGCAACTCCTCGGTTCCTGATCCCGCCGCATTTCGATTTTCACTCCCCGGGCGCGGGGCCCCGCGCGCGCGCACGCGCTCTCAAATATTTGACGTAGCTGACACTTGACTGCAAGAATCCGCCTCAGGTTTCTGTTTTCCGGGGCGTTGTGGGGGGCCGTTCGCAACCGCCTGACGGCACGGCGACTTCAGGGGATGGCGTAGAATTTTTTTTGCGCCGCGCCGCGCCATCGGGGAACCACAAGAACGGGGAGTGCCGGATGATGAAATCCATGAAAGCGGGGTTCTGGAAGGCGGACTGGTTCCTCGGCCTAGTGGTCGTCGTGCTGATGCTGTTCGCCGGTGGCAGCGACCTGCTGCAGAGCCTGGAGCGCAAGGCCTACGACATGGGCGTCCAGGCCTCCGCGCGCACGCCTTCGGACCGGATCGCTGTCATCGCGATCGACGACACGTCGATCGCCAACATCGGCCGCTGGCCCTGGTCGCGCGAGGTGCACGCGAAGATGACAGATCTGCTCGCCGGGGCGAAGGCGAAGGTCATCGCCAACACCGTGTTCTTCAGCGAGCCCCAGCTCGATCCCGGTTACGTCTACATCACGAAGCTGCTGGAGCTCGCGCAGAAGAGCGCGTCGGCGCCCCAGCCTGCGCCCGGCGGCGATGCGGCGCCTGCGCCCGCGCCCGCGCCGGCCGAAAATCCGATGCTCGCTCTGCTGAAGGAGGCCGAAAGCACGCTCAACACCGACCGGCGCCTCGCCGAGAGCTACGCCAAGGCGGGCAACGTGCTCCTGCCGATGCTGTTCACGCTCGGCGAGCCGCGCGGCAAGCCCGACAGGGCGCTGCCCGAGTTCGCGCAGAAAAACGCGCTCGCCGTAGCCCAGGGCGGCGATTCCCCGCCGCTGCCGACCTCGGCAGTGCAGATCCCGATCGACGCGATCGGCAAGACCGCGGCGGGTCTGGGACACTTGAATGCCAACCCGGACGTCGATGGCGGCATCCGCACCGAGCCCCTGGTGCTCGCGTACTTCGACCAGTACTACCCGTCGCTTTCGATGATGATCGCGGCCAAGTCCCTCAACCTCGGCCCCGCCGACATCAAGGTGCGCCTGGGCGACAGCGTCACGCTTCAGAACCTGCGCATCCGGACCGACCCGGCCCTGCAGATGCACACCTACTTCTACAAGGACCGCGAGGGCCGGCGCGCATTCGAGCCGGATTCGTTCTACGACGTGCTCACCGGCAAGATCCCGGCCAGCAAGTACCGCGACAAGATCGTGCTGATCGGGCCGACCGCGGCCGGCATCGGCACCACCTCGGTGACTCCGGTGTCGCCGGCGATGGCGCCGGTGCTGACGCTCGCGCACTCGGTTTCCTCGATTCTCCAGGAGCATTTTTTCGTCGCGCCGGCCTGGGGCTGGGCCGTTGAGCAGGCGGTGTTCCTGCTGGTGGCGGCCTACCTGATCGTGCTGCTGCCGAAAGTGAAGGCGGGGCCCGCGGCCGGCATCACCGCGGGAATCCTCGCCGCCCTGATCGCGGTGCATTTCGTGCTGATGACCACGCAGGCGACCTGGATCCAGCTCATGGTTCCGGCGACGCTGCTGCTCGTCGGGCACGTCGCGCTCGTCACCAAGCGCTTCATCGTCACTGAGGCGGCAAAGGTCAAGTCGGACGAGACCTCGGCCGAGTCCAACCGCATGCTCGGGCTCGCCTACCAGGGCCAGGGCCAGCTCGACATGGCCTGGGACAAGTTCCGCCAGGTGCCGCTGTCGGAAGCGCTGATGGACAACCTCTACAACCTCGCGCTCGATTTCGAGCGAAAGCGTCAGTTCAACAAGGCGGAGTCGGTGTTCCGCCACATGCACGCGTTCAACCCGAAGTTCCGGGACCTCGAGCAGAAGCTCTCGCGCGCCAAGCAGCTCTCGGAGACCGTGATCCTCGGCGGCGCCGCCGCGGCGGGCCGCACCAACGTCTCGATCCTCGGCGAAGGTGCGGGAGCGGTCGAGAAGCCGATGCTTGGCCGCTACCAGGTCGAGAAGGAGCTCGGCAAGGGCGCGATGGGCGTGGTGTATCTCGGAAAGGACCCCAAGATCGGGCGCGTCGTCGCGATCAAGACGATGGCGCTGTCGCAGGAATTCGAGGCCGAGGAGCTCGCCGAGGTGAAGGAGCGGTTTTTTCGCGAAGCCGAGACCGCGGGAAGGCTCTCGCACCCGAACATCGTCACGATCTACGACGCGGGCGAGGAGCACGATCTCTGCTACATCGCGATGGAGCTGCTGAAGGGCGGGGACCTCGTGCCCTTCTGCAAGCCCGGGAACCTGCTCCCGGTGGACAAGGCGGTGAACATCGTCGCGCGCGCGGCCGAGGCGCTTGGCTACGCGCACAAGCAGGGCGTCGTGCACCGCGACATCAAGCCTGCGAACCTGATGTACCACCCGGACTCGGACACGCTCAAGGTGACCGACTTCGGCATCGCGCGCCTGACCGACTCGTCGAAGACCAAGACCGGGATGGTGCTCGGCACCCCCTCGTACATGTCCCCCGAGCAGCTCGCCGGCAAGAAGATCGAGGGCCGCAGCGACCTCTTCTCGCTCGCGGTGAGCCTGTACCAGCTGCTTTGCGGGAAGCTCCCGTTCGAGGGCGAGTCGATGGCGCAGCTCATGTTCAAGATCGCGAGCGAGCCGCCGGCCGACATCCTGTCGATCAATCCGAACGTGCCGGCGGGCCTCGTCAAGTTCCTCGAGAAGGCGATGGCGAAGAACCCCGACGAGCGCTACCAGACAGGCGAGGAGTTCGCGGCGGCGCTTCGCGCGGCGCTGGGCGCGGCGGCGGGGGCGCCGTCGGCGCCGGCCGGAGAAAAGAGCGTCGACATCGAGCTCTGAGCGGCGAATGGATCTGACTCAAGTCCTCGAGATCGCGAGCTGCACCGACCCGGGCATGGTTCGCTCGCACAACGAGGATTCGATCGCCTCCGACGCGGCCATCGGTCTGGTCGTGCTCGCCGACGGGATGGGCGGATACAACGCGGGCGAAGTCGCGAGCGGCATGGCCACGACGGTGATCACCACCGAGATGCAGCAGCTGCTCGCCAAGGTCCATCCCTTCGAGATCGACCCGGCGAGCGGCAAGCCGGTGGCGGCGCGCATGATCCGTGAGCAGGTCCTCAAGGCGAACACCTCGATCTACCAGGCGGCGCAGAGCCAGCCGCAGTACGCGGGGATGGGCACGACTCTCGTGGTGTGCCTGTTCTACGACAACAAGGTCCTGGTCGCGCATCTCGGAGACTCGCGGCTGTACCGGTTGCGGGGCTCCGAGTTCGGGCAGGTGACGCGCGACCACTCGCTGCTCCAGGAGCAGATCGACTCGGGCCTGATCACGGCGGAGCAGGCCAAGCACGCGCAGCACAAGAACCTCGTGACCAAGGCGCTCGGCATCGACCCCCAGGTCGAGCCCGAGATCCGGGAGTACGAGACGCGCCCGGGCGACATCTACTTGCTCTGCTCGGACGGACTGTGCGACATGGTGAGCGACGACGACATCGGCATGACCATGCAGGCGCTCGGGGCGAACCTCAAGCTCGCCGCGCAGCAGCTGGTGCAGATGGCCAACGACAACGGCGGCCGGGACAACGTATCGGTTATACTCGTGCGCGTCCTGAGGGAGTACCCGGGGCCGCGCGGCGTGATGGGCAAGCTCTTTGCGTGGCTAAAATAACCCCCAGGGGTCGGCTATGGCGAAACTGATTCTCAGCATGGACGGGCTGGTGCTCAAGGAGATCCCCCTCTCCAAGGAGCGCACCACCATCGGCCGCAAGCCGCACAACGACATCCAGATCGACAACCTCGCGGTCAGCGGGGAGCACGCCGTGATCGTCACGATCATGAACGACTCGTTCCTGGAGGATCTCGGCAGTACCAACGGGACGCTCGTCAACGGCCAGCAGATCAAGAAGCACTTCCTGCAGAACAACGACGTCGTCGAGCTCGGAAAGTACAAGCTCAAATACATCGCCGAGCCCGGTGCTGCGGCGGCCGCAGAGAAGGCCGATTTCGAGAAGACCATGGTATTGCGCCCTTCCGCGATGAAGGCCGCCGCCGAGCAGGCGAAGGCCATGGCCGCGGCGGCGGGCGGCGGGCAGCCGGGTGCCGCGGCG
>JBBINV010000071.1:0-16395 GCA_037443705.1 Betaproteobacteria bacterium | reverse complement strand
GATCTCGCCGTAGGGATAACGGCGGGTGAGCGCGTGATAAAGCGTCACGCCGGTGCCGTAGAGGTCGGTCTGCACCGACGCGGGCGCGCCGCCGAACTGCTCGGGCGCGAGATAGCTCGGCGTTCCCGCACGCGGTGCCTGCGCGGCCTCCTCGCGGTCGTCCGCGCCCGACTGCGCGAGGCCGAAATCGATCAGGCGCAACTCTCCGTCCTCGCCGAGGTGTACGTTCGCAGGCTTCACGTCGCGATGCACGATGCCGCGCCGGTGCAGCGCGCCCACCGCGCGCGCCAGCCGCTCGCCGAGAACGACCGCCTCGGAGATGGCGAGGTGCCGGCCTGCGTCGAGCTGCGCCTGCAGTGTCGCGCCGGGATGCCATGTGGCGAGGAGATAGAGGGCGCTGCGCGCTTCGCTGCCGCGCGCCACGAACTGCGGGAAAAAGCGTGCCGTCAGCCGGCGCATCACCCACTCCTCGCGCGCAAGCGCGGCGCGCTCGAGCGGATCGTCGGCGCGCTCCGGCGCGAGCGTCTTCAGCACGTAGCACTCACCGCTGCCGGAATCGCGCACGCGGTAGAGCAGCGTCGTCGCGGAGGCGTGCAGCAGTTCCTCGATGACGAGCCCGTCGATCGCGTCGCCCGCCTTCATGCGCTGCGGCGCGGGCAGCCGCCGCGCAGTCGCGAGCGCGTCGCGCAGGCCGCCCGCCGGCACCTCGTCCACGCGCGCGACGATCGCGCTTGCGTCGTCGTGCGATCCGGCCGCACGCGCAGCCTCCACGAGCCGATCGGCGACAGCTTGCGCCTGCGCCCCGCCGCGCGCGACCTCGCCGAGCTGGCTCGCGAGCTCGCCCTCGCGCAGCGCCGCCCACACGCCGTCGGTTGCGAGCAGGAACACGTCGCCGCGCTCCAGCTCCTCGGCGGCGTAGTCGAGCGCAAGGCGCGTATCGAGCCCTATCGCGCGCCTGAGCACGTGCTGCATGCCGGGCTCGCTCCAGACGTGATCTTCGGTCAGGCGGCGCAGTCTCCCGCCACGGCACAGATAGGCGCGCGAGTCGCCCGCGTGCGCGAGATGGAAGTGCCGGCCGCGCAGCACGAGCGCGGTGAGCGTAGTGGCGAGCCCGGTACCCGCCGGGCGCCGCGCTGCCGACTGCGCGACGAGCCAGCGGTTGATCGCCTGAAGGACGCTATCGAGCGCTTTTCCCGTGTCCCAGGTGTCGGGCGTGGCGTAGTAATCGGCGAGCAGGCCGCGCACCGTGTACTCGGCCGCTTCGCGCCCGTCGATCGAGGCCGAGACGCCGTCGGCGATCGCGAGCACGACGCCCTTCTCGCTCAGCTGCGGACCCACCGGCGTAACCATGCCGACGAAATCCTGGTTGGTCTGGGTGCTGCCTGCCGCCGTGCAGTAGCCGAGCGCGACCTTCAAGTCAGATTCGCGCCGTGGTCATGCTCGCCGCGCCCCAGGTCGTACGCCAGCGGCCCTTGACGGCCGAAAGCCCCGCGAGCGCAACGAGCGCGGCGGCGCCGAACGCGAGGAGCCCTGCCTGGTAGCTGCCGGTGAGCTGCCTGGAATAGCCGAGGCTCGAGGCGAGGTAGAACCCGCCGACGCCGCCGGCCATGCCGACGAGCCCGGTCATGACGCCGATCTCGCGGCGAAAGCGCTGCGGCACGAGCTGGAAGACCGCGCCGTTGCCCATCCCGAGCGCGAGCATCCCGAGCGAGAACACGGCGAGCGCCATCCAGGCGCGTGGCAGCCCGAAGCTCGCGACCAGGAGGCATGCGGCCGCGGCAAGGTACATGACCGACAGCGAGCGGATTCCGCCTACGCGATCGGCGAGCATGCCGCCCACCGGACGCATCAGCGAGCCCATGAAGACGCACAACGCAGTGAAGTTTCCCGCCTCGATCGCGCCGAGCGCGTACTGGTCGTTGAAGTAGATCGTAAGCGACGAGGCGAGCCCTACGAACCCGCCGAAGGTCACGCTGTAGAAGAACATGAACCACCATGCGTCGCGGTCGCGCAGGACGGAAAAATACTCCACGAGCGGCTTCGCGTGGGGACAATCGGGGCTGTCCTTCGCGAACACGAGGTAGAAGACGAGCGCGGCGAGCAGCGGCAGCATGGCGAGCCCGAAGACGTTGTTCCAGCCGTACGCGGCCGCGAGCGAGGGGGCGAAGAGCGCCGCGAGCACCGTACCCGAATTACCCGCGCCGGCGATGCCGAGCGCCGTGCCCTGGTGCTCGGCCGGATACCAGCGCGAGGCGAGCGGCAGCGCCACCGCGAACGAGGCGCCCGCCACGCCGAGAAAGGCTCCGAGCGCCAGCACTTCGCCGTAGCTCCGTACGCCCGCAATCCACGCCCAGGCGAGCGCCGCGATCACGAGCACCTGTGCGATCAGCCCCGCCGCCTTCGGCCGCAGGTGGTCCACGAGCACGCCCATCGGGATGCGAAGCAGCGCTCCGGCGAGCACCGGCGTCGCCACCATCAGCCCTTTCTGCGCGGGGCTCAACCCCAGGTCGCGCGAGATCTGCACGCCCAGGGGACCGAGAATCACCCAGACCATGAAGCTCAGGTCGAAATACAGAAACGCCGCCAGCAGCGTGGGCCAGTGTCCGGCTTTGAGGAAGCCCCGGTTCATCGTGCATCGCTCCGTCAGCAAGCAGTCCTGGCAGAAGCGCAAGCCACGTGCCAGCCGGCGTGCGACGGTTTTTCTTTACGAAACAAAGGTGCCCTGGCAAGCGGGCTGCACCAAGCCAAGTCATGCAGGCGCACCGGGGCACCGTCATGGTGCGCCGCAAAACGGACGCGCCATCGGAAAGCCCCTGAGCTTCAGCGAGTTACGGAGCGGTCACGACTGGCATCGCGATTGCTCTGCCATCGGCATCGGCCCTTTCGGCCGCGGAGATTCGTTTGCTCGCATGCACAAGATGAAACTGGTGATGATCGGCAACGGCATGGCGGGCGTGCGCACGCTCGAGGAACTGCTCACGCTCGCGCCCGGTCTCTACGAGGTCGCCGTCTTCGGCGCCGAGCCCCATCCGAACTACAACCGGATCCTGCTTTCGCCGGTGCTCGCAGGCGAGATGAAGCTCGAGGACATCGTGCTGAACGGCCTCGACTGGTACGCCGAGCACCGCATCCGGCTGCACCGGGGCAAGCCGGTGACGAGGATCGACCGCGTGCGGCGCGAGGTGATCGCCGCGGACGGCACGTGCGAGCCCTACGACCGCCTGATCCTCGCCACGGGCTCCAGCCCGGTGATCCTTCCGGTTCCCGGCAAGGACCTGCCGGGCGTCGTCACGTATCGCGACATCGCCGACACCGATGCGATGATCGAGGCCGCGACGCGCTACCGGCGCGCGGTGGTGATCGGCGGCGGGTTGCTCGGGCTCGAGGCGGCGAACGGGCTCAAGGCACGCGGCATGGACGTGACGGTCGTGCACCTCATGCCCTGGCTCATGGAGCGCCAGCTCGACCAGGTGGCTGCCGGAATGCTGCAGGCTTCGCTCGAAGCGAAGGGTCTGAGGTTTCTTCTCGAAAAGCAGACCGAATCCCTCGTCGCGGGCGAGTCGGGCCGCGTTGCCGCGGTGGAATTCAAGGACGGCAGCCGGATTCCGGCCGATCTCGTCGTGATGGCGGTCGGCATTCGCCCCAACAGCGCCCTCGCGCAGTCCGCGGGACTTCACGTCGATCGCGGCATCGTGGTGAACGACACGATGCAGACCTTTGATCCGCGCATCTACGCGGTGGGCGAATGCGTCGCGCACCGCGGCGCGTGCTACGGCCTGGTCGCGCCGCTCTTCGAGATGGCGAAGGTCTGCGCCAATCACCTCGCGCAGCTCGGCATCGGGCGCTACGAGGGCTCGGTCACCTCGACCAAGCTCAAGGTCACCGGGATCGACCTCTTTTCGGCGGGATTTCACCGGCGGCGAAGGCACGGAGAACATCGTGCTGCACGACCCGGCGGGCGGCGTCTACAAGAAGCTGGTGCTGAAGGACAACCGCATCGTGGGCGGCGTGCTCTACGGCGACACGGTGGACGGCTCCTGGTACTTCCAGCTGCTCAAGGACCGCCAGGACGTGCACGAGATCCGCGACCACCTGATGTTCGGGCAGAGCCACCTCGGCAACGCCGGCCACCAGGGCGAGAACCGTGCCGGGGCGATGCCCGACGAAATGGAGGTCTGCGGCTGCAATGGCGTGTGCAAGGGCACGATCGTGAAGGCGATCAAGGAAAAGGGCCTGTTCACGCTGGAAGACGTGCGCAAGCACACCAAGGCCTCGAGCTCGTGCGGCTCGTGCACCGGGCTCGTCGAGCAGATCCTCGCCTCGAGCGTGGGCGGGGCGTACCAGCCCGCCGACACGAAGACCAGGCCCATGTGCGGATGCACGGACCTCACGCACGAAGAGGTACGCAAGGCCGTGAGGCAGCAAAGGCTCCTCACGATTCCCCAGGCCATCACGTTCCTGGAATGGAGAACCCCGAACGGCTGCGCGAGCTGCCGGCCGGCGCTCAACTACTACCTCATCTCGACCTGGCCGCACGAGGCCGAGGACGACCCGCAGTCGCGCTTCGTGAACGAGCGCAGCCACGCCAACATCCAGAAGGACGGCACGTACTCGGTCGTACCGCGCATGTGGGGCGGAACCACGAGCGCCGCGGATCTGCGGCGCATCGCCGACGTGGTCGACAAGTACCGGATTCCCACCGTGAAGGTCACCGGCGGGCAGCGCATCGACCTGCTCGGCGTGAAGAAGGAAGACCTGCCGAAGGTGTGGGCCGACCTCGGCATGCCCTCGGGCCACGCGTACGGAAAGGCGCTGCGCACGGTCAAGACCTGCGTCGGCTCCGAGTGGTGCCGCTTCGGCGTGCAGGACTCCACCCGCATGGGGATCGACCTCGAAAAATCGCTCTACGGCATGTGGTCGCCGCACAAGGTGAAGCTCGCGGTGTCGGGCTGCCCGCGCAACTGCGCCGAGGCCGGGATCAAGGACGTGGGCGTGATCGGCGTGGACTCCGGCTGGGAGATCTACGTCGCGGGCAACGGCGGCATCAAGACCGAGGTCGCGCAGTTCCTCGCCAAGGTGAAGACGCGCGAGGAGGTGCTCGCGTACGCGGGCGCGTTCCTGCAGCTCTACCGCGAGGAAGGGCGCTACCTCGATCGCACCGTGCACTTTGTCAAGCGCGTGGGACTCGATTACGTGAAGAAGCGCGTCGTGGAAGATGCCGGGAGCCGCCAGGCGTTGTATGAACGACTGCGCTACGCGCTCTCGGGTTACGCCGATCCATGGCAGGAGCGCGCGCGCGGCGCCGATCGCGCTCAGTTCGAGGCGCTTGCCGTATGAAACGGGGTTGGACTCGGATCGGCGTAGTGGACCAGATTCCCCGCCTCGGCTCCCGGGTGGTGCGTCACCCTCTGCACGGCGACATCGCGGTATTCCGCAACGCCGAGGACGAGGTGTTCGCGCTCGCCGACCGCTGCCCGCACAAGGGCGGGCCGCTCTCGCAGGGCATCGTGTTCGGGAAAAGCGTCTCCTGCCCGCTGCACGGCTGGACGATCGGGCTGGACAGCGGCTGCGCGCAGGCGCCCGACGAGGGCTGCGCGCGGCGTTTTCCCGTGCGCCTGGAGCCCGACGGCTCGGTCTGGCTCGGCGATGAATGAGGTCCGCTCGACCTGCGGCTACTGCGGCGTAGGCTGCGGCGTCCTGATCCAGACCGACGGCGCCGCAATCCGCGGCGTGAAGGGCGATCCCTCGCACCCGGCGAACTTCGGGCGCCTTTGCGGCAAGGGGTTGCTCTTGCGGGAGGCAAGCTTCTCCAACCGAGCGCTGTTCCCCCTTGTGGGCGGAGTGAGAAGAAGCTGGGCCGAGACCCTGGATTTTCTTGCAGGCAAATTCGCCAAAACCCTCTCGCAGCACGGCCCGGACTCGGTCGCGTTCTACGTCTCGGGGCAGCTGCTCACCGAGGACTACTACGTCTTCAACAAGCTCGCGAAAGGCCTGATCGGCACCAACAACATCGACACCAACTCGCGCCTGTGCATGGCCTCGGCCTCCGCGGGCTACAAGCAGTCGCTCGGCGCGGACGCGCCCCCGGCGTGCTACGAGGACCTCGATCACGCGGATTGCCTTTTCATCGCCGGATCGAACACGGCCTGGGCGCACCCGGTGCTCTTTCGCCGCGTCGAGGACGCGAAAGCGCGCAGGCCGGAAATCAAGATCGTGGTGGTCGACCCGCGCCGCACCGAGACCGCGCGCTTCGCCGATTCTCACCTCGCGATCGCGCCGGGTACCGATGTCGCGCTCTTCAACGGCATGCTCCACGTGATCCTGTGGGAAGGGCTCGCCGATCATGCCTGGATCGGCGCGCACACCGAAGGGTTCGAAGCGGTGCGCGATCTCGTGCGGGAATACACGCCGAAGGCGGTCGCCGCAAGCTGTGGCATTCATGAAAACGAGGTCATCGAAACGGCGCGGCTCTTCGCCCGCTCGCGCGCCACCCTGTCCCTGTATTGCCAGGGGCTCAACCAGTCGGCGAGTGGCACGGCGAAGAACACCGCGCTCATCAACCTGCATCTCGCAACGGGCCAGATCGGAAAGCCGGGCGCGGGACCCTTCAGCCTCACCGGGCAGCCGAACGCCATGGGCGGGCGCGAGGTCGGCGGCATGGCGAACCTGCTGCCGGGGCACCGGGATTTGTCAAGTGAAAAGGATCGATCGGAGATCGCGAAACTCTGGGGCGTGAACCAACTTTCCGCGAAACCCGGCAAGACGGCGGTGGAGATGTTCAAGGCGGTTCACTCGGGCGAGATCAGGATCGTCTGGATCGTCTGCACCAACCCCGCGCAGTCGCTGCCCGAGCAGAAGCTCGTGCGCGAGGCGCTCGAGCGCGCCGAGCTCGTGATCGTGCAGGAAGCGTGCGCCGCTACCGAAACCACGGCCTACGCGCACGTGCTGCTGCCCGCGGCGGGCTGGGGCGAGAAGGAAGGCACCGTCACCAACTCCGAGCGCCGCATCTCGCGCGTGCGCGCCGCCGTGCCGCCGCCGGGCGAGGCCCGGCCGGACTGGGGAATCGCTGTCGCCTTTGCAAGAACACTGGAAAGGCATCTTCGCCCTGAGGCGAAGACCCTTTTCCCCTACGAGAACCCCGAAACCATCTTCAACGAACATCGCGAAGCGACGCGCGGGCGAGACCTGGACATCACCGGCCTCTCCTACCGCCTGCTCGAAGAGCGCGGTCCGCAGCAGTGGCCGTATCCTGAAAATACCTCGATGGGAAAGGCGCGGCTATACGAAGACGGCGTCTTCCCGACGCCGGGCGGCAGGGCGCGCTTCGTGCCGGCGCCCTACCGCCCGGTGGCGGAGAACGCGGACGCGCGCTACCCGTTGCGGCTCACCACCGGGCGGCTGCGCGACCAGTGGCACGCGATGAGCCGCACCGGCAATGTCGCGGCGCTTTTCGCGCATGCGCCCGAGCCGCGGCTCGCGCTTCATCCGTCCGATCTCGAGCGCGCGGGGCTCGCCGAAGGTTCGCTCGCGCGCGTGCGCTCGCGCCGCGGCGATCTCTACGTGCCGGTCGAGCCGGACGCGGGCCTGAAGCCCGGCGTCGCGTTCCTGCCGATGCACTGGGGAGCGCGGTTTCTGGGCGGGTCGGACGCGCGCGGCGTCAACGGCCTGACGCTGCCCGCGCTCGACCCGGAATCGAAGCAGCCCGAGCTCAAGCACTGCGCGGTGCGCGTGGAGCGCGCCGAGCTCGCCTGGCGCCTGGTCGCGTTCGGGCGCGCGCCCGATGCGGACGCGCTCGAGCTCTTCGAGCGGCTCGATCCGTTCATGCGCGAGTTCGCGTTCGCGAGCCGCGCGCTCGCGGGCGAGGGCGTGCTCTTTCGCGCAGCGGCGCGCGAGCCACCGTCCGCGGCGCTGCTCGTGCGCATCGACCGCGCGTTCGGCCTCGGCGCGGCGGATGCGCTGCGCTACGACGACGCCACGCGCGCGATCGGGCGGCGAATCGCGCTCGCGGGCGACGCGATCCGCGCGGTGCGGCTCTCGGGCGACACGCGCTCGGAGCGCTGGCTCCAGGACTACTGGAAGCGCGGCGCCGCGGTCCAGGGCGTGCGGCGCTACCTCGCGATGCCGCTTGCCGCGCCCCCGGGAGCGGACATCCGCAGCGCGCGCACCGTGTGCGTCTGCCTTTCGGTCGACGAGGAAAGCATTCTCTCGGCGATTCGCGACGGCGCCTCCACCCTCCCCTGCCTGCAATCGCGGCTCAGGTGCGGCACCGAGTGCGGCTCGTGCATTCCGGAGCTTCGCGGGCTGCTCGCCGCGCGGCAGGACGCGGCGTGAACCGCTCTGCGCTCGTCATCCTCGCCCGTGGCGCGCGCCGCGGCGGGGGCGGCGCAGCCGCTCAGGGTGCGCTCGTCCGAAGCGCCCGGACCAGCGCCGCCAGGTCCGACCTGAGGCGCGCGAGCACCTCGCTCGGGAGCCGCCCGAGCGCCGCCGTAAGCGCGTCCCCGGCCGGTCGCGGCGCGCGCCGGATCACCCGGCGCCCGCGAGCGGTGAGCGCAAGGCGCACCACACGTTGATCGAGCGAGTCGCGCCGCCGGGCGGCGAGCCCGTTACGGATGAGCTTCTCCACAAGGTTGCTCGCGGTCGACTGGTGCACCGAGAGCGCCACGGCCAGGTCCGACACGCGCATGCCGGGGCGCCGGGCGATCGTGGCGAGCGCCCAGACCTGCGCGCCGCTCACGCCGCCGGTCTGCGCGATCGACGCGTAGTGCCGGCGCACCGAGCCGAGAATCAGACGGAAATCCTTCAGCACCTCGCTCGCCGCCGTCCGCCCCCTGCCCAGCCTCGCCATTTCTTCCCTTCCTCCGCCGATCGCGCGCAATGATACCGGAAGCGGAGCGATCAAAAAAAACGGCGCCCTCCCGGGCGCCGAATGATGCGGGTCGCCGGCTCGCTGCGAGACCGGGTTCCCTCGACTGCTGCTGACATGCACCGGCAGACCCTCCTCCCTCCCGCCGATACATTCATACGAATGTACACGCCGCGCCACCGCCGGTCAATGCAGGGGGTCAACGACCGGGCAGCCAGGGATCGCGGCGCTGTACGGGCCGCGCAGGCTCAGCGCAGCGTCGCGCGCTTCGGCCCGGGCTGCGCCGGCGGGCGCATTCCATTCGCGGCCCCTGTAGAGCGCGGCGCTTGACCCTGTAGCCGCTCCAGGGTTTGCAATGCGGGCGTGCCCACCTGCTGCGACCCGCAACCGCGCGCGTTCGGCCCCGCGTTCCGCCGTGCCCTGATCGCAGCGCTCGCGCTGAACGCGCTCATGTTCGTCGTCGAGCTCGCCGCGGGGCTCGCCGCGGATTCGTCCTCGCTTCTCGCCGACGCCGCGGATTTCGCCGGCGACGCCGCCAACTACGGGCTTTCGCTCCGGGCGCTCGCGCTCGCGCCGATCTGGCGATCGCGCGTCGCGCTGATCAAGGGTGCCTCGATGGGTCTATACGGGATTGCCGTCCTTGCGGTAACCCTTTTTCAGGCGTTTCGCGGATCGGTGCCCGAGCCGTCCACGATGGGCGCAGTGGCGCTCCTCGCGCTCGCGGTGAACACCGGTGTGGCGGTGATGCTCTATCGCCATCGCAACGGCGACGCCAACAGCCGCTCGGTGTGGCTGTGCAGCCGCAACGACGCGATCGGCAACGTCGCGGTGCTCCTCGCCGCCGCCGGGGTCTTCGGCACCGGGAGTGGCTGGCCCGATTTCCTGGTCGCGGCGCTGCTTTCCTCGCTCGCGCTGGCGTCGGCGGCGAGCGTGATCGCGCAGGCGCGCCGTGAGATACTGGCTTCCTCATGCGCATCGGAGAGCTCGCCCGCCGCGCCGACTGCCCGGTAGAGACGGTCCGCTACTACGAAAAGGCGGGCCTGCTGCCCGCGCCGCGCCGCTCGGGCGCCAACTACCGCAGCTACGCCGCCGGGCACGCCGAGCGGCTCGCGTTCATCCTGCGCTGCCGCTCGCTCGACATGTCGCTGCCGGAAATCCGCAGCCTCCTCGAAGCCATCGACCGTCCCGGCGCCGACTGCTCGGGAATCGACGCGCTGCTCGACGAGCACATCGGGCACGTTTCGGCGCGAATCCTGGAGCTGAAGCGCCTTCGGGCCGAGCTCGCCTCGATTCGTGCGCGTTGCGCGGGAGCGAAAGCCACTGCCGAATGCGGCATCGTGAAGACGCTCGCTCGCTCGCGCGCGGCGCCCCGCGAGCCGAGCCATGTCGCCGCGGCGCACGGCGTCGCCAGGCGCGCCCGAAAGGGATTCTGACTCGCTAACGCCGCCCGCCGGGCCAGGTGAGGAGCGGCATGTTGATCACCACCCCCGGGCGCTCGATCGCGAGCTCGCCCGCGGCGGCGGCCTTCTTCACCTCGCCGGCCGACTTCAGCTCGCGCGCCTTGCGCTCGTCCTTCCAGGTGACGAGGTTAAGCTCGCGCAGCGGCGTGTAGCCGCCCGCGCCGGGCGCGTGCTCGAAGACGTCGGGCTGGAACTTGAACGGCCCCTCGCCCGCCACGCCGTTCTTGAATACGTAGACGGGGGTACGCAGCTCCTGCGGGACCCTGGCGAGCGACGGGACGACCACGACCGGGGAGCCCTTCATTTCGGTGAGGAGCGCCGCCACCTTCGCATCCGACGCTTCGGTGTGGATGAAGAGGATGCGCTTTCCCTCGAGGTAGGCGTCTACCGGTGGGACCACGGTGCCGGTATAGAAGCGCGCCGCGATCACGAACCCCGCGGCGAGGAGCGCCGCGAACCCCGTGACGACCAGATTTCTGACGAGATTGGACGGCATGGCGAAAGCTCCTTTGCTCAGGCGACCTCGTAGCCGCGCGCGCGGATCGCGCGCCGGATCGCGGGCGCGCCGATCGCCTCGGGACGGAATGCGACGGTGACGGTCTTTTGCGCGGCGTCCCCGCTCGCCCCCTCCACCCCTTCCAGGCCGATCAACGCCTCGCGGATCGTGCGCACGCAGTGCTCGCAATGGATGCCGGGCACGCGCAGCCGCAGCTCCGAGCGCGGCGCGGCATGCCGGCGCCCGACGAGCCGGCCGCCGAAGGAATTGGCGAGCACCGCGGTGACGCTCGCCGCCATCGCGATCATCGCCCAGACCGGGTGCACGAGCCCCGCGGCCGCGAGCGGCACGCCGACGCCGTTGAACGAGAACGCGAGCACGAGGTTCTGCACGGTCTTCGTGTAGGAGGCACGCCCGATCGCAATCGCCTCGGCGACGGCCTCCAGGCGCTCACCCACCAGCACGATGTCGGCCGATTCGATCGCGATGTCGGTGCCGGCGCCGATCGCGATGCCGACGTCGGCCTGCATGAGCGCCGGCGCGTCGTTGATGCCGTCGCCGACCATCGCCACGCGCGTGTGCCCGTGCTGCAGGGCGCGCACGGCTTCGGCCTTCTCGTGCGGCAGCACCTCGGCGCGCACGTCGTCGATGCCGAGCGAGCGCGCGACCGCCGCAGCGGTGCGCGCGTTGTCCCCGGTGAGCATCACCGGCGCGATCCCGGCGGCCTTGAGCCGCGCGAGCGCCTCGCGCGCATCGGGTTTCACCGGATCGGCGATACCGATCACCGCGGCGAGCTCGCCCTCCACCGCGACCGCCACCGTGGTCTGCGCCGCGCCCTGCATGCGCTCGAGCGCGCCGCGCACCGCCTCGAGCGCGGCGCCGTTTCCGGTGGCGAATTCAGGCTTGCCCACGGCGACGGTTCGGCCCTCTACGCGCGCGACTGCGCCCCGGCCCGGCACCGCTTCGAACGCTTCGGCTTGCGGGACTGCCAACCCCGCTTCGCTCGCCGCCTCGGCGATCGCGCGCGCGAGCGGATGTTCGGACGCGCCTTCCGCCGCCGCGGCGAGGCGCAGCGCCTCCTCGCGTGTGCAGCGCCCGAGCGGCGTCACTTCGACCACGCGCGGCCTGCCCGCGGTGAGCGTGCCTGTCTTGTCGAAGACGACCGCGCGCACGTCCTTCAGCACCTGAAAGGCTTCGCCCGCGCGCATGAGGATGCCGCGCTCGGCTGCCATGCCGCCGCCCCGGATCATCGCGAGCGGCGTCGCCATGCCGAGCGCGCACGGATAGCCCATCACCAGAACGGCGAGCGAGGCGAAGACGGCGCGGATCGGCAGCGCCTCGCCCGCGATCGCCCAGGCGCCGAGCGTCCAGGCGACGAACGCGCCTGCGGCGAAGGCGAGCACCGCCGGGAAGTAGACCTCGAGGACGCGGTCCACGAGCACGAGGACGCCGGGCTTCATCGCGCGCGCCTCCTCGACCTGGCGCGCGACGCGGCTGAGGAAGCTCTCCTCGCCCACGCGCGTCGCGCGCACGAGGAGCGTCCCTAGCTGGTTCAGCGAGCCGCCGATCACCTCGTCGCCGCGCGACTTGGCGACCGGGATCGGCTCGCCGGTGACGAGGCTCTCGTCCACCGTAGAGCCCCCCTCGAGCACCTCGCCGTCCACCGGGATCGATTCGCCCGGGCGCACGCGCACGCGGTCTCCCGCGCACACCTCCTCCAGCGCGACCGTCCGCTCTTCGCCGTCTTCGCGCAACACGCGGGCGGTCGGCGGCGCGAGCGCAAGGAGCTTCTGCACCGCGCGCGAGGCGCGGATTCGCACCAGCGCGCCCACGTATGCCGAAAGGAGGTGATAGGTGGTGACGAAGATGCTGACGGCGAAGAAGTCCGGCACCGGAAACGCCGGGTCCACGTAGCCGAGAAATCCGCCCGCGAGCCCGGCGAGCGCGCCGAACTCGAGCAGCACGTGCTGGTTGAGAATGCCGCGGCGAAGGCTCGCCCAGGCCATCTCGAGGATGCGCCAGCCGGGCCCGAACACGGTCGCGAGCGCAAGGAGCGGCATCAGCCAGTACAGCGCCGCGACACCCGCGGGCGGCAGCCGCTCGAGCCACATCAGCGTCATCGCCCCGAGCGAGGCGAGCGCGAGCCCGGCGGCGAACGCGAGGTCGTCGCGCCAGCGGCGAAGCTCTTCCTGCGCTTCGTCCGCGGCGCGCGCGCGGTCGAGGCTGCGCACCGCGTAGCCGAGTGCGCCGAGCGTGCGCTCGAACCGCACGGGCGCGCCGCGCGCCGGGTCGTACTCTACGAGCGCCTCCTCGTGCGCAAGGCTGACGTGCACGGCGCGCACGCCCGGAAGCCGTCCGAGCGCCTTCTCGATCGTGCCGACGCAGAAACCGCACGCCATGCCGCCGACGCGATACTGGACCTTCACGCATTCCTCCGCAGGCGCCCGCGCACCAGCGCCACCGCGATCGGAATCGCCGTGACCAGACCGAGCGCGAGCGCCGAGTAGATGAATCTGTCGGTCTCGCCGCTCGCCATCTCGAACCCCAGGTGCGCGAGGAGAAAGCTCGCCGGCACGATCCCGGCAAGCGTCGCGAGCGCGAAGCGCCAGAGCGTGAGCGCCGTGAGGCCCGCGACGTAGCTGACGAGATCGAACGAGACGAACGGCAACAGCCGGGTGAGGAACACGATTCCCATCAACGCGTTCTGCGAGTCGGCGAGCTTCATTCGCACGCGCTCGCCGAACCAGCGTTCGATCGCGGCGCGGCCGAGCACGCGCGCCAGAGCGAAAGCCGCGAGCGCGCCCGCCTCGGCGCCCGCGAGCACGTAGAGCGTGCCCCAGGCATGGCCGTACGCGGCGCCCGCCGCCATCGCGATGGGGGCGCTCGGGATCGGGCTGACAAGAATCGCGAGCACCATCAGCGCCATGACCGCCAAGGGTCCCCAGAGACCGAGGCGCTCGATGCGCGCGCGCAGCGCCCCCTCGTCGAGGATCGTGGCAAGCACCCCCGTTTCGCGAAGGACCCAGTAGGCCGCGGCGAGCGCGAGCACGGCGGAGAGGACCGCGGCCGGCTTTTTCCACCTCATGAGAGCGGCACCTCGGCGAACAGCCCGAACCGGATCGACCACGCGCCGAGCAGAATCAGCACCACGCCCGACCACTTGGGGAAGCGCCCGGCCCAGTGCGCAATCCAGTCGAGCACGCGGCGCGCGCGCTCGAAAAACACCGCCGCGACGAGCGGTGCCGAGAGCGCGGCGCCGAACACGCCGAGCGAGACGAACCCCGCGCCGAGCGCAGCGCCCGAGGCGCCGCTCGCCGCCGCGGCGCCGAGCAGCGCCGCAAGGAGCGGCGCGGCGCACGCGGGGATGTTGAGGCCGAACACGAACCCCATCGCCGCCGAGCCGCGCGCGCCGGCGAGCTTTGCCACGCCCGGGCCGATCGTCACCATCACCGCTCGCGCGTGGCCGCTGAGAAGCAGCACGCCAATGAGCGCGTACGCGGCCCCGAGCGCGATCCAGGCGCCCTTCTGGAACGACACGAACGCCGCGCCCACCGCCACCGCGGCGACGCCGAGCGCGCCGATGAACGCCGCGCGCGTGACGGCGAAGAGCGCCGTGTGCCGCAGCTTCTCCGCCGCGCTCCTGTCCTCGAGGTACTTGACGAACAGCAGGCTCGAGCCGATCGAGCAGGGCTCGACGAAGCCGAGCAGCCCGAGCGCCGCGGGCAGCGCGAGAAGTTGAAAAAGGCCCAGCTCGCTCACTTCACCCCGGTGAGAACCTTGTAGCCTGCGCGCTCGATCGCGGCGGCGAGCCGGCGCTCGTCGAGCGCGTCCGGGTCGAAATCCACCGCCGCCTCGCGCGCCTCGAACGACACCGCGGCGCGCTCGACGCCCGGTTCGGCGCCGAGCAGCGCTTCGATCGTCTTCGCGCAGCCTTCGCAATGCATGCCCTCGATCCTGAACGTCGCGTTCCTCATGGTTTCTCCTTTCGTGTCCGGCGCGCGCATGGCCTCGAGAATCGAGCAGGCGCCGAGCGCGCCGCTGCCCGGGCAGGCCGCAAGCAACCGGATGAGCGCATCCCGGATCTCGCCGAGCCGGGCGATGCGCGAATTCACCTCCTCGATCTTGGCGAGCGCCCGGCGGCGCACGTCGCCCGCATCGGCGTTCGGGTCCGCCTGCAGGGCGAGCAGCTCCTCGATCTCGCGCAGCGTGAAGCCGAGCCGCTGCGCCTCTCGGATGAAGCGCACACGCTGCACGGTCTCGGGCGCATAACGGCGAACCCCTACGCCCGAAGGTTTGGGCGGGCGCGCGATCAGCCCGCGGCGCTCGTAGAAGCGGATCGTCTCCACGCCCACGCCTGCCTCGCTGGCGGCGCGCCCGATCGTGACCGTCAAGGCATCCATTTTCATTGTCCCGCCCAAGCATAAACCCCGTACTCCGATACGGAGTCAAGCGCGTCCCGTGCGGCCACCGCCCTCTGCGCGCCGCCTGTTGACCCCGTACCCTGGTACGGGCATTAGTCTGACGTCAACGGTCGCGCACTCTTACTACTGGATGAAGCTCCTCCTCTCCGGCCCGATCCTTCGCGGCATGCGCAACGCCCTGCGCAGCCCCGCGCGTACGGTCGTCCTCGTATTGCTGCTCGCCGCGGTGACGGGGTTTCTCTCGCTGGCGATCCAGGCCGCGCTGGCGACGCGGCTCCAGGTCGCGGCGCTCGAAGCGCGCGTTCGCACCCAGATCGAGCTGCGCGAGGCGGGCGCCTTCGGCACCGGCGGGTTCGGCGGCGACAAGCCGGCAGGCGAGTAGCATTTTTCGACCGATACGCTCGAGCGTGTGCGCGGTCTCGCAAGCGCGCGCCATATCGTGCGCCTGGACGAGTACGTCTACACCCCCCAGGTCGACGCGCGCAGGAAAAATGCCTATGCGATGCTGATCGGTTTGCGTCCGGGCAGCATGCTGCGCGCGATCGGCGAAGTGGACTACGAGAACGCGCAGATCGTCGCCGGGCGGGCGTTCGCCGCCGGGGATGCGGACGAGCCGGTCGCCATCGTCGGGCGCCTGCACGCCGAGCAGCGGCTCGGGCTCGGCGAGGCGAGCGCCGCCGCGCTCGAAAGACTCGATCTCGCCGTTGGCGGCCGGCGCCTGCGGGTGATCGGCGTCTATTCGACGGGAAACGACTTCGGCGACAACCACGTGTTCCTCCCGATCGAGGTATTCCGTGCGATTTTCAACCCGGGCAAGAAGCTCTCGAAGATCTTCGTCACGGTCGATTCGGTCGCCCACGTCGAGCGCGTGGCAGCGGAGCTGAAATCGCTTCCCGAAGCGGACGTCGTGACCACGCCCGAAGCGGTTTCCACCGCGCGCACCACGCTCGGAAGCCTCGCGCTCGCCAGCGCGATCGGCGCGGCGCTCCTGTTCGCGGTCGGCGCGGCGCTGATCGTGTCCGTCATGGTGCTCGCCGTGCGCGAGCGCCTGCCGGAGATCGGCACGCTGAAGGCGATCGCCGCGTCGAACCGGGAGATCGCGCTGCAGTTCGCCGCCGAAGCCGCGGCGTTGTGCGCGCCGGCCGGTGCCGCCGC
>JBBINV010000070.1:0-16461 GCA_037443705.1 Betaproteobacteria bacterium | reverse complement strand
GCGCCTACGAGCAAGCGGTGCACGGCTGGCACCGGCGCGCCGGCGGCGGGCCGGTGCGCGCGCTGCTGCTCGGGGCGACGCCCGAGATCGCGACCCTGCGCTGGCCGGAGGCGACGACGCTCGTGGCGCTCGACTTTTCGCTTCCCATGCTGACCCTCGTATATCCGGCGCGCGAGGTGCCTTTCGGCATCCCGGTGTGCGGCGACTGGCGGCGCATGCCGCTGCCCGACGCGAGCTGCGACGTGGCGATCGGTGACGGCTGCTTCATCGCGCTCGACTATCCCTCCGGATACGCGCGGCTCGCGCGCTCCTTCCGCGCGGCGTTACGCAAGGACGGGCTGCTCGTGCTCAGGTTCTTCTGCCGCCCGGCTGCCCCGGAGGACCCGCAGACCGTGTTTCGCGAAGCGCTCGCCGGGCGCATCGGCAGTTTCCATGCGTTCAAGTGGCGGCTCGCGATGGCGCTTCACGGCTCGGCCGAGTCCGGCGTGCGCGTGGGCGCGATCTGGGACGCCTGGCGCGCGGGCGCGGGCGACAGCGCGTCCTTCGCGGCGCGCACCGGGTGGCCGCAGGAAGTCATCGAGACGATCGACGCCTATCGCGGGCTCGATCGCGTTTACACCTTTCCCACGCTCGAGGAGACGAAGCGCTGCCTCGATGCGGATTTCGAGCTGCTCGAGTGCCGCACGCCAGGCTACGAGCTGGGCGAGCGATGCCCGATCCTGGTCGCACGCCCGCGCTGAAGTCGGCGCTTGCCGAGGTGCGCTTTCCGGCGCTGCCGCGGCCGCGCGCAGCCGCGGAGCTCGCGCTGCTCTACCAGCTCGAGCATTCGCAGTGGTGGGAGCCCGAGCGCATCGAGCGCGAGCAGCTGCGCCAATTGCAGCTGCTCGTAGCGCACGCCGCGGCGACGGTACCGTTCTACCGCGAGCGGATGCGTGCCGCCGGGATCGATCCCCGGGCGCCGCTCGCGCCCGAGGCGTGGAGCGCCCTGCCCCTGCTCACCCGCCGGGACGTGCAGGAGTCGGCCGAGGCGCTCGTCTCGAGCCGGATCCCGCGCGCACACGGCCGCACCTACACGACGCAGACCTCCGGATCCACGGGCCAGCCGGTGCGGATCACCGGCACGAGCCTGAACCGGCTGCTCTGGCGCGTGCTCACGGTGCGCGAGCACCTCTGGCACCGGCGCGATTTCTCCGCGAAGCTCTGCGCGATCCGCCCTTCGACGAGCGGACACGCGCGCCCGCCCGAGGGCCTGCAGCGGCAAGGATGGGGCCCGGCGACCGACGGATTGTTTCGAACCGGCCCGATGGCGCTGCTCGCGCTCGGCACCGATGTCGGTACGCAAGCTGCGTGGCTCGTGCGGCAGGATCCCGAATATCTCCTCAGCTACCCGTCGAACCTCCTCGCGCTCGCGGAGCACTTCCTGCGCGCGGGCTTGCGGCTGCCGCGCCTGCGCGAGGTGCGGACGGTCGGCGAGTCGGTGCAGCCCGCCCTGCGCGAGGCGGTGCGCGCAGCCTGGAACGTGCCCGTGACCGACGTCTACAGCTCGCAGGAAGCGGGCTACATCGCGCTGCAGTGCCCATCGGGATCCGGGCTCTATCACCTGCAGTCCGAGGCCGTGCGCGTGGAGATTCTGGACGATGCGGGCCGACCCTGCGCGCCGGGCTGCATCGGCCGGGTCGTAGTGACGCCGCTTCACAACTTCGCGATGCCGCTCCTGCGCTACGAAATCCGCGACTACGCGCAAGCCGGAACCGCCTGCCCCTGCGGGCGCGGGCTCCCCACGATCCGGCGCGTGACCGGGCGCTACCGCAACATGCTCGTGATGCCGAATGGCGAAAAGCGCTGGCCCTTCACCGGTTTCGCCGAGTACCGCAAGATCGCGCCGGTGCGCCAGTACCAGATGATCCAGCGCGATCGCGAGACGATCGAGGTGCGCTTCGCGATCGACCGGCCGCTCACGCCTGCGGAAGAGGCGCGCATGACCGAGGTGATCCACCGCTGGCTCGGTCACCCGTTCGCGCTGCGCTTTTCGTGCGTGGACAGTTTTCCCGCCACGCCCGGCGGGAAATTCGAGGACTTCGTCTCGGAGGTGAAAATGGGGTCAGACTCGACTTTGGAATCGTAAAGTCGAGTCTGACCCCATTTTCTTATTCGACGGCGAGCTCGACGGAACCCAGCTCGCCCGCGTCGAACCGGACCACGTCACCGGCCCTGGGGTAACGGCTCGGAACGAGGCTCCCGGTGATGACGACGTCGCTGCGCCAAAGTCCCAGGCCGCGCCAGGCCAGGTTGTTCGCGATCCAGGCGAGCGCTTCGAGCGGATGCCCCATCACATCCGCTCCGCGGCCCTCGCCCGCCTCGCGGCCATTGACGAAGGCGGCGCCGCGGAGCGCGGCGAGATCGATCCTGCGCCAGTCGCGCACCGGCGCGCCGAGCACCGCACCCTCGTTCCACGCGTTGTCCGCGATCAGCATCAGCGGATATTGCGCAAGCCGGCCGTAGTCGGCGTCGCGGTCGTCGGCGAGCTCGAGCGCAGGCATCGCCGCGCCGACCGCCTGCGCCACGCGCTCGCGCGTGAACGGCGCGTCGACCGCAGGCAGGTCCTCGGCAAGCTCGAAGGCGATCTCGAACTCGACCAGAAGGTGCACGTAATCGGCAGCGCGCAACCGCACCGGCCCGCGCAGCACGGTGCGCTCGAGCATGTCGCCGGCGATGCAGTCGCTCATTCCCGTCATCGCGCGCATCGCGGGCGTGGTGAGCGCGATCTTGTAGCCGGCCACGGGGCCGAGCTGCTCGGCGCGCAGGGCCACGAACGCCGCCTGCACCGCATAGGCATCCGCGCTCGACTGCGGCGCGAGCTCCGCGGGCAGCGGCGCGAAACGCTCGCGCCGCGCGTGCGCGTCGTAGAGCCACTGCGCCGCGCGCTCGATGCGCGGCTCCCGGGGTTTGGCTCGTCGTCTCATCTTCTTGTCCGGCGCCGCCTCGTGGTGCCCGGAGCTGGATTCGAACCAGCACGGCCTTGCGGCCTGGGGATTTTAAGTCCCCTGCGGCTACCCATTTCGCCATCCGGGCTTCCGGGGCGCTCGCAGGAGTTTGCGCCGCGGGCCCTTATCCCATTTTCCTTTCGCGGAGGCAACAGGGATGGAGGCGGGGGTCGGAATCGAACCGGCGTCCACGGCTTTGCAGGCCGCTGCATGACCACTCTGCCACCCCGCCGGGGGCGCTGCTCGACGGCTCAGACGAAGAGATTGGAGCGGGAGACGAGTCTCGAACTCGCGACCTCAACCTTGGCAAGGTTGCGCTCTACCAACTGAGCTACTCCCGCGAAAACAGGGGGCGCATTATACCTCAAAGGGCCGCATGCGGGATCGCGCGGCGCAGGTAATAGAGCATCGAGATCACCGTGAGCACGGCGGCCACGTTGATCAGGATCGTGCCGAGCCATTGCGCATTGACGATGCCAGGCAGGTCGTCGTGGAAGAGGAGCAGCGGGATGGCGACCATCTGGGCCGCGGTCTTGACCTTTCCCACGAACGCCACCGCGACGCTCTTCGCCTGGCCGACGCGCGCCATCCATTCGCGCAGCGCCGAGATCGCGATCTCGCGGCCGATGATGATAAGGCCTACGACCATTTCAACGCGCCCGAGCGTGAGCAGAACGATCAGCGCTCCCACGACCACCAGCTTGTCGGCGACCGGGTCGAGAAACGCGCCGAACGCCGAGGTCTGGTCGAGCACGCGCGCCAGGTACCCGTCCAGCCAGTCGGTGGCCGCCGCGACGACGAAGATCACCGTCGCCGCGACGTTCTTTCCGGTGAACGAAAGCCACGGATCGGGCACGTAGAAGATCCCGACGATCAGCGGGATCAGCAGGATCCGCAGCCACGTGACGAGATTCGGGAGGTTCAGCGGCATCAGGCGTGCAGATGCCGGTAGATGCGCTCGGCGAGCGCGCGGCTCACACCCTCGACCTGCGTCAGCTCGTCGAGCGCCGCGGATTGCAGCCCGCGCAGACCGCCGAAATGCGCGAGAAGGCGCTGGCGGCGCTTGGCGCCGATGCCCGGAATCTCGTTCAGGGTCGAAGTGACGCGCGATTTCTCCCGCCGCGCGCGGTGCCCCACGATCGCGAAGCGGTGCGCCTCGTCGCGAATCGCCTGCACGAGGTGCAGGCCCGGATGTTCCGGTGGCAGCCGCAGGGCCCGCTCCTCGGCCTCGAACACGAGCTCCTCGAGCCCGGGCCTGCGGCCGGGGCCCTTGGCGACGCCCACGATCGTCACGTCGTTCAGCCCGAGCTCGGCGAGCGCGGCGCGCGCCGCGCCCACCTGCCCTCTCCCGCCGTCGATCAGCACCAGATCGGGGATCCTCCCGCCCTCGCCGGCGACGCGCTCGTAGCGGCGCGCGAGCACCTGGCGCATCGCGCCGTAGTCGTCCCCGGGGGTGATTCCGCGCAGATTGAAGCGCCGGTACTCCGCCTTCTGCATCGCGTGGCGGTCATAGACCACGCACGAGGCGATTGCCGCCTCGCCCATGGTATGGCTGATGTCGAAGCACTCGATGCGCTCCGCGCTCTCGGGCAGCCCGAGCGCGTCGCGCAGCGTCGCCAGGCGCGCCTCCTGGGTGCTGCGCTCGCGCGCGCGGCGCTCGAGCGCAAGCCGCGCGTTCCTCGCCGCCATCTCGAGCCACATCCTGCGCTCTCCCTGCCAGGCCCGGTCGCCGGAGATGACGAGCGGCGGCCGCGGCTGCTCCGCGTAGTGCTGGTCGAGAAACGCCTCCACGATCTCGGCTTGCGCGGCCTGGGCCGCGTTCTGCGGGAAGAAGCTCCGGTCCCCGACGTGCCGTCCGCCGCGAATCATCACCAGATTCACGCATGCGATGCCCGCTTCGATCGCGCAGGCGACCACGTCCGCGTCGACGCCGCGCTCGGACTCCACGTACTGGCGCGCCTGCACGCGCGAGAGCGCGCGGATCCGGTCGCGATGCTGCGCCGCCTCCTCGTAGCGGCGCGCCTCCGATGCGGCGATCATCCGCTCGGTCAGCCCGCGGATCACTTCGTCCTCGCGTCCCTCGAGGAACATGCCGGCGCTGCGCACGTCCTCGGCGTAGCGCTCGCGGGTGATGAGCCCCGTGCAAGGCGCGGTGCAGCGCCGGATCTGGTGGAGCAGGCAGGGGCGCGAGCGGTTCTCGAACACCGAATCCTCGCAGGTGCGAAGCCGGAACACGCGCTGCAGAAGCTGGATCGATTCGCGTACCGCGTGCGCGTGCGGGAACGGCCCATAGTAGCGATTGGCGCGCTCGCGCGAGCCGCGGTGAAAGCCCAGGCGCGGGAACGCGTGCCCGGTGAGCATCAGGTACGGATAGGACTTGTCGTCCCGGAACACGATGTTGTAGCGCGGCGCGAGCTGCTTGATGAGGTTGTTCTCGAGCAGCAGCGCCTCGTCCTCGGAGCGCGTCACCGTGACCTCGATCGAGGCGACCTGCGAGAGCATCATGGCGATCCGCGGACCCTGCTCCGGTCGCGCAAAGTACGAGCCGACGCGCTTCCTGAGGTCCTTCGCCTTGCCGACGTAGAGCGGCTCGGCGGCCGCGCCGAGCATCCGGTACACGCCCGGCAGCGACGGGAGCCCGGCTACGAATGATCGCGCGTCAAACGCGGGGCTGGGTCCGGACACGGTTCTTCCATTATAATTCGGCCCCTTTTTTCAGAGGCTTGCAGTCATGGCCAAGGTCGAGGCGGTCGAAATACGGGTCGGCAATCTGATCGAGTGGGAAAAGCGCGTCTGGCGCGTGCTCAAGTCCTATCACGTGCATGTCGGCGGCCGCGGCGGCGCCTTCATGCAGGTGGAGATGAAGGACATCGAGTCCGGGACCAAGACCAATCAGCGCTTTCGCACCGAGGACAAGGTCGAGCGCGCGTTCGTCGAGCCGCGCGCGATGCAGTACCTGTACCAGGACGGCGCCGACTACGTCTTCATGGACCAGCAGAACTACGAGCAGCTGCACCTGTCGGCCGACTTCCTCGAGGGTCAGGCGGGATACCTGCTGCCGAACACCGAGGTCCAGGTGAACTTCCATAACGGGCGCGCGATCGGCGTGGAGCTGCCGCCTTCGGTGGTGCTCACCGTGGTCGAGACCGAGCCCGGCATCAAGAACGCCACCGCCACGACGTCGTTCAAGCCCGCGAAGCTCGAGACCGGCATCACCGTCCAGGTGCCGCCGTTTGTCAACGCGGGCGAGCGCATCAAGGTCTCGACCAACGACGGGACCTACATGGAGCGCGCCTGATAAGCCGGGACAGACCCGGTTTTTTTTTCAGACCGGAATCGCCTGTAGAGCTTCGAGAGCGTCCCGGTAGGCGACGCTCTTCCTGAGGTCGCGCCCCCCCCGGCGCCGCATCCGCTCCAGCTTTCCGGGGTCCGGAACCGGCGCGTCGCGCAGCGCATCGAGCAGCCGCTCCTGCCCCGCCGGGTCCTTGCAGAGCAGGACCATGTCGCAGCCCGCGGCGAGCGCCGCGCTGCCGCGCTCGGGCGCGCCTCCCGCGGTGCTCGCGCCCTCCATCGAGAGATCGTCGCTGAACACGAGCCCCCCGAAGCCCAGCTGCTCCCGCAGCACCGTCCTCAGCCAGAACTCCGAGTAGCCCGCCGGCTCGCGGCCGGCCTGCGTGAAGATCACGTGCGCCGGCATTACGCCCGGGAGGCCCGCGGCGATCGCGGCCCGGTAGGGCACCAGGTCCTTTCCGAGAATCTCCTTCAGCGGCCTTTCGTCCCTGGGAACGGCGACATGCGAATCGAGCGCGGCGAACCCGTGTCCCGGGAAATGCTTGCCAACGGCGCCCACCCCGCCGGCCGAGAGCCCGGCGACCAGCTCCGCGGCGAGCGCGCCGACCGCGATCGGGTCGAAGTGCAGTGCCCGGTCGCCAATCACGGAGCTCGAGCCGTAATCGAGATCGAGCACCGGCGCGAAGCTGAAATCGACGCCGTGCGCCGCGAGCTCCGCGGCGATCACGTAGCCGATGGCGCGCGCCGCCGATCTTGCCGCCTCGCGATCGCGGTCCCAAAGCACGCCAAGGCGCCGCATCGGCGGGATCGCGCTGAAGCCCTCGCGGAAACGCTGCACGCGCCCGCCCTCGTGATCCGTGCAGATGAGCAGCTCGGGGGTACGAAGCGCACGGATTTCCGACGCAAGGTTGATCAGCTGGGAAGGGCTTTCGTAGTTATGCGCAAACAGAATCACCCCTCCCGCCGCCGGGTGCGAAAGACGCCGCCGGTCGTCGTCGGCGAGCGCGGGACCGGAAGGGTCGAGCATGACAGGGCCGAGCGGAATCTTCAGGCGTCGCATTCGAGGATCACCGTGGCCGCAGCGATCTCGCGCTCGTCCGTGAGGGAGAGATGGCAGCGGATAATGTTTTTTCGGCCCAGAAATTCCCTCAGCGGCTCGGAAAACTCCAGCTGAGGCTTTCCGGATTTCAGATTGCTCACCCACACCCCATGCCAGTTGGCCGGCGCGTGGATCCCGGTGCCGAGCGCCTTGGTGAACGCCTCCTTGGCGGCGAAACGCTTCGCGAGGAAGGCCGCGGGTTTCGGATGGTTGGAGAATCTTCGAAGCTCGCTCTCCGAAAGAATCCTTCTTGCAAACCGATCCCCGAAACGCTCGAGCGCGCGCTCGATGCGGGAAATCTCGACCAGGTCCTGTCCGACGCCGTAGATCATGGCTCGGCGGCGTGCGCCGCATCCACGATCAAGCGCTTCATCTCGCGCACGGCCTCCCGCATTCCGACGAAAACGGCGCGCGAGACGATCGCATGGCCGATGTGGAGCTCGCGCACGCCCGGCAGCCGCGCCACCGGCTCCACGTTGAAGTAGTTGAGCGCGTGGCCCGCGTTGAAGCGCATGCCGAGCGACCGGATCTGCTCGCCCGATTCGCGGATCTTGTCGAGCTCGGCGACCACGCCGGGACTTCCGGCGTCACGCCCCATGAAATGGAACGCGTGCGCGTAGGGCCCGGTATGCACCTCACACACCGCCGCGCCGACGCGCCTCGCCGCCTCGACCTGACGCGGATCGGCGTCGATGAATACCGAGACCGTGATTCCGGCCTCGGACAGTCGCGCTACGATGTCCTTCAGCCGCCGTTCCTGGGACTGGACGTCCAGGCCGCCCTCGGTAGTCACCTCCTGCCGTCCCTCCGGCACGAGCATCGCCATCTCCGGCCGGATCCGGCGCGCGATCGCGACCATCTCGTCGGTCGCCGCCATCTCGAGGTTGAGCCGGATGTGCGTGAGCTCGCGCAGCCGCCGCACGTCCTCGTCCTGGATGTGGCGGCGGTCTTCGCGCAGGTGCACCGTGATGCCGTCGGCGCCGCCGAGGTGTGCCTCGACCGCGGCCCAGACCGGGTCGGGCTCGTAGGTGCGGCGCGCCTGCCGGACGGTCGCGACGTGATCGATGTTGACGCCGAGCTCGATCACAGGTCCTGCAGCTCCTTCAGGACCGCGCGCGTATGCAGCAGCTGCCCGCCGAGGCGCTGCGCGATCAGCTCGCGCATGAGCCTCCGGGCCTCGTCGCGGGTCTCGGGCTGCGAATAGTCGTCATGAGCGATGTCGAGCAGCGTCCGTCCTCGCACCACGGCGCTCTCCGGCGTGCGGCCGTTCGCGGGGACGAAGCCGCGGTCCGGTTCGTAGACGTAGCGGCGGTCCGGCTCGATCGGCGCGCCGGTCGCGGCGTCGCGGTCAAGAAGGGGAGCATACCCGAGCTCGGCGAGGAGCCGCCGCTCGAACGCGCGCAGCACCGCCGCGGGGTCGGCGCCGCGGGCGAGGCGCGCGAGGCTCTCGCCGTAGGCATCGAACAGGAGCTCGTGCGGGTCCTCGCGCGGCAGCAGCTTCAGGAGCAGCTCGTTCAGGTAGAAGCCGCACATCAACGCGAGGCCCGCGAGCGAGCGCTGCCCGCCCGCCCACTCCGCGCCGGCGAGCGTGCCGAGCTCCGCCGAGCCGCTCCAGGTGAGGCGCAGCGGGTGGAACGCGATAAGCACCCCGCGGATTCCCGAGCGCGGGCGCCGCGCGCCGCGCGCGAGCAATCCCACCCGCCCGTAGCGGCGCGTGAACGCCTCCACGATGAGGCTCGTCTCCTTGTAGGGATAGCTGTGGAGCACGTACCCCGGCTCGCGGTCGGCGCGGCGCCGGCTCATGCGTATCCCAGCTGGCGGAGCGCGCGCTCGTCGGCAGTCCAGTCGCGCTTCACCCTGACCCAGACCTCCAGATGCACCTTGCCGCCGAACAGCCGCTCCATGTCGCGCCGTGCCGCCGAGGCGATCCGCTTGAGCGTCACCCCGTCCGAGCCGATCAGAATGGGCTTCTGGCTCTCGCGCTCCACCCAGATCGTCGCCTCGATGCGGCGAAGCCTGCCTTCTTCCCGGAAGCGGTCGATCACCACGGCGCAGCGGTACGGCAGCTCGTCGCCGAGCGCGCGGAAAAGCTTCTCGCGCAGAAGCTCGGCAGCGAAGAAGCGCTCGTCGCGGCTGGTGAGCTGATCGGGCGGATACGCGGCCGGGCCCGCAGGGAGCTCGGCGCGGATCGCGCGCAGCAGCTCCGGGAGGTTGCGGCCGGTGCGCGCCGAGACCGGAACGATCGCCGCGAACTCGCGCTCGGCGGCGAGGCGCGCGACAAAGGGCAGCAGGTCGGAATCCTTCCGGACGAGATCGATCTTGTTGACCGCCACGACGGCGCGCTGCGCCGCCGGGATCCGGGCGAGGGCCGCCCGGTCCCCGGGACCGAGCTTCAGCGCCTCGACCACCAGCACCACCACGTCGCAGTCGCGCGCACCCTCGGCCGCGCGGCGGTTGAGCGCGCGGTTCAGGCTCCCGGCATAGCGCGTCTGGTAGCCCGGAAGATCGACGAACACGTACTGGCAGTCGGCGGTGGTCAGGATTCCGCTGACGAGGTGGCGCGTCGTCTGCGCCCTCGGCGAGACGATCGCGAGCTTCTGGCCGACGAGCCGGTTGAGCAGGCTCGACTTGCCCGTGTTCGGGCGCCCGGCGAGCGCCACGGTCCCGCACCGGAAAGAAGCGGTGCCGCCGGTCATGGCTCGATCAGCTTCAGGACGTTCTCGGCGGCCTGCTTTTCCGCGGCGAGGCGCGACGAGCCTTCGCCGGCGGCCGCCAGCTGCAGGTCGGCCACCGCGCACTCGATCTCGAAGATCTGCTGCTGCTTGGGACCGCGCGTCGCGACCAGCCGGTACTGCGGGAGCCGGAGCCGCTTCGCCTGGAGGTATTCCTGCAGCCGGGTCTTGGGATCCTTCTTGAGCCGCCCCACGTCCACTGCCGCAAGCGCGTCGCCGAAGCATCGCAGGACCGAGCGCCGCGCGGCCTCGTAGCCGCCGTCGAGGAACACGGCGCCGAACAGCGCCTCGAGCGTATCGGCGAGGATCGAGGCGCGGCCGGAGGCGCCGCTGCGCAGCGCCCCCTCGCCCAGGCGCAGGAATTCCGAGAGCCCCATTGCGCGCGCGATCCCCGCGAGCGCCGACTCGCGCACGAGCTCGGCCCGGGCGTGGGTGAGCCGCCCTTCCGCTGCCTCGGGAAAGCGGCCGAACAGCTCCTCGGTGATCACGCAGCCGAGCACCCCGTCGCCGAGGAACTCGAGCCGCTCGTTGTGCGGCGAGCCGAAGCTGCGATGCGTCAGCGCCTGCTCGACGAGCGCCGGATCGGCAAAACGATGCCCGAGGCGCCTTTCAAGTAGCGTGAAACGCGACAAGGCGCGCCCGCCGTCATTCGGGCGCCTTCTCGCGTCCCTTCGAGTCGGCGACGAAGTCCATGTACAGGCCCATATTGCCGAAGAGCGGCACCTCCTTGCGGTAGGCGAACGAGATCACGACCTCGTTGCCCTCCTTGCTGATCTCGAGGTCCTTGGACTGGATGCTGCGCACGTCGTCGATTCCGGATTTGAGGTCGAAGGAGCGGCGCGCCTCCGTCGGCGTGGCCGGGCGCTCGTTCGCGATCTGCGTGATCAGCTTCTTCGCAGCGAAGAATTCCAGGTACGAGGGAATCGTTTTCATCCCGAACAGCGCCGCAATGACGAGGATGATCGCCCCGACGAGGAGTCCGGTGAGGCTGACGCCGAGCTGGCGGTTGCGCATGTCGTTCGATCTCCCAGTGGCCGGCGCCGTTACCGGAACGAGCCGAACCTTCCGAGCTCGTTGAAGTTGAGCCAGATGAAGAAGGCCTTGCCGACGATGTTCCGGTCCGGGACGAAGCCCCAGACCCGGCTGTCGCTCGAATTGTCCCGGTTGTCGCCCATGACGAAGTAATGCCCCGGCGGCACCGTGCACGCCAGGCCGTTCATATTGTAGTGGCAATTGCCGGAGAACGGAAAAGCGTGCGGGTTCGGGGTGAACGGCGGCGCGTCCTCGTCGACCAGAATCTCGTGCTCCGCCTCGCCGAGGCGCTCGAGATAGCGGCGTGAGAACTGCATGCGCTCGCGCGAAAGATAATCCTCGATTCTCCGCACCTCGACCGGCGTGCCGTTGATGCTGAGGCGTTTGTCGCGGTATTCGATCCGGTCGCCGGGCAGCCCTACCACACGCTTGATGTAGTCGAGCCCCGGGTCCACGGGATAGCGGAACACCATCACGTCGCCGCGCCGGGGGCCGTTCACGTCCGCCACCTTGACGTTGAGGATCGGGATCCGGATGCCGTAGGTGTACTTGTTCACCAGGATGAAGTCGCCCACCAGCAGCGTCGGGATCATCGAGCCCGAGGGGATCTTGAACGGCTCGACCAGGAACGAGCGCAGCACGAACACGATCAGGATCACCGGAAAGAAGCTGATCGAGTATTCGACCCACCACGGCTGCTTGGCATCCTTCGCCCGGGATTTCCGCAGCCAGGCGAGGTCCAAGAGCCAGACCGCGCCCGTCACGGCAAGCAGGAGGAACAGAAACGCCGCGAAGCTCACTTTTCGCCCGTCTGAAGCACGGCAAGAAACGCCTCCTGCGGGATTTCTACCGCGCCGACCTGCTTCATGCGCTTCTTGCCCTCTTTCTGCTTTTCCAGAAGCTTCCTCTTGCGCGTCACGTCGCCGCCGTAGCACTTGGCGAGCACGTTCTTCCGGAGCGCCTTGACGGTCTCGCGCGCGATGACGTGCGCGCCGATCGCCGCCTGAATCGCGACGTCGAACATCTGACGCGGGATCAGCGACCGGAGCTTCACGACCAGCTCCCTTCCCCGATGATGCGCAGCCTGACGGTGGACCATGCTCGAGAGTGCGTCCACGCGCTCGCCGTTCACCAGGACGTCGAGGCGCACCATGTCGGCGGCGCGGTATTCCTTGAATTCGTAGTCGAGCGACCCGTAGCCACGGGTGAGCGACTTCAGGCGGTCGAAGAAGTCCATCACCACCTCGTTCAACGGCAGGTCGTACGAGAGCACCACGTGGCGCGCCGAGTAGCGCATGTCGGTCTGGTTGCCGCGCTTCTGCGTGCACAGCGTGATCACGGGGCCGACGTATTCCTGCGGCACGAAGATCGTCGCCGCGATGACCGGCTCGCGGATCTCGGCAATGCGGCCGGGGTCGGGCAGGCGCGCCGGGTTCGAGACCTGCTCGACGGTTCCGTCGCGCAGCACCACCTCATAGACGACCGACGGCGCGGTGGTCACGAGCTGCATGCCGTACTCGCGCTCGAGCCGCTCCTGGACGATGTCCATGTGCAGCAGCCCGAGGAAGCCGCCCCGGAAACCGAACCCGAGCGCCTGCGAGGTCTCGGGCTCGTAGTGAAACGAAGCATCGTTGAGGTGCAGCTTTTCGAGCGCGTCGCGCAGCGCTTCGTACTGGTTGGCCTCGACCGGATACAGCCCCGCGAACACCTGCGGCTTGATCTCCTTGAACCCCGGGAGCGGCTGCGCCGCAGGACGATCGGCATGGGTCATGGTGTCGCCGACGCGCGCCTCGCGAAGCTCCTTCACCCCGGCGATCACGAACCCGACCTCGCCCGCCGCAAGCTCCTCGCGCGGACGCGACTTGGGAGTGAACACGCCGACCTGCTCGCACAGGTGCGTCGCGCCGGTGCTCATCAGGAGCACCCTGTCGCGCGGCCGCAACCGTCCCTCCATCACCCGCACGAGCATCACCACGCCGACGTAGTTGTCGAACCAGGAGTCGATCACCAGTGCCTTGAGCGGCGCGCCCGGATCGCCGCGCGGCGCGGGAACGCGCCGGATCACCGCCTCGAGGATCGCGGGCACGTTGTGCCCGGTCTTGGCGCTGGCGCGGATCGCGTCCTGCGCCTGGATACCGATCACGTCCTCTATCTCCTGGATCGCCTTCTCGGGGTCGGCCGACGGCAGGTCGATCTTGTTCAGGACCGGGATCACCTCGACGTGCTGCTCGATCGCGGTGTAGCAGTTCGCGACCGTCTGGGCTTCCACGCCCTGCGAGGCGTCGACCACGAGGAGCGCCCCTTCGCAGGCGGCGAGCGACCGGCTCACCTCGTAGGAAAAGTCGACGTGACCCGGGGTGTCGATCAGGTTCAGCAGATAGGTGGCGCCGTCGCGCGCCCGGTATTCGAGCGCCGCGGTCTGCGCCTTGATGGTGATGCCCCGCTCGCGCTCGAGCTCCATCGAGTCGAGAACCTGCTCGGCCATCTCGCGCTCGGGCAACCCGCCGCAGAGCTGGATGAAGCGGTCGGCGAGCGTCGACTTGCCGTGGTCGATGTGCGCGATGATCGAGAAGTTGCGGATGCGGCTCTGGGTCATAAGCAAAGAGGGTGCCGCAGCACCCTCCGGAGAGCCGCGATTCTACTTCAACAGGCGCCTGGATCCCTCCATGCGCGGGGACGATGGTCCTCTTTCAGCCCTTGTCCGTCAGGCCGTTGACGGTCACGAACGCGGTGCTCTCGCCTCGCCGGACGTGCAGCGTGATCACCGCGTCTTTCTCCATCCCGGCGAGCACCCGGTTCAGCTGATCCACCGACTTCAGCTCCGTGTGCCTGCCCTTGTGGACGAGCGTGAGCAGCACGTCGCCCTTGCGCAGCTCGGCGCGCGCCTCGGGCCGCACTTCGGTCACCTCGACGCCGTGATCGACCTTGAGGCCGCGCTTTTTCTCCGCGGAAAGCTCGGCGACCACCACGCCGAGCCGGTTGGGCGCGGCTTCCGCCGGTTTCTGCGCACGCGGGCTTTCGCGCGCCGCCACGCGCTCCTCGTGCAGCTCGCCCACGGTCAAGGTCAGCGTGCGGGGGGCGCCCTTGCGCCAGACCTCGACCTCTGCCCTGGCGCCCGGCCGGGTCGCACCGACCATCCGGGGAAGATCGCTCGAGGACTCCACGGGCTTGCCGTCGAAGCGCGTGATGATGTCGGTCGCCTCGATGCCGCCCTTGTCCGCTGGGCTGCCCTTTTCCACCGAGTTCACCAGCGCCCCGCGCGGCCGGTCCAGACCGAACGAGGTCGCGAGGTCCCTGGTCACCTCCTGGATCACGACGCCGATGCGGCCGCGCGACACCCGCCCCTTTTCGCGAAGCTGCTTCTGGACGTCCATCGCGACGTCGATCGGAATCGCGAACGACAGGCCCATGAATCCGCCGGTACGGCTGTAGATCTGGGAGTTGACCCCGACCACTTCGCCCTTCATGTTGAACAGCGGCCCGCCCGAGTTGCCGGGGTTGATCGCGACGTCGGTCTGGATGAACGGGACGAAGTTCTCCTGCGGCAGCGACCTCCCCTTCGCCGAGACGATGCCCGCGGTCACGGTGTTCTCGAAGCCGAACGGCGCGCCGATCGCGACCACCCACTCGCCGACCTTGAGCCGGCCGGGGTCGCCGAAGCGCACCGCCGGAAGATTGGCCGCGTCGATCTTGATGAGCGCGACGTCGGTGCGCTTGTCGGCGCCGATCACCTTCGCCTTGTACTCGCGCTTGTCGGTGAGGCGGACGTTGATCTCGTCGGCGCCTTCGACCACGTGCGCGTTCGTGAGGATGTAGCCGTCGGCACTGATGATGAAGCCTGAGCCGAGCGACCTTGCCTCGGAGCGCGGCGCCTGCCCCGGTCCCGGTTGGCGCGGGATGAAGCGCCGGAAGAACTCCATGATCTCCTCGTCCTCGACGTTGGGGATCTGCGGCAGGGCCGTCCGCCGCACCGCCTGCGTGGTGCTGATGTTCACCACCGCGGCGCCCTGCGCCTCCACGAGACCCGTGAAATCGGGCAGCTCGCGGCCTTGCGCGACGGCGAGCGTCGCGCACGCAAGGAACGACAGGACGGGAAGACTCCTCAACCGGACCATGCTCGCATTCTCCCTACTGGGTTGGACGCCTGAATTCGACGCGGTCGGCGACCCGCTGAACGCTCGCCGCCGGCGCCTCGCCGACTACCGTCACCCGATGATTGGCGACCTCGCGCGTGTAGATATTGATCGCGCCGATGCTCGAGAGCCCGGTGCGCGACTCTTCGGCGCGATTGGTCAGCGGCTCGATGAACACGGAGACCGCCGCCAGGCCGTCGGAATACACCACATGCGCGACGCCGTTCGATTCGCGAAGCCGGCGGCGCACCTCGACCACCTTGCGGAACCCGGGCAGGTCGGCGCGCACGGTCCATCCCGATTTCGCGAGATCGACGGGCGTGCTCGCCGCGTCTTCCACGCGCCAGTTGCGCGACGCCGGGTTGGGCTTCAGCCGGTCGCGCGTCACCCCGCCGATGGTGAGCTGGGTGAACGTGAACTGCTCGACCATTTCCCCTTTGTCGTTGAAGGTGCGCGCGCGCAGCAGCATCCCGCTCGCCGCGTCGGCCCAGAGCGTGTAGCCGTAGCGCAGCTCGTCGCGCGGCGTCAGCGTCACCGACTCGCATTCGTAGCCCGCGATCCGCGCCCGCTCCCCGGGGGTGATGAGGTAGTTCTCGGCGAGATCGGACAGCCGTTCGGGCAGCAGCGCCGGGAAGCGGCGCGGGTCCCCGCCGCGTTCCACCTTGACCGTCCGGCTGTCGGGCAGGTAGCACTTGACCGTGTCGCCCGATCGCACAATCTCGCGCGGCAGGCCGTCGAGCGCCTCGAGCTTCTCGATCGCGCCGCCGCGGTTGGCGAGGCGCGTGATGCGCGAGGTCTCGGTGCGATCGCCCTGCTGGTAGACGAACGTGCCGCTGTACGAGAGCTTCTCGGTGGCGAGCTGGATTTTGCGCAGCAGCGCGAGCCCTTCCGGCACGTCCTGCGGCGCGCCTCGCGCCGCGGGTTGCGCTTGCGCGACGGCGGCGCCGAGCGCCAGGGCGAGCGCCGCCGCCCTCACGGCACTCTCGCGCCGGCGGTCACGGAGGCGGCGCGCACGTACGGCGCCACGCCCTGCAACGAGTTGCGCGGCGAGTAGCCCTGGTGCGCCAGAAGGTAGTCATCGGTCGCTGCGGGCAGAGGCACGCGCACCGGGTCGCGCCGCTTTCCGGCCTGAGCCCCCGGCGCCACCGGCGCCGCGTCGGGAACCGCCTGCGCGACGGGCGCCGGCGCGG
>JBBINV010000069.1:0-16826 GCA_037443705.1 Betaproteobacteria bacterium | reverse complement strand
CCGCCGACCCGGCCCCCGCAGCGCTGCCGCCCGCGGCAGAGCCCGCGCCCGAGGCCGCGCCGGCGGGAGAGACGCACCGCATCGTGCTGCGGTTCGAGCGCGAATCGTGGGTCGAGATCCGCGGCGGCGACGGCCGGATCCTCACCTCGCAGCTCAACCCGGCGGGGACGCAGCTGGGAATCAACGGAACGCCGCCGTTCGACCTCGTGATCGGAAACGCGCAGCACGTGCGTCTCGCCTACGACGATCGGCCGATCGACCTCATGCCGTACGTCAAAGTCGAGGTCGCGCGCTTCACGCTGAACTAGGCCATATGGGGGCGCGCAGGATCTCGCGGAAAGTACAGGTCGGCGGCGTCGCGATCGGTGGGGGTGCGCCGATCGTGGTGCAGTCGATGACCAACACCGATACCGCGGACTTCGAGGCGACCGCGAGGCAGGTGGCGGAGCTTTGGCGCGCGGGCTCCGAGCTGGTGCGCATCACCGTGAACACGCCCGAGGCCGCGGCGGCGGTGCCGCGCATCCGCGAGCGGCTCGAGCGCGAGGGCTGCGGCGTGCCGCTGGTGGGCGACTTTCATTTCAACGGGCACAAGCTGCTCTCGCAGTTTCCGGAGTGTGCGCGGGCGCTCGCGAAGTACCGCATCAACCCCGGCAACGTCGGCAGGGGCGCCAGGCGCGACGGGCATTTCGCCACGATGATCGAGTCGGCGCTGCGCCACGGCAAGCCCGTGCGCATCGGCGTGAACTGGGGCTCGCTCGACGCGGACCTGCTCGCAAGGATGATGGACGAGAACGCGAAGCGCCGTGCCCCGCGCGACGCCGCCGGGGTGATGCGCGAGGCGCTGGTGGTATCGGCGCTGGAGTCGGCGGCGCAGGCCGAGCGCCTGGGACTCGGCGCGGAGCGCATCGTGATCTCGTGCAAGGTGAGCGCGGTGCAGGATCTGATCGCGGTGTACCGGGAGCTCGCGCGGCGCTGCGATTACGCGCTGCACCTGGGCCTGACCGAGGCGGGCATGGGATCGAAGGGCATCGTCGCCTCGAGCGCCGCGATGGCGGTGCTGCTGCAGGAGGGCATCGGCGATACGATCCGCGTGTCCCTCACGCCCGAGCCGGGAGGCGACCGGACGCGCGAGGTGACCGTGGCGCAGGAGCTGCTGCAGACGATGGGGTTGCGGTCGTTCGCGCCGCTGGTCGCCGCCTGCCCCGGGTGCGGGCGCACGGCGAGCACGTATTTCCAGGAGCTCGCGCAGCGCATCCAGGAGTACCTGCGGCGCCAGATGCCGGGGTGGAAGGCGCGCTACCCCGGCGTGGAAGAGATGCGCGTGGCGGTGATGGGCTGCGTCGTCAACGGTCCCGGGGAGTCCAAGCACGCCGACATCGGCATCAGCCTACCGGGCACCAGCGAGTTCCCGGCGGCGCCGGTGTACGTGGACGGCGAGAAGACGGTGACGCTCAAGGGCGAGCGGATCGCGGAAGAGTTCCAGGCACTCGTCGAGCAGTACGTCCGCACCCGCTATGCGCCCGGTGCGGCGCGCGCCCGCGCCGGGCGAAAGATTTCGGTCAAGGCGGTCTCGTGAGCCAGCGGCTGCAGGCGATCCGCGGCATGAACGACGTGCTGCCGGATGAGGCAGCGCTGTGGCTCGAATTCGAGCGCGCGGTCGAGTCCTGGCTCGAGCGCTGGGGCTACCGCAACATCCGCATGCCGCTCGTGGAGCACACGGCGCTGTTCCGCCGCGCGATCGGCGAGGCGACCGACATCGTCGAGAAGGAGATGTACTCCTGGCGCGACGATCTGAACGGCGAGGACCTGACGCTGCGCCCCGAGGGCACCGCCTCGTGCGTGCGCGCCGCGATCGAGCACAACCTCCTCTACGACGGCCCGAAGCGCCTCTGGTACGCGGGCCCGATGTACCGGCACGAGCGGCCGCAGAAGGGACGCTACCGGCAATTCCACCAGTACGGCGCGGAGGCGCTCGGCTATCCGGGACCCGACGTCGACGCGGAGCTGATCGTGATGTGCGCGCGGCTCTGGCGCGAGCTCGGGCTGGAGGGCATACGCCTGGAGCTGAACACCATCGGCTCGCCGCAGGAGCGCGCGCGCTATCGTGCCGACCTGATCCGGCACCTCGAGGCGCACGCCGAGCGCCTGGACGCCGATGCGCGGCGGCGCCTGCACACCAACCCGCTGCGCGTGCTCGATTCGAAGAATCCGCAGCTGCGCGAGGTGATCGAGACGGCACCGAGTCTCATGAGTTATCTTGGCGAGGCCTCACTCGCGCATTTCGAGGGGCTCAAGGGGCTCCTCGGCGCGGCCGGAGTCGGCTTCGCGATCAATCCCAAGCTGGTGCGCGGGCTCGACTACTACAATCTGACGGTGTTCGAGTGGGTTTCAGACGCGCTCGGTGCGCAGGGCACGGTCTGCGGCGGCGGCCGCTACGACGGGCTGTTCGAGCTGATCGGCGGAAGGCCCGCGCCTGCGGTCGGGTTCGCGCTCGGCTGCGAGCGCGTGGTGGCGCTGCTCCGCGACGCGGGCCGTGCGCGCAGCGCTGCGCCGCCCGCGGCCTACGTGCTGCACCAGGGCGAAGGAGCGCTCGAATCGGCGTTCGGGCTCGCCGACGAGCTGCGTGCGGCCGGTTTCGCGGTGGTGATGCACGCAGGCGGCGGCAGCTTCAAGTCGCAGATGAAGAAGGCCGACGCGAGCGGCGCGCGGCTCGCGCTCATCCTGGGCGAGGACGAACTCGCCGCGGGCGCGGTGAGCGTGAAGCCGCTGCGCGACGGCCGGGCGCAGGAGCGGATCGCGCGGGCTTGCGTCGTTTCCCGTATCGGCGAATTGCTGAAGGAAGGCTGACCATGGCGCTACAGAACCTCGACCTCGAAGAGCAGGAGCAGCTCGCGGCGCTCAAGGGGTGGTGGAAGGACAACGGCGGGATGGTGCTCGGGACGCTCGCGGCCGCTGCGCTCGCGGTCGCGGGATGGCAGGGCTGGAACTGGTACCAGCGTGGCCAGGCGCTCCAGGCGAGCGCGCTCTACGACAGCCTCTCGCGGGCGGTGCAGGCGGGAGACGCCAAGGCGATGCGCGACGCCTCGGGCGCGCTCGCCGAGAATCATTCGCGCACGCTCTATGCCACGATGGGGGCGCTCGCGGCGGCGCGCTTCTACGCCGACCGCAACGACGCGAAGGGCGCGAAGGCGCAATTGCAGTGGGTCATCGAGCGCTCGCCGAGCGAGGAGCTGCGCGACATCGCGCGGTTGCGGCTCGCGGCGCTGCTCCTCGACGAGAAAGCCTACGACGAGGCGCTCGCGCTTCTCGGTGCGAAACACGCCGAGCCGTTCGAGCCGCAGTTCCAGGCGCTGCGCGGCGACGTGCTTGCGGCGAAGGGCCAGGCGGCCGAAGCACGCTCGGCCTACAAGCTTGCGCTCGAGAAGGCCGGGCAGAGGGACCCGGACTGGCGCACGGCGGTGCAGCTGCGCCTGGACGCGCTCGGGGGCTGAGCGTGCGAGGCCTCGCCGCCGCCGCGGCGGCGCTGCTCGTTTCGGCGTGCTCGAGCATGCCGAGCCTCAATCCGCTCGACTGGTTCGGCAGCAGTCCGTCCGGGCCGAAGCCGGCAGAGCTGCCGCCGCTCGCCAACGCGCAGGCCGTGCGCGTGCTGTGGTCGGCGAACGTGGGATCGGGCGAGGCGTACGTATTCGCGCCCGCTTTCGCGGGCGGGGCCGTCTACGCCGCCGCGCGCGACGGCACCGTCGCACGCTTGGACGCGGCGAGCGGCCGTTCGGCCTGGCGCACGTCGGTGAACAGCCGCCTCTCGGCCGGCGTGGGCAGCGACGGCCGGCTAGCCGTGGTCGCGACGGAGGAGGGCGAGGTGTTCGCGCTGGACGCCGCGAGCGGGGCCGAAAAATGGCGTGCGCGTGTCTCGAGCGAGGTGCTCGCCGCGCCCGCGGTCGGCGAGGGCCTGGTGCTGGTGCGCAGCGCCGACAGCCGCATCTTCGCGTTCGGCGCCGACGACGGAAAGCGCCGCTGGGTGTACCAGCGCGCGGCGGCCTCGCTCATCGTGCGCTCGCCTGCCGGCGTGTCGATCCTGCAGGGCAGCGCGTACGCGGGCTTTTCCGGCGGCAAGCTCGTCGCGATTGCGCTCTCGAACGGCGGCGTGCGCTGGGAGGCGACCGTGGCGCTGCCGAAAGGGGCGACCGAGGTCGAGCGCGTCACCGACATCGTCGGCGTCCCCGCGGTCCAGGGACGCGAGGTGTGCGCCGTGGCGTTCCAGGGTCGCGTCGCCTGCTACGACGCGCAAAGCGGCAGCCAGCAGTGGGCGCGCGATCTCTCGTCGGTCACCGGGGTGTCGTTCGACGCGCGCTACGCCTACGTGAGCGACGACCGCGGCGCGGTGCACGCGCTCGACCGCTCGAGCGGGCGCAGCGTCTGGAAGCAGGACCGGCTCGCACACCGGCAGCTGTCCCAGCCGCTCGCCTTCGGGGCCGAGGTCGCGCTCGGCGACCTGCAGGGCTACGTGCATTTTCTCGCCCGCGAGTCGGGCGCGTTCGTCGCGCGCATCGCGACCGACGGCACGCCGGTGCGGGCCGCGCCGCTCGCGGTCCCTGGCGGACTGGTCGTGCAGACGCGCGGCGGCGGGCTCTACGCGCTGAGCCTGCAGTGATCCCCGTCATCGCCCTGGTCGGGCGACCCAACGTGGGCAAAAGCACACTGTTCAACCGGATGACGCGCAGCCGCGACGCGATCGTGCTCGATGTGCCGGGCGTCACGCGCGACCGGCACTACGGCGAGGGGCGCCTGGGCGGGCGCGCGTTCCTGGCGATCGATACCGGGGGTCTGGCGATGGATGCGCGCGAAGGCATCTACGCGGAGATGGCGCGCCAGGCCGAGCAGGCGATGGCCGAGGCCGACGCCGTGATCTTTCTCACCGACGCGCGCGCGGGAATCACTCCGGGCGACCGTGCGATCGCCGAGCGGCTGCGGCGCCTGTCCGCGCGGGTCTGGCTCGCGGCGAACAAGAGCGAGGGGCTCGACACGGCGAGCGCGGTGGCGGAATTCCACGAGCTCGCGCTCGGCGACCCGGCCCCGATTTCGGCGGCGCACGGCGAAGGCGTGCGCGAGCTGCTCGAAGCGGTGCTCGCGGATTTCCCGGAGGCGCCCGCGCCGGCGGCCGAGGGCGAGGGACATCCGCGCGTGGCGATCGTGGGCCGGCCGAACGTGGGCAAGTCGACCCTGGTAAACGCGCTCGTGGGCGAGGAGCGTGTGATCGCGTTTGGCGAGCCCGGCACGACGCGCGATCCGATCGCGGTGCCGTTCGAGCGCGCGGGACGGCGCTACACACTCGTGGACACCGCGGGCCTGCGCAAGCGCGGCCGCGCGGGCGCCGAGGTCGAGCGCTTCTCGATTGTGAAGACGCTCCAGGCGATCGAGGCGGCGAACGTCGCGGTGCTGGTGCTTGACGCGCTCGAGGGCGTGAGCGACCAGGACGCGCACGTGGCGGGCTTCATCCTCGAGCGCGGGCGCGCCGTCGTGATCGCGGTCAACAAGTGGGACGCCGCCGATCGCGAGACGCGCAAGAGGGTGAAGGCCGAGATGGCGTGGAAGATCGGCTTCCTCGGCTACGCCGAAGTGCACTACGTCTCGGCGCGCGAGGGCAAGGGCCTCGGCGAGCTCATGCGCTCGGTGGACGCGGCGTACGCATCGGCGATGGCGAAGCTCTCCACTCCACGGTTGACGCGCACGCTGATCGATGCGGTCGCGCGCCAGGCCCCACCGCGCAAAGGGTATTCGCGGCCCAAGATGCGCTACGCTCACCAGGGCGGGTCCAACCCGCCGCGCATCGTGATCCACGGCAATGCGCTCGACGACGTTCCCGATGCCTATCGCCGCTACCTGGAGGGCGTGTTCCGGAAGAGCTTCGCGCTCCGCGGAACGCCGCTCGCGATCGAGTTTCGCACCGGCGCGAACCCGTACGCGGATCGGCGCGCTCGCTCTCGGCGCGGGCCGGTTCGCCGCCTCGGCCGCGGCGGCTGACTGACCGCGACCTCGCGCGACGCGCGGGATCCGTACCCGATCAGTCGAAAGCGCGCCGCGGCGAGACAGGCGAACATCCCTGCCAAAGCCCGGACATCGCGGCGTTGATGCGGGCGAAGCGCATATGTTATCGTTGTATACATTAGTCTGGAAGCGGGAGTAGACAATGTCCACATCAACGGCGCGAAAACCCCGCAAGGCGGCCTACCACCATGGTGATCTGCGCGCGGGCCTCATCCGGGCGGCGACCCAGCTCCTTGACCGGAAAGGGATGGCGGGCGTGAGCCTGCGGGAAGCGGCGCGCCGCGCCGGGGTTTCGCACGCCGCGCCGTACCGTCATTTCGCCGACCGCGAGGCGCTGCTCGCGGCGGTGGCGGCCGAAGGGTTCGCACGGCTCGGTGAGGCGATGCGCGAGGCCGCGCCGCGCGGCAGCCTCGCGCTCGGCGAGGCCTACGTGAGGTTCGCAATCGAGCGGCCGAGCCTGTATCAGCTGATGTTCGGGGGAGTTCTCCGGATCGGCGAGCACGCCGAGCTGCGGGCGCACGCGCTTCGCACCTACGAGGGCCTGGTGCGCGCCTTCTCGTCTGTCGCGGCCGAGCGCCGCGGGGAAATGGCCGCCGCGGCCTGGTCGCTCGTGCACGGGCTCGCGGGACTGCTGCTCGCGGACCACTTCCCGCGCGCCGCGCGCGAAGGGCGCGACACCGAAGCGTTCGTGCGCGCCGTGCTCTCGCAGATCCGGTTCGCGGTGCGGCCGGCTCAGGGCGCGGCCGCGGCGTGAGCGCGCAGCAGCCGGAACAGCGGCGTCGCCGAGTTCGCGATGCGTGGCGCGTAGTGCTGCCATAGCCGCAGCGCGCTGCCGCGATCGCCAGCGCGGATCGCGCCGGCCATCGCCGCCGTCAGGAGGTACTCGCGGCTCGTGTTGTTGAGCTCGGACTGGGTCGCGAGCAGCCCCTCGGCCAGTGCCGCCATGCGCGCCGCGTCGCGTTCCGCCACGGCGCCGAAGAGCGCGATCCAGCGGCGCTGGAACTCGAGCAGGCCGTCGTGGCAGGGCGCGCCGGCGATCCGGCGCCAGATCGCCGAGGCTTCGTCCGGCGGCAGGGGCGAGTTGACGGCGCGAGCCACATTGGCGAGGCTCGCCAGCCACACGTCGTACTCGCGCGGTTCTCGGCACTCGATCAAGCGCAATCGCACCAGCTCCAGGTCCTTCTGCAAGGCGCTCGGAACGGCGCGCGGGTCGGGAACGCTCGGACCGAGCAGGAAATCGCGCGCATACCGGGCAAGCCGCGTGTTCTCGACGCGCTCGAACTGCGCGGCCGCCTTGTGCAGCGGGTTCACCGGCCGCACCGCGCGCCCGGGCTCGAGGAGCTCGAGCACCGGCACGGGCGCGTTCAGGATCGCAACGACGTCGGTGGCACTCTTTTCCATGAAGCGGTGCCGGGCGGCGTTGAGATCGAGCACCGGCGCGTAATCCGAGTTGGCCGGCATGCCGTAGCTCGCGAAGAGCGGCTCGAGCGTGGCGCGCCGGCCCAGGTACCGCGCATCCAGATCGCCGGCCGCGAGCACCCCCACGCGCCAGAGCTCGCGCGCGAGGCCCGGCTGCTCGAACACGTCGGCTCTCGGCGGCAGCGGCACCGGCCGGTCGGATGCGACGATCAGCAGGTCGTGATCGCTCGGAGCGAACACCGCGTAGTGCGCGAACTCCGCGCCGAGCGCCTGCATGACCGAGGCGAGGAGCGACGCGTCGATCTCGTAGAGCTGGAACCACTGGACAAGCAGGCCCCCGGGCTCGAGATGGTCCCGTATGCGAGCGTAGAACTCGCGCGTGAACAGGCTCGACACGCCGCTCACCCACGGGTTGGAGGGCTCCGAGACGACGATGTCGTAGCGGCGGTTGCGGGTGGAGAAGAAGGTCTTGGCGTCGTCGATCACGATGCGGCTGCGCGGGTCGGCGAACGCGGCGCTGTTGCGCGGTGCGAAGCCGCGCGCGGCTTCCATCATCGCGGACTCGATCTCGACGGTCTCTACGCGCTCGAGGGCGAGACTTTGCAGCAGCGTGTGCGTCGTGAGGCCCGTGCCGATGCCGACGACCGCAGCGCGCTTTGCGTCGGGCCTGAGCGCGAGCGGAAGCGCTCCGGTGAGCACCATCGTGATCTCGTCGGTGCCCCGCTCGCCGCGCGGGTCGAGGTTGATCGAGCCGTCCGACTTGCCGTTGGTGCGGATGCTGGTCGCCTCCGGATACTGGACGAGGTGAACGGTCGCGGTCTTGCCGTCCTTCTTGAAAAGGATCTTCGCGTCGCGCGAGGAGGCGAGGTCGCCGTGGCGGAACACCCCCGCCGTCATCTTGTTGGGGTCGAGCTCGAACGCGAGCGCAGCCGCCGCGAACAGCGCCGCGCAGCCGGTCGCCGAGGCGAGCGCGATGCGCGCGCCCGCGCCGAAGCGCGCGAGGAGCCACACCCCGAGCCCCGCGTCGATCAGCGCGCCGGCCATGAGCGTTCCCTTGAGCCCGACCGCCGGCAGGCCCGCGTGCACCGCGAGGAGCACGCCGGCGATGGCACCGAGCGTGTTCGCCGCGTAGACTCTGCCGATAGCGGCCTCGCCCGTGCCGCGGCGCATCAGCGCGCCCGTGATGAGCGGCAGCGTCATGCCGGCGAAGAAAGTTGCCGGCAGCATCACCAGCGCCGCGATCGCCTGCCCGGAGAGGTTGAAGAACAGGTATCCCGCTTCCGTCCGCGACAGGCCCTTCATGAGCCATTCCATCAGGGCGAACGTGCGGTCGTAGACCGGGAGCGTGGCAAGCGCGGCAAGGCCCATCGCCACCTGCACCGCGCCGAGCAGCCGCTCCGGGCTCGGCGAGGCGTCCACGCGCCGGCGTATCGCCAGGCCACCGAGCGCGAGGCCGAGGATGAACACCGAGAGCATCAGCTCGAACGAATGGGTCGAGGCGCCGAGCACGAGCGAGAGCATCCGGATCCAGCTGATTTCGTACACGAACGAGGCGAGCCCCGTGAGAAAGGCGGCCGCGAGCAGCGCCCGCCCGGCGCCCGGCTCGCCGCGTGCGCGAGCCGCGAGCGGAGCCGAGTGCGTCGGCCGCGCGAACGCCCACACGATCGCGGCAACCGCCAGGTTGATGGCGCCGGCGGAGCGAAGCGTTCCCGGCAGCCCCGCCCACGCGATCAGCACGAAGCCGCTCGTGAGCACCCCCGCCGCGGCGCCGAGACTGTTGGTGAAGTAGAGCATCGCGACCGGCTCCCCCGGCGCGGCGGGATGCGTGCGCACGAGGCCCGCGCTCATCAGCGGGAAGGTCATGCCGAGCAGGATCGACTGCGGCAGGATGAGGGCGCAGGAAAGCGCGATTTTCGCGGCGAGCGCCGCCCATTCCGAGCCGAGCGCGGGCAGGAGCGTCGCGTACGACCAGCCGGTCGCCGCGACGAACACCTCGTGGAATGCGAGCGACAGAAGCCCGATCGCGGTTTCCACGAGCGCATAGGCGGCGAGCGGATTGCGAAGGCTCGTCGAATGCCGCCCGAGGGCGCCCGCCCCGGCGGCCATCCCTCCCATGAACACGGCGAGCACGAGCGACTGCGCGTAGGCGGCGTGCCCGAGGAAAAGCTTCAGGTACTGCGTCCAGATCGACTCGTAGATGAGGCCGGCGAAGCCCGAGGCGGTGAACAGCGCGTAGAGCGCGGCGCGCGGAAGGCGGTTCATGGCGCGCCCTTATAGCACGCTACACTTGCGGGAGTGTCCGCGCCGGTTCGTCTCGCCGCATTCTATTTTGCGTACTTCACCCACGCCGGCGCGTTCGTGCCCTATTTCAGCCTGTACCTGGCGGCGCGCGAATTCAGCGCCGCGCAGATCGCGACGGTGATGGCGATGCCGCAGATCGCGCGAATTTTCGCGCCCGCCCTGTGGGCATGGCTCGCCGACCGCCGGGGGGGCGGGCGCGCCATCGTGATTTCATCGTGCGCGGCGATCTTCGCGGGGCTCGCGGCCCTGTATCCGGTGCGCGGATTCGCCGGCGTGGCGCTCGTGATGCTGCTGCTCTCCGTCCTCTCGGCGGGTGCGCTTCCGATCGTGGAGACGATCACGCTCCGGTCGCTCGAGGGCCGCAGCGGCGGCTACGGACCGATCCGGCTCTGGGGCTCGGTCGGATTCATCCTGGGTGTGCTCGGGCTCGGCGCCTGGCTCGACCGCCATCCGGCTGCAACGGTGCTCGATTGGGTGCTCGCGCTCGCTGCGGTTGCGCTCGTTTCGTCGTTCGCGCTGCCGCGCGGCGCCCCGGCGACGATCTCGCGCGGCGAGACGCGCCTCGGCGCGGTACTGCGCCGCCCCGAGGTGGCCGCTTTCTTCGGGGCCTGTTTCTGCATGACGGTGGCGCACGGCGCGATGTACGCGTTCCTCTCGATCCATTTGGAAGCCGCGGGTCATGCGAAAAGCGTGATCGGGGCGCTCTGGTCGCTTGGCGTGATCGCCGAGATCGGGGTGTTCCTTTTCCTGCCGCAGATCCTGCGGCGCATCGGGCTGCGCGCCCTGCTTCTCGCGAGCTTCGGCTGCGCGTTCGCGCGCTTCCTCGCGATCGGCTGGGGCGCGGGGTCGCTTGCGCTGCTCGCCGCGGCGCAGCTCCTGCACGGCGCGACGTTCGGCGTGTACCACGCCGCGGCGGTGGCCGCCGTGCATCGCCTCTTTCCGGAACGGCTGGCCGCGCGCGGGCAGGCGCTCTACTCGAGTCTCGGCTTCGGGCTCGGGGGCAGCGTCGGCGTGCTGCTCGCGGGCTGGACCTGGGACGCGCTCGGGCCGGAGGCGAGCTTCACCGTCAGCGCGCTGTTCGGCCTGCTGGGAGGAGTCCTCGTCGCATCGAGATTTCGTGTGTAGGATTTCCGGCATGAGGAAGGCTTTTCCCGTCGTCGCGGCGCTTGTGGCCGCCGGATGCCAATCCGTTCAAACCACGCAGCCTGGCGCGGTCGGCGTCGAGCGCCGGCAGACGATGCTGGTCTCCTCCGAGACGGTGAATCGCAGCGCCGACAAGGCGTATCGCAGAGTGCTCGCGGACGCGGCGAGGAAGGGCCAGCTCAACCGCGACGCGGCGCAAACGGCACGCGTGCGCGCAATCGCGCAGCGCCTCATTGCGGCAACGCGCGCATTCCGCGCCGACGCCCCCGGCTGGAGATGGGAAGTCAACGTGATCGGCTCGAAGGAGCTCAACGCCTGGGCCATGCCGGGCGGCAAGATCGCGGTCTACAGCGGCCTGATCGAGGGCCTGAAGCCCGCCGACGACGAGCTCGCCGCCGTGATGGGCCACGAGATCGCGCACGTGCTTCGCGAGCACGGTCGCGAGCGCGCGTCCCACGCCTATGCGCAGAGCATCGGTCTGGGGGCCGTCGGGGCGGTGCTGGGGCTGCCGGCGGTCGCGACGGACATCTCCCAGATCATCCTCGACGTAACCTTCAACCTCCCCAACTCGCGTACCGACGAGATCGAGGCCGACCGCATCGGCGTGGAGCTCGCGGCGCGCGCGGGATTCGACCCGCGTGCCGCGGTCACGCTGTGGGAGAAGATGCAGAAGACGGGCGGCGGCGGCACGCCGGAGTTCCTGTCCACGCACCCGTCGCACGAGAAGCGCACCGCGGACCTGAAGACGTATGCAGCGCGCGTGATGCCTCTCTACGAGGCCACGCGCGGGGCCCGCTAGAAGCGCCTGGGCCAGGCCGCCTCGGCCGGCTGGTTCACCGCCTTTGCGATCGAGCCCGTGACGCACGTTCGCACGCTCCGCCTCGTGGAGCTCGCTTTGCGCTGCCGGATTCGCGGCGATTTCTCCGCGAGAAGCTCCCGGCGCTAGAATTCAATCCCTTTTTCGCGCACTCGGCCATGGCAGGTCAGACACTCTACGACAAACTCTGGGATGACCACGTCGTGCACGTGGAGGAAGACGGCACGGCGCTGCTCTACATCGACCGGCATCTCGTGCACGAGGTCACGAGCCCCCAGGCCTTCGAGGGTCTCAAGCTCGCCGGCCGCAAGCCCTGGCGCGTCGAATCGATCGTCGCGACCGCGGATCACAACACGCCGACCACCGGGTGGGACCGCGGCATCGACGGCATCGCGGATCCGATCTCGCGCCTTCAGGTCGACACGCTCGATCGCAACATCCGTGAGCACGGGGCGAAGGCGTACTTTCCTTTCCTCGACCGGCGGCAGGGAATCGTGCACGTGGTCGGCCCGGAGCAGGGGGCGACCCTGCCCGGCATGACGGTCGTCTGCGGAGACTCGCACACCAGCACGCACGGCGCCTTCGGTTGCCTCGCGCACGGGATCGGCACGTCGGAGGTCGAGCACGTGCTCGCGACGCAATGCCTGGTGGCGAAGAAGATGAAGAACATGCGCGTCACGGTCGAGGGGCGGCTTGCTCGGGGCGTGGGCGCGAAGGACGTGGCGCTCGCGGTCATCGGCCGGATCGGCACCGCCGGCGGCACCGGCCACGCCATCGAGTTCGCGGGCTCCACCGTGCGCGGTCTCTCGATGGAAGCGCGGATGACGTTGTGCAACATGGCGATCGAGGCGGGCGCGCGCGCCGGCATGGTCGCGGTCGACGATACGACGATCGAATACCTGAAGGGGCGGCCGCTCGCGCCGAGCGGCGCCGACTGGGATCGCGCGGTGGCCTGGTGGCGGACGCTGGTGAGCGATCCCGACGCGAAGTTCGATCGCGAGGTGACGTTTCGCGCCGAGGAGATCCGGCCGCAGGTCACCTGGGGAACGTCGCCCGAGATGGTCGTTTCGGTCGAGGATGCGGTCCCCGATCCGGAGAAGGAAAAGGATGGCGCGCGCCGTGAAGGCATGGAGCGCGCGCTGCGCTACATGGGGCTTGCGCCGCGCACGAAAATCACCGACATCCGCCTCGACAAGGTCTTCATCGGCTCGTGCACCAATTCGCGCATCGAGGATCTGCGGATCGCGGCGGCGGTGGCGAAGGGGCGGCGGGTGGCGCAGAACATCCGGCTCGCGATGGTCGTGCCGGGATCGGGGCTGGTGAAGGCGCAGGCCGAGCGCGAGGGACTCGACCGGATCTTTCGCGACGCAGGATTCGAGTGGCGCCAGCCGGGCTGCTCGATGTGCCTCGCGATGAACGCCGACCGGCTCGAACCGGGCGAGCGCTGTGCCTCGACCTCGAACCGCAATTTCGAGGGCCGGCAGGGCGACGGCGGGCGCACGCACCTCGTGAGCCCCGCGATGGCGGCGGCAGCGGCGATCGCGGGCCACTTCGTCGACATCCGGCAATGGAGATGAGCTGATGGAAAAGTTCACGGTCCACACCGGACTCGTGGCGCCGCTCGACCGCGCCAACGTCGACACCGATCAGATCATCCCGAAGCAATTCCTGAAATCGATCCATCGCACGGGCTACGGCCCGAACCTGTTCGACGCCTGGCGCTACCTGGATCACGGCGAGCCGGGGATGGACGTTGCGAAGCGGCCGCGCAACCCGGACTTCGTGCTCAACCAGCCGCGTTACCAGGGTGCGACGATCCTGCTCGCGCGCAAGAACTTCGGTTGCGGAAGCTCGCGCGAGCACGCGCCCTGGGCGCTGCTCGACCACGGGTTTCGCTGCGTGATCGCGCCCTCGTTCGCGGACATCTTCTTCAACAACTGCTTCAAGAACGGGCTGCTGCCCGTCGCGCTGTCCGAATCCGAGGTGGACGCGCTGTTCCACGACTGCGCGGCGTTTCCCGGCTTTCGCCTTGCCGTCGATCTCGAGGCGCAAACGGTCTCGACCGAGAACCGCTCGAAGGTGATGCGCTTCGAGGTCGAGCCGTTCCGCAGGTACTGCCTCCTCAACGGTCTGGACGAGATCGGGCTGACGCTTCGCCACGCCGACGAGATCCGGGCGTTCGAATCGCAGCGCCGCGAGCGGCAGCCCTGGCTCTTCCGGTGAGCCGATGAAGATCGCCGTGCTGCCCGGTGACGGCATCGGGGGCGAAATCGTCGCTCAGGCGGTGAAGGTGCTGCGGCGCCTGGATCTTCCGCTCGAGCTCGAGGAAGCCCCGGTAGGGGGCGCGGGCGTCGAGGCCACCGGTGAACCGCTGCCTGCGGCGACACTCGCGCTCGCAAAGGATGCCGATGCCATTCTCTTCGGCGCGGTCGGAGATCCGCGTTACGACGCGCTGCCGCGCGCGCAGCGCCCCGAACAGGCGATCCTCGGCCTCAGGAAGGCGCTGGGGCTCTTCGCGAACCTGCGGCCGGCCACGGTGCACGAGGAACTCGCTTCGGCTTCCGCGCTGAAGGCCGACGTCGTAGCGGGCCTGGATATCCTGATCGTGCGTGAATTGACGGGAGACATCTATTTCGGCGAACCGAGGGGAATACGGACAACAGGGAACGGTCGCGAAGGATTCGACACCATGCGCTACAGCGAAGGCGAGATCCGGCGCATCGCGAAAGTGGCGTTCGACGCGGCGCGCAGGCGCGGCCGCCGCGTGTGCTCGGTCGACAAGGCGAACGTACTCGAGACATCGCAGCTCTGGCGGGAGGTGGTGACCGACGAAGCGAAGAACTACCGGGACGTCGAGCTCTCCCACATGTACGTGGACAACTGCGCGATGCAGCTCGTGCGCAACCCGCGCCAGTTCGACGTTATCGTGACCGGCAACATGTTCGGCGACATTCTGTCGGACGAGGCTTCGATGCTCACCGGCTCGATCGGAATGCTGCCCTCGGCGTCGCTCGACGCGGCGGGCAAGGGCCTGTACGAGCCGATCCACGGCTCGGCACCCGACATCGCGGGCAAGGGCATCGCGAATCCGCTCGCCACCATCCTGTCGGCCGCCATGATGCTGAGGTATTCGCTCGACCGCCCCGAGGCCGCGGCGCGAGTCGAGGCGGCGGTGAAGAAGGTGCTCGGCGAGGGCTTCCGCACCGCGGACATATATACTGCGGGAACGACGAAACTGGGCACCGAGGAAATGGGTCGGGCTGTGGCGGAGCGCGTCTAGATGCTGAGAGTCGGGATCGTAGGCTGGCGGGGCATGGTGGGCTCGGTGCTCGTCGAGCGCATGCGTGAGGAGCGCGATTTCGAGCTGGTCGAGCCCGTGTTCTTCTCGACATCGCAGGCGGGCGGCACCGGCCCGGGAATCGGGCGCGAGACCGCTCCGGTTGCCGATGCGAACGACGTGGAAGCCCTGGCGAAGCTTCCGGTGATCCTTTCGTGCCAGGGTGGGGACTATACCCAGGCGATCCATCCTCGACTGCGTCAGTCAGGATGGAAGGGATACTGGGTCGACGCGGCGAGTGCCCTTCGGATGAAGGGCGATGCGGTGATCGTCCTCGACCCGGTCAACATGGCGGTCATCAAGGACGCGCTCGGGCGCGGGGTGCGGGATTTCATCGGCGGCAACTGCACCGTGAGCCTGATGCTGATGGGGATGGCGGGCCTTTTCCGCCGCGACCTCGTAGAGTGGATGACGTGCATGACCTATCAGGCGGCTTCGGGAGCGGGTGCGGCCAACATGCGCGAACTGGTCGAGCAGATGGCGCATCTGGGCGATGCGGCGCGCGCTGTGCTTGCGCAGCCGGCCTCGTCGGCGCTCGATATCGACCGGAAAGTCACCGCTGCGCTGCGCAACGGCGGGTTGCCCAGGGAGAATTTCGGCTTTCCGCTTGCCGCGAGCCTGCTGCCCTGGATCGACAAGGACCTCGGCAATGGCCAGAGTCGCGAGGAGTGGAAGGGCGGCGCCGAGACCAACAAGATCCTGGGCCGTTCGGCGCGGCCGATCCCGGTCGACGGTATCTGCGTGCGCGTCGGCGCGATGCGCTGCCACAGCCAGGCGCTCACGGTGAAGCTTCGCCGCGACGTCCCACTCGACGAGATCGAAGGGATGATCGCCGAGGCGAACGACTGGGTGAAGGTCGTTCCGAACCGCCGTGAGGAGAGCCTTGCGGAGCTGACGCCTGCCGCCGTGACCGGAAAGCTCTCGGTACCTGTAGGCCGGCTGCGCAAGCTTCCGATGGGCGGGGACTTCCTGGCGGCGTTTACGGTGGGGGATCAGTTGCTTTGGGGCGCTGCGGAACCGCTTCGCCGGATGCTCAGGATCTTGCTCGATTTCGGGGTTCGCGGTTGAGCCGGGTGCGGCAAATTTCCTGAGAAATTCTCTTAGCTTGCACGCCTAATCCCATGATGTTATGGTACTCGGTCGCAGAAGAACACTCAGGGTGGTGTCCGTGCTTAAAGGGGTGACCGGATTGCGGCTCGCGTTGGCGTTGTTCCTGTCGGTGCCGCTGCTTGTCCACGCCGCTGGCTTGGGTCGTCTGCAGGTCACGTCGGCGCTGGGCGAGCCTCTGCGCGCCGAGGTCGAGATCGTATCGCTTCAGCCCGGGGAGGAGGACTCGCTCGTCGCGCGGATCGCGTCGCCGGACGCTTTCCGCCAGGCCGGCATCGAGTATTCGCCGGCGCTCGGCAACATCCGGGTCGCCGTAGAGCGGCGCAACGGAAAGCCGCTTCTGCGGCTGAGTTCCGCGCAGCCCGTGAACGAGCCGTTTCTCGAGTTGCTCCTCGAATTGCAGTGGTCGACCGGGCGCCTCGTCCGCGAGTACACTTTTCTGCTCGACCCGCCCGAATACAAAGGGCCTCCTCCGGTAGCGGCCGCACCGGCAGCGCCGCCCGCCGAGCGGCGCGCGCCGCCCGCCGATCAGCACCGGCGCCCCCTTCTCCTCCGTCCGCCCCTTCGCGCGGTAGAGCCGCTCCACCGCCTCCGCGTCGAGGGCGCGGGCGCAGAGGCCGTAGACGGTATCAGTGGGGAGGGCCGCCACCTCCCCCC
>JBBINV010000068.1:0-16965 GCA_037443705.1 Betaproteobacteria bacterium | reverse complement strand
CACCTCGTGACCCGCGAACGCGAACGCCTGCGCGATGCCGCGCCCCATGCGGCCGGCCCCGAGCGCGCCGATCACCGCAAGGCCGCTCACGCAGCCAAGCCCTCGCGCAGCAGCCGCGCCATGGCCTCGCGGCCGAGTCCGGCGAGGCCGAGCGCCTCCAGCGTGCGCGGCGAATCGGCGTAGAGGTCCTCGCCGAGCGCCGCCGAGGCGAGCGCGAGCAGCCCCGTCGCCACCGGCGCGGCCACGTTCGCCCAGCGCGCCACCGACACGAGGAACGCCAGTCCGAGCGCGACGTCCTCGCGCATGTAGCGGTGGCTGCGCAGGTCGATCGCCTCGCGCCAGTCGCCGGAGTCGGTCAGGCGCCGGTGCGCATCGCCGTACATCCACCTGTCGCTCGTGTAGTGGTCGCGCAGCGGATAGTGGTTGGGCGCGTAGCCGAGCGCCTCGCGCAGCGCGATGCGCTCGGCGTCGAGCGCGTCGGTCGCGCGCCGGATCGCCGGCTGCGTGCCTTCGTTGTGGATGTCCCAGCGCTCGAAGTGCTCGAGCGGCCCGGCATTCATGAGGATGAGCGGCGGATGGATCACCGGGCCGGCATTCATGAGCGCCGCCGAGAGCGCGTCCTCGACCGGGTGCACGACCGGGTAGGCGCGCGCGATCGCTTCGAGCGCCCGGGCGCTGTCGCGGGCGGGAAAGACGCCCACGGGCAGGCGCTGCGCGCGGATCGTGATCGCGACCTGCTCCGGCCCGCGCTTTCTCGCCAGATACGGGAGCGTGCCGGTCTCGGCAAACGCGACCTGCGCGCGCGATCCGCTTGCGCGCACGAGCCGCGCCATGACGTAACTACCGAAGGTCCCCGGCGGAAGGAACACGACCTGCCCGTCGGAGAGGTGCGGCGCCATGGTCCGGACGATGTCCTCCTGCGCCGTGGCGGGGACCGCGATCACGACGAGCTCGGCGCCGCGCACGGCTTCACCGAGCTCGAGCGAGGGCCGCGCGAGCGCCACCGACCGGCTTCCGCGCTCGTCCACGAGCGTGATCGCTCCGCGCTCGAGAACGGGCGCGAGCGCCGTCCGGTCGCGCCGCCACAGCCGCACCTCGTGACCCTGCTCGCTCAGGTCGGCTGCCGCGGCGTAGGCGCCGTTCCCGCCGCCGAGCACGGCGATCCTCATGGCGCGGCGCCGCGCTTTCGTGCCTCGACGCGGGCGCAAAAGCGGCAGACGCCGCCGCCCGCGGCGGCGCACTCGAGTTCCTGCGCGCTCATCGGGCGCGCGAGGACCCGCGTCGCCACCGCCCGCAGCATGCCGACGATCGGCGCGCACACGGGAGCGGCCGACGGCCCATACCCCGCCGCGAAGGGGCTGTTTCGCACGCTGAGGCGGATCGAAGCGCCCCTGCGGTCGAACTTCCAGGCCCCCCAGCCGAGCTCGCGCGCCGCGGCTTCTATCCTTCGCAGCAGCGCCTTGCGCCCCGCTTCCGAGCCGTAGCGCTCGGCGGAGCGCCCCCCGTGCTCGGCGACCGAATCGGCGAACGCGGCGAGCGCGACGCGACGCGCCGGCCGGGGAAGCCGGCGGAACGTCCCCATGAGCGAATCGGCGCGCACGAGCAGGTAGCGCGCGCCGCCTTCGCTCAACTCGCCCCGCGCCGCGTCGCGCTTCACGCGATGATCCCGTCGCCGGCGAGCGCCTCGATCTCGCCCGGCCCGACGCCCGCCTCGGCGAGCACGCGCCGCGTGTCGGCGCCGTACTTGTGCGGGAAATCGAGCTCCGCGCGCGCGCCCGGAACGTCCACCGCCATCGGCTGCATGCAGATCCCCCGGCCGCCGGGCAGCGTCGTGCGCGTGAGCTTGTCGCGCAGCTGCGGCAGCTCCCTCACCTGCCGGATGTCGAAGATGCGCGTCGCGGGAATCGTGGCCGCGCGCAGATCGGCGAGGATCTCCTCCACCGTGTGCCGGACCGTCACCGCCGCCATGTCGCGATGGATCGCCTCGCGCTCGGCATGACGGCCTTCATTGGTCGTGCGAGTGTCATTTGCCACCGGCCTGAACTTCGGAATCTCCGTCAATCTGCGCCACTGCGCATCGCTGCCGATCGCGAGGTAGACGAACCCGTCCTTCGCCGGATAGACGTTGGTCGGGATGAACTTGCGGTGCTCGTTGCCGGCGCGGGTGATCTCGCCGGGCGCGCAGCCCATGTCCAGGAGCGGCAGCACCGTGATGAGCCAGGAGGCCGCGGCCTGCAGCATCGAGACGTGGATCTCCTTGCCGCGCCCGGTCTCGTGGCGCTCCAGGAGCGCCAGCATCACGTTCGCGTACACCTCGTCACCGGCCTTGAGGTCGGTCACGGGCAGCCCCATCACCGTGGGCGGGCCTTTCGGATCGCCCGTCACCTCCATGTAGCCGCACATCGCCTGGATCACCGGGTCGTAGCCGGGCGCCTCGGGATACTGCGGCCCCATCGCCGAGATCCCGGCCCAGACGAGATCGGGCTTCACCGTTGCGAGCGTCGCGTAGTCGATCCCGAGCGCCTTGTAGCGCGAGGGCACGGTGTTGCAGCAGAACACGTCCGCGTCGAGCGCGCGAACGAGCCGCCGCAGCACCTCCTGCCCGCGCGCGTCCTTGAGATTGAGCGCGATCGATTCCTTGCCCACGTTGGGCGCGATGAAGTAGCTGCGCCGGTCGTCGTCGGCGATCCGCCCGCCGATGTAGCGGTTGGGATCGCCCGGGAGCCCGCCGCCCTGCGGCGTCGCCTCGATCCGGATCACGCGCCAGCCGAGCTGCGCAAACCGCAGCGTCGCCGAGGGAAGTGACAGTGCCTGCTCCATCGAGAGGACCGTGCGGCGCTTCACGCGGGCACGTTCCATTCTGGCGAGGGAAGCTTTCCCTTGAGCGCGCGGTAGACGCGCTCTGGCGTGAACGGCAGCGCCGTGATGCGAACGCCGGTCGCGTTCGCGATCGCGTTCGCCACCGCCGCGGCGATGCAGATCGCCGGCGCCTCCCCCACCCCTTTCGCGCCCTGCGGGCCCTCGCCGTCCATGGTTTCGATGAAGGTGACGTCCATTTCCGGGATCTCGGGCGCGGTGACGAGCTTGTAGTCGCGAAAATTGGGGTTCTTCACCACGCCGTTCTCGACCACGAGGTTCTCGGTGATCGCGTAGCCCTGGCCCATCACGATGCCGCCCTCGATCTGCCCCTCGATCCCGAGTCGATTGAGCACGCGGCCCACGTCGTGCGCGCCGGTGACCTTCAGCAGCCGGACGATCCCGGTCTGCGTGTCCACCTCGACCTCGCAGACCTGGGTCGCCCAGGCGTAGGCGGCCGAGACGTCGCCCCTGAACTGCCGGTCCTGGTGATGGCTCGGCGGCTCGTAGTAGTGCGTCGTCATCACGAGCTCCGCCTTTTCCGAGAAGTGCAGCGACCTCAGGAACTTGCCGAGCTCGAAGAGCTTTTCCTCTCCTCTGACGATGAACCCGTCCTTCAGGGCGAGCGCTTCGGCCGGAGCTCCGGTTCGCGCGGAGACGGCCGAAAGAATCTTGTCTTTCGCTTTCCTTGCGGCCCCTATCGCCGAGTTGCCCGCGATGAACGTGGTGCGCGAGGCGTGCACGCCGACGTCCCAGGGCGTGATGTCGGTGTCGTTGTTGACCACGGTCACCGCGGAAAGCGGCAGGCCCAGCTCCTCGCACACGAGCTGCGCGAGGACCGTTTCCGAGCCCTGCCCGATTTCCGAGGCGCCGGTCATCAGCGTCACGTGCGCGAAGTCGTCGATCTTGAGGATCGTGCCGCAGCCGTCCGAGGGGTAGATTTTCGCGCCGCCCCCTACGTGCAGCATCGAGGCGATGCCTACGCCGCGCTTGACCGGATCCGGGTCGCCCTGGCGCGCGCGGTTGGCGGCCTGCTTTCTCAGGAAGTCGCTGCGCTCGGCCGCGGTGGCGAGGCACTGCTTGAAGCCGCAGCTCCTGAAGTGCATGCCCTGCGGCGAGACCTCGCCCGGCTCCTGCGCGTTTTTCAGCCGGAACGCGAGCCCGTCCATCCCCACGGCCTCGGCGAGCTTGTCCATGTGCGCCTCCACCGCGAAGGTGGCCTGGAGGTTGCCGTAGCCGCGGAACGACCCGGCGTAGGGGTTGTTCGTGTAGACGGCGCGCGTGCGGTACTTGCAGTGCGGCACGCGGTAGAGCGACGAGATCGTCTGCATCATGACGAACGGCGTGGTCGCGCCCCACGAGGTGTACGCGCCGTTGTCGTGCAGCGTCTCCACCTCGCGGAAGGTGAGCGTGCCGTCCTTCCGGCAGCCCGAGCGCAGCTTCATCAGCACCGGCTGGCGCGTCGGCGAGGCGAGGAACTCCTCCTCGCGCGTGAAGACGAGCTTCACCGGACGCTTCGTGATTCTGGCCAGGAATATCGCGATCGGCTCGAAGGGGTAGATGTCGAGCTTGGAGCCGAACCCGCCGCCGATCGGCGGCTGAATGATGCGAATTCGCGCCGGGTCGATCCCCAGCAGCTCGGCGAATTCGCGCTTGTGCAGGAACGGTACCTGCGTATTGGAATGAAGCAGGAGATTCCCGCCCGGGTCGAACGCGGCGATCACGCCCGAGACGCCCATGCAGCAGTGCGTCACGTAGTGCAGGCGGAACACGTCCTCGATCACCACGTCCGACCCGGCCTCGCCCTGCGCGATGTCGCCCTGCGCGTACTCGAACGTCATCGCCACGTTGTCGGCCTTGCCGGCGAAGGCGACCGGCGCGCCGGGCTTCAGGTGCGGGCTGCCGTTGGCGCCGTGCGGCTCGGGGTGGATGAGCGGCGCACCGGGCCTGAGCGCCTCGACCGCGTCGGTGATCACGGGCAGGGGCTCGTATTCCACGCGGATGAGCTTCAGCGCCGCCTCCGCGATCTCCTCGGTGTCGGCGGCCACCGCGGCGATTTCGTCGCGCAGGCTCCGGACGCGGTCGGTCTTGAGCGGCAGATGGTCCTTCGCCACCCCGATCGGGCGCTGCCAGGGAACGTCGGCCGCCGTGATCACCGCGTGCACGCCGGGAAGCGCCCTCGCCGCGCCCGTTTCGATCGACCGGATGCGCGCGTGCACCTCGCTCGAGCGCAGGATCTTCGCGTGCAGCGCGCCCGGCACCTCCAGGTCGTGGATGTAGCGCGTGTTGCCGCTCGCCTTGTCGGGCGCGTCGAGCTTCGGGATGCGCTTGCCGAGGAGCGAGAAACCGGGGTCAGACTCGACTTTCCTCGCCTCAGCCATGCGCGCCTCCCTGGAAAGTCGAGTCTGACCCCGCATTTGCGATCGCCTCGACGATCTTCCGGTAGCCGGTGCAGCGGCAAAGGTTCCCCTCGATGCCGCGTTTGATCTCGGCCTCGCTCGCGCCGGGGTGGCGCGCGATGAACTGCGACGCCTGCACCACGATGCCCGGGGTGCAGAAGCCGCACTGCACCGCTCCGTGCTCCACGAAGCTCCGCGCGAGCGCCTCGCCCTGCGCGCTCGCCGCGAGCCCCTCGATGGTGAGGACGTCGCGCCCGTCGCAGTCGGCAGCGAACATGAGGCACGAATTCACGGTGCGCCCGTCCACGCGGATCGTGCACGCGCCGCACTCGCCCTCGCCGCAGCCGTACTTCGTGCCCGTGAGCCCGAGCAGGTCGCGCAGCATCGCGAGCGCGCTCATGGCGGGCGGCACCTCCACCTTTCGCCGCACGCCGTTCAACGTGAAATCGATCTCAACCCTCGCGGACATGAGCCAGCATCCTCCTCAAGAGGTTCCCCACGAGCTCGCGCCGGTACCAGTCCGATGCGCGGACATCCGAGATGGGGCGAATCTCCTCCTGTACGACCCGGACGGCCGCTTCCACGGTGTCCGGGTCAGGAGGCTTTCCTTCAAGAATCCCTTCGGCCCCCACGGCACGAAGCGGCGTCGGCGCCACCGCGCCGAGCGCGATCCGCACGTTGCGCAGGACACCTTCTTCGCGCACCGCGGCGAAGCCGATCGAGACCGCCGGGATGTCGAGCGCCGGCCGCGTGCCGAACTTGCAGAACGCCGAGACGAACCCCGGGCCCGGCAGCGGAATCTCGAGCGCGGTCACGAGCTCGTGCGGCGCGCGCACGGTCCTGCCCGGCCCGCTGAAGAACCCGGCGATCGGCACGCGCCGGGTGTCGAGCCCCCCGTCGCGCGCCCCGGCGAGCACGACGCGCGCCTCAAGCGCAAGGAGCGGCACGAGCGTGTCGCCCGCGGGCGAGGCGTTGCAGACGTTGCCGCCGATCGTCGCGGCGTTCCGGATCTGGTCGCTGGCGAAGTGGTCGCAGGCCTGCCACAGAACCGCGAGCTCCGCCCGGACGAGCGCGCTCTCGAGAAGCTCCGAAATCGTCACGAGCGCTCCGATTCGCACCGTCCCGTCGCTCCCCGAAATCCCCTTCAGCTCGGGAACGCGCCGCACGCTCATGAGCACCGGCGCGAGACGGATCTTTCCGGACCGGGACTGCGGCATCACGTCGGTGCCGCCCGCCACGACGGTGACGCCGCCGCCGCGCAGCAGCGCCGCCGCGGCTTCGAGCGATCGGGGTGCCATCCAGGAAACGGCTCCGGAGTGGATCGGAGAAGAACTCATGTCTGAACCTAGAATCTCACCGGCTCCCGGTAGCGCCCGTACACGCCTGCGAGCGCGTGCGTGATCTCTCCCACCGTGGCGTAGGCCTTGACCGCCTCGACAACCGCGGGCATGACGTTCTCGTCGTTTCGCGCTGCGGCGGAGATTTTCGAGAGAGATTTCTCCACTTCGTTCGCGTCGCGTTTCATCCGGATTTCCTCGAGGCTGCGCACCTGCCGGCGCGCGTCGGCCTCGTCGTACGGATGGAGCGCGACCTCGTGCTCCTCCTCCGAGTCGCTCCGGTAGCAGTTCACGCCGACCTTGCGGAACTCGCCCGACTCGATCGCGCGCTGCATGCGGTAGGCCTGCGCCGATACCTTCGCCTGGATGGCGCCCTCGGCGACGAGCTTCACGATCCCGCCTTCGGCGTCGACCTCGGCCATCACCGCTTCCATCTTCGCGCGCATTTCGTTGGTGAGCGTCTCGACGTACCACGAGCCTCCGAGCGGATCGACCGTGTCGGCGAGGCCCATCTCCTCCACGAGCAGCTGCATCGTGCGCAGGGATATCCGCTGCGCGTACTCGGTGGGAATGGTATAGGCCTCGTCGTAACAGCAAAGGGCCATCGTCTGCGCGCCGCCGAGCGCGGCGATCAGCGCGTAATAGGCGCCGCGCACGATGTTCACCTCGGGCTGCTCGTAGGTGAGCCCGCCGCCCCCGCCGCCCGCGATCATGCGCAGCCACGCGGACTCCGGGCGCTTCGCGCCGTAGTGCTCCTTCACGATCTTCGCCCAGAGGCCGCGTCCGGCGCGGAACTTCGCCACCTGCTCGAAGATGTTGCCGAACACATTGAAGTTGAACGAGAGCCGCCCGGCGAACTCGTCGATGTCAAGGCCGCGCCCGAGCGCCTCGTCGGCGTAGGCTCTTGCGATGCAGAACGCATACGCCATTTCCTGCGCCGGGTTCGCGCCCGACTCGCGGATATGGTAGCCGCACACCGACACGGGGCTGTACTTCGGCGCGTACCGGGCGCAGTACTCGATCGTGTCGCCCACGAGCTTCACCGACGGCTCCACGGGATAGATCCAGGTTCCGCGGCCGATGAACTCCTTCAGGATGTCGTTCTGCGCGGTGCCGCGCAGTCTTGCGACATCGTAGCCGCGCTTCTCGGCCATTGCGAGGTACATCGCGATCAGCTGCGGCGCCGCCCCGTTCACGGTGAGCGACACCGTGATCGCGTCGAGGTCGATGCCCTCGAACGCGGTCTCGAAGTCCGCGAGCGTGTCCACGGCCATCCCGACGCGCCCCACTTCGCCGTGCGCGAGCGGATCGTCCGAATCGAGGCCGCACTGCGTGGGCAGGTCGAACGCCACGTTGAGCCCGGTCTGCCCGTTCGCGATCAGGTACTTGAAGCGCCGGTTGGTGTCGGCTGGATTGCCGAACCCGGTGTACTGCCGCATCGTGTACGGGCGATGCCGGTACATGAGCGGGTGGATTCCGCGCACGAAGGGGTACTGCCCCGGCTCGCCGATGAAGCCGTAGCCGCCCGAGCGATCGACGTCCTCGCTCGTGTAGCGCGGACGGATCTCGAGTCCGGATTCGTTGACCACCGGTTTCACGGCGCATTCTCCCGAACGAACCGCACGATCTCGTCCAGCCGGGAGCTTGACGGGAAGATTCCGCGGAACCCGAGCTCGCGCAGCCGCGCGTGGTCCTGCTTCGGCAGGTTTCCGCCGATCACCCAGAGCTTGTCGGAAAGCCCCGCCTGCTCGAGGAGCGGCTTCAGTCTCTGGCAGAACGGCAGGTGCGATCCGGCCATGGAGGAGAGCGCGATCACGTCCGCGTCCTCGTCCTGCGCGATTCTCGCCACCGCCTCGGGCGTCTGGCGAAGGCCCGTGTAGACCACTTCCATCCCGGCGTCCATCAGCGCACGCGCCACGACCTTCGCTCCCTGGTCGTGGCCGTCGAGCCCCGGTTTGGCAAGCACCACCTTGATCGGGCGATTCACGAGGAGACCTCCTTCGCGATGATGAGCTTGAGGATCTCGCTCGTGCCACCGCCGATCAGCGTGAAGCGCACGTCGCGCAGGTATCGCTGCACCGGGTACTCCATCGCGTAGCCGTAGGAGGCGAACACGCGCGCCGCCTGATCGCAGACCGAGGCCGCGGTCTCGCTCGCGAAGAGCTTGGCCATCGCGGCCTGCGTGTGATGGGGTCTTCCCGCGTCGCGCAGCCACGCGGCGCGATAGACGAGCCCGGAGGCCGCCTCGAGGCCGGTCGCCATCTCGGCGAGCTTCATCTGGATCGCCTGGAAGCGGTTGATCGCCCTCCCGAACTGCCGCCGCTCGGCCGCGTAGCGCACCGCAGCCTCGAGGGCCGCACGCGCCACTCCCAGCGCCATGGCGCCGGTGATGATCCGGATTTCGGCGAGCGTTTTCCGGAGGTGCGCCTCGCCGTCGCCTTCCTCGCGCGAAAGCCGGTGCGAGTCGGGAACGAAGCATTCGTCGAACGAAAGCTCGGAGGTCGGCAGTGCCCACACCCCCATCTTCTCGATCGCGCGCCCGATCGCGAGGCCCTCGAACGAGCGTTCCACGAGGAAGATCGTGAGCTTCTTCGCTTCGCCCGCTCTTGCGAACACGGTAAAGAAATCGGCAACCGGGGCCGAGGTGACCCACGTCTTGCTTCCATTGAGGACGTATCCGCCGTCCACCCTTCGAGCCATCGTCGCAATGGAATCCAGGTCGCTTCCTGCATTCGCCTCGGTCATGCAGATCGCGCCGACCTTCTCGCCGCGCAGCGCCGGCTTGAACAGGCGCTCGAGCACGTCGGCCCCGCCGAGCATATGAAGGAACTTCGTGCCCATCAGCGACTGCATCGCCGCGCAGCCGGCGAGCGACATCGAGCCGCGCGCGACCTCCTCGAGCGCGATGCAGAATTCGCTCAACTGCATGCCGCTCCCCCCAACGTCCTCCGGGTAGCGCATGCCGAACAGGCCCATCGCCGCGAGCTCGGCGAACAGCTCGCGCGGAAAGGCATGAGCCTCGTCCAGCGACGCCGCCCGCGGGGCGATGCGCTCGTCGCAGAAGCGCGCGAAAGTCTCGCGCACCTGCTTCTGCACCGGGGTCGGCTCGAAGTTCATGGCGTGCCCGCCACCGCCGCGCGCACCTCGTCTTTGCAGACCTTGCCGAGCGCGCTGCGCGGCAGCTGCGCGAGGAACCGCACTTCGCGCGGGTGCTTGTAACGCGCGATCCGGCCCTCGAAGAGCGCCATCACCTCGGCTTCGCTCATGCGCGCCCCGGGTTTCAGCACCACCGCCGCGACCACGGTCTCGCCCCAGCGCTCGTCGGGCGCCCCCACCACGCATGCCTCGGCGATCGCCGGGCACTCGGCGAGCACGTTCTCGAGCTCGGCCGGGTAGATGTTCTCGCCGCCCGAGATGATCATGTCCTTCTTGCGCGAGACGACCGTGAGATGGCCGTCGGCGTCGAAGTGCCCGAGATCGCCCGAGCGGTACCAGCCGTCGCGGAACGCCTGCGCGCTCTCGGCCGGCGCATTCCAGTAGCCCGCGGCGACGTTGGGCCCGCGCACCAGGATCTCGCCGTCGGCACCGGCCGGCAGCTCGCGCCCCGCGTCGTCCACGACCTTCACCTCGCAGTGAAGCGCGGGCGCGCCCGCCGAGCCCGCCTTTCTCTCGGCGTCCTCCGCGCGCACGTAGGTGGCGATCGGACAGGTTTCGGTCGCGCCGTAGACCTGGACGCAGGGCACGCCGCGCGCGTTCACCCGGCGCACGAACGCCTCGGTGACGATGGTCGAACCGGTCGTGATCATGCGCAGGCTCGACAGATCCGACGTCTTCCAGCGCGGCAGGGCCATCAGGGCCTCGAGCTGCGCCGGGACGAGCACTGCGAGCGTGATGCGCTCGCGCTCGATCGCGTCGAGCGCCGTCCCGGGATCGAACTTCGGGTGCAGCACGACCGTGGCGCCCGCGTGCAGCGCGGGGGTCGTCTGGATGTTGAGGCCGCCTACGTGGAACATCGGCAGCGTCGTCAGCACCCGGTCGGCGCTCGTAAGGTCGTGCATGTGCGCGCTGTTCACCGCGTTCCAGACAAGCGCGCGCTGCGTGAGCACCGCGCCCTTCGGCGCGCCGGTCGAGCCCGAGGTGTAGCAGAGCAGCACCGGGCTGTTCTCGTCGCCGATATCCGGGAATGGATCCGAATCTGCTGTCCGGAGAATGTCAGACAACTTGCGAGTCTGACCCCGAAAACCGGTCGCTCCCAGATGCCCCTCGAATGCCTCTTCGAAGAAAAGCAGCTTCGGCGGGCAGGCCGCGAGCATGCGCGCGTGCTCGGGCGGCGCGAGCCGCCAGTTGAGCGGCGCCAACATCGCGCCGAGCCGCGCGCAGGCAAACAGCAGCGCAAGCATGTCGGGATGGTTGAGGCCGAGATACGCGACCGCGTCGGAACGCGTGACACCGAGACCCCGCAGTTCATTGGCGATTCGGAGAATGCGAACCCGCAAGTCCTCGTAGGACCAATCCTTCCCCCCGAACCGGATCGCGCACTTGCCCGGCGTGAACGCCGCGTGGCGGTCGATCCAGCCCGCGAGGTTCATGCGCTCACCCTCCGGCGACCTCGAGCACCACCGCCATCGCGGTATCGCCCGCCGCGCATCCGGTGAAAAGGCCCCAGCCGCCGCCGCGCTGGACGAGCTCCTCGATCAGCTCGATCACGGCACGCGTGCCCATCGGCGCCTGGGGGTGGCCCCAGACGAGCGACGAACCGTAGTTGTTGAAGCGCTCGAGCGGGATGCCGGTCCTGCGCGAAAAGAGGATGTCGTTCACCGCGAACGGGTTGTGAGTCTTCACCGCCGCCATGTCGGAGAATTTCCTTCCGGCCTGCGCGAGCGCGCGCTCGGCGGCCGGGACCGGCGCTTCCGGCATGAACGCGAGCGGCGCGCGCGCCTGGCCGAAGCCATGCAGCCGGATGCGGATTTTCGGATCGCGGCTCAGCTCCTTCGCGCGCCCCGGCGCGGCAAGCACGATTCCCGCGTTTCCGTCGGCCGGATGGGTCTGCCCGCCGTAGGTCACGGTGCCGCCTTCGATCACGGGCCTCAGCTTCGCGAGCCCCTCCGCGGTGGAAAAGCGGATGCCGTCGTCGCTCGCGAGCGTGGCCGCGGTCTTGCGGTAGGCCGCGTCCGGAACCTCGAATGGAAGGCTCATGTAGCGCTTCTGGAACGCGCAATCGTTCGCGAGCGCGTCGCGGTACTGCGCCTCGCGCCTGAGCACCGCGTCGTGCTGTTCCGCGGTGCCGATGCCGTGTTTCGCGGCGACGTTCTCCGCGGTGCGCACCATCGCGTGCCGGCCCAGCGGATCGCAGCTGAAGTTGTCCATCACCCAGTCTTCGTGCGCGCCGGTGCCGCCGGGCCCGAGGGGATCGGGGTAATAGAGGTGCGGCCCGTTGGAAGTGCGGTCGCAGGTCACGGCGAGCGAAACCTGCGACAGCCCGCACTCGATCTCCTGTGCGGCCGCGAGGAGCACCCGAACGCCGGTCGCGCAGGCCTGCATGAGCGTCGGGCCGCCTACGCTCCCGATGCCCGCCATGCCCGTGAGCCACGGCAGCCCGTAGAACGAATGCTTCTGCGGCACGCTGAATCCGAGCACGCCGTGGTCGAACGCGGCGGCGGGAATACCGCGCCGCGCGAGTTCCTTTTTCGCGACGTGCGCCGCGAACTCGAGCGCGTTCAGGTGCGCGAATGCCCCCTGCCAGCGCGCGAACGGCGTGCTCCAGTAGGCGCCGTAGGGAATCTCCGCCTCGTAGCTCATCGCGCGCCTCGCTTCTCGAGCAGGATCCGCTTGGCGTTGCCGAGATGCGCGAGCATCCCCTCGGCCGCCGCGTCGCCCTCGCCGGCTTCGAGCGCCGCGAGCAGCCGCCGAAGCCCTTTCAGCACGACCGCGCGCACCGCCTTGTCCTCGAGCGTGAAGGCGCGCAGGTACCGCACGTGATCGGCGTAGAGCTCGATCGCGCGCGCAAGCCGCCGGTTGGGAATGAGCGCCATCCACGCCGCGCGAAAAGCGTAGTTCGCCTCCATGAACTGCGCGCCGTCGCCGGCCGCGTGAGCGGCAGCCATGTCTTCGAGGGGCTTCCTGAGCGACCGGAGTTGTTCCCGCGAAACCCCCGCCTGGGCGATTTCGCGCAATGCCTCCGGCTCGAGCAGGAACCGGAGGGCGTAGATGTCCTCGATGTCGGCGTCGCTGAGCGAAGGCACCGTGAAGCTGCGCCCGTCGGCGACGACCAGGCCTTCACTCGCCAGGCGCGCGAGCGCTTCGCGCACCGGGGTGCGGGACACGCCGAGCTGCGCCGCGAGCGCGGCCTCCTGGAGCCGCTGGCCGGTCGCGATCCGGCCGGCGCGCAGGTGCTCGCGAAGCCGCTCGTACACCCGGTCGCCGAGCGGCGCGAGGCGCTGCAGCACTTGCAGGCGGGGGGCCATGGCGTGTACCGTATACCGTATACCCAACAGCCGGAGGGCGTCAAGGCGCGCGCGCCATGCGGGTGGGAGTCGACGTCGGCGGAACGTTCACGGACTTCGTCCTGCTCGAGGAGGCCACCGGGCGGATCATGACCCACAAGCGCCTCACGACCCCGCGCGATCCGTCGCAGGCGATCGTCGAGGGCATCCGGGCGCTCGAGGCCGCGAGCCCGGGCGCCATCGCGCGGCTGGAGGAGGTGATCCACGGCACCACGCTCGTCATCAACGCGATCATCGAGCGCAAAGGGGCACGCACGGGGCTTCTCACCACCGCCGGGTTCCGCGACGTGCTCGAGCTCGGCCGCGAGATCCGCTATGCCGCGTACGATCCGTTCGCCGAGTTCCCCGAGCCGCTGGTGCCGCGCGAGCGGCGCCTGGAGGTACGCGAGCGGGTGCGCGCGGACGGAAGCGTTCTCGAGCCCTTGGACGAAAGCGGGGCGCGGGAGGCGGCGCGCGCGCTCGCGGCGATGGAAGTGCAGTCGGTCGCGGTGTGCCTGCTCAATTCCTTCGAGAACCCGGCTCACGAGCAGGCGGTGAAGCGCATGCTCGCCGAGGAGCTGCCGCAGGCTTCGGTCTCGATCTCCTACGAAGTCCTGCCGCAGATCCGCGAGTACGAGCGCACCAGCACCACGGTCGCGAACGCCTACGTGAAGCCGCTCACCGGGAAGTACCTCCGGCGGCTCGAAGCGCGCCTCGCCGACGCAGGCTTCCGCGGGCGGCTCTTCATCATGCTTTCCTCGGGCGGCGTGACCTCGGCCCAGACCGCGGCCGAGTTCCCGGTGCGAATCATCGAGTCGGGTCCTACCGCCGCGGTGATCGCGGGGCAGCATTACAGCCGCCTCTTCGGCCTGCCGCAGATGTTCTGCTTCGACATGGGCGGCACCACCGCGAAGTCCTGCCTCATCCAGGACGGCATCGCGGGCGTCGTCCCGACCTTCGAGGTCGGGCGCGTGCAGCGGTTCCAGAAAGGAAGCGGCCTCGCGATCCAGGTGCCGGTGGTGGATCTCATGGAGATCGGCGCGGGCGGCGGCAGCATCGCGCGCAAGAGCCGCCTCGGCACGCTCCAGGTGGGCCCCGAGAGCGCGGGCGCGGAACCGGGCCCGATCTGCTACGGCCGCGGCGGTACCGAGCCCACGGTGACCGATGCCGATCTGCTGCTCGGGTATCTCGACGCGGAATACTTCCTCGGCGGCGCGATGCGGCTCGACGCCGGCGCCGCGCGCCGCGGAATCGAAGAGCGGATTGCGGCCCCGCTCGGGGTCTCGTATCTGGAAGCGGTCTGGGGAATCCACGATCTCGTCAACGAGACCATGGCGGCGGCGGCGAAGACGCACATCGCCGAGCGCGGCGGCAATCCGCGCGCGCTCGCGCTGGCCGCGTTCGGCGGCGCGGGCCCCGTGCACGCGTACGGGCTTGCGCGCAAGCTCGGCGCGCCGCGCCTGATCGTTCCGCCGAACGCCGGCGTGGGCTCGGCACTGGGCTTCTTCGCCGCGCCGCGCGCCTTCGACCTGGTGCGCAGCCACAAGGTTCCGCTCGCCTCCGCCGATCCGGTCGAACTGGAAAGGATATTCAGCGCCCTGGAGATCGAATGCGAACGCACGCTCCGGCGCGCCGGCGCCGAAGGTGAGATCGAGTTCGCGCGCGCGGTGGAGGCACGCTTCGTGGGCCAGGGCTCGGAGACGCGTCTGCCGGTCCCCGGGCGCGATTTCGCGCGGCTCGATCCGGCGGAAGTGCGGCGCCGGTTCGACGCCGAGTACACGCGGCTCTACGGGCGGACCTATCCTGAATCCCCCGTCGAATACGTGAACTTCTGCGTGCGGGCAAGCCTGCCGGTCAGGCTTCTGGAGTTGCCGAAACTTTCTTTCCGGGGGACTGCGCAGGACGCGATCAAGGGCGTTCGCGAGGCCTACTCCCGGACCGCCGGATGCTTCGTCCCCTTTACTGTCTACGACCGCTACAAGCTCGGGCCGGGAGCCGCTTTCCGGGGGCCGGCGATCGTGGAGGAGCGCGAGTCCACGGTCATCGTGGGCGAGGACGCGGCCGCGCGCGTGGACGAGTACGGATTCCTGTGGATCGACCTGGAGACATGAAAAGCCGGTTCGACCCGATCACGGTGGAAATCCTCTGGCGCCGGCTGATCTCCATCGTCGACGAGGCGGACGCCGCGGTGGCGCGCACCGCGTTCTCGAGCCTGCTGCGCGACGCGCACGACTACACCTGCATCTTCACCGACCGCCGGGGGCGGGAGCTCGCTCAGGGCACGCTCGCCACGCCCGGCCAGTCCGGCGCGATGGCGCTCGGCGTGAAGAACATCGTGCAGGGGTTGCCCGCGGAGCGCATCCGGCCCGGCGATGCGTGGATCACCAACGACCCCTGGGCGCTCGCCGGACACCTGAACGACGTGTGCGTCATCTCGCCCGTGTTCCATCGGGGCCGGCTCGCCGCCTTCACCGCCTGCATCCTGCACCACGCCGACATCGGCGGGCGCGTGTCTTCCGACAACCACGACGTCTTCGAAGAGGGGCTTTTCATTCCGCTCGTGAAGCTCTACGAGGAGGGACGGCTGAACGAGAGCGTCCTCGCCATGATCCGCGCGAACGTCCGCACGCCCGAGCAGGTCACCGGCGACATCCGCTCGCAGGTCGCGGCGAACCACGTGTGCGGCGAGAAGATCGTGCGCATGCTGGAGGACTACGGGCTGGAGGGCCTCGACGAGCTCGCCGGCGAGATCATCGGCCGAAGCGAATCGAGCCTGCGCGCGGCGATCGCAAAGGCGCCGCAGGGCGTCTACCGCGCGGACGGGCGCATCGAGCAGATGCAGGGGCACGAGGACGTCGTCATCAATTGCGCGGTCACGATCTCCGGCAGCGACATCGCGGTTGACTTCACAGGGTCCTCGCCGCAGGTCCACTGGGGAGGAAACGTCGTCCTTAACTTCACCTACGCCTACGTCCACATGGCGGTGAAGAGCATCTTCGACCCGGACATCCCGAACAACGATGGCGTGGCGGCGCCGATCCGGCTGACGGCCCCCGAAGGTACGGTGCTGAACTGCCGCTTCCCCGCGGCGGTGGCGGCGCGCATGCAGATCGGGCACTTCGTCACCGAGATCATCTACCGCGCGCTCGCCCCGGCGCTGCCCGAGCGCGTGGTGGCGGCGAGCGGCGGCACGCCCGCCACGATGCAGGTGTTCTACGGGCGGCGCGCGAGCGGCGAGCCGTTCCACACCGTTCTGATTCGCGGCGGTGGCCTCGGCGCCGGCGCAGCGCGCGACGGCGAAGGATCGTTCATCTTTCCGGCGAACGGCGCGAATACGCCGGTGGAGATCCTCGAGAGCGATTCGCCGCTGATCGTGGAGCGGCGCGAACTGCTTCCCGACTCGGGCGGCGCGGGCCGCCGGCGCGGCGCCCTCGGCCGCCGCGAGGTGTTCCGCGTACCGGACGACGCCTATGCGCCGCAGCCGCCCGTGCACCTCGCGATCCAGTCGGGGCGGTTTCGCCTGCCGCCCGAAGGGCTCTTCGGCGGCAAGCCCGGCGCGCTCGCGCGATTTCTCGTCAACGGCAAGCCGGGGAATCCCTACGGCCTTACGCGCCTCGCGCCCGGCGACCTGGTGGTGATGGACGCGGCGGGCGGCGGCGGCTACGGTGATCCGCGCAGCCGCGAGCGCGCACTTCTCGAGCGCGATCTGCGCGAAGGCAAGGTGAGCCCCGAGGCCGCCGCGCGCGACTATGGTTCTTGACCCTGCTCAACGTAACGGTGTCGCCGGATCCGCGCTGCACGATACGATGAGCCTTCAACCCTCTGGGAGGAGGAAATGCCATGTCTGACCCGGTGAAGTACGTGCTGGAAGAGTCGCGCATTCCGAAGCGC
>JBBINV010000067.1:0-17131 GCA_037443705.1 Betaproteobacteria bacterium | reverse complement strand
CGACCTCTCGGGCCGGACCGGCTCGACGCTGCTGCTGCGCCGCGTGCCGGGCCTCGCCGCCGCCCGCGTGCTGCTGGTGGGCCTCGGGCCGCGCCGGGAATTCGCGGAAGGCCCCTACCGCGAGGCGCTGCGCGCCGCGGCTGGCGCGCTGAAGGAGCTCGGCGCGCGCGACGCGGCGCTGTTTCTCGCGGACCTCAAGGTCGGGCGGCGGGCGCTTTCGTGGAACGTGCGCCAGGCGGTGCTCGGGCTTCGCGACGTGTTCTACCGGTTCGACCGGCTGAAGACGCGCAAGGTCCCGCCGGCGCCGGCGCTCGCCGAGGTTGCGCTCGCGGTGCTCGGTACGCCGGTCACCGACCAGGCCAGGGCGGCGCTCCGGGAAGCCGCCGCGACGGCCGACGGCGTCGATGCGGCGCGCACGCTTGGAAACCTGCCGGCCAACCACTGCACCCCGTCGCACCTTGCCGAAGAGGCGAAGAGGCTCGGCAGGCAGTTCGGGATCGGCGTTCGCGTCCTCGAGCGCGAGGACATGCAGCGGCTCGGCATGGGGGCGCTGCTCGCGGTGACCGGCGGCTCGCGCGAGCCGCCCAAGCTCATCGAGCTGCGTTACGCGGGCGCCGCCAGGAGCCGCAAGCCCGTGGTGCTCGTCGGCAAGGGGATCACCTTCGACACCGGCGGCATCTCGCTCAAGCCCGCCGCCGAGATGGACGAGATGAAGTTCGACATGTCGGGCGCCGGCAGCGTCCTCGGCGCGTTCCGCGCGCTCGCCGCGATGAGGGCGCCGGTGAACCTCGTTGGCGTCATTCCGGCCTGCGAGAACATGCCCGGCGGCCGCGCCACGCGGCCCGGCGACGTGGTGAAGACGCTCGACGGCCAGACCGTGGAGATCCTCAATACCGATGCCGAGGGGCGGCTCATCCTCTGCGATGCGCTCGCCTACGCGCGCCGCTTCGATCCCGACGTGGTGGTCGATATCGCCACCCTCACGGGCGCGTGCGTGATCGCTCTGGGCCATGTCGCGACGGGCCTTTTCGCGAACGACGCGGCGCTCGCGGACGAGCTGCGCGAGGCTGCCGATGACGCCTGGGACCGCGTCTGGCCGATGCCGCTGTGGGACGACTACCAGGAGCAGCTTCGGTCCAACTTCGCCGACATGGCCAACATCGGCGGCCGGCCGGCCGGATCGGTCACCGCAGCGTGCTTTCTCTCGCGCTTCGCCAAGAGCCTTCGCTGGGCGCACCTCGACATCGCCGGCACGGCGTGGAAGAGCGGGCGCGAGAAGGGGTCGACCGGGCGCCCCGTGCCGCTGCTGGTGCGCTTCGTGCTCCGCCACGCCTCAAGGAAGTGACGAGCATCGACTTCTATTTCAATGCGGCCGACCGGCTCAAGGTCGCCTGCCGGCTCGCCGGCAAGGCGCACGCGAGCCGCAGGCGCGTGCTCGTCTGGGCGCCTGAGCCGGCGCTCGCGCAGAGGATCGACCGCATGCTCTGGACCTGGCCCGCGATCGGGTTCGTGCCGCACTGCCTCGCGACCGATGCGCTCGCCGCGGACACTCCGGTGCTGATCGCGCTCGAGGCGAGCGACCCGCCGCGCTGCGACGTACTGCTGAACCTCGCGGACGATTGTCCCCCGGCGTTCGAGCGCTGCGAGCGGCTGCTCGAGATCGTGTCGCAGGACGAGCCGGATCGCCGCGCCGGCAGGGCGCGCTACGCCTGGTACCGCGACCGCGGCTACCCGATCCGCAACCACGACCTTGCCGGGAAAGGCGAATGAGCGAAACCCGCGAGCCCAATCCGCTGGTCGAGCGCGTGGACGCGCTGCTCAAGCGCCACCGCGACGCGACCGGCAAGGGCGAGGACGACGTGCCGGTGCTTACCGACGTGGTCGAGGCGGTTGCATCGCTTCGTGCGCCGCCGGCGGGGACCGACGCGCTCGCCGCCGAAATCGAGCGCGCCGTGCTCGAGCGCCTCGCGCCGCAGATCGAGGACATGGTGCGCAGCGCGGTGCGCGAGGCCGTGGTGCGCGCGCTCGCGCCGCGCGGCCCCGGAAGCGCCGGATCCTGATGGCGCTCGACAAGAGCTTCGATCCGCGCGCGGTCGAGGGCCGCTGGTACGCGCGCTGGGAAACGAAGGGGTACTTCTCCAGCGCTTGCGCGAAGAGTCCCTCGTACTGCATTCAGCTGCCGCCGCCGAACGTCACCGGGACGCTCCACATGGGGCACGCGTTCCAGCAGACCCTGATGGATGCGCTGGTGCGCATGCACCGGATGCGCGGCGAGGACGTGAACTGGGTCGTCGGCACCGACCACGCCGGGATCGCCACGCAGATCGTGGTCGAGCGCCAGCTCCAGGAGGAAGGCAAGACCCGGCACGACCTCGGTCGCGAGGCGTTCCTCGAGCGCGTGTGGCAATGGAAGCAGCAGTCGGGCTCGACGATCACGCGCCAGATGCGGCGCCTCGGGGCCTCGGCAAACTGGAGCTACGCGGACACCGAGGGCCAGAACGCGGGCTACTTCACGATGGATGCGCGCATGTCGCGCGCAGTGATCGAAGTGTTCGTGCGCCTCTACGAGGAAGGCCTCATCTACCGCGGCAAGCGGCTGGTGAACTGGGACCCCGTGCTCGGCACCGCGGTCTCGGACCTCGAGGTCGATTCGGAGGAGGAAGACGGCAAGATCTGGGAGATCCGCTATCCGCTCGCGGGCGGCCCCGGGTCGATCGTCGTAGCGACGACGCGTCCCGAGACGATGCTGGGCGACGTGGCCGTGGCGGTCAATCCCGGGGACGAGCGTTACGTTGCGCTCGTGGGAAAACGGGTCCAATTGCCCCTGACGGACCGCTCGATTCCGGTGATCGCGGACGATTACGTCGATCCGGAATTCGGAACCGGCTGCGTCAAGATCACGCCGGGCCACGACTTCAACGACTACAAGGTCTGGGAGCGCCATCGCGCCGCGGTCGCCGCCCCGCTGTCGATCCTCACCCTCGATGCGCGGATCGCGGACGACGCGGCGGTCCCGAAGCGCTACCGCGGCCTCGACCGGTTCGAGGCGCGCGACCGCATGGTCTTCGACCTGCGCGAAAAAGGACTGCTCGTCTCCGAGAAGCCGTACAAGCTGCGCGTCCCGCGCTCGGGCCGCACCGGCGTGATCGTGGAGCCGATGCTCACTGACCAGTGGTTCGTGAAGATGGACAGCCTCGCCAGGTCCGGTCTCGCGGCCGTGGCGAAGGGCGAAGTGCGGTTCTTTCCCGAGCATTGGACCACGACCTACAACCAGTGGCTCGAGAACATTCAGGACTGGTGCATCTCGCGACAGCTCTGGTGGGGCCACCAGATTCCGGCGTGGTACGACGACGAAGGGAACGTGATCGTAGCGCGCAGCGAAGCCGAGGCGCTTGCGAAATCGAATCGCAAGCCCCTGAGGCGCGATCCCGACGTTCTCGATACCTGGTTCTCCTCCGCCCTGGTTCCGTTCACCTCGCTGGGCTGGCCCGAAAAAACGCCGGACCTCGAGCGCTACCTCCCCTCGTCGGTCCTCGTCACCGGATTCGACATCATCTTCTTCTGGGTCGCGCGGATGATCATGATGACGCTGCACTTCACCGGGAGGGTGCCGTTCCGCGACGTCTACATCAACGCCATCGTGCGCGACGCCGAGGGCCAGAAGATGTCGAAGTCGAAGGGCAACACGCTCGATCCCCTGGACCTGATCGACGGAATCGGTTTTGAGCCGTTGCTTTCGAAATCGACGGCTGGATTGCTGAAGGCGGAACACCGGCGCAAAGCCGAGAAGTACGTCCGCAGCCACTTTCCGGACGGCATCCCGGCGTTCGGCGCGGACGCGCTGCGCTTTACCTTCGCATCCCTTGCGAGCTTCGCGCGCACGCTCAACTTCGACCTCGGGCGCTGCGAGGGTTACCGCAACTTCTGCAACAAGCTCTGGAACGCCACGCGCTTCGTCCTGATGAACGCCGAAGGGCAGGACTGCGGAACCGGCGATACGAAGCCGGTCGCGCTTTCGGCCTGGGACCGCTGGATCGTGAGCCTGCTCCAGAGGACGGAAGCCGAGGTCGAGAAGGGCTTCGCCGAGTACCGCTTCGACAACGTCGCCGCGGCGATCTACCGCTTCGTCTGGGACGAATATTGCGACTGGTATCTGGAAGTGGCGAAGGAACAGCTCAAGTCATCTGACCCGGCTATCCAGCGCGCCACGCGCCGAACGCTGGCAAAAGTTCTCGAAGCCACCCTTCGCCTCGCGCATCCGATCATTCCGTTCATCACCGAGGAGCTCTGGCAGAACGTCGCGCCGCTCGCGGGCAAGACCGGCGAGACGATCATGCTCGCGCCCTACCCGAAATCGCAGCTGGAGAAAATCGACGAGGCCGCGGAGCAGGAGGTTGCACTGGCGAAGGAAGTCGTGAACGCCGCCCGGAACCTCCGCAGCGAGATGAAGATTCCTCCGAAGGAGCGGATCGCGCTCTACATCACCGGCGATCCTTCTCCCGCGGTCGTCGCGGCGACGGTTCCCCTCGCCCGGATCTCCGATCTGCGCAAAGTGGTGGAGCTACCCCAATCCGAATCCCCCGTGGCGGTTGCCGGGCCGCATCGCATCATGCCGCACGTGGAGGTCGATCCGGCGGCCGAGCGCGCGCGGCTCGGAAAAGAGGTCGCGCGGCTCGAAGCAGAGATCACGAAATGCCGCGCGAAGCTCGGCAACGCCTCGTTCGTGGAGCGCGCGCCGGCGAAGGTGGTCGAGCAGGAGCGCGCGCGGCTCGCTTCTTTCGAAGCCACGCTCGCGAAACTGCGACCCCGGCTCGACAGGTTAGGTCCTCGTTCCTAGGATGACGCGGCTGTCGTCCCCGCGAAAGCGGGGACCCATTCAGCGCGTCCTACAGCTGGATATCCTGCCGCAGTTATCTCTCGACAACATCCCCAGCCCGCAATCCCGTCGCTGCAATTTGCGAACGCGCTCGCTCTGCTTCTTCTTTGGTAGTGAAGGGTCCGGCGCGGACTCGCGTCAAGGATCCCTTGGCGGTATTCACTGTCTCAGTGAAGTATACGATGCGTTTTGCAACAAGCATCGCGCTAACCTGCCGGGCCTTTTCTGCGCTCGCAAATGCGCCGACCGACACCACATACAAGATAGGCTCGCGAAGCCCTCGCACGAACCCGGGCTCGCCACATGAACTGGCGAAGCGCGACAAATGGCTGTCAAGATCACCCCGAACCCGGCCAAAGTTGCTAGGCCTCGGCGCAACAGCGCGCGAAGAGCGCGACGCCACGGACGGCCGAATCCGTTTGGCAGTTTTCTAAGGCTGGGTCCCCGCGTTCGCGGGGACGACAACCCTTTTGTTCAATAGCTCCGCGGCGCGGTCTCGCCGGGCCAGGGGGCGAAGGGCGGCTGGCGGCCGACAAGGCTCTCGAGGAGCGTGAGCTCCGCATCGGTGTGGTTGATCACGGGCGCGGCCATCATCATCTGCGGCGCGCCCTTCGCCATCACGTAGCGCGGCTGCTCGTGGTGCGTGGTGCGCACGGTCTCGCCGTGCGAGGGATCGTCCACCGGCACGATCTCGGCCTCGCCGTAGCAGGTGCAGACGTAGCTCCTCGCCGGCTCGCTTTCCACGTAGATCCCTGTACCGCGGATGCCGATGGTCGCGGTCGCCGTGCTGATGCGCTTCGGCTGGCCCGGCTGGAAAACCGAGAGCACCGCGCCGGTGACCACGCGAAGGCCGGCGGCGACGAGCGCGCCCGCGGTGCCCTGGACCTCCACGCGCGAATTCGCGCGCACGAGGAACGCGTCACGGTCGATCACGAACACGAGTTCGGCGCCTGCGGCGGTGGTCACCACCTGCCCCGCCTTCACGTCCATCCCTTCCCTGGCCGGGACGCCATCGAGGCGCGCTTCGCCGCGCACGCGGTAGACGCCCTTCTCGAGCTTGCCTGACGCAAGCGCCTCGCGCACGAGCAGCAGCGCGGCAGAGCCCGCAAGCCATTCGCGCCGGCTCACCATCCGGGGCTCTCGCACAATTCGGGCACGCACGCCTGCGCGATCGCGGCCCGCTCCGCCGCCGTAGGCCACGAGGTATCGAACTGCCAGCCGAACTGCGCCTCGATCCGCGCGCGCAAGGCCGCCTCCAGGATCCACCCGGCAGGCGCCTCGCCGCACCCGGCCCACCCGACCATCGCCTTCAGGCTCGAGGCGACCACCGCGCATTCGCCGATTTCCGCGGCCTCGCCGCCGGCGATTCTGCGACCGTGAAGGCATATGTCGGGACCGTTCAGGTAGGCGCGCAGCCCGAAGTCGCGGCAGGTCGCGACCGCCGGCGAGAGCGCCCATGCGCACCAGCGTGACGGCCGTCCGGGCGCGAGGCGCCGCGGCGCCACGACGGCGTAGAGGTACCCGTCTTCCTGCGTCTTCGCCTGCGCCCAGAGCGTCGCCGGCGCGCCGCGCGCCGGCGACGCCACCGCGATGCCCCTGCAGGCCGCGCGCAGTTCGAGCGGCTCGAGCGGGCCGAAACGAATCCAGCGTGCCGGTTGCGTCACGAGGCAAAGCCTAGCAGAAAATCTACTTTCCCCGCCCTTTCTTCCCGGGCTTGATCCCGTCGAGCGCCTTTTCCAGAGCGCGCGTCAGCGTCTTCAGCACCTTGACGCGCGCGTGGTACTTGTTGTTCGCCTCGACCAGCGTCCAGGGCGCGAGCGCCGTCGAGGTGCGGTCGACCATATCGCACACCGCGATCTCGTAGGCGTCCCACTTCTTGCGGTTGCGCCAGTCTTCCTCCGTGATCTTGAAGCGCTTGAACGCGATCTTCTCGCGCGCCTTGAAGCGCTTGAACTGCTCGTCCTTGCTGATCGCAAGCCAGAACTTGACCACGACCACGCCGTGGCGCAGCAGTGCACCCTCGAAGTCGTTGATCTCGGCGTAGGCGCGCATCCAGTCGGCTTCCGAGCAAAAGCCCTCGACCCGCTCGACCAGCACGCGCCCGTACCACGACCGGTCGAAGAAGGTGAAGCGGCCGTGGCGCGGAATGTGGCGCCAGAAGCGCCAGAGGTACGGCTGCGCGCGCTCCTCCTCGGTGGGCGCGGCGACCGGCACGTTGGTGTAGCAGCGCGCATCGAGCGCGCTCGTCACGCGCCGGATCGCGCCGCCCTTGCCCGCGGCGTCGTTGCCTTCGAACACGCACACCACCGAGAGCTTCTTGAAGCGCGGGTCGCGCGAAGCGACGTTCAGGCGCCCCTGCCACTTCTCGAGCTGCTTCCGGTACTCGGGCCTGGTCATCGTCTGGTCGAGCGGCAGTGCGCGCAGCATGTTCAGCTTGTCGCCCGCGCCGAGCAGCGGCGGGTTCTTGTCGGGCAGCCGCTTGACCGGCTTTTCGTCCAGGCGCTCGCGCATCGCCGCGAGCAGGTGCCGCCCGAAGGTGAGCGCGCGGTAGCGCGGATCCGCACCCGGCACCACGATCCACGGCGCCTCGCCCGTCGAGGTTCGGCGCAGGAACGGCTCGCACACCTTGATGAACTTCTTGTACATCTTGAAGTACTCCCACTCGCGCTCGGTGACGCGCCAGCGCGTTTCGGGGTCCTTCTCGAGCGCCTTGAGGCGCTTTTTCTGCTGCGGCTTGGACAGGTGGAACCAGTACTTGAGCAGCAGCACGCCCTCGTCGCACAGCATCTTCTCCAGCCGCACGATCTCGGCGATCGACTGGTGGAACTCGGGCTCGCCGATCTGCCCCGTCACGCGCTGGATGATCGGCATGGTGTGCCAGGCGCCGAAGAACACGCCCACCTTGCCCTTGGGCGGCAGCGACCGCCAGAAGCGCCACAGCGCCGGGCGCTCGCGCTCCTCGTCCGAGGGCTCGAAGAACGCGTGGGTGTAGACGTGGCGCGGATCCATCCACTCGTTGAGCAGGTTCACGGTCTCGCCCTTGCCGGCGCCCTCCACCCCGGCGATCAGGATCAGCACCGGGAAGCGGCCGTTCTCCTTGAGGTCGTACTGGGCGTTCAGCAGCGCCTCGCGCAGCTTCGCCTCCTCGCGCCGGTACTCGGCCTTGTCGACGTGATGCTTCAGGTTCGCGGACTCGAACATGGCGCGCTCCTCTGGCGCTAGAGAAGGTCGGGGGAGATGACGGCGCGCACCGCGGCTTCGCCGCGGCCGCGCGACTCGATCCAGAACACGGCGCCCTTCTTCAGGCTCCATTCGCCCGGCTTTCCGGTGAGGGCAAGCGCCGCCGCCTCGCCGAGCGTCGGCTGGTGTCCCACCGCGAGCACCGGACGCTCGGAGCCGGGCCAGCCGCAGGCGGCGAGCAGCTCGCGCGCGCTCGACCCGGTGTCGAGGCCCGAAGCGACCTCGAATCCGTCGGTCAGCTCGCGCGCGGTCTGGCGCGCGCGCCGCGCCGGGCTGCAGAGCACGCGCGTGCCCTTGGGCAGCCGCTCGCCGAGCCACTTCGCCATGCGCGCGGCCTGCTTGCGGCCCTTGGCAGTGAGCCGGCGCTCCGCATCGGGGCTGCCGTTCTCCGCGTCGGCATGCCGCCAGAGAATGAGTTCCATCCCGTTTCCTTTCCTCCTGCCGGCATTGTCCGCCCGCACGGCCGATCCCGGTCATGACCTACGTCAAAGGGTCGCGGCGCCCTAGCGCCAGAATCGCCTGCATCCGTGAAACGCCTTCCAGGCGCCCTTGAGGGCCTGCCGCCTATCCTCGAGCATGGCCGCGTTCCAGCGGCTTGCGATCGCGCGCGCTTCGCGCCGCAGCGGCCCTCGCGCCGCCGCGTACGCCGAGTCGATCAGCGCCGGGGCCGTCGAGCAATCGTTGATCGCACCGAGCACGTCCTGCAGGCCGTTGAGCGCGTCGAGCACGGGCTTCGCCCGGCGGCGCGGGTAGAGCGGCGCGAAGAACCCGGCCGCATAGCGCAGCTTCTTCACCGCAATGCGAAGCCGGTGCAGGCGCGGCGTATCGAGGGTCGCGATCCCGCGCCCGCGCTTGAGCACCCGCCGTTGGCATCGTTCGAGGACCGTGTCGGCGTAGTCGCGCACCGGCGCGCGCCAGGCGCGCCGCGCCTTGCGCGGCGCCTCGTGCCGCCACGGCGCGCGCGCGACCCATTCGCCGAACCCGAGGACGAACGCCGGGTAGCGGCGGCCGAGAAGCGCGCCGCGCGCGGCGCGGTTCGCGTCGGCGCGCATCCGCACGCAGGCGCGCTCAAGCGCGGCAAGGCCCCGGTGCCCGGGGAACTGCTGCATGACCGGCGCAAGGACATGCTCGGCGAAGACATCCCAGTCGCGCGCCGGCCCGAGCGCGCGCGCCAGGCCCCGCAGCGCGGCGAGCTGCGGCTCGAGCATGCCCTCGGGGAACAGCGGCTCGAAAGCGGCGATCCCGGAGCGCAACCGCCGAAGCGCGACGCGCGCCTGGTGCAGATACTCGGGATCGTCGCCGCGCACCGCGCCCTCGAAGTTCGCCTGGAGGTGATCGAGGCACATGAGGCACACGGCGCGAAAGGCATCCGACGCCGTCATCTCCTCGCGGATGACGCCCATCCTCGCGCGCACCGGCGCCGCGCGCACCGCGCCCACGAGCGCGTAGCCGCGCTCGGCCTTCGAGCGCCGCTCGAGGCGCAACGCCCGGCGCGCCGCGAGCATGCGCGCGATCTCGTACAGGCGCCACTCGGGGCCGCTGACGAGCTCCAGCTCGACCTCGCAGATCGGCGCGTGCGCGCTTCCCGCGAAGATGGCGCCGCGGTCGAGGCTCAGCTCGATGCGCACGCCCGGCTCCGGCCGCAGCACGCGCGTCGCGCGCACGAACTCGGTGCGAAACGCCGGCACCAGCGCCGCGGTGCGCGCGGCGCGGGCGATCTCGCGGCCGAGCGGCTCGTCACGGACGAGCGCGAGATCGGGCACCGGCGCGGCGGCGCGGCGCTCGATCTCGATTCGGCGGTGCAGCCCGGCCTCGACGCCGCCGCGCCCCTTCACCGCCTGAATCCAGCGCCCGCCCTCGCGGCGAAGGCGAAGCGTCAATCCGCGCCGCCAGAGCGCGAACCGCGGCGTGTCGAAGTAAATCGCGACGAGCTTGCGTGCGCGGCCCGCCGGCGCCCCGAGCACGGGGTCGGCCGCGAGACGTGCCAGGGTCGGCGCGCTCGCCGCGAGCTTGATTTCGAGCTCCCGGGTTTCCATCCGAATGGCGGAGTGTACCGATGAAAGCCGATCCGAAGCCCCCCGCGGCCCGCGCCTCGTCAACGGCTGGTTCGTGGCCGACGAAAAGCTGCCGGCCGACCCGATGGCGCGGCTCGTCTACCATGCGCGGCTCTCACCCTCCAGTCACAATTCCCAGCCCTGGCGCTTCGTCACCGGGCGCGCCGGGGCCGAGACACGCCCTGCGCGGCGCCGCCCGCTCGCCTCGATGCTGATCTCCGCGTGAACGCGCGCGCCCTCCTCGGCGACCTGTGGGGAGGGCTCGGCGCCATGCTCGTGGCGCTGCCCTCGGCGATCGCGTTCGGCGTCACGATCTTCTCGGCGCTCGGCGCGTCGCACGCGGCGCAGGGCGCGGTCGCGGGCATGCTCGGCGCGGTGGCGCTCGGGCTGATCGCGTCGTCGCTGGGCGGCACGCGGCGCCTGATCAGCGCGCCGTGCGCGCCGGCCGCGGCGGTGCTCGCCGCGGTCGCCGTGGAGCTCGCGCAGGAAGGCGCAGCGCCCGAGGGCACGCTCGTCATGCTCGCGCTGATCGGCCTCGCGGCGGGCGCGATGCAGGTGGTCTTCGGCGCGCTCGGAATCGGGCGCCTCATCAAGTACATGCCCTATCCCGTCGTGAGCGGGTATCTCAGCGGCGTGGGTCTCATCATCATCCTCAGCCAGGTCCCGAGGTTTCTCGGCGCGCCGCGCGGCGCGACGCTCTGGTCCGCGGCCGCCGCGCCCGGACAGTGGCTCTGGCAGGGCATCGCCGTAGGCGCCGTAACGGTCGCGGTGATGGCGCTCGCACCCCGGCTCACGAAGGCCGTTCCCGCGACCATCCTCGCGCTCGGCGCGGGCGTCGCCGCGTACTTCGGGCTCGCCGCCGCCGACCGCTCGCTCCTCGAGCTCGCCGGCAACGCGCTCGTGGTGGGGCCGCTCGGCGGCTCGGGCGAAGGTTTCCTTGCGGCCGGCGCGGCGCGCTGGGGGGCGGCGTGGCTGCAGCCGGAAACGCTCGCGAGAGTCCTGGTGCCGGCGGCGACGCTCGCCGTGCTGCTCTCGATCGACACCCTGAAGACCTGCGTGGTGCTCGACACGCTCACGCGCACGCGCCACGACCCCAACCGCGAACTGCTCGGGCAAGGCGCCGCCAACATCGCAGCCTCCGCGATCGGCGGCGTGCCGGGCGCGGGCACGATGGGCGCGACGCTCGTCAACCTCTCGAGCGGCGCGCAGACGCGCGCCTCCGGCGCGATCGCGGGCGCCCTCGCGCTCGCGGCGTTCCTCGCCCTCGGGAACCTGATCGCGTGGCTCCCGATCGCCGCGCTCGCCGGAATCCTGATCGTGATCGGCGTGCGCATGATCGACTGGGCGAGCATCGCATTCCTGCGGAACCGCTCCACGATGCTCGATTTCGCGGTGATCGCGGCGGTCGTGATCGTCGCCGAAACCTGGAGCCTGGTGGCGGCCTCCGCGGTCGGCGTCGCGCTCGCGGTGCTGCTGTTCATCCGCGAGCAGGTCGGCGCCACGGTCGTGCACCGGCGGAGCACCGGCGCGCAGACCTTCTCGCGCCAGGTGCGCCTGCCCGTAGAGATGAAGGCGCTGCAGGCGCACGGCGAGGAGACCGCGATCTTCGAGCTTCAGGGGAGCCTGTTCTTCGGCACCACCGACCAGCTCTACGACGCGCTCGAGCCCGAGCTGAAGACGCGGCGCTACGTGATCCTCGACATGCAGCGGGTGCAATCCTTCGACATCACGGCGGCGCACATGCTCGAGCAGGTCGAGGACATGCTCTCCGAGCGCGGCGCGTTTCTCCTGTTCAGCGACCTTCCGCGGAGCCTGCCGAGCGGGCGCGACATCCAGCGCTACTTCGACGAGGTGGGGCTGGTGCGCGCCGAGCACCGCGTGCGCGTATTCGACGAGCTGGACAACGCGCTCGAGTGGGTCGAGGAGCGCGTCCTCCAGGAGGAAAGCCTCGCCCGCGCGCTCGAGGCGCCGCTCGAGCTGCGGGAGTTCGACGTCTTCGCCGGGCGAAAGGAGGAGACGCTCGCCGCGCTGGACGCGTGCCTCGAGCGGCGCGCGTACAAGGCGGGCGAGAAGGTCTTCGCGGCCGGGGACACCGGCGACGAGCTCTACCTCATCCGGCGCGGCGCGGTGCGGATCGTGCTGCCGCTGCGCGGGCGCGAGCCGCACCACCTCGCCACCTTCGCGCGCGGCAACTTCTTCGGAGAGATGTCCTTCCTCGATCGCGAGCCGCGCTCGGCGGATGCGGTCGCGTTCACCGACGCGGACCTGTTCGTGCTCTCGCGGGCCCGCTTCGACGAGGTCGCGGCCGGGCACAAGCGGCTCGCGATGCAGCTCTTCGGCGGTCTCGCGCGCGTCCTCGCGATCCGGCTGCGCTACGCCAACGCCGAAGTTCGCGCGCTTCGTTCGGGGTCAGGTCTTGAATTGACACCTCAAAGCAAGACCTGACCCCGCCTCTTGGCGTTACTTGTGCTTCATGTAGAAGGTAAAGACGTTCTCGGCGGCAGAGGACTCGAGCAGCGCGTGCCCGGTCTGCTTGCAGAACGCCTGGAAGTCCTTCACCGAGCCCGGGTCGGTCGCCAGAATCTTGAGCACCTGCCCGGCCTGCATCTCGGCGAGCGCCTTCTTCGCGCGCAGGATCGGCAGCGGGCAGTTGAGCCCCTTGGCGTCGAGTTCTTTGTCGAATTGCATCGTTCCTCCTCGGTGTGGACGGATGGCTTTCTATATACCATCGCGCCCGATTCACGTTTGCTCTGGATCAGGGAAGCGCAGGACTCTATAAGCGTTTGCTAATATATCAAATGCCACCGCTTGGGCAAGCTATGCTGTCCAACATTTTTAATGGGCCGATAAGAAACACAAACTGGTGAGGGGATTTGGAATAAGGGAGTATTTTAGAAGTAACTAATATGCTGAACGGCCGCCCACGAGCGGCCGCACGCGAAAAAGGAGGAAGCAATGGAAGCCGTGCCGAACAGCGCGCTGCTCGACGACCTTATCAAGCGCCGGCTGGACGAAATCCTGCCGAAGGCGATCGAGGACAAGCTTGCCGAGATCCGCGCAGCCAAGACGCCCTCGATGACGATCATCGCCACCAAGGGCACGCTCGACTGGGCCTACCCGCCCTTCATCCTCGCCTCCACCGCCGGGGCGCTCGGCTGGGACGTGTCGATCTTCTTCACCTTCTACGGGCTCAATCTCCTCAAGAAAGACCTGAGCGACCTCAAGGTGAGCCCCCTGGGCAACCCGGGCATGCCGATGAAAATGCCCTTCGGCCCCGACTGGTTCAAGGCGATCAACTGGAACATGCCGAACGCGGTGCAGTCGGTCGTGCCCGGGTTCGAGACGATGTGCACCGAGCTCATGAAGCAGACCATCCACAACAAGGGCGTGGCGAGCGTGGGCGAGCTGCGCCAGGCGTGCCTGGATGCCGACGTGAAGCTGATCGGCTGCCAGATGACGGTGGACCTGTTCGGCTACGCGCCGACCGACTTCATCCCGGAAGTGAAGGATTTCGTGGGCGCGGCAACGTTCCTGCCGATGGCGCGCGACGCGGATGTGAGCCTGTTTATCTGATTTTGGCCGGGAGATTCCGAATCGAAAGGGGAAAGGGAGACATGAGATGAAACTAGTCAAGCTCGCCGTCGCCGCTGCGCTCGCGGCACCGCTGTCCGCGTTCGCCACGCTGGGCTATTTCCAGCACGGCTCGGGCCTGAAGGCGAAGGGCATGGGCGGCGTGGGAATCGCGCTGCCGCAAGACACCACCGGGGCGGCCATGAACCCGGCGAATCTCGGCTTCGTGGGCAACCGCCTCGACGTCGAGCTCGAATGGTTCCGCCCGATCCGCGACGCCGAGGTCACCGGCGCCAATCCGTTTGCCGGCAACTGGGATGGCAACGGGCGCAAGAACTTTCTCATACCGGGATTCGGCTACAACCGCATGATCCGGCCGGACCTCGCGCTCGGCCTGATCGTGTACGGCAACGGCGGCATGAATACCACCTACAACAGCAATCCGTTCGGGTTCGGCGGCGCCGGCAGCAACCCGGGCGGCGTCGACTACATGCAGCTGTTCGTGTCGCCGACGGTGGCGTGGAAGCCGAACGAGAACCATTCGATCGGCCTTTCGTTGAATCTCGTCTACCACCAGTTCGGCGCGCAGGGCCTGGAAGCGTTTGGCGCCTTCGGATTCTCGTCCGACCCCGCCAACCTCACGAACCGCGGCCGCGACGATTCGAGCGGCGTCGGCGTGCGCCTCGGCTGGACCGGCAAGATCAGCGAGAACGTGACGCTCGGCGCGATGTACCAGCCGAAGACCGACATGGGCAAGCTCGACAAATACCGCGGACTCTTCCGCAACCAGGGCGAGCTCGACATCCCGGCGACCTATGGGGTCGGCATCGCGGTGAAGGCGACGCCCAAGCTCACGATCGCGGGCGACATCATGCAGATCGATTACGCCAAGGTCGGCTCGATCGGGACACCGTCGGCGTGCCTGTTCAACGGCACCTGCCAGATGGGCGCCTCCAACGGCCCCGGATTCGGCTGGCGCAACATGACCGCCTACAAGATCGGCGCGTCCTACGAGGTTTCGCGCTCGCTCACGCTGCGCGCAGGCTTCGCCACCGGCAAGCAGCCGATCCCGGCGAACGAGACGCTGTTGAACGTAATCTTCCCGGCCGTGGTGGAGGATCACCTGACGCTCGGCGCGACCTGGGCGATGGGATCGATGGAGTTCACCGCCGGGTACATGCACGCCTTCAAGAAGAAAGTCAGCGGCTCGGGTTCCGTCCCGCCGGCGTTCGGCACGGGCGAAGCGAACCTGAAGATGTATCAGGACGCGCTTGGCGTCGCGATCGGCTGGAAGATGTAGCGGTTTCGAATCGGGGCCGGAGTTCGCAAGCTCCGGCCCTTTTCATTCCCCAAAGGGAGGAGACATGAAGTCCAAAGTGACGCGGCTCGCGCTCGCGGCCGCGGCGATGGCGGCCGCGCCGGCGTTCGCCAATCCCGTGTTGATGTCGGCGGAGTGGACCAGGGGACTGTGCGGCGCGTGGAACAACGAGCCCGTGCTCACCGGCAAGCTCGTGGAATCGGGCTGGGTGAAGAACGACAAGGGGCGTGGCTTCAAGGTGATCCAGATCTACCGCACGGACTGCGCCAAGAAGCCGACCGGCGAGCTGCGCCTTGCGCTCAAGGACGGCAAGGCGGCGTGCGTCTACGGCGGCGCGGCGGAAACCGCGAAGCTCGACATGAGCGCCGACTACGTCATGGACGCCGAAACCGCGCGCTGGGAGGAAATGGGTCGCGGCGAGTACGGACCGATGAAGGCAATGATGTTCGGGCGCCTCTCGTTCGACGGCCCGATGGGCGAGGCGATGGACAACATGGGTCCGTTCGAGGCGTTCCTCACGCTCGTCGGAAAAGTGCCCTACGAGTCCAGGAGCTGCACCCAATAGCGTTCAAACCGGGGCCGGCGCGCTGCGAGGTGGCAGCCGGCGCAGGCGCGCTCGTAATCGAAATTCTGGCCGCTGTCGGCGAGCGTCTTGCGCGCCGTCTTCTGGCCGCTTTTCTTCAGGAGCTTCTCCGCGGCGCCGTGCTTGTCGCTGAACCCCGAAGACGCGCCGTGACAGGATTCGCAGCCCACCGAGCCCAGCGCCTTCTGCCCCCCCGGCGCCATGCCGAGCGCGTATCCGCCCGCCTTGCCGAATCCGGTGCTGTGGCAGCCCACGCAGTCCTTGTCCTTGGCGTAATCCTTGGCCGGATCGAGCTTGGCTTTTTTCTTCGCGTCGACCTTCGTGTTGGCTTTGAGCGAATCGAAGGCCTTGGCGTGCGCGGTGCCCTCCCAGGACTCGCCCTGCACGTCGTGGCACTTGGTGCAGGTCTTGACCCCTACATAGCCGGGCTCCGCAGCGAACGCGAACGGCGCGAGGGCCGCGAGCGAAACTGCGGCCAACGCATGCCTCAGGGATTTCCTCATGTCGGCTCTCCTGGAGTTCCGGCAATCTTTTCCCGGGAGCGGCCGGCTGAGATTGGTGCAGATCAAGCGGTTTGCGTCCCGGCCTCGAACCACTTGAGCCGGTCGCGCAGCCGCACCACTTCGCCCACGATGATGAGGGTCGGCGGCTTGACATCGCCACGGCGCACGATCTCCGGCAGCGTCGCGAGGCTCCCGGTCAGGACGCGCTGCTGCGGCGTGGTGCCCTGCTGCACGAGCGCGGCCGGCGTCGCGGCCGGCAGGCCGTGCGCGACGAGCTCGCGGCACAGGACGTCGATGCCGAGCAGCCCCATGTAGAACACGAGGGTCTGGCGCGGCTGCGCGAGCACCGGCCAGTTCAGGTTCACGCTGCCGTCCTTCAGCTGCCCGGTGACGAAGATCACCGCCTGCGCAAGGTCCCGGTGCGTGAGCGGTATGCCGGCGTACGAAGCGCAGCCCGCGGCCGCGGTGATGCCGGGCACCACCTGGAAGGGAATGCCCTCGGCGGCGAGGGTGGCGATCTCCTCGCCGCCGCGCCCGAAGACGAACGGGTCGCCGCCCTTCAAGCGCACCACGCGCTTGCCCTCCTTCGCCAGGCGCACAAGAAGGTGATTGATGTCCTCCTGCGGCAGCGCGTGCCGGTCGCGCTCCTTCCCGGCGTAGATGCGCTCGGCCTCGAGCCGCACCAGGGCGAGCACGGGCGGCGACACCAGGCGGTCGTACACCACGACGTCCGCACATTGCATCAGGCGCAGCGCGCGGAACGTGAGCAGATCCGGGTCGCCCGGCCCCGCGCCCACGAGGGCCACCTCGCCGCCGGTGAAGGCGAGGCGCGGGTCCTCGAGCGCGCGCTCGAGCGCGGCGCGCGCGTCGGCGTCCCGGCCGCTGAAGACGAGCTCGGCGATCGGGCCCTGCAGCACGCGCTCCCAGAAACGCCGCCGCTCCGTGGGCCGGAAGCGCGCCTTGACGCGGTCGCGGAACGCCGCCGCG
>JBBINV010000066.1:0-17452 GCA_037443705.1 Betaproteobacteria bacterium | reverse complement strand
GGCTCTGCTCGCCGCGCTCGAGCCGCGCGCGGATCGCCTCGAGCACCCCCGCGGCGAGGCCGTGCTCGAGCGGCCCGGTCCGCAGGTCGAGCAGGCGCACGATCGGCAGGCGGGCGCCCGGCGCGGCGCGCTCCGGCAGTTCAATCCGTTCGTAGCGTCCCGCCATGCAGTTGTGCCAGGTCTCGAGGGAGGGGGTTGCGGTGCCGAGCACGACGGGGCAGCCGGCGAGCTTGGCGCGCGCGACCGCGGCGTCGCGCGCCGAGTAGCGCAGGCCTTCCTGCTGCTTGAACGAGGTGTCGTGCTCCTCGTCCACGATTACGGCCGCGAGCCGCGGCAGCGGCGCGAGCACCGCGAGGCGCGTTCCGAGCACGATTTGCGCCTCGCCGCAGGCCGCCGCGAGCCAGGCGGCGGTGCGCGCGACGTCCTCGAGACCGCTGTGCAGGACCGCGATGCGCGCCTCCGGAAACGCGGCACGGAAGCGCGCCTCGAGCTGCGGCGTGAGGCTGATCTCGGGCACGAGCGCGAGCGCCTGGCCTCCGCGCTCGAGAACGCGCGCAATCAGGCGCAGATACACCTCGGTCTTGCCGCTGCCGGTGACCCCGTGCAGGAGGAACGCGCGAAACGCGCCGAGCGCGGCCACCAGGCGCTCGAGCGCCTGCGCCTGCGCCGGCGTGGGCGTGTGCGCCGAGACGAAGCGCGTGCCGCCTGGCGGGGCCGATTCGGGGTCGCGGATCCTGCGTGGAAGGGGCTTGAGCGAGCGCAGGCGCGGCGGCAGCGCGCCGACGGCGGTTTCGCCCAGGGGTCTCTGGTAGTACGCCGCGAGAAAGCGAATGAACTCGAGCCATTCGCGCGAGAGCCGGGGCGCATGCCCGAGCACCTGCGCGACCGGTTTGATCTTCGAGACCTCGAGCGCGCTCTGCTCGGCCCATTCGATGGCGATGCCCACGCGCTGTCGCGCGCCGAACGGGACCGCGACGCGATCGCCGGGCTGCACGGTGAGGTTCGCGGGTACCCGATACTCGAACAGCGTCGCGATCGGAACGTCGAGCGCGACTCGCAGCAGTTTCATCGGGTTACACCCCGCATCTCAGGTCGCGCTTCGAAAATCGCCTCGTAGCCCTTGGCTGCGAATGGCATTCCAGTCAGGCAAATCCGGTTGTGGATAAGAATGTGGGTAATCCCACGACGCGCTTCGAAGTTATCCACTTCACAGAGGGAAATAACGCTTGCGCACGCGTCGCGGACCTAAATAGCGGTGTTCATTCAAACGGTTACGAGACGCGCCCGGGCGAGCGGCCCGCGGCGGCCCGAAATCCGCGCTGGAGCGGCTATTTGTGAATAAGTCAAGGGTTTTCTGCTAGCTTGCGCGGGCACGGGATGCTGCGCCGCGGAGCTTTCTGCTGTAAGTGCGCACTTCATCCACGAGCGCAATCACGGCGTCGATCGAGGCTTGGGGCGAGATTCCGTGGCCGAGATTGAACACGTGACCCGGATGCGCGCCGAATGCATCGAGCACGCGCCGCGCCTCCTGACGCACGCGCTCCGGCGGCGCGCAAAGCACCGCCGGATCGAGATTGCCCTGAAGCGCCACCCGGTTTCCGACGCGCCGGCGCGCCTCGCCGAGGTCCGCTGTCCAGTCGAGGCCCACCGCGTCGCACCCGCTCGCGGCCATCGCCTCCAGCCATTGGCCGCCGCCCTTGGTGAAGAGGATCGAAGGCACGCGCCGTCCATCGCGGCTGCGCGTGAGCGCCGCGAGCACACGGCGCGAATAGGCCAGCGAGAACTCCTCGTAACCCGTGGTGGTCAGGTTTCCGCCCCAGGTGTCGAACAGCATCACGGCCTGCGCGCCCGCCTCGATCTGGGCGTTGAGGTAATCGGTCACCGCCTGCGCGTTGACCTCCAGGATGCGGTGAAGCAGATCGGGCCGCGCGTACAGCATCGCCTTGAGCGCGGGAAAATCGTCGCTGCCCGCGCCTTCGACCATGTAGCAGGCGAGCGTATAGGGGCTTCCGGCGAAACCGATCAGCGGCACGCGCCCGCCGAGCGTGCGCCGGACCTCGCGCACCGCCTCCAGCACGTAGCCGAGCTCCGCCGCCGGGTCGGGCGCGGCGAGGCGGCGGATCGCCGGCTCGTCGCGCAACGGCCGCTCGAAGCGCGGTCCTTCGCCCTCGGCGAAGTAAAGGCCCAGCCCCATCGCGTCCGGGACCGTGAGGATGTCGGAGAACAGGATGGCCGCGTCCAGGTCGAACCGTTCGATCGGCTGCAGCGTCACCTCGCACGCGAGCGCCGGGGTCTTGGCGAGGCTGAGAAAGCTGCCGGCGCGCGCGCGGGTCGCCGCGTACTCGGGCAGATAGCGCCCGGCCTGGCGCATCAGCCAGATCGGCGTGTACGCCGTCGGCTCGCGCGCGAGCGCTCGCAGCAGCGTGTCGTTCTTCAGCGCGCTCATGCGAAAAACCGGGACAGACCCGGATTTCGGCATGTTGCAGAAAAGCTGCTGGAAATGCGGGTCTGTCCCGGTTTTTCGTCGCTCATGCGAGCAGTTTACCGGTGATGTAGGCCCATTCGGCCCGTGTGACCGGCGTGATCGAAAGCCGGCAGCCCGGCCGCAGCAGCTGCATGCGGGCGAGCGGCTTGTGTTCCCGCAATTCCGACAATGGCAACAGGCGTGTTCGCTGCAGCGCCCGCACGTCCACGCAGAACCAGCGCGGCGCGTGGCGCGAGGACTTCGGATCGTAATAGGGACTGCGGCGGTCGAACTGGGCCGGATCGGGATACGCGGGGCTCGCGACCTGCGCCAGCCCCGCGATCCCGGGCTCGGCGCAGCTCGAGTGGTAGAAGAGAACGCCGTCGCCCGGACGCATCGCGTCGCGCATGAAGTTGCGCGCCTGGTAGTTGCGCACGCCGCTCCAGGCGGTGCGCCGTCCCGGCGCCGCGAGCACATCGTCGATGGAGCACTCCGCAGGCTCCGACTTCATCAGCCAGCAGTTCATCGCGCCAGAAGGGGTGCCCCCCGCTCGTGCCGGTGGGCTCTGCTCCCGAACCCTGCCAAACAGGGGGGTCGCTTACCGGTCACCTCAGGTTCGTCCGGCACGCATGGAGCGCGGGACGATCACAACAGTGACGCTTGGGGCCGCAACCTCAGGAAGCCATCGGTTCGGAAATATCGAGCCCTGTCGCGCACAGCAGGGGACTCAGAAGAGTTTTTCTTGCTGAGCGAGCGCTGCGTCGAGCTTCGCTTCGATCGAGGCGATTTTACGCTTGGCCTGACCGATGTCAAAGCCGCCGAGCTTCATCGAGAGCAGCTCGTGCGCGATGTTGAGCGCGGCCATCACCGCGATCCGCTCGGTGCCAGCCACCCTGCCCGACTTGCGGATCTCGTTCATCCTGGCGTCGAGGTACGCGACCGCCTGCATCAGCGCCTCGCGCTCGCTCTCCTCGCAGGCGACCTTGTAGGCGCGGCCGAGGATCGTGACTTCGAGGGTCTTCGACGGCTCGCCCATGCGTGCGCTAGTCGGGCAGGCGCGCGATCAGCTGCTCGAGCCGCAGCTTCGCCGTGTCGATGCGCTCGTTCAGGCGCCTGGCGTCGTTCTGCGCCGACGCGAGTTGCTGGCGCAGCTCGATGTTCTCCGCACGCAGCCGCTCGCACAGGGTCACGAATTGCGCGACCTTGGCTTCGAGCGAGGCAAACTCGGCGTCCACGACGCAACAATATCGTGCAATTCCGAAAAAGCGTCAAGAAATAAGCACCGTTTCTGCATGTAGTTTGTTAAGCGGAAAGCGTGGCGGTCGTCCCCGCGGAGGCGCAGACCCGTTAAACTGTCGCTGCTTTCGGTTGCAAGGTGTCGCCGAGCGAGCTCTTCGCTCGGGGATGAAACGGGAAGCAGGTGCGCCGCCCCTCCCGGACGGCAAGTCCTGCGCTGCCCCCGCAACGGTAAGCGAGTGGGGAATTCCAGCACGTCACTGCGCTCGAAGCGCGGGAAGACGGAGTTGCCCGACCCTCGCGAGCCCGGAGACCGGCCCTGCAGCCTTCCTCAAGCTTATCGGGCGTCGGGGACGACGCAGGGGGGATACGATGGATCGCAGGTTCGCGGGGTTCGGTCTTTCCGTTTTCGCATTTCTTTTCTTGCCTCTTGCCCTGGCGCAAGCCGAGGAAGCCGTCGTGGTCACCGCGACGCGCTTTCCCGAGCGTCGGCTCGACGCGCCGGTCGGCATGACCGTGATCGATGCCGAGGAGCTCGCGCGCGAAACCGCGCGCACGCTGCCCGAGCTGCTCGCTCGGCTGGGCGGCCTGCAGGTGCGCGACAGCAGCGGCGCGCCCGACGCGCAGATCGACCTGCGGGGCTTCGGCATCACCGGAGACCAGAACACGCTGATCCTGCTGGACGGCGTGCGCCTGAACGAGGTCGATCTCGGCTCGACGCGGCTTTCCTCCATCCCGCTGCAGTCGATCGAGCGCATCGAGATCCTGCGCGGCTCCGGGGCCGTGCTCTACGGCGGCGGTGCTTCCGGCGGCACCATCAATATCATCACCCGCGGGCCGCGCCCCGGCCGCAAGGAGGAGGCGGCCTTCCTCGGCGCGGGGAGCTTCTCCGCCGTGGACGCGCGCCTGAGCGCGAACCTCGCCGGCGATCGCTTCGGCGCGTTCCTCGCGGGGAGCCACTTCGAGAGCGACAACTACCGCGTCAACAACCGCGTGCGCCAGGACAACGTTTCGGGCGACCTTCGCATGGCGGGCGAGGGCGCGAGCCTCGCGCTCAAGTTCGGCGCCGAGGTGCAGCGCCTGCAATTGCCCGGCGTGCGCGACGAGAACCAGCTCGTCTCCGACCCGCGCGGCGCCACGACGCCCGCAGACTGGTCGGCGCACGACGGGGCCCGCCTGACGCTCGCCGCGCAGCGGCGGTTCGGCGCGCTGGAACTCTCCGCCGATCTCGCCGCGCGCGACCAGCTTGCCGCGGCGAATTTCCAGAGCATCGGTTCTTACCTCGAGGCGAAGACACGCGTCGCCGCGTTCTCGCCGCGCCTGCGCTGGAGCCTTCCGGGCGAGGCCGTCGAGTCGAGCCTGGTCGCGGGAGTCGACCTTGGCGTCTGGGATTTCGACCGGCGCTTCGCCGCCGGCCCGGCTTCGATCGGCTCGCCCGTCGCGACCACGCGCGCTTCGCAGGACAGCCGGGCCCTGTACTGGCAGTTCAGCGCGCGGATCGCGCGCGCCGCGAAGCTTACCGCCGGCGCGCGTTCGCAGCGCGTTACCGACGAGCTGACCCAGACCGGATTTCTCGCGGCGAGCCAGCGCCAGACGCGTGTGCCCCGCGCCGCCGAGCTCGGGCTCGAAGCTGCGCTTGCGCCGCGCTGGATCGCGTTCGGGCGCCTCGGCGAGAGCTTTCGCGTCGCCACCGTGGACGAGAACGGCTTCACCGCGACGGGGCGCCTCCTCGAGCCGCAGACCGCGCGCCACCGCGACGCCGGGCTCGAGTTCCGCGCGAACGGCGCGCGGTTGCGCGCGAGCGTGTACCGCATCGACCTCGACAACGAGATCTATTTCAGCCCGCTCGTGGTCCCGTTCGGCGCCAACACCAACCTCTCGCCCACGCGCCGCGCCGGGCTCGAACTCTTCGCGCGGGCGCCCGTGACGCGCGGCCTCGAGCTCGATGCAGGCCTGGTGCTGCAAAGCGCGAAATTCCGCACCGGGGTGTACGGCGGCGTCGACGTTTCGGGCAGGGACGTGCCCCTGGTCCCGCGCGCGCTCGCGCACCTGCGCGCCACGTGGTCGCTCGCGCGCGAGACGCGGCTCGCCGCGGCCCTGCGCTACGTGGGCCGCCAGCGCTACGACAACGACCAGGCGAACGCCTTTGCGCGCCTGATGCCCGCGTACCTGCTCGCCGATCTCAAGGTGTCGCGCGCGATCGGCGATTGGACGCTCGCGGCCAGCGTCAACAACCTCTTCGACAAGCGCTACTACAGCTACGGCATCGTGAATTCGTTTGCCTGCGCGACGCCGGTCTGCGCCTATCCGCAGGCCGGCCGCACCGTCTTCGCGAGCATCGAGCGGCCGATGCGGTAGGGCGGCGGCGCAGGCGCGTACACTGGACAATGAAACGGAGGTCCGGATGAAACTGCAATACACGGTTCCCGCCGGGTTCGGCCTGGCCGCGCCCGCGGCGCTGATGGCGGGTACCCGGTTCCGGCATTTCGGCTCGGCGGCGCTGCTGACCGACGCCTCGCTCGCCGCCGGCGCAATGCACGCGCTGTGGCTCCTCGCGCGGGGCGCGTGCCGGCGCGCATGAACGGGAACGGCCCGCAGCGCATCGTCTGCCTCACCGAGGAAACCACCGAAACGCTGTACCTTCTCGGCGAGGAGCGCCGCATCGCCGGCATCTCCGGCTATACCGTGCGTCCGGCGCGCGCGCGGCGCGAAAAGCCGCGAGTTTCCGCCTTCACGAGCGCGAACCTCGGCAAGATCGAGGCGCTCCGGCCCGATCTCGTGATCGGGTTTTCCGACATCCAGGCCGACATCGCGCGCGAGCTGATCCGGCGCGGTCTGAACGTGCTCGTGTTCAACCAGCGCTCGGTCGCGGAAATCCTGGGAATGATCCGCACGCTCGCGGCAATCGTACACGCGCCCGAGCGCGGCGTTCGGCTCGCCGCGGAGCTGGAGTCCGGGCTCGAGGAGATCCGGGGGCGCGCGCAGCGCCTGCCGCGGCGGCCCCGGGTGTACTTTGAGGAGTGGGACGAGCCGATGATCTCCGGCATCCGATGGGTGTCGGAACTCATGGAGATCGCGGGCGGGGAGGACGCGTTCCCCGAGCTTGCGCGCTCGAGCGACGCGCGCGGGCGGCGAATCGCCGATCCCGCCGAGGTCGTGCGGCGCCGGCCCGACATCATCGTCGCGTCATGGTGCGGCAGGAAGTTCCGCCCCGAGCGCGTGCGCGCGCGGCCGGGCTGGAGCGAGCTGCCGGCGGTGCGCGACGGGGAACTGCACGAGGTCAAGTCGGCGGAAATCCTTCAACCGGGGCCGGCTGCGCTCACCGACGGGGTGCGCCGGCTGCACGCGATATTCGCGGCATGGGCCTCGCGCACGACCCGAGGGCAGGGGCACGCGTAGGCGCGCGTAGCGCGCCCCCGATGGTATCTTCCGCCGGATGCTGAAGGACGCCGTACCGCTCTTGGAGCTCGCGCGCGCGCTCGTGGTGAAGCTGCGGCATCACGGCGACGTGCTGCTTGCGTCGCCCGTGTTCGGCGCGCTTGCGGCGCGCGCGCCCCGAATCGAGATCGACGCGCTCGTCTACGACGACACCGCGCCGATGCTCGAGGGGCACCCGTCGATCGCCGAGTTGCACGTGGTCGGAAGGAGCTGGAAGGAGGAGGGCGTTTTTTCCAGGCTGGCGGCGGAACGAAGGCTCTTCGCCGCACTGCGCGCCAGGCGCTACGACCTGATCGTGCACCTCTCGGAGCACCCGCGCGGGGCGTGGCTCGCGCGTACGCTCGGCGCGCGCTACAGCGTCGCGCCTGCGATGCCGGGAAGGGGCAGGTTCTGGCGCGGGAGCTTCACGCATTTCTACGGCGTGCCGCGCAACGGCCGCCGGCACCAGGTGGAGTTGAACCTGGATGCGCTGCGGCGCATCGGCGTGCAGCCGCGGGAGGACGAGCGGCGCGTGGTCTTCGTGCCCGGCGCCGCCGCGGCGGAGCGCGTCGCGCAGCTCCTCGACGCGCAGGGCCTGCCCGAGTACGGGTTCGTGCACATGCATCCGGCGTCGCGCTGGCACTTCAAGTGCTGGCCGGCCGAAAGCTGCGCCGAGCTGATCGACCGGCTCGCGTCGGCGGGACACCGGACGGTGGTCACGGCGGCGCCGGATTCGCGCGAAACGGCTTTCACGGATCAGATCGTGAAGCTCTCCCGGTCCAGGCCGCTCGACCTGGCCGGCAGGCTTTCGCTGAAGGAGCTCGGCGCGCTTTCGGCGAGGGCGCGCCTGTTCGTCGGCGTCGACTCGATGCCGATGCATCTCGCGGCCGCGATGGGCGCGCCCACCGTGGCGCTGTTCGGACCGAGCGGCGAGCTCGAGTGGGGGCCGTGGCGCGTGGCGCACCGCGTCGTGGCGAGCGACCGGCACCCGTGCCGGCCCTGCGGCCTGGACGGCTGCGGCGGCGGCAAGGTGAGCGAATGCCTGACCGCGCTCCCGGTCGCCGAGGTGATGGACGCGGTGAACGCGCTTCTCGCGCGGCCGCGCCCGTGAGAATCGCGCTCGTCCGGCAGCGCTACAACCCGTATGGGGGCGCCGAGCGCTTCATCGAGCGCGCGCTCGCCGCGCTCGAGCGCCGGGGCGCGCAGGTCACGCTCATCGGCCGGAGCTGGAGAAACGGTTCGCCGCGAAGTCTCCTGAAAGTCGACCCCTTCTATGTCGGCAGCCTGTGGCGCGACGCGGGCTTCGCGCGCGCCGCGCGCGCGGCGTGGGAGCGCGAGCGCTTCGACCTGGTGCAGTCGCACGAGCGCATCGCGGGCTGCGCGGTGTACCGCGCCGGCGACGGCGTGCACCGGCAGTGGCTCGAGGAGCGCCTGGCGGGCGCCGGGCCGCTCGAGCGCCTGCGCGTGCGCGCGAGCCCCTATCACCGCTACGTCTGCGCGGCCGAGCGGCGCATGTTCGCTCACCCGGCCCTGCGCGCGGTGATCTGCAACTCGCGCATGGTGCGCGAGGACATCCTGCGCCATTTCCGCGTCGCGCCGGAGAAGCTCCACGTGATCTACAACGGGATCGATCTCGAGCAGTTCCGGCCGCGCGAGCGTGCCGAGCGCTCGATCCCGGTCTTTCTGTTCGTCGGCTCGGGCTATGCGCGCAAGGGCCTGGACACGGTATTGCAGGCGCTCGCGCGCGTGCCGCGCGCGAGCCTGGTGGTCGCCGGGCGCGACCGCGATGCGAGGCGCTACGCGCGGCTTGCCTCGCGGCTCGGGCTCGCCGCGCGGGTGACGTTCCTCGGCGGGGTCGCCGACGTGCGGGCGCTCTACGCGGGGGCCGATTGCTTTATCCTTCCGAGCCTCTACGATCCGTTTCCGAACACGGCGCTCGAAGCCTGGGCGATGGGCGTGCCGGTGATCGCGAGCCGGCGCTGCGGCGCCGCGGAGCTCGTGCGCGAGGGCGAGAACGGCTGGACCTGCGCGCCGCGCGACGCGCAGGCGCTTGCGAGCGCGATGGAGCGGGCCGCCGCGGCAGGTTCGCGCATGCGCGAAGCCGCGCGCGCGACCGCAGAACGATGCGGACTGGATGCGATGGCCGAACGGCTGATCGGGCTCTACCGGAGCCTTGGCGCATGAGAGCGGCGGCGCTCCTGCTGTTTGCCGCCGTCCGTGCGTTCGCGGCGGCGCCGGCCGATCCCGGGGACGTGGCGGCCTACGAACTCGCGCGCCAGGCGGCACACGGAAAAACGGAGGCGCGCGCCGGGCTTGAGCGCCTCGCGCGCGAGGGAGCGGCGGGCGCGCAGCACTACCTGGGCCAGCTCTATCTCTCAGGCAGGGGCGGGCCGCGCGACAAGGGCAAGGCGATCGAGTGGTTCCGGCGCGCGGCGGAGCAGGGCCATGTCGCCTCGGCGCACAACCTCGGCGTGCTCTACGAGCGCGCGGCCGCGCCGCTGCGCGACCCGGCGGAGGCGGCGAAATGGTATCGCTTCGCCGCCGAGCGCGGCTTCGCGCGCTCGCAGACGAACCTGGGCAAGATGCTCGTGAAGGGCGAGGGCGTGGCGCAGGACCTGGAGGAAGCGCGCGCCTGGCTCGAGAAGGCGGCCGCGCAGGGGGAGCCGCACGGGCGCTATGCGCTCGGGATGCTGCATCTGAACGGGCGCGGCGTGCCGCGCGACGAGGCCGAGGGCGTGCGGCTCATCCGCGCCGCGGCCGAGGCGGGCGACCGCGACGCCCAGTACGAGCTCGCGCTCGCCTACGGCGCCGGCCGCGGCGTCGGGCGCGACGAGCCCGCGGCGCTCCAGTGGCTGCGAAAATCGGCGGCGCAGGAGCTGCCCGAGGCCGAATACCTGCTCGCGGCGATCTACGCGCGCGGGCAGTACGGCGAGCCCCGCGACGAGGCCCGCGCCGCCGAGTGGCTGCGCCGCGCCGCGAAGCAGGACTACGCCGAAGCGCAGTACGCGCTCGGGCTCGCGTTCGCCGAGGGGCGCGGCGTGGCGAAGAACCTGGAGGAAGCGGTGTACTGGCTCGGAAAGGCCGCCGCCGCGGGGCACCCGCAGGCGATGGAAACGATGGCGCGCGCGAAGCGCGATGCGAAATGAGCGCCCCCGACGACGGCGGCGCGCTGTATCTCCGGCTCCTCGGCTACGTGCGGCCGTACGCGCGCGCCTTCGGCCTCGCGGTGCTCGGGATGATCGCGGCGGCGGCGACCGAGCCCCTGTTCCCCGCGCTCATCAAGCCGCTGCTCGACAGCGGCTTTGCCGCGGGCGCGAAGCCCTCGCCTGCGCCGGCCGTGTTCGCCGGGGCGGTCGTGGGCATCTTCGTGTTGCGCGGGTTCCTCACGTTCGTGTCGTCCTACCTTCTCGCCTGGGTGGGCAACCGCGTGGTGCTCGACATGCGCGCGGCGATGTTCGCGCGCCTCACGCGTCTGCCGACGCGCTTTTTCGACGATCACAGCTCGGGGGCGCTGCTGTCGAAGGTCGCCTACGACGTGAACGGAGTCGCCTCGGCCGCCACCAGCGTGCTCACGGTGCTCGTCAAGGATTCGATAGCGATCGCCGGCCTGCTCGGTTACCTGCTCTACCTGAACTGGAAGCTCACCCTGATCGCGCTCGCGATGGGGCCGCCGATCGCGCTCGCCGTGCGGCTGTTCTCGCGGCGCCTGCGGCGCGTGTCGCGCGAGGCGCAGCACGCGATGGGAGACCTGGTTCACGTGCTGGAAGAGACGATCGAGTGCCACAAGGTGGTCAAGGTCTTCGGCGGCCAGGACTACGAGGCCAAGCGCTTCGAGCGCGCCAACCAGACGCTGCGCGGCTTCAACATGCGCCAGACCGTGGCCGCGTCCGCGACCGTGCCCATCACGCAGATCCTCGCCGCGAGCGCGCTCGCGATCATCATCTATCTCGCGCTGGAGGAGTCGCTCGCGAGCCGCACCACGGTGGGCGAGTTCGCCTCCTTCGTCACCGCGATGCTGATGCTGCTTGCGCCGCTCAAGCGCCTGACCGACGTGAACGCGCCGCTGCAGCGCGGGCTCGCGGCCGCCGAGAGCGTCTTCGGCCTGATCGACTCGCCGGGGGAAGAAGACCGCGGCACGGTGCGGCTGGCGCGCGCGCGCGGCGAGATCCGCTTCGAGAGCGTGAGCTTCACGTACCCCTCGCGCACCGATCCCGCGCTCTCGGGCGTGAGCCTTGCGATCCGGCCCGGCGAGACGGTCGCGCTGGTGGGGCCCTCGGGCGGCGGCAAGACCACGCTCGTCAATCTCCTGCCGCGCTTCTACGCGCCCACGGGCGGGCGCATTCTCCTCGACGGCCACGACATCCAGGCGCTGACGCTCGAGAGCCTGCGCGCCAACCTCGCGCTGGTTTCGCAGGACGTGGTGCTCTTCAACGACACCGTGCGCGCGAACATCGCCTACGGCCGCATGGGCGCGGCGGGCGACGCGGAGGTGGCCGCGGCGGCCGAGGCCGCGCACGCGATCGAGTTCATCCGCGAGACCCCGCAGGGCTTCGGCACGCTCGTCGGCGAGAACGGGCTGCGGCTCTCGGGCGGGCAGCGCCAGCGCGTCGCGATCGCGCGGGCGCTCCTCAAGAACGCGCCGGTGCTGATCCTGGACGAGGCGACCTCCGCGCTCGACTCGGAGTCCGAGCGCCTGGTGCAGGAGGCGCTCGATACGCTCATGCGCGGGCGCACCACGATCGTGATCGCGCACCGGCTCTCGACGGTGGAGCGCGCCGACCGCATCGTCGTGCTCGAGCGCGGCCGCGTCGCCGAGACCGGCACGCACGCCGAACTCCTCGCGCGCGACGGCGTGTACGCGAGGCTGTACCGGATTCAGTTCGCGGGGAACGCAGCGCCGGCCGTGGCGGGTTCCGTCGTATCTTGAAAATCGTACACACGGAGTCCTCGCTCGGCTGGGGCGGGCAGGAGATCCGGATCCTGTCGGAGTCGCAGGGGATGATCCGCCGCGGCCACGAAGTGACGATCCTGTGCCCGGCCGAGTCGCGGCTGTACGCGCAAGCGCCGGCGTGGGGCGTGCCCGCGGTGGCGCTCCCGATCGCGCGCAAGCGCCTCGCCTCGCTTCGCGCGCTGAGCGGCTGGTTCCGGCACAACCGCTGCGACGTGGTGAACACGCACAGCTCCACCGATTCGTGGCTCGCGGCGCTCGCCCTGCGCGCGCTCGGGGCGCGCGTGCCGATCGTGCGCACGCGCCACATCTCGGCGCCGGTGCCGCGCAACCCGCTCTCGAAGTGGCTCTACGCGCGCGCCGCCGCGAAAGTCGTCACCGCGGGCGAGGCGCTCCGGCGCCACCTGGTGGAAGGCCTCGGCGTCGTCGCGGACCGGGTGGTTTCCGTGCCCACCGGAATGGACCCGGCGCGGTTCCGGCCCGGCAGCCGGGCGGCCGCGCGCGAGCGGCTCGGGCTGCCGCCGGAGGGCACGCTGGTCGGAATCGTGGCGACGCTGCGAAGCTGGAAGGGCCACCGTTTCCTCCTCGATGCGATGGCGCATCTTCCGGATGCGGTCTCACTCGTGATCGTGGGCGACGGTCCGCAGCGCGGGGCGCTCGAAAAGCAGATCGCGGGCCTGGGCCTCGCGCGGCGCGTGCGCATGGCCGGGAACCAGGCCGACGTGGTGCCCTGGCTCCACGCGCTCGATCTCTTCGCGCTGCCCTCGTACGCCAACGAGGGCGTGCCGCAGGCGCTCGTGCAGGCGATGCTCTGCGGCCTTCCGTGCATCACGACCACGGCGGGGAGCATCTCCGAGCTCGCACGCCATCAGGCGACCGCGCTCGTGGTGCCGCCGCGCGACGCCCACGCGCTCGCCGAGGCGATCCGGCGCCTCGCCGGCGACGAGGGCCTGCGGCGCGAGCTGGGCGAAGCCGCGCGCCGCCACTGCGTGGAGAACTTCGCCTACGAGCGCATGCTCGATCGCATGGAGTCGGTTTACCGCGAGGTGAGCGGTGGCTAGCCGGGCCCGGGCGCGGCTGCGGATCGTGCCGCGCGCGCTGCTATGGCGCTTTGCCGGGCGGCGCGCGAAGCCGGCGGATCCGCGACGGATCCTCGTCGCGCACCATCTGCTGCTCGGCGACACGCTGATGCTGACGCCGCTGCTTGCGAAGCTTCGCGCGCAGCATCGCGGCGCGCACATCGCCATGACGGTGAGCCGAGCGGTCGCGCCGCTCTACGCCGGCCGCCCCTACGGCGTGGAGGCGATTCCCTTCGAGCCGCGGGAAGCGGACACGCTCGAGGCGTTGCTCGCCGAGCCGGGCTACGACCTGGCGTTCGTGCCGGGCGACAACCGCTACGCCTGGCTTGCCGCGGCGGCGGGCGCGCGCTGGATCGTGGCTCACGCGGGCGACCGCCCGGGGTACAAGAGCTGGCCCGTGGACGAATTGCGTGCCTATCCGGATGCGCCCGCTTCGTGGGGCGACATGGTGGCGCTGCTCGCCGAGGGGCCGGCGCCTTCGCCGTTTCGTCCCGAGGACTGGCCGGCGCCCGTGTGCGCGCCGTTCGACGCCCCGAAAGGCGAGTACTGCGTGCTGCATGTCGGCGCGGGGAGTCCCCTTCGGCTGTGGAACCGGGAGCACTGGCTCGCGCTCGCGAATTCCCTGGACCGGGCAGGCCTGCGGCCGGTGTGGAGCGCCGGGCGCGGCGAAGAAGGCGAGGTCGAAGCGATCGATCCGGAGCGGAAATTCGCTTCCTGCGCCGGGAAGCTCGATCTCGCGCAGCTCTGGCATCTCGTGAAGGGCGCGCGGCTCGCGGTCTGCCCCGATACCGGCATCTCGCATCTGGTGCGCACCACGGGCACGCCGGCCGTCACGCTCTACGGCCCGGGCTCGGCGCGGCTCTTCGGGCCGGGAGAGTTCTGGCGCGAGAGCGCGCTGCGCGCGGTGACGATCGATCCGTTTCCCTGCCGCGACCAGAACCGGCTCTTCAAGCGCGAGATCGCCTGGGTGCGCCGCTGCCAGAGAACGCCCGCCGAATGCGCCGGGCCGCGCTGCATGCACGCGATCGCGCCCGATGCGGTGCTGAAAGAGGTTGCTACACTCCTCCGCGCATGATCGCAGACCTCAAGGCGGCGCGATTCCCGGCGGAGACCGCGCTCCTTGCCGCGCTCGCGTTCTTTCTGCCGCTCGCGGAGGCGCCCAAGAACCTGCTCTGGCTTGCCTATGCCGGAGCCTGGCTCGCGAACCGCGCGCGCGCGCGCGACTTCGGCGGCCGCTGGGACGCCTGGGACACGCTGATCGCGCTGTGGATCGCCTCGGGCTACCTGGTGGCGGCGTTCGCGGGGCTGGAAAAGAGCGAGTGGCGGGGCGCGGGCGACCTGCTGCGCTACGGGAGCATTCTCTGGTGCGTCAAGCGCAGCCGCTATTCGGAGAAGGAGATCAGGCTGGTGCTTGCGGCGCTGGTCGCCTCCGTTGTCGCGGGGCTCGCGATCGGCTACTTCCGGATGTGGAGCGGGATCGGAAGGAGCGGCACGCTCCAGCTCCACTCGGTGGGCCACGTCAACCACACCGCGATCTACCTCGCGATCATGCTGGGCCTTTGCGCGGCCTGGGTTTTCACGCGGATCGGGGTCTGGCCGTGGCACCGGCGCGCGCTGTCGCTCGGGATTCTCGTTCTGGTGCTCGTGTCGCTCGTGGTCACCGCGAGCCGCGGCGCGATCGGCGTGGGCCTCGCGATGCTGCCGCTGCTGGCCGCCGCCTGGTGGCCGCGCTCGCGCGCGCCGCTCGCCGCGAGTCTTGCGGCGGTGACGGCGATCGCCGGCGCGGCGGTGCTCTTCAGGCTCGAGGTCGTCAAGAAGCAGGAGCAGAACGTCGCGGCCGAGAACGTGCTTTCGTACCGCGACGGCATCTGGCGCACTTCGGTGGCGGTCTGGAAGCGCTATCCGTGGTTCGGGGTCGGCATGGACAACTACAGCGCGATCGGGCCGGACACGATTCCCGGCCACGACCCTGCGCGCCACGCGTTCTTTCCGCACGCGCACAGCCTCTACTTCAATACGCTTGCCGAGCGCGGCGCGGTCGGCTCCGCGGCGCTCGCGGCGGTGCTGATCGCATGGATGGTGGCCCTGCCGCGATACCGCCCGGGAAGGCAGGATCCGGATTCCCGCTGGATCCTCTGGGGCGGATCCGCCTCGGCGTGGTTCGTGTCGGTCGCCGCCGGCACGGTCAACACGACGCTGCATCACGAGCACGGGATCCTGGCGGCGCTGCTCCTCGGACTATGGCTGTCGCAGCTTCCGGCGCGCCGCGCCTCCTGATCGTCCGGCGCGACAACATCGGCGACTTGGCCTGCACCACGCCGCTGATCGAGGCGCTGCGCGCGCGCCTGCCGCGCGCCCGGATCGAGGCGCTCGTCAACACCTACAACGCCGAGGTCCTGGCGCGCAATCCGGCGCTCGACCGGGTGTGGGCCTACGAGAAGCTGAAGCACCGGACGAGCGCCCTGCCGAAACACCTTTTTCAGAGAGTTCTTCTCGGCGCCCGGCTGCGAAGGGAGCGATTCGACTACGTCCTCGTTCCGGCTCCGACGCCGCAGGCGCTTCGCATCGCCGCGGCGCTCCGGCCGGCGAAGCTGATCGCGGCCGGGGCGGGCGAGGGCGAGGCGCGGCACGAGGTCGAGCGGACCTTCGATCTCGGGCGCGCGCTCGGCCTCGACGGCGCTCCCGGCCCGATGCGGGTGTATCCGGACGCCGACAGGATCGCCGCGCTTCGCGCGCGCGTGCCCGCACCGCCGCTCGTCGCCGTCCACATCAGCGCCCGCCGGGCCGCGCAGCGCTGGCCGCGCGAGCGGTATGCGGAATTGATCGTGTCGCTGGTTTCCCGAAGCAGCGTCGTCCTCCTGTGGTCCCCGGGTCCGGCCAGCGACCCGCGTCACCCGGGCGACGACGAGGCAGCGGCCGCGATCGCGCGGCGGGTGGATCGTCCGGAGCTCGTCCCGGTCGCGACGCCGGATCTCGCCACGCTGATCGCGGCGCTTTCGCTCGCCGACCGGGTGGTGTGCCCGGACGGCGGCGCGATGCATCTCGCCGCGGCGCTCGGAAAGCCGGTGGTGGCGCTGTTCGGCGATTCGCCCGTGGAGCGCTGGCGGCCCTGGGGCGTGCCGCACCGCGTGGTGCGGCCGCAGTCGCGCAACCTCGCGGACCTGGAGGTGGCGCCGGTGCTGCAGGCGCTGCGCGAGCTGGGCTGAGTCGCGCATGCGCGTCGTCGTCACGGGGACTTCGGGATTCGTCGGACGCGCGCTCTGCGCGCTGCTCGCGGCGCGCGGACATGACGTCGCAGCGCTCGACCGCGCGGCGACCGGGGACCTGGTGCGCTTTGCGGACTGGCCGCGCGCGCTCTCGGGAGCCGACGCGGTGGTGCATCTCGCCGCGCTCGCGCACGCCGCCGGGGTATCCGGGGAGCGGCTTCGCGCCGTCAACGTGGACGCCGCGGTGTCGCTGGGAAACGCCGCCGCCCGGGCGGGGACGCGCATGATCTTCATGAGCTCGATCAAGGTGCACGGCGAGGAAACGCCGGGCGCGCCATTTGCCGAATCGAGCCCCTTCGCGCCGCGCGACGCCTACGGCAAGGCCAAGGCCGCGGCGGAGACGGCCTTGCAGTCCATTCCCGGGCTCGACCTCGCGGTGTTGCGCCCGCCGCTCGTCTACGGCCCCGGCGTCCGCGCGAACTTCCTCGCGCTCATGCGCGCGATCGCGGCGGGGCTGCCGCTGCCGTTCGCGGGCATCGCCAACCGCCGAAGCCTGGTCTACGTGGAAAACCTTGCGGATGCGATCGCGCGCGTCCTCGAATGCGCGGATTGCGCCGGAAAGGCCTGGCTGGTGAGCGACGGCGCTCCGGTATCCACGCCCGAGCTTTGCCGCGCGCTCGGGCGCGCGCTCGGGCGCCCGGCGAGGCTCTTTTCGCTCCCGCGGGCGCTGCTCGAGGCCGCGCCGCCGATGCGAAAGCTCACGCGCTCGCTGGAGGTGAGCGACCGGGCGATCCGCGAGAGCCTCGGCTGGGCGCCGCCGTTCTCGTTCGAGGAGGGAATCCGGCGCACCGCCAGGTGGTTCCGCGCGCGCGACCGCTAGAATGCGCGCCATGCCGGTCCAGGCCGCGCTCGTCGCCTTCGTCCTGTCGCTTCTCTGCCTCGCCGCGCTGCTGAGCCCGCTCGGCCGCAGGCTCGCGCTCGACCATCCGAACGAGCGCTCGCTTCACGCGCGGCCCGTGCCGCGCACGGGCGGCCTTGCGATCCTCGCGGGTACCGCCGCGGCGGCCGCCATGTCGCCCGCGGTGCCCGTCGCGGCGCTCGC
>JBBINV010000065.1:0-17616 GCA_037443705.1 Betaproteobacteria bacterium | reverse complement strand
ACCCAACTTCGCGGAAATCCCGAGAATGAACCTCCAACTGCTCAAGCTGGGCTAGATTTCCTCCGCCACAACAAAAAGTGCACAGCTCGAGATGAACGTGCGGAACTCCGCCGGCGTTTCCCGTTGTTCGAATCAGGCCTATTGTCTCGCCGCGCTTGACCTTCTGGCCCGCTTTCACCAGAACCTTCTCCATGTGGCAGTAGGTCGCGTAGCGTGCGTCGCGCCAAGAGCCATGTGCGATAGCGACACCGTTTAGATTAGCGACTGCGCAGGCGGCATAGAAACGCACGCGGCAACAAGTACCGGCATCAACGCGCTGAACACGCGACTCATTGTTCCCCCCGGACACTGCAAGGGATTAGTTCAAGAAGTACGCGGACCCTAGCTTACGGCGACACGCCGATCACGGTAGCACCACGTTGACTGCAAATGCGTCCCCGCTTTCGCGGGGACGACGATCGGCGCTACCCCTCCTTGACCTTCTTCGCCGCCTCCATGATCGGCCCGACGACGTCCATCGGTAGCGGGAACACGATGGTGCTCGACTTGTCGCCGGCGATCGCGGTGAGCGTCTGGAGATATCGCAGCTGCATCGCCTCGGGGCGCGCGGCGAGCGTGGTCGCGGCCGAAAGCAGCTTTTCGGCGGCCTGCTGCTCGCCCTCGGCGTGGATCACCTTTGCGCGACGCGCGCGCTCGGCCTCGGCCTGCTGCGCGATCGCTCGCACCATCGATTCGTTCAGGTCCACATGCTTGATCTCGACGTTCGAGACCTTGATGCCCCAGGCGTCGGTCGCCTGGTCGAGCACGGTCTGGATGTCGAGGTTGAGTTTCTCGCGCTCCGCGAGCAGCTCGTCCAGCTCGTGCTTACCGAGCACCGAGCGCAGCGTGGTCTGCGCCAGTTGACTCGTCGCCTCGAGGAAATTCGCCACCTGGATGATCGCGCGCTGCGGATCGACGACGCGGAAGTAGATCACCGCGTTCACCTTCACCGAGACGTTGTCGCGCGTGATCACGTCCTGGGGAGTCACGTCGAGCACCACGATGCGCAGATCCACGCGCACGTACTGCTGAATGCCCGGGACGACGATGATGAGCCCCGGGCCCTTCACGCGCTCGAAGCGCCCGAGCAGGAATACCACCGCGCGCTCGTACTCGCGCAGGATCTTGATCGACGCCGCGGCGAGCGCGATGACGAGGATCAGCGCGCCGATGCCGAAATTGAAATCGAGCCACATTCCGGTTTCCCCCCGATACCTGTCTATTCCTGTTTGACCACGATGAGAACCAGACCGTCCATCCCCGTCACCCGCAGCCGATCGCCCCGGCGCACCGGCGCGGCGGCGCGCGCGCGCCAGTTCTCGCCGTGCACGCGCGCCCAGCCCACGCCTTCGAAGTCCTCGAGCGCCTCGCCCGCGGCGCCGATCATGGCCTCGCGCCCCGAGACCACGGGCCTGCGGCGCTGGCGCACCAGCATCCCGATGACGAAGATGAGGAACCCCGCGCTCGCCGCGGCCAGGCCGCCGATCAGCCCGTACGGGATGTCGAAGCCCGGCACGTCGGACTCGATCAGCATGATCGAGCCGAGCACGAACGCGATCAGCCCTCCGATGCCCAGCGACCCGAACGCCGGGAGAAACGCCTCGGCCACCATGAAGCCGATGCCGAGCGCGATCAGCGCGAGCCCCGCGTAATTCACCGGCAGGAGGTGGAAAGCGTACATCGCGAGCAGCACCGCGATCGTCCCGACCACGCCAGGGAGCACGAGCCCCGGGTTGGTGAACTCGAACACGAGCGCGTAAGCGCCGAGAAGCAGAAGCAGGTACGCCACGCTCGGGTTGGTGATGACGCCGAGCACCTGCGTGCGCCAGTCCGCCTGCACCACGATGACCTCGGCGCCGGCGGTCTGCAGCCCCTTCTTCCCGTCCAGCTTCTGCAGCAGCTCTGCCACGTCGGCGGCGACGAAATCGATGACTTTGAGCCTGAGCGCCTCGTCCGCGGGCAGGCTCAGCGCCTCGCGCACCGCGCGCTCGCCCCATTCGGCGTTGCGCCCGCGCAGCTTCGCGAGCCCCCGGATGTACGCCGCCGCGTCGTGCGTGACTTTCTTGGTCATGGTATCCACGGGTTCGGCGGCGGTTTCATCCCTGCTGCCCTTGCCCTTTTTTTCCTGCGAAGGAGCTGGAACCCCTACGCCCACTGGCGATGCGGCCCCCAGGTTGGTCGCCGGCGCCATCGCGGCGAAGTGCGCGGCGTACAGGATGAACGTGCCCGCGCTCGCGGCGCGTGCCCCGCCCGGCGCGACCCACGCTGCGACCGGGACGCTCGAGGCGAGGATGTCCTTGATGATCTCGCGCATCGAGGTGTCCAGCCCCCCCGGCGTGTCGATGCGAAGCACCACGAGCTGCGCGCTTTCCCGGGCGGCGCGCTTGAGCGCGCGGCGCACGAAGTCCGCGCTTGCCGGGCCGATGGCGCCTTCCAGCGGCACGAGCATCACCGGGGCCGGCGCCGCCGCCGCGCACAACGGCATGAACAGGCCGAGGAGCATGAAACGGACAATTCGAAAGCCCCGTCCCATGAGTGAACTATAGCCCTCTCCATTAGAATCGGGGCAACATGCAGAAGAATCAGGCCGCGCTGCTCGCGGACGCGCAACGCTATCTTGCGGGCGGGGGCCTCGGCCTGTTCGTTCTGCCGCCGGAGCTGAATCTGGTCGTCGCGCGCGGCGCCGGCAGCCGCGTCCGGGACGTCGCGGGCCGCGAGTACATCGATTACCACCTCTCGTCCGGCCCGGCGCTCCTCGGCCACGCCCATCCCGCGATCACCGGGGCGGTGCAGGCGCAATTGCCGAAGGGCACGACCTTCTATTTCCTCAACGAGCCCGAGATCGAGCTCGCGCGGCGCATGGTCGAGGCGATTCCCTGCGCGGAGGTCGTCCATTACACGGGTTCCGGCACCGAGGCGACGTTCTACGCGCTGCGCATCGCGCGGGCGCACACCGGCCGAAAGAAGGTCCTGAAATTCGAGGGCGGCTGGCACGGCATGCACGACTACGGCCTGTGGGGCACGGTGCCGCAGGCGCCGTCGGAGTATCCGGGCTCGAGACCGGATTCCGTCGGTGTCCCGGGAGAGATCGGCGACCTGGTTCTCGTGACTCCCTTCAACGAGACCGAGCGCGCCGTGGCGACGATCGAGCGGCACGCCAGGGAGCTCGCAGCGGTGATCGTGGAGCCGTTGCAGCGCGTGCTTCAGCCGGAGAAAGGCTTTCTGGAGGAACTGCGAAGAATGACCCTCAAGCACGGGATCGTCCTGATCTTCGACGAGATCGTGACCGGATTCCGCATCGCCTGGGGCGGCGCGCAGGAGAAATACGGCGTGATTCCCGACCTCGCCTGCTACGGCAAGGCGCTTTCGGGCGGCTTTCCGCTCGCCGCGATCGCGGGCCGCGAGGAAGTGATGCGCGTGCTCGATGCGCGCAAGCGCCCGCGCGCCGAGGTCGTCTGGGCGACCAACACGCTCAACGGGAATCCGGTCTGCGCCGCGGCGGGCTGTGCCGCGTTGGAGGTTTTGTCACAGGAAGGAGTCTATCCGGGTCTCGCACGGGTCGGCTCGCGGCTGCGCAAAGGCATCGTCGAATCGGGAACGCGTCATGGCTTCGCCGTCCAGGCCCCCGGGGAAGACGCGGTGTTTGGCGTGCGCTTCACCGCGAAGCAGCCGCTGCGAACCTGGATGGACCTGACCACGGCCGACAAGGACCTGGGCTACCGCTGGGCGCTGGAGCTGCTGAAGCGCGGCCTGCTCGTCAACCCGAACGAGAAGTTCTACCTCTCGATCGCGCACACGGACGCCGATGTGGAACAGACGCTGGGGATCGTCGATGAGGCGTTTGCGGCGCTGAAGGTGCGCTGAGCGCTGTCATCCCCGCGAACGCGGGGACGACATCATAGGCCGCTCCTACAGGAACGGCCCGGCGCGCTTGAGGAGCTCGTCCAGCCCCGGCTCGTCGGGGTTCTTCGGCTTGCCGGGATGGATGATCGCCACCTGGCAGTTCTCGGCCGCCTCCACGAGCTGGCGGTAGGTGCCGGCGTTCACGTCCACGATGCGCGCCTGCTTGTTGCCGTCGTAGGCGAACATCCTGTTGTTGAGCTGGATGCACTCGTCACAGCTCGAGCAGCGCGGCGTCTCGATGTAGGGCTCGTCCGGGCCGCGCTCGTTTACGGGCTCCGGCGAGGGCTCGGGAGTCGAGGCCTTTTCCGGGGCGACCTTCGTTTCCTCCGGAACCCTTTCCACCGGCACAGCCCGCGAGACCCCGATTCCTCCCAGCTCCCGCAGGCTCCTCCAGAGGTCGCGGCAGCGGCGCGCCTCGCCTATCGGGCGCCCGTCCACGACCACCTTGTGCAGCCGGTCCTCGGCGTCGACCATCGTGAGGCTCGGGAGGGTGTCGGGCACGCCCTTCGCCTCGCGGTCGAGGCATTCGGCCGCGGGCGCGAGCGAGCCGATCCCGTCCGGGCGCGGCACTCGCGCGAAATGCCCGGCGTAGCGGCGGTCGAGGGAGACGAAGTCGAGCAGCGTGAAGGGGACCGCCTCGGCGACGCTCTGGCGCACGGCGTCCTCGTACACGAGCGCGTGCAGCGGCCAGTCGCGCTCGGCCTGCGGGTTGAACTCGACCGACAAGCGCGCCGCCCACCCCTCTCCCGCGCCGGGATCGTAGGTGAACGCCGGGAAGGCGCGCGATTCCATCGCCGCGGCCGCGACCAGATACGGCGGGAGCCCTCCGGCGTGTCCCGTCGCGCCCGTGAACACGCTGAAGAGCGCCGGCCCCGGATGGCTCATCGCGCGCGCGATCCGGTCGCTCAGCCGCGGGAGGTGCGAGCCCGGCGCCTGGAGCACGTAGACGTCGCGCAGGCCGATCGCCATGTTCGCGAAGCGCCGGCCGCGCGCGCCGAATGCCTGGTGTCCGGTGTCGAGGATCGGCGGCGCGAGGATGTCGTCGGTTTGCACCAGGATTCTCATCGGCAGGCCGCTCGCGAGAATCTCCATCAGCTCGCCGTGCTCGGTCTCCCGCAGGTCGCGCTCGTTCACGCACACCAGGTAATCCGGGAACATCGCCATGTCGCGAAGGTCCAGCCCCGCGGCGGCGAGGCGCTCGAAGAGCGCGTCGTGCCGCGGCTCGCTGTATTCGCCGTCGATTTCGAGCCGCGCCACCGCGATCGCGCGCGCGAGGCGCTCCATCGCGGGGACGCGTTCGCGGAACGCGGCGAGCGCGCTCGCACAGTCGCGGAACTCGAACTCGAGCGGCGCAGGCCCGCCCTCCGCGGCAAAGAAGCGCTGCTGCTTCAGCGCAGCGAGCGTCGCTTCGATCCGGCGGCGGCGGCTTTCGGTCATCGTGGCCGGGCCCGCGGCGCGCCCGAGGATCCGCGACATCGCCTCGAAGTCGAACGCCTCGGCGTAGGTGGCGCCGATCGAGGCCCTCAGGCACTCCGGACTGCGCGCCGCTTCGGACCTGGCGGCATCCGCGCCCAGGATGTCTTCGAGCCTGAGGATCAGTCGGCCTGCACGCTTGCGGAAAGCCCGCGCCTTCTCCTCCTGCGCGCGGCGCCACGCATGCGCGAGGAGCTTCGCCGGAAGCCCTGCGTCGCAGTCGAGGACCTCGCCGTCGCGCTCCAGCGCGAGCGCCGGGCCCGGCCCGAGCCGGCGCGCCGCTTCGTCCAGAAGCTCCGAGAGCGGTCCGCGTGCGCCCGCCGCGACCATGGCGCGGACTCCGGCTTCCACCTTGAGCGCGCGCGCCTGCAATCGCTGCCGCTCGATGCCGGCGGGAACCGCTTCGAGCATCCGGTCGACCAGGAAGGAGAGCGGCTCCGCGATCGCGCCGTCCGGCGCCTCGCGCAGGAGCACGAGCGGAAAGTCGTAGCGCAGGCGCGAAAGGTCGCGGTATCCGGCGAGAAGCGCAGGGCGAAGGCCGGTCTCCTCCACGGTACCGAGCGCGTCGCCGGCGCGCCGGCCGGTCAAATGGAACGCGAGCGTTGCCTGGAGGTCCGAATGCATGGCATTCACGCTAGGGGGTACGGGGGAGCATTTTTCCCCTGTTCCTCATTTCGGCCAGATGGTGAACTTGTCGAGCTCGGCCTCGAGCCCGGCCTTCACGTACGCTTTCGTGCGAAGCTGCCGGCCGAGGCGCAGCTCCTCGTAGCATGGCACCGAAGGGTTGCGGTAGAGGATTCCCACCGGTATGCGGTCTGCGTCCGACGCGAGCTCTCTCGCGCGCGCGAGGTTCGACGGATCGTGCTCCGTCTGGTTCCTGTACACCCTTGCGAGATCCGCCCCCGGCTGCAGGCCGTTCGGGTGCCTCAGGAGCAGGATGCGCTGCGGATCGTGCAGCCACGGGTCCCAGATCTTCGGGAGCCATTCGGGGCAGCGCTGCACGATGCGAACGAACGAGAATCCGCGATGGTGATAGGCGGCCTTCACGATCTCGTAGAGAAGCTCGGGGATCCAGTCCACCGCCTGCGCGACGAACGAGACGTTCTGCACGCCGAGCGTGACGCTGAGGGGCTGCAGCGCCTCCAGGTACGCGCCGCGCGGCGTGGTGTTGCTCTTCTGCCCGCGCGGCGTGGTGGGCGAGGCCTGGATCTTGGTCAGCCCGTAGATCTGCTCGCGCGGTCGTGCGCGAGGCCCGTGAGCGTGTGCATGCCGCCGGGCTGCCCGGGGATGAAGCGCCGCGCGAGCCCCGTGGCGGCGTCCCAGTCGTAGGGCTTCATGCCCTCGGGAACGGCGCTCTGGTCGACCGGCGCCGCGAGCCAGGCCTCGTCGAACCGCGGCCGGGGAAACGGCTGCTGCGAGGTCGCGAGGCTCGCGTCCGAGAGCACCACCACCATGTTGAAGGTCTCGGCGATCCGGCGCGCCGTGATCACCGAGTAGAAGCAGTCCTCGATCGTGTCGGGCGCCATCACGACCTTGGGCGCGTCGCCGTGACTGCCGAAGATCGCGGCGAGCAGATCGCCCTGCTCGGCCTTGGTCGGCTGCCCGGTGCTCGGCCCGCCGCGCTGCACGTTCACCACGACGAGCGGAATCTCGCCCATCACCGCGAGCCCGATCGCCTCCTGCTTGAGCGAGTAGCCGGGACCCGAGGTGATGGTGACGGCGCATTTGCCGGCGCAGGAAGCGCCGATCGCGAAGGCGCAGGCCGAGATCTCGTCCTCGGCCTGATGCACCACGCCGCCGACCTTCTCGAACACGTCCGCGAGATAGTGCGAGGCCGAGGTGGCCGGCGTGATCGGGGGTACATCGCACAGATCTCCATCCCCGAGGCGAGGACACCGAGCGCGAGCGCGGTGTTCCCGTTCACCACGATTCTCGGCTCGGTCGCACGCGCCGCCGGAATGCGGTACTTGAAATCGAGATTGGCTTCGGCCCAGGCCGTGCCCGCCTCGAGCAGCTTCACGTTCTGCGCGATCACCGCCTGTTCCTTCTTGCCGAACGCGAGCGCGATCTGCTCCCGCGCGAGCTGCAGGTCGAGGCTGTACAGGTTGCACAGCATCCCGAGTGCGAACATGTTCTTGCCGCGCCTGGGGTGGGCGACGATCGCGCGGCACTCCTGCTCCATGGGAATCTCGAGCACGCGATAGCCGGCGCCGGCCAGCCGGTCGTGCGTCTCGACCTACGACTCGACGATCTTCGGATCCGGATGCCGGCGCCACATGCTCTCGAGCAGGATGGTGCAGCCGGCTTTCAGCTCGCCCGCGCGCACGCGCCCGAGCAGCACCTGCTCGTTGAACGCGACCACGAGGTCGGTCTGGTCGCCGCCGTTGGTGACGCAATCCGCGCCGATGCGGATGCGGTTGCCGCTCGCTCCGGCGACCGAGCGCGCCGGCGGCCGGATCTCGGCCGGTATGATCTCCACGGTCCAGACGCCGTTGCCCATGCGCGCCGCGATCGCGCCGAGCGACTGGCCGCAGCGTTGCGCGCCCTCGCCCGAGTCGCTGATGATCTCCACGATATGCTCGCGGAGCGTGGTCACGGTCTTCTGCGCTACGGTCACGGCGCGCTCCAGGCGGCGCGCAGCCGCGCGAAGTTGTGCTGATGCGCGGGGATGCCGAGGATTCTTTCCCGGGAAACCTCACCCAGGCCGAGCCACGCCTTCATTCCCGCCGCAGCCCTGCGGCCCGCGCCCATCGCCTCGATCACGGTGGCCGCCCCGGTGACGATGTCGCCGCCGGCGAAGACACCCGGCATCGAGGTGGCGAGGTCCTCGTCGGTCTCGATGTAGCCCCGCTCGTTCAGCTTCAGCCTCGAGGTCTGGCCGATGATCGGGTTGGCGTCGGTGCCGATCGCATACACGACCAGGTCGCACTCGAAGTCGAACTCGCTTCCGGCCAACGGCACCGGGCGGCGCCGGCCGGAAGCGTCCGGCTCGCCGAGCTCCATCCGGATGCAGCGCATGCCGCGCACCCCGCCCTTGCCGTCGTCCAGGACCGCGACCGGCGCGGTGAGCCAGTGGAACTCGACGCCCTCTTCCCCGGCGTGGTGCACTTCCTCGGCGCGCGCCGGGCATTCCGCGCGCGAGCGCCGGTACACGCAGCACACCTTCTCGGTCCCGAGCCGCAGGCAGACGCGCATCGCGTCCATCGCCGTGTTGCCGGCGCCGATGACGGCGACGCGCCGCCCGAGCGGCATCGGCGTGTCGTATTCCGGGAAATCGCGCGCGCGCATCAGGTTGCAGCGCGTGAGCAGCTCGTTCGCCGAGAGCACGCCGTTGAGCGAGTCCCCGGGAATGCCGAGCATCGAGGGATACCCGGCGCCGGTGCCGATGAACACGGCGTGGTAGCCGAGCTCGTCGATCATCTGCTCGATCGTGAAAAGCCGCCCGACCAGCGTGTTGCACTCGAAGCGCACGCCGAGCTTGCGAAGGTTCGCCACTTCCGCATCGACCACCTCGTTCGGCAGCCTGAAATCCGGGATGCCGTAGCGCAGCACCCCTCCCGGCTGGTGGAACGCCTCGTACACCGTGACTTCGCAGCCCGCCTTCGCCATGTCGGCCGCGCACGCCATCCCCGCAGGCCCCGAGCCCGCGATGCCGATCCTGAAGCCGTTCGGCTCGACGGGCGCAATGCTGACCCAGCCCTCGCGGATCGCGGTGTCGCCGACGAAGCGCTCCAGCCGCCCGATCGCCACCGGAGCGAGGGTGTCGCCCACGGTGCAGACCTCCTCGCACTGTGTCTCCTGCGGGCAGACGCGGCCGCAGACCGCGGGCAGGAGGTTCGTCGCCGTGATCACGTCATAGGCGCCGCGCAAGTCCTTCTCGCCGATCCGGCGGATGAAGCCCGGGATGTCGATTCCCACCGGACAGCCGCGGATGCACGGCTCGTCGGGGCACAGGAGGCAGCGCTCCGACTCGCGCAGCGCCTCCTCCATCGCGTAGCCGCAGGCGACCTCGGAAAAGTTCCGCGCCCGTACGCGCGGATCCTGCTCGCGCATCGCAGTGCGCTCCTGCGGGATGGTCCGGATCGTGCGCTTCTTCGCCACGGCCCTGCTAGCCACCTTTCACTTCATCGAAGACGTCGGGGAGCTCGAGCCGCTCGGCGCCGCCGTTCACCGGCTCCACGGCGGTTCGCATGCGGCAGCGCTCGGACCAGCGCTCGGCGGCGGCGCGCTCCTCGCGCTCGAAGCGCCGCAGCCGCTGCACCAGGTCGTCGAAATCGACCTGGTGAGCGTCGAAGTCCGGCCCGTCCACGCACGCGAACCTGACCTCGTTCCCGACCCGCACCCGGCAGCCTCCGCACATGCCGGTGCCGTCCACCATGATCGGATTGAGGCTCACCACGGTCCGGATCCCGTGCGGCCGCGTCGCTTCCGCGCACCCCTTCATCATCAGCGGCGGACCGATCGCGACCACTTCGTCGATGTCCGGGTGCTTCGCGATCGCCTGCTCGATGCCCCGGGTGACCATCCCCTTGATCCCGGCCGAGCCGTCGTCGGTGCACAGGATCAGCTCGTCGCACACGGCGCGGAACTTCTCCTCCCAGAACGCGAGGCTCTTCGAGCGAAACCCCACCACCGCGATCACGTAGGCGCCGCTCTCCCTGAACGCTCTCGCCTGCGGAAAGATCGGCGCCACCCCAAGGCCGCCGCCCACGCAAACCACCTTCTTCGCGTGCCCCACGGGGCTCGGGATCCCCATCGGGCCGGCCAGCGCGTGCAGCGCGGCTCCGCGCTTGCAGTTCTGCTGCATCTCGCGCGTGGTCTTGCCCACCGCCTGGATCACGAGCGTGATCGTTCCGCGGTCGCGGTCGAAGTCGGCGATCGTGAGCGGGATGCGTTCGCCGTGCTCGTGCGGCATCACGATGACGAACTGGCCGGCGCGCGCGGCCTTCGCCATCATCGGGTGCCGGACTTCGAGGAGGAACGTGACATCCGAGAAGTCCTCCCGCTTGAGGATTTCGAAGCCGGGCTGGGGATCGGCCGTCACGCGCACCACTATAGGAGGCGGGCCCCGGGCCCGCTCGATCTAGCGCAAACGACCTCTCAGTAGCGGGGGTCGAACATCTGCGCGCGAACGTGCGCCTCGACGTCCGGCGGCCCGGGCGCGGCGGCGAGCCCCTCGCGGAAAGCGGTCTGCGCCACCGCAGTGGCGATTCTCGCCGACACGTCGCGGATGCGCGCGAGCGCGGGATAGAGGCTCCCCTGCGCGAGATCGTCCTGCGTGACGGTGTCGGCGAGCGCGTGCGCGGCGGCGCGGAACATCTCGTCGGTCACGTGCCGCGCCTTCGAGGCGATCACGCCGAGCCCGACGCCGGGGAAGACGTACGAGTTGTTGCCCTGGCGCGGAACGAACCTGCGGCCCTCGAGCGTCACCGGGTCGAACGGGCTGCCGCAGGCGAACAGCGCGCGCCCTTCGGTCCAGCGGTAGGCCTGCTCCGCGGTGCACTCGGACTTCGAGGTCGGGTTCGAAAGCGCGAACACGATCGGGCGATCGTTGATGCGCGCCATCGCGCGGCAGACCTCTTCGTCGAAGGTGCCGCCGATCGCCGCCACGCCGATGATCGCGCTCGGGCGGATGTGGTTCAATGCAGAGACAAAATCGCCCACGGGCGCGTGCTCATGCGCAAACGGACGCTTGTGCTCCGCGAGATCGGTCCGGCTGCCCACCACCAGGCCCCTGGAGTCCACCAGCCAGCAGCGGCGGCGCGCGGCGCGCTCTTCGAGCCCCTCCGCGCGCATCTCGGAAACCGCCAGATTGGCGATCCCGGTGGCCGCCTCTCCGGCGCCGAGGAAAAGCAGCGTCTGCTCGCGAAGCCTCCCGCCCGTGATCCTCATTGCGGACAGGAGACCGGCCAGCGCCACCGCGGCCGTGCCCTGAATGTCGTCGTTGAAGGCGCAGATCCGGCCGCGGTATTTTTCGAGCAGCCGGAAGGCGTTGCGGCTGGCGAAGTCCTCGAACTGCACCACCACGCCCGGGAACACCTCCTGCGTGGCTTCGATGAATTCGTCCACGAACTCGTCGTACTCCGCGCCGCGCAGGCGCCGGCGCCGCAGTCCGACGTAGAAGGGATCGGCGAGCAGCGTCTCGTTGTCGGTGCCCACGTCGAGCGCGACCGGCAGGCACAGTGCCGGGTGCACGCCCGCGCAGGCCGTGTAGAGCGACAGCTTCCCTACCGGAATCCCCATGCCGTTCGCGCCGAGATCGCCGAGGCCCAGGATCCGCTCGCCGTCGGTCACCACGATGATGCCGGCGCGGTGCGGCCAGTTGCGCAGTATCTGCGCGATGCGGCCGCGGTCGTTCGCGCTGATGAACATGCCTCTGGGCCGCTGGAACACGTGGCCGAACTTCTGGCACGCGAGCCCGACGGTAGGCGTGTAGATATACGGCAGGAATTCGTCGATGTTGTCGCTGACGACGCGAAAGAAGAGCGCTTCGTTCCGGTCGTGCAGCGCGTTCAGCTCCACGTAGCGGTCGAGCGGCGTCGGCAGCGCCCGGATATGGCGCACGCAGCGCAGCGCCTGCTCGGCCTGCGTGTGCACGTGCGGCGGCAGGAGCCCCCGCAGGCCCAGCGCGTCGCGCTCGCCTTCCGTGAAGGCGGTGCCCTTGTTGAGCAGCGGATCGCGCAGCAGATCGAGGCCCTTGAGCATGCTGCGGCGCATGGTAGCGCGGCCCGGCCCGGCGGCCTTGACCGCGGTCAACGCGGTGCGCAATCGCCCATTGCCATGCGCCGTGCCGCGGCGCTGAATGGATTCATCTTCTCGCCGGAAGGCAGGAGGTGCGTATGTCTCTCATCACCGCGTTCGTGCTGGCGGCGGCGCTCGCCGTCGCAATTTCGCTCTTCAACGGCATCGTCTCCATGGCGCACGGCGGCGCAGACGACCAGGCTGCGAGCCACAAGCTGATGTTCAAGCGCGTGGGCTGGCAGGGCCTCGCGGCGCTGTTCATCCTGCTCGCGCTGCTCGCGAACCTCAGGTAGCGGCGCAGGCACTCCCGGCGCCTCGCAACGCGGGATGCGCACCCGGATCGATCGCGATCCGGAGCCGTCTCACGCGAGCGGACTGCGCCCGCGCAGTCCATGATCTGTCATCCGCGCGGCCGACCCAGAAGCCGGTCGAATTCCTCCGCCACCTGCGCGTCGTGATCGAGCATCTCCTGGGGATCCTTGTCGGCGTAGTGCGACACTCCCATCTCGGCGAAGACCTTCTGCACCTGCTCGCTCCACAGGCCGATGTCCTTCACGATCGGCACGATGCGGGAAAAGAGGCGCTTGCGGAACCTTATCTGGCCGTCCGAGGCGTCGACTTCCGTCAGCGCATCCTTCGGATCGATGCCGATCCGCTCCCACATCTCGGGCGAGTTGAAGCGGTCACGCAAATGCAGGCATCCCGCGATCACGAATTCCTCGCGCTCGCGCCGCTCCGCCTCGCCGAGACGGGGGTAGTAGTCGCGCAGCGCAAGCCGCCCGAAGGCGACGTGGCGCGCCTCGTCCTGCATCACGTAGGCGTTCACCGCCTGGCAGAGACGGTTCTTCGAGTAGTCGCGGATCCTCTGGAACGCTACGAGCGCGAGGCCCTCGATCAGCACCTGCATGCCCAGATACGTGAAATCCCAGCGCGAGTCCGTGAGCGCCTGCTCGATCAGGGTCTTGAGCGGCTTCGAGATCGGATAGACGAAGCGGAACTTCTCGGTGAGCAGCCGCCGGTAGGCTTCCACATGCCGCGCCTCGTCCATCACCTGGGTCGCGGCGTAGAACTTGGATTCGATGCGCGGCACGTCCTGGACGATGCGCGCGGCGCAAATGAGCGCCCCCTGCTCGCCGTGCAGGAACTGCGACAGGTTGAACACCTGGCTGTGGTAGCGGAGCTCCGCGCGCTTCGCTTCGCTCAGGCGCCCCCAGAGCGGCGTGCCGAAAAGCGGCACGACCGAGTCGTCCATCTGCATCGGGTCCTCGGGATCGACCGGGAGGCTCCAGTCAATGCGCGATTCCGCGTCCCACTGCTGCTGCTTGCCCTTGGAGTACAGGCGCAGCAGCTCCTCGCTTTTCGCGTCGTACTCCCACGTGAACGTCGTCTCGCCCGCGCCCTGGAAAGTCCAGCGTGTTTCCTCGACCGGTAAAACGTAGCGATAGAGCGTGGACATTGTCAGCCGTACCAGTCTACCCGCTTCAATCCACGCACCCGCCCGAACTCGCGCACGTTGCGCGTGACGAGCGTTGCGTTGTTGGCAAGCGCCGTTGCCGCGATGAGCGTATCGAGCGGCCCGATCCTTTCGCCCTTTTGCTGCAACGCATGCCGAATCTCGGCCGCGCGCCGGCTGACGCCCGAGTCGAACGGGAGGACCGACACCGTCGCCAGAAACTGCTCGTACTGCGCCTGGCGTCGCTTGGCGTTTTGCGAGCCCAGGACCCCTACCCATACCTCATAGGCGACGATCGCAGGCAACGCCACCTCGCCGGGCGGGGCCGCGAGCAGGTTTCGCGCGACCTCGCCTTTCCCCCTGAAGAAATCGAGAACCGTATTCGTATCGAGCGCGAACATCGCTACAGACGCGTCCGAACGATGTCCTTCCCCCTTGACCCGCGGATCCGTCCGGCGGACGGCAGGTCCGGCCACGCCCCCGCAAGCTCGCGGATCGCGGCCGGCCATTCACGCCTGGCACGGTGCTCGATGCGTTCCGCGATCCATTTGCTGAGAGACACCCCCTCGGCGCGCGCGGAAGCCCGCGCCTTCCTTTCCGTCCGGTCATCGATATAGATCGTTACCTGGCCCATCGCGACTCCTGCAATCGTATATGTGGAATTATAAGTGCATCAGGCTTTCAGCGGTTTGAAGCGGATGCGCTTCGGTCGCGCGCCCTCCTCGCCCAGGCGCTTCTTCTTGTCGGCCTCGTATTCCTGGTAGTTGCCGGGGAAGAACACCGCCTGCGAATCGCCCTCGAAGGAAAGGATGTGGGTGGCGATGCGGTCGAGGAACCAGCGGTCGTGCGAGATGACGATCACGCACCCGGCGTATTCGAGCAGCGCTTCCTCGAGCGCGCGCAGGGTCTCCACGTCGAGGTCGTTCGAGGGCTCGTCCAGCAGCAGCACGTTCGCCCCCGAAGACAGCATTTTCGCGAGGTGCAGGCGCCCGCGCTCGCCGCCCGAGAGGTCGCCCACGCGCTTCTGCTGGTCGGCACCGCGGAAATTGAAGCGCGCGAGGTACGCGCGCGAGGGCATCTCGACCTTGCCCACCACGATCGTGTCCTGCCCGCCCGAGACGTCCTCCCACACGCTCTTGTCCGCGGAGAGCGCTTCGCGCGACTGGTCGACGTGGGCAAGCTTCACCGTCTTTCCGATCGAGATCTTTCCCGAATCGGGTTTCTCCTTTCCCGTGATCATCCTGAACAGCGTCGACTTCCCCGCGCCGTTCGGGCCGATGATCCCCACGATCGCGCCGGGCGGCACCTTGAACGAGAGCCTGTCGATCAGAAGCCGGTCGCCGTAGCCCTTGGAGACGTTCTCGAACTCGATGACCTCGTTGCCGAGGCGCTCGGCGACCGGAATGAAGATCTCCTGCGTTTCATTTCTTTTTTGAGTTTCGAAAGAAGACAGTTCTTCAAAGCGTGCGAGTCGAGCCTTCGACTTCGCCTGCCGGCCTTTCGGGTTCTGGCGCACCCACTCGAGCTCGGCCTGCATCGATCTGATGCGCGCGGCCTCCTGCTTTGCCTCGACTTCCAGCCGTTTTTCCTTCTGCTCCAGCCACGACGAGTAGTTGCCCTCCCACGGAATGCCGTAGCCGCGGTCGAGCTCGAGGATCCAGCCCGCCACGTTGTCGAGGAAGTACCGGTCGTGCGTCACCGCGACCACGGTGCCGGGAAAGCGCTGCAGGAACTGCTCGAGCCATTCCACCGACTCGGCGTCGAGATGGTTCGTCGGCTCATCGAGCAGCAGCAGGTCGGGTTTCGACAGCAGCAATCTGCACAAGGCAACGCGACGCTTCTCTCCCCCGGAAAGCACCTCGATCCGCTGATCCCATGGCGGCAACCTCAGCGCATCCGCTGCGATCTCCAGCTCCTGGCCGGAGCCGGCGGCGCTGACGACCGCCTCCAGCGCCGTCTGCTCGGCGGCGAGCTTGTCGAAATCGGCGTCGGGCTCGGAGTACGCCGCGTAGACCTCGTCCAGCCGCTTCTTCGCCGCGGCAAGGTCGCCGAGCGCTTCCTCGACCGTCTCGCGCACCGTCTTCTTCGCCTCGAGCGCCGGTTCCTGCGGCAGGAATCCCACGCGGATGCCGGGCATGCGGATCACCTCGCCTTCGTAGTTCTCGTCGACCCCCGCCATGATCCTGAGCAGTGTCGACTTCCCGGAGCCGTTCAGTCCCAGCACGCCGATCTTGGCGCCGGGAAAGAAGTTGAGCGAGATGTTCCTGATGATCGTACGCTGGGGCGGCACGGTCTTGCTCACCCGGCGCATGGTGTAGACGTACCTGGCCATCTTTTCCTTTTCCGCTTAGCGGGTTGCAGCGTGTAACGAAACTGTCACAATCGGACCATGAACGCTCATGAGACCGTGTTCCTCGAGATCGCGCTGCGGCTGGCCGCAGCGCTCGGCATCGGCGCGTTGATCGGCATGGAGCGCAGCTACCACGGCCGCCCGGCGGGATTCAGGACGCATGCGCTCGTGTGCCTCGCCTCCGCGGTGTTGATGATGGTGACGGTTTACGAGTCGCAGTGGTTCTCTCCGCAGGGCGATTCGCGCGTGGTCGTGGACCCGACGCGCATGTCCCAGGGAATCATGACCGGCATCGGCTTCCTGGGCGCGGGCGCCATCATAAAGGAAGGACTGACCATCCGCGGCCTCACGACCGCGGCCTCGATCTGGATCACCGCCGCGATCGGGATTCTCGTGGGAATCGGTTTCTACGTGCCCGCCGGCCTCGCCGCGGCGCTGACGCTCGGTACGCTCTCGACCTTCCGCTGGATCGAGTCGCGCATGCCCACGCTCCTCTACTACGAGTTCACGCTGCGGTCGGAAGAGGCGCGCGCGATGTCCGAAGCGCAGCTGCGGGAGTTCGTCTCGGACCACGGGTTCTCGGTATCGAACGTGAGCCGGCGCTTCAAGCGCGGCGAGGGCGTGGCCGAGTTCCGCATGACGATCCGCGCCAACACCGCGGGCGCGGTGCCGCGCCTGTGCGAGGCGCTCAAGGCGCGCGAGGAGGTGCTCGAGTACCGCGTCGCGCCGATCGGCGACTAAGTCCCCAGCGTAACGACGAATCCCTCCCCCGTGCACCGCGCCTCGCCTCCGTGCCGGCGCGCGATCTGGCGCACGAGCGCGAGCCCGAGGCCCGCGCCCTCCGCGGAGCCGGCGCGGCGGTAAAAGGGCTCGAATACCCGCTCGCGCTCGGCTTCGGGCACGCCGTCCCCGTGATCGCGGACGTGAATTTCCACGCCTTTTTCGGTTCTTGAGATTTTCAATTCAGTGGGTGGCCGCCCATGCCGGCGCGCGTTTTCCAGGAGATTGCGGATCAGGCGCCGCAGAAGGCGCGGATCGCCGCGCACGGCCGCGGGCTGGCCGTCGAGCTCGGCCTCTTCGTAGCGCGCGCATTCCTCCGCCGCGAGCGCGAGCAGGTCCACGGGCTCTGCGCCGATCGCGGCACCCGCGTCGAGGCGGCTCGCCGTCAGGATCTCCTCGATCAGGGCGTCGAGCTCGGCGATGTCCTTCTCCAGCGCGCCCTTGCGCGCCGGGTCGGCCTGCTCCGTCATGAGCTCCACGCCCATGCGGATCCGCGCGAGCGGCGTCCTCAGCTCGTGCGAGGCGTTCGCGAGGAGCGTTCGGTGCGCCCCTACGAGCTGCTCGATCCTGGCGGCCGCCCGGTTGAAGCTCTCGGCCAGCGTCGCGACCTCGTCGCGCCCCTCGACGCGCACGCGCGCCGCAAAATCGCCCGCGCCGAGCGCCTCCACTCCTGACTTCAGGGTTTCGAGCCGGCGCGTGACGCGGCGCACGACCGGGTACGCACCCACGCCCACCGCGAGCGCGATCAGGCCGATCACGATCGCAGCCACGATGGAGACCAGCACTACCGCGCCGGCCCACTCGGGCGCGTTGCGCGCCACCACTCCCGCGACCAAGAGCGTCGGCGCGCCGAGCAGCAGCAACGCCAGCACGCCGC
>JBBINV010000064.1:0-18381 GCA_037443705.1 Betaproteobacteria bacterium | reverse complement strand
TCTCGATCATGTGCACCGGGATGCGGATGGTGCGCGCCTGGTCGGCGATCGAGCGCGTGATCGCCTGCCGGATCCACCACGTGGCGTAGGTCGAGAACTTGTAGCCGCGGCGGTACTCGAACTTGTCCACCGCCTTCATGAGGCCGATGTTGCCTTCCTGGATGAGATCGAGGAACTGCAGGCCCCGGTTGGTGTATTTCTTGGCGATCGAGATCACCAGGCGCAGGTTCGCCTCGGTCATCTCGCGCTTGGCGCGGCGCGCCTTCGCCTCGCCGGTGGACATCTGCTTGTTGATCTCCTTCAGGTCCCTGATCGAGATGCCGATCTTCTGCTGGACCGCCTGGATCTTGCCGAGCAGCTCGAGCACCGCGGGCTCCAGGCGCATCAGCGCGTCGCTCCACGGATTGGCCGCGTTGATCTCGTTGGTCAGCCAGCGCCGCGAACCCTCGGTGCCGGCGAACACCTTGATGAAGTGCTGGCGCGGCATCTGGGCCTTGTGCACGCAGATGTCGTGGATCTCGCGCTCGTGCGAGCGGATCTCGTCTACGAGGCTGCGCACGCTGTCGCACAGGCGCTCTACGGTGCGCGCGGTGAAGCGGATGGTCATCAGCTCCGTGCCGATCTGGTCGCGGACGCGCAGGTAGTCCTTGTCCTTCGAGCCCTTCGCCTCCAGCGTGCGCATCTTCCGGTCGTACAGGCGCCGGATGCGCGCGAACTTCTCGAGCGCCGCGGTCTTGAGCTCGAGCAGGCTCGCCGATTGGGCCGCCGCCTCTTCCTCCTCGGAGACTTCTTCCTCCTCGATCGCCTCTTCCTCCTCGGGCGCTTCGGCCTTGCGCGGATCGAAGTCGTCCTTGGCGTTCGGGTCGACGAGACCATCCACCACCTCGTCGATGCGCAGCTCGTCCTTCTCGACCTTCTCGGCGAGGTCGAGGATCTCCCGGACCGTCGTGGGGCACGCAGAGATCGCCTGGATCATGTGCCGCAGGCCTTCCTCGATCCGCTTCGCGATCTCGATCTCGCCTTCGCGCGTGAGGAGCTCGACCGAACCCATCTCGCGCATGTACATGCGCACGGGGTCGGTGGTGCGGCCGAACTCGGAGTCCACCGTGGAAAGCGCCGCTTCCGCCTGCTCCTCGACGTCCTCGTCGGTCTGCGCGACCGGCGCGGCCTCGGTGATGAGCAGCGTCTCCTGGTCGGGGGCCTGGTCGTAGACCTGGATGCCCATGTCGCCGAAGGTCGAGATGATCGCCTCGATCTGCTCGGCATCCACCAGGTCGTCCGGCAGGTGGTCGTTGATCTCCGAGTAGGTGAGGAAGCCCCGATCCTTCCCGAGCTTGATCAGGTTCTTGAGGCGCGTGCGCCGCGTCTCGGCGTCTTCCCTGGGCAGCTCCTTGGTCGCGAGAAGCCACTCCTCCTTGCGGCCCTTGCGGCCCGGGCGGCCGCCCTTGGATTTCTTGAGGCCCTCGTTGACCTTCGCTTCCAGCAGCTCGAGCGCCTGCTTCGCGCTCTTGATCGTCGCGGGCTTCGCTTTCTTCGCTTCGGGCGCGGCCGCGCCCGCCTTCTGGGCTACCGGCGCGGGTTTCTTCTTCGGATGCCCGGGCTTGCGCGCCGCGCGGACCGGCTTTCTCGCGGCGTGACGCGGCCTCGCAACGGGTCTCTTGAGCTTGGGGCTCTTCGGTTTCCTGCGATTCGCGTGGGTTTTCCTTGCGCTTGTCTTGCGTCGTTGCTTGCTCATCCTGTCCCCACCTCGATGCGGTCGCTTCCCGGAAAGCCGAACCGTGCATTATATGTGACCGTTCAAGCGCTTGGAAGTGCCCCCTGCAAGCGCTTGTAGGTGATCAGCTTCTGCTGGTAGGCCGCCCAATCCTCCTTCGACTTCATCCCCCCCGTGCGCAACGCCTCCAGCTCGCGGCCGCGCCGCAGGACGTCCAGCCGGCGCAGCGCGTCCTGAATCTCGCCCTTCGCCCCTTCGGCGTCGAATCCCACGTCCTCCCCGTAGGCATGCGCCCGGAGCACGAGCTCCCGGGTGGCTCCCTCCAGGCCGTCGATCAGCACGCCGAGCGAGGGCTCGTCCTCGAACGCCTCGCAGAATTTCCGGATCGCCATCAGCGCCTGCGATTCCGGAAGCCCCGCCGTGAGCAGTTCCGGGTCCACGTGCTCCACGAGCGACAGGTTCGTGAGCACGCACGCGAGCAGGGTCCACTCCGGCGAGGTGGGCGCACTCGGCGCGGCGCGGCGCGGCGGCGCTCGCCGGAACTCGCGGCTCGCCGGCACCTGCATCAGGCGCCCGATATCCGCCTCCGAGACGCGTCCGAGCTCGGCTACCGCGTTGACGAGCTGGATCTTCAGCGCCGGCGCCGCGACCTTTTCGATATGCGGCTTCGCGATCGAGAGGAACCGGGCGCGCCCCTCGGCCGTGTCGAGGTCGGCTTCGGCGCGCAGCTGTCCGAGGAGAAAGCCCGAAAGCGTCTGCGCATCGCGCGCCAGGCCCTCGAAGGCCGCGGCTCCGTGCCGGCGTACATAGCTGTCCGGGTCTTCGCCTTCGGGCAGGAACAGGAACCGGATGGGCTTTCGGTCCGGAGCGAGCGCAAGGCTCACCTCGAGCGCGCGCCAGGCAGCCTTGCGCCCGGCCGCGTCGCCATCGAAGCAGAACACGACCTCGTCGGCCAGACGCAGGAGCTTCGCTACGTGCACCGCCGTGGTCGCGGTGCCGAGGGTCGCGACCGCATAGCCTATGCCGTGCTGCGCGAGCGCCACCACGTCCATGTAGCCCTCGACCACGACCACGCGGTTTGCCGTTCGGATCGCCCCGTGCGCCTGGACGAGCCCGTAGAGCTCCCGCCCCTTCTCGAACAGCGGCGTCTCCGGGGAGTTCAGGTACTTGGGCTCGCCCTCTCCGATCACCCGGCCGCCGAAACCGATCACCGCGCCGCGCGCCGAAAAAATCGGAAACATGACCCGGTCGCGGAAACGGTCGTAGCGCCGTCCCTCGTCGTTGTCGATGACCAGGCCGCACTGCGCCAGGGCCGGCAGGGAGTAGTCTTCGAAGACCCGTTTCAGCCCTTGCCAGTCCTCGGGCGCGTAGCCAAGGCGAAACCGCGCCGCGATCTCTCCCGAGAGACCGCGCCGCTTGAGGTACTCGATCGCGCGCGGCGATTTCCTGAGCTCGGCACGGTAGTAGTCCATCGCCCGCTCCATGACGGTGCCGAGGCCGGCCTCGCGCTCGCGCCGCGCCGCCGCCTCGGGGCTGCGCGGCTGCCATTCCGGCATCGGCACGCCGGCGGACGCCGCGAGCTCCTTCACGGCATCCACGTAGCCCAGGCCCGCGTACGCCATGAGGAACCCGATCGCGTTGCCGTGCGCCCCGCACCCGAAGCAGTGATAGAACTGCTTGGCCGGGCTCACCGAGAACGACGGGGTCTTCTCGTTGTGAAAGGGGCAAAGGCCGACATGATTCGCGCCCGCCTTCTTCAGCTGCACGTAGCGCGAAACGACCTCGACGATGTCGACGCGGTTGAGCAGGTCCTGCTTGAATGAATCCGGGATCACGGCCGAAAACCGGGACAGACCCGGATTTTGAATCCAAAAACCGGGTCTGTCCCGGTTTTTCAGCCCGACAGCTTCGCTTTTACCTGTCCCGACACTTTGCCCATGTCGGCGCGTCCGGCAAGGCGCGGCTTGAGGAGCGCCATCACCCTGCCCATGTCCTTGATTCCCGCGGCCCCGGACTCGGCCACGGCAGCCGCGACCGCCTCGGCGATCTCCGCCTCTCCCATTTGCTGCGGCAGGTATCCCGAGAGGACGCCGATCTCGAATTTCTCCGCCTCCGCAAGATCGCTGCGCCCGGCCTTCTCGTACTGCGCGACCGACTCGCGGCGCTGCTTGATCATCTTGTCGATGATGCCGAGGACGACGGCGTCGGAGAGCTCGACGCGCTCGTCTACTTCCTTCTGCTTCATCGCGGCAAGCAGAAGGCGCACGGCCGACAGGCGCGCCGCGTCCCTGGCGCGCATGGCCGCCTTCATGTCTTCGTTGATTTTTTGCTTGAGGCTCAGTACAGCTTCTGCGGCAACATCTGGCTGCGCAGGCGCTTGTGGTGGCGCTTGACGGCAGCGGCGAGCTTGCGCTTTCTCTCGGAGGTGGGCTTCTCGTAATACTCGCGGGCGCGAAGCTCGGTGAGGAGCCCGGTCTTCTCCACGGTGCGCTTGAAGCGGCGCATCGCCACTTCGAAGGGCTCGTTTTCCTTGACGCGTACGGTCGGCATTCAGTCCCCGGATGCTCTGAAAGGGGCTGAATTGTATCAGAATCCCGGGATGCTGATCCTAGGGATCGAGACCTCGTGCGACGAGACCGGGGTCGCCTTGTACGATGGCGCCGCCGGCCGGCTCCTCGGCCACGCCGTGCATTCGCAGGTGGCGATGCACGAGGCCTATGGCGGCGTGGTGCCCGAGCTCGCCTCGCGCGACCATGTGCGCCGACTGATCCCTCTGGTACGGAGGGTCCTGAAATCCGGTTCCGAAACGATCCAGCACGTAAAGGCCGTCGCCTACACGGAGGGCCCGGGGCTCGCCGGAGCGCTCCTCGTGGGCGCGGCTTTCGCGCGCGGGCTCGCACTCGCGCTCGGAGTCCCGGCGATCGGAATCCACCACCTCGAGGGGCATCTGCTCTCCCCGCTCCTGTCCGGGCGCGCGCCCGCGTTCCCCTACGTCGCGCTTCTCGTCTCGGGCGGACACACGCAGCTCATGCTCGTGGAGGGCGTCGGGCGCTACGCGCTCCTCGGCGAAACGCAGGACGACGCGGCGGGCGAAGCGTTCGACAAGACCGCGAAGCTGCTCGGCCTGGGGTATCCGGGGGGGCCGGCGCTCGCGCAGCTCGCCGACTCCGGCACGCCCGGACGGTACCGGCTGCCACGCCCCATGATCGCGAGCGGCGACCTTGAGTTCAGTTTCTCGGGCCTGAAGACCGCGGTGCAGACGCTCGTGCGCGGCGCCGAGCCGAACGTGCAGTTCCACGCCGACGTCGCGCGCGCGTTCCAGGATGCCGTCGTCGATGTGCTGGTCGCGAAATGCGCGCGTGCGGCCGAATCGACGGGATCGACGCGTCTGGTCGTCGCAGGCGGCGTCGGCGCAAACCGGATGCTCCGCGCCGCGCTGCACGCCGCGGGCGCGAAGCGCGGGTTCGACGTCTATTTCCCCGAGCCGGAGCTGTGCACCGATAACGGCGCCATGATCGCCTTCGCGGGCGCACTCCGGCTGCGAGAGGGGTTCGTGAAAGGCGAACCGTCGTCGGCCTTCACCGTCCGCCCGCGCTGGGACCTGCAGGCCGGTTAGCCGCTTCACGCCGCCGGCGCGCTTCGTACGCCTCGGCGTGGGTTGCCGCAACCTCGAGCAGGGGCGCAGCGACGCCATGGCGCGCGGCCCGTGCAAGCAGCGCGCCGAGAATGTGCTCGCCCTCGGTCGGGCCGCCCTGCTCGATATCGCGCAGCATCGAGGCCGTGAAGTCCGAGCCGCTGCGCGTAAGCATGTCGCGGTAGCCGGCGAGTACGCGCTCCGGCGTCGGGAATCCCGCCGCTGCGGCAGTTGCCGCGCACTCCTCGAGAAGCTGGCGCGTGAGCCGCTCCCCCGCGCGCGTCGCCATGATGTCCCCGATCGCCGCGCGCATCAGGCAGGTAACCGCCGCGAGCGTCGCAAGCAGCACCCATTTGTCCCACATCGCCTGCTCGATGTCTTCGCGCCGCTGCCATTCGAACTTCACGGCTTCGAGCACCGCGCCCAGCGCCTCGCAGGGGGACGACTGCGACGGCGCGCGCGGCCCGAAAACCAGCCGGTGAAAATCGTTCAGGTGCCGGATCCGGCCGTCGGGGGAGAGCGTCGCGGCGATGTAGGCCACGCCGCCCATCACCCGGTTGCGGCCGAACCGCGCATCCAGGACATCCAGATGCGAAATGCCGTTGAGGAGCGGCAACACGCAGGTACGTTCGCCCATCGCGGGCGCGATCGCCTCGACCGCGCTCGCGAGGTCGTACGCTTTTGCGGTGAACATCACCACGTCGTAGCCGGGCGTCACCGCGTCCTGCGTCACGCACCTCACTGCGAGCTTCGCGTCGCCGAAACGGCTCTCGATGCGCAGGCCCTCGCGCGCAAGCGTCTCCGCGCGCTTCGGGCGCACGAGAAACGACACGTCGGCGCCGGCCTGCGCCATGCGCCCGCCGAAATAGCCGCCCACGCCGCCGGCGCCGAGCACGAGTATCTTCACGCGGTCTTCCTTCCCAGCCGCGGCTCCGCGCCGTGCGCGATCCGGACGATGTTGTCGCGGTGGCGCCACAGAACCAACAGCGCGATCGCGCCGACCACCGGGGTGACCGGGGCAAGACCGAACAGCAGCCAGGCCCAGAACGCGGCAAACACCGCCGCGACCATCGAGGCGAGCGACACCATGCGGAAGAACGCGAGCAGGATCCCGAACGTGGCCAGGGCCCCGAGACCCAGGGTCGGGTCGAGCGCAAGGAGCACGCCCGCAGCGGTCGCGACGCCCTTGCCGCCGCGAAAGCGGTGGTACGCGGGATAGACGTGGCCGAGCAGCGCCATCGCGCCGGCGATCGGCGGGTCGATGCCGCCCACGGTCCCCTGCCCGGTGTACAGCGCGGCAAGGCCCACGGCCGCCGCGCCCTTGCCCGTGTCGCCGACCAGAGTCAGCGCCGCAGCGAGCCTGCTTCCCGACCGCAACACGTTGGTCGCGCCGGGATTCCTCGAGCCGTAGCTGCGCGGGTCGGGAAGCCGGAAAAGCGCGCTCACGAGGATCGCGAACGACACCGAGCCGAGGGCGTAGGCCGCAGCGGCGACGAGAAGCGTCTGCATAGGCTGCCGATTCTATAATCCGCAGGGCATGGACTCCATCCTGATCCGCGACCTGCGCGTCGACGTCCTGATCGGCATTCACCGGCGCGAGCGCCATTTCGCGCAGACGGTCTCGGTCGATCTCGACATCGGCCTGCCGGGCGAAACGGTGTTCGCGAGCGACCGCGTCGCCGACACCATCGACTACGAGCAGGTGGCGCTCAGGATCAAGGCGCTCGCCGCGAGCGCGCATTATCGCCTCGTGGAGACCTTCGCCGACCGGATCGCGCGGCTCCTGATCGACGATTTCGGCGCGCCCTGGGTACGAGTGAGCGCCGCGAAGATCGCGATCCTGCCGAACGCGAAGTTCGTAGGCGTCTCGATCGAGCGTCGCAAACCATAGGAACAGGAGCACCAAGGTTCCCCCGTTGCCCCCTCCTAGGGTTCCAGCGCCACGTCCACGAGCTGCGGCGATAGAACGCGGCGGAGGTCGTCGGTTTTCACCCTGACCAGAAACCCCCGTCGTCCCCCGTTGATGTAGATCTCCGGCAATCCGAGGATCGAGCGCTCCAGGTAGACCGGGAGCTTCTTTCGCGTGCCGAACGGGGAGGTTCCGCCGACCTGGTAGCCGGTGTGGCGCTGCGCGGCCTCCGGGCGGCACGGCTCGATGCGCTTCGCGCCCGCCTGGCGCGCGAGGTTCTTTGTCGAGACCTTGCGATCGCCGTGCATCAGGACGATGAGGGGTCTTCCCTCCTCGTCCTCCATCACGAGCGTCTTCACCACCTCGTGCTCGGGGATGCCGAGCGACTCGGACGGCAGCGCGGTGCCGCCATGCTCCACGTACTCGTAGACATGCTCCGTGTAGGGCACGCGGTGCGCTTTCAGGAATTTCGTGGCCGGCGACTCAGCCACGCGGATGGTGCTTCGCGTGCAGCGCCTTCAGGCGCTCGCGCGCGACGTGCGTGTAAATCTGCGTCGTGGAGATGTCCGAATGCCCGAGCAGCAGCTGCACCGCGCGCAGATCCGCGCCGTGGTTGATGAGGTGCGTCGCGAACGCGTGACGCAGCACGTGCGGCGAGAGTCTCTTGCCGGGAATGGCGCGCGCGCCATGGCGCTTCAGGTTGTGCCAGAACGCCTGCCGCGTCATCGCTCCGCCGCGCGCCGTGATGAAGAGGGAGTCGGAAGTTTTCTTACCCAGCAATTGTCTTCTGGAATCCTCGATGTAACGGCGTACCCAATGCACGGCTTCCTCTCCGAGCGGCACGAGACGCTCCTTCGACCCCTTGCCCATGACACGCAACACGCCCGCCTCGAGGTTCGCCTCGAAGGTCTTGAGCGCGACCAGCTCCGAGACGCGCAGTCCCGAGGCGTAGAGCACTTCCAGCATCGCGCGATCGCGCAGGCCGAGCGGCGTGCCCGGGTCCGGCGCATCGAGCAGCGCCTCCACGTCGGCTTCGGAGAGGGTCCGCGGAAAGCGGCGCGGGCGCCGCGGCGGGTCGAGCTTGAGCGTGGGATCGGCACGAATGCGCCGCTCGCGCAGGCAGTACCGGTAGAAGCGCTTCAGGCTCGAGAGCATGCGCGCGGCGCTCGAGGCGCGCCCGCGCCGCGCGGCGAGAAAAGCGAACAGGTCCGCCTCTTGCGCCTCGGCGAGCCCGCGATCCTTCAGGAACGCGGCGAGCTGCGAGACATCCCGCCGGTACGATTCGAGCGTGGGGCGCGCGAGACCGTCCTCGAGCCACAGCGCGTCGCAGAACGCGTCCAGCAGCGCCGAATCGGCCGGCGACATCGGGAGATCTACTCCGACCCCAGTTTTTCGATTCTCGCGAGGAGCGCATCGGGAACTTCGATGCCTTCCTTCCTCGAGCGTCTCGCGGCATCCTGGCGCCTCGATCCCGGCAGCCGCACGCCCTCTCCGGCGAGCATCGCCGCGACCACCGTCTCCACGCGCTCGAAGTATCGCGGGTGCCCGGCGAGCGCACCGGGGTCGATCGCGAGGAATGCCTGGCCGATGCGCGGGCGATTGCCATTCTCCGAGAAGAACGAATCGGCCTCGGGCCCGATCGCCGAGCCCGTGAGCGCGGCGCACACCAGCTCGAAGGCGAGCGCGAGCATCGCTCCCTTGGCGCCGCCGATCGGCAAGAGGCTGCCATGCTCGATGGCCTCCTTCGGCTCGGTCGTCGGCCGGCCGTCGCGGCCGAGCGCCCAGCCCTCGGGGATGCGCTCGCCCCTCTGCATCGCGAGCATGATCTCCCCGCGCACCACGGTCGTGAGCGCGAGGTCGATCACGATCGGTTCGGCATCGCACCGGGGAAAGGCGAACGCCACGGGATTGGTGCCAAACAGGGCGCGCTTCCCGCCCCAGGCCGGGATCGCGGCGGGCGAATTGGTGAACGCCACGCCGGCCATTCCGGCTGCGGCGACGGGCTGAAGATGAATTCCTAGAACGCCTGCATGCGCACTGTTGGTCACGCCCGCGAACGCGACGCCGTTGCGGCGCGCGCGCGCGATCGCTTCCTCGATCGCCCAGGCGCAGGACTCGTAGGGCAGGCCATCGGCGTTGTCGATGAGGCACACGGCGCCGCGCTCGGCTTTCAGCCCGGGGCGCGCGGCGCCGTCCGCGCGCCCGTTTCGCAGCATCGAGCAGTAGAACGGCACGCGCGACATGCCGTGCGTGGGCAGCCCCTGCTCCTCGGCGGCCACGAGGTGCCGCGCCGCCGCTTCGGCCATCCCCTTGTGCGCACCCGCACGTTGCAGCGCGTCACGAGCGAGCGCGAACAGCGCTTCGGCGTTCTTCTTCATAATGGCGATTCTAACTTCGAGGAGGAATCCCCATGGGGAGCGTCATCCGACTGAAGGCGGCCGACGGCCACGAGCTCGCCGCCTACCGCGCCGATCCCGCGGGCAAGCCGCGCGGCGCGATCGTTGTGATCCAGGAGATCTTCGGCGTCAACAGCCACATCCGCTCGGTCGCCGACGGCTACGCCGCGGACGGCTATGCGGCGATCGCGCCGGCACTGTTCGATCGCGTGGAAAGGAATGTGGAGATCGGATATTCGCCCGAGGACATCGCGCGCGGGCGCGAGATACGCGCGAAAGTCTCTGCAGAAATGGCCTTGAAAGACGTGCAGGCCGCGGTGAAACTCGCTGCAAACACAGGCAAGGTCGGGATCGTGGGCTACTGCTGGGGCGGGCTGATCGCCTGGCTCGCCTCGGCGAACGTCCCGGGCCTCGCGTGCGCGGTGCCGTACTATGGCGGCGGCATGCCCGATCACATCGCGATCACGCCGCGCTGCCCGGTGATGGCGCACTTCGGCGAGCGCGACCAGCACATCCCGCTCGAAGGCGTGAAAAAGCTCGCCGCCGCGCACCCGCAGCATACCGTGCACATCTACGCTGCCGACCACGGCTTCAACTGCGACCAGCGCGGCTCCTACGACGCCGCGGCGGCGAAGCTCGCGCGCAGCCGCACGCTCGAATTCTTCCGCAGGCACGTGGGTTGATCAGCCTCAGGTCTATGCGCGGCGTCGTGGCCCGAGCGCCGCAGCCCTTTCGCCACATCGGCCGCGGCGAGATCGGGATGGGCCTTCAGGATCTCCGCCTCGGTCATGCCGTCGGCGACCACCCCGGCCAGCGTGGCCACGGGAATGCGAAAGCTCCCGACGCAGGGCACTCCGCCCATCGGGGCGGAGTCGACGGTGATGCGGATGAATTCCATGGCCGCCGTACTCCCCCCATGAGCCTTGACTCACGCCTCCGCGTTGCCCCGGAAAAAACTTCCCGATCGGGAACAATGCCGGGTCTCCGCTTCCGCGGGACGACTGCTACTTTCCGGAATTCAGCGCGCGCCAGACGCGCTCGGGCGTGGCGGGCATGTCGATCGGCGCCGCGCCGCGCTGCGCGAGCGCGTCGGCCACCGCGTTCATCACCGCGGGGAGCGCGCCCACGGTGCCCGCCTCGCCCGCGCCCTTCACGCCGAGCGGATTCTGGCGCGTGGGCACCGGGTGGCTGCCGATTCTGAAGCCGCAGAGGTCGGCCGCACGCGGCATCGCGTAGTCCATGAACGAGGCGGTGAGAAGCTGCCCCGACTCGCGGTCGTAGACGATCTGCTCCATCAGGATCTGGCCGATGCCCTGCACCACACCGCCCGCGACCTGACCTTTCAGCGTAAGCGGATTGACCTCCGTTCCCACGTCGTCCACGACCGAATAGCGCACGAGCTCGATCGTCCCCGTCTCGGGATCGACCTCGACCTCGCAGACGTGGCAGCCGTTGGGGAAGGTTTCGGAGGCGGGGGCGAAGGTCGCGGACTCGCTGAGCAGCGAGGCCTTGGCAACCTCTTTGAGCGACACGCCGCGATCGGTCCCCGAGATGAGATAGCGGCCTTTCTCGAAAACCAGATCCGCTTCGTTCGCTTCGAGCAGCTGCGCGGCGACCGGCTTGCCGCGCTCGATGATGCGCCCGGCGGCAATCCAGAGCGCGCTTCCCGCGATCGTGGTCGAGCGCGAGCCGAAGCTGCCGGTGCCTTTCGCGACGCGCGCGGTGTCGCCGTCCACGTACCGAAAATCCTCCGGCGCAAGGCCGAGCTTTTCGCAGGCGATCTGGCGGAAGGTGGTCTCGTGCCCCTGCCCCTGGTTCTTGCTCCCCATGAAGAGCGTCGCCGTGCCCTCGGCATCGAAGCGGATCTCGGCGTACTCGTCGCCGGGCGGCGAGCCCGCGCGCTCGATCGCCATCGCGATCCCGATGCCGCGCAGCCTCCCGCGCCGCCTCGCTTCTTCGCGCCGCGCCGGAAATCCCTTCCAGTCGCCGAGCGCGAGCGCCTCGTCGAGCACGCGCTCGAACTCTCCGCAATCGTAGGTGAAGGTGAGTGCGGTCTTGTACGGCATCGCCGAAGGCGCTACGAGATTGCGGCGCCGCAGCTGCGCGCGATCGATGCCCAGCTCGCGCGCCGTGTCGTCGATCAGCCGCTCGATCGCGTAAATCGCCTCGGGGCGTCCCGAGCCGCGGTAGGGCGCGGTGGGGCTCGTGTTCGAAAAGACGCCCGTCACGCGCACGTGCGCCGCGGGAATCGCGTAAACGCCGACCATAGAGCCGAGGTTGGCGAAGGTCGGCAGGAGGCTGCGATCCGAGGACACGTAGGCGCCGAGGTTGTTCGTCACACGCGCGCGCAGCGCGAGGAAGCGGTGGTCAGCGTCGAGCGCGAGCTCGATCTCGTTCACGCAGTCGCGCCCGTGCTCGTCGGCGAGCGGCGCCTCGCTCCGGTCGCAGGTCCAGCGCACCGGCCTTCCGATCCTTTTCGCGAGCCAGAGCACGAGCCGGTGCTCCACGTACACCCAGCCCTTGGTGCCGAACGAGCCTCCCACGTCCCCCACGACGACCCGGATGCGCTCGGGCGGCACCTTGAGGATGTGGCTCGACATCAGGTCGCGCACGCGATGCGGATACTGAACGTCGATGTAAAGCGTGTAACTCTGCGCGGCCGGATCGTAGACTCCGAGCGCGCCGCGCGGCTCCATGAACTGGGCGTGCACGCGCGAAATGACGTAGCGGCGCTTCACCACGCGTGCGGCGTGCTTGAATGCCGCTTCGGTGGCTGCAGCGTTCCCGACCTCGTGCACGTTGCAGACGTTGTCCGGGCATTCGTCCCAGACCGCGACCGCGCCCGCCGCTTCGGCGGTCGCGGTCACCGACGGCAGCGCCTCGTACTCCACGAGCACGCGCTCGGCGGCGTCTTTGGCCTGCGCGGAAGTCGCGGCGACCACGGCCACGACGGGATCGCCCACGTAGCGCACTCGGCCGCGCGCGAGGCCCGCATGGGCGCGCCAGAACATGGGCGAGCCGTCGGGGCGCTTGCGCGCGATCGTCACCTCGGGGGTGCCGATTCCGTCACGCGCGAGATCGTCCTCCGTGAACACGCCGAGCACCCCCGGCGAGGCCGCGGCGGCGGCCGCGTCGATCGAAACGATGCGCGCGTGCGCGTGCGGCGAGCGCACGAGCGCGAGGTGCGCCGCGCCGGGAACGTCCAGGTCATGAAGAAAGCGGCCTTCGCCGCGCAGCAGCCGGTCGTCCTCGAAACGGCGGACCGGCTGCCCGATTCCGAATTCGCCCATGCGCGCGCATTGTAGCCAGACGCGGGATAATCCCGGCTCGCTTCCTGCGAACCGGAACCGACCGATGCCCCGCATTTGCGCTTCCGCCGCCCTCGCGCGCTTTCGCGTGCTCGATTTTTCGCGCGTGCGCGCAGGCCCGAGCTGCGTGCGCCAGCTCTCCGACTTCGGCGCCGACGTGATCAAGATCGAGTCGCCGCCCGGGGTCGACCCCAACGAGAACATGGGCGGGCCGCGCGACGGCCCCGACATGCAGAACCTGCACCGCAACAAGCGCTCGATCACGCTCAACCTGAAGGCGAGCGCGGCGCGCGAGATCCTCGCGCGCCTGGTGAGGAGCGCCGACGTGGTGGTCGAGAACTACCGCCCGGACGTGAAATACCGCCTCGGAATCGACTACGAGTCGCTGAAGACGATCAATCGCCGCATCATCCTCGCGAGCGTGTCGGGCTTCGGGCAGGACGGCCCCTACGCGGCGCGCCCCGGTTTCGACCAGATCGCGCAGGGAATGAGCGGCCTCATGTCGGTGACCGGGATTCCCGGCCAGGGCCCCGTGCGCGCAGGAGCCGCGGTTGCGGATGTCACCGCGGGGCTGCTCGCGGCGCTCGGCGTGCTGACCGCGCTTCTCGAGCGCGAGGTCTCGGGCGAGGGCCAGTGGGTGCAGTCCTCGCTCCTCCAGGCCGGGCTCACGCTGCTCGATTTCCAGGCCGCGCGCTATCTGATGAAGGGCGAGGTGCCGCCGCAGGTCGGGAACGACCACCCGACCAGCATGCCGACCTCGGCGTACCGCACGGCCGACGGCCACATCAACGTCGCGGCCTCGGGCGACGGCATGTGGCAGCGGCTGTGCAAGGCCATAGGGCGCGAGGACCTACTCGCGCGGCCGGAGTTCAAGGGGCAGCAGAACCGCGCGGACAATCGGGCGTCGTTGAACGACGAATTGAACTCCGCATTTCGGACGCGAAAGAGTGCCGAATGGATCGAAGCACTGAACGATGCCGGCGTGCCCTGCGGGCCGATCTACGCGATGAACGAGGTCTTCGCCGATCCGCAGGTGCGGCACGTCAAGGCCGCCGCCGAGGTGGAGCATCCGAAACTCGGCCGCATCCGCATCCTCAACCAGCCGGTCAAGCTCTCGCGCACGCCCGCGGCGGTGGCAACGCCGACGCCGGAGATCGGGCAGCACACGGACGAGGTGCTCGCGGAGCTCGGTTACGGCGCCGCCGAGATCGCCGAATTTCGCAAAGGGAGGGTGATCTGACATGAGAGTCGCGGTCTTTCTGATTGCATTGCTCGCGGCGGGCCCGTCGCTCGCGCAGTCCGCTTACCCCAGTCGGCCGGTCACGATGGTGGTCGGCTTCGCGCCGGGCGGCGGCACCGACACGGTGGCGCGCATCCTCGCCAAGTCTGTCTCCGAGGGGCTCGGACAGCAGGTCGTGGTCGAGAACAAGGCCGGCGCGGGCGGCAACATCGCTACCGATCATGTCGCCAAGAGCGCGCCGGACGGGCACACGATTCTGCTGGGCAACGTGGGCTCGCTCACGGTCGCGCCGCACCTCGTCGCGAAGCTTCCCTACGATCCGCTCAGGGACCTCGCGCCGATCACGATGGCGGTGGTGTTCTCCAATGTCCTCGTGGTGCACCCCTCGGTGCCGGCGCAATCGCTCGCGGAGTTCGTGAAGCTCGCAAGGGAAAAGCCCGGCACCCTCACCTACGGTTCCTCCGGAATCGGCGGCGCGGGGCATCTCGCGGGGGAGCTGCTTCGCATCATGGCGAAGATCGACATCGTCCACGTGCCCTACAAGGGCGGCGGCCCGGCGGTGCAGGGACTGCTCGGGGGACAGGTTTCGGCCGGGTTCCTCACCCCCGTGTCCGCGGGCCAGCACATCAAGGCCGGCAAGGCGCGCGCCATCGCCACCACGGGTCCCTCGCGCGACCCGTTCATGGCCGACGTGCCTACCGTCGCCGAGGCGGGCTACGCGGGTTACGAGGCGACGAACTGGTATGCGTACGTCGCGCCGGCGAAGACGCCGCGCGAAATCATCGAGCGCCTGAACCGCGAGATCGTGAAAGCGCTCGGCGCGCCGGACGTGAAGGAGCTGCTCGCGAAGCAGGGCCTCGAGCCCAGGCCCTCGAGCCCCGAGGAGCTCGGGCGCACCATCGAGCGCGAATATCAGACCTGGGGGCGCGTCGTGAAGGAAGCCGGCATCAGGGCCAACTAGATGCGCAGCACGATCTTTCCGGCGTGGGCGTTCGCTTCCATGCGCGCCTTCGCCGCGGGAAGATCGGCGAATTCATGAGTGTGGTCGATCAGCGGGCGGATTTGCCCGCTCGCGAAGAAGGGCAGCAGATCGGCGGCGAATCCGCGCACGGTCGCCGCGCGCTGCCCGGCATTGCGCAGCTTGTTCGAAACGCCGAAGATGCGCAGGCGCCTGGAATGAACCGCGTCGAGATCGATTTCGCCCGATAGAACACCGTCTACGTAGCCCACGATCGCCAGGCGCCCCTCGAAGCCGAGCGAGCGCACGCACTCGGCGAACATCGAGCCGCCGACCGTGTTGACCGCCAGGCTCGCGCCTTTTCCGTTCGTGGCGTGCATTACGGAATCGTGGAAGTCGCCTTTTCGGGTCTCAATCGCAACGTCGAGCCCCAACCGCTTCAACCGCTCCAGCTTTTCCTTCGACCCCGACGTGCCGATCACCTTCGCGCCGAGCGCCTTCGCCGCCTGCAGCGCCGCGACGCCCACGCCCGAGGACACGCCTGTGACGAGCACCCACTCGCCCGCCTTGAGCGCACCCTGCGCCACGAGCATGTCGTAGACCACAAGGAACGCGAGCGGCACGGACGCCGCTTCTTCCCACGAGAGGTTTGGCGGCACGGCCATCGCCTCGCGCGCGTCGATCAGGCCGTACTCGGCGAACGCGCCGGGGCAGCGGCCCATGACGCGGTCGCCGGGCTTCCATCCGGAGACTTCCGGACCGATCCGCTCGATCTCCCCCGCGCCTTCGCTTCCCGCCGGCTTCGCGCCCGGCCTGGCGAGCCCGTGGCCCGCGATGAACTCGCCGCGGTTCAGGCTCGCGGCGCGAACGCGTATCCGCACCTGTCCCGCGCCGGGCTCCGGAGGCGGTGCCTCGCGCAGCTCGAGCGCGATCTCGCTTTCACGCGGCTGGAGGTACCAGGCTTTCACGCGACGTCCTTGAGGAGCGACTGGCCCGGCTTCACGCGCGTGAACGCAACCGGCTTCATCGAGACCTCGAATTCGCCCCGCTTCATGCGGATGCTCGTGAACGCCGATTGCTCGAGCGGCCCGGTCTCCGGGAAGTCCTCGCGGAAATGCGCGCCGCGCGAGTCGGTGCGCGCCGCGGCGGCGCGCGCGATCGCAAGGCTCACCTGCACGAGACTACGCAGATTCAGCCAGTCGTGCCACGAAAGATTGAACGCGCGGTTCGCGTCGGCGAGCGTGTGGTGCCGCAGCTCGGCCTCGATGGCTTGAAGCTCATCAAGGGCCGAAGCAAGGCCCGCAGCGTCGCGGATGATGCCGACCCTGTTCCACATCAGGTCGTAGAGCCGCTCGCGCATCGGCTCGAGCAAGCCGTGACGGCCGCCGATGCGGGGTTCACATCGGTGAATGGCTTCGTCGATCTGGCTGGTATCGGGTTCCTCGAAGCCTGCCTCTTTCCGCACCCATCCTGCCATCGATTCGCCGGCCACGCCGCCGTAAACGGTCGAGTTCGCCACTCCGTTGCCGCCGAGTCGGTTGGCGCCGTGCACGCCGCCGGCGTCCTCGCCCGCAACGAACAGGCCCGGCAGCTCGGTGGTACAATCCGGCGCGAACTCGACGCCTCCCATCATGTAATGAGCGGTGGGCACGACCTCCACGAGCCCGCCCGCGAGATCGAAGCCGCAATCGGCGCAGCGCTCGACCATGCCCTTGAACTGCCTGCGCACGTTGTCCGGTCCGAGGTGGCCCATGGCGATGTAAAGGCCGCCGTTCGGCGTCACGTTGCCCTTGCGCATCTCGGAATACATCGCGCGCGAGACGATGTCACGCGTGGCGCGCTCGAGGCGCGGGTCGTACGCCGCCATGAAGCGCACTTTGGCGCCGTTCAGCAGATAGCCGCCCGCGCCGCGCAGACCCTCTTCGAGCACGGTTCCGGTCATGCGCGTGTGCGGGCCGGCAAGCAACCCCGTAGGGTGGAACTGCACCATCTCGAGGTCCCGCAAGGGAAGCCCCGCGCGCAGCGCCATGGCGAGCCCGTCGCAGCTCTTGTCGCCCGAGGGCGTGTGGTACTTGTACATCGTCGGCCCGCCGCCGGTGGCGAGCAGCACCGCCTTGGCACGCACGAAGGCGTAGTTGCCGGTACGCATGTCGATGAACAGGACACCGGCAAGGCTTTTTCCATCCTTCGACTTGATCAGCTCGACGGCTCTGAACTCCTCCAGACGCCTGATGTCGCGCGCCCAGACCTGCTCGGCGAGCCGGTTGATGATCTCGATGCCGGTGAGATCGCCCTTGTGCACCGTGCGGTCGAACGTCTGGCCCGCGAATGCCTTCTGGTGGACCGTGCCGTCGGGATTGCGGTCGAAGAAGCATCCCAGCTCGTTCTCCAGCTCCTTGATCCTTTCAATGGCCAAGACGACCAGTTTCCACGCCAGCTCCTGGTCCGGCAGCCACTTGCCACCCTCGATCGTGTCCATGAAGTGGCGCTCGATCGAGTCGCCCTTCGCGAGCGCGACGTTGTAGCCGCCCTGGACCATGCGCGTGCAGCCGCATTTGCCGAGCAGGCCCTTCACTGCCACCGTGATCGAGAGCGACGGATCGGCCTGGTGGGCGTGCAGCGCCGCGAACAGCCCTGCGCCGCCCGAGCCGAGGATCAGGATGTCTGTATCGAGGGTTTCAGGAACCATTGCATCGCCATCACCGCCGCCACGAGCGCGAATCCCGCGACGTCGAACGCGGCTTTCGGATAGACCAGCAGGAACCCGGCGACGATCAGCATCCAGCGCTCGTACCAGGCGGTGCGCCGGAAGAGCCACCCCTGGAAGCCGCCGGCGAGCGCGAGGATCCCGATCGCAGCGGTGAAGGTGACGAGCGCGATCGAGCCCCAGTCCGCGGCAGCGAGCGTCTTGAAGGATCCCGTGAGCAGCAGCCCCTGCCCGCTCGGGTCGAGCACGAACATGAAGGGCACGAGGAACGCCGGCGTGGTGTACTTCCAGCATTGCAGTGTCGTCTTGTAGGGGTCGCCCCCCGTGATCGCCGCGGCAGCAAAGGGCGAAAGGGCGGTGGGCGGCGAGACCTCCGAGAGCACCGCGTAGTAGAAGATGAACATGTGCGCCGCGAATTCGGGCACCTTGAGCGCAATCATGGCCGGCGCCGCGATCACCGCGCAGATGATGTAGCTCGCGGTGACCGGTACGGCGAGGCCGACGATCCAGACGAT
>JBBINV010000063.1:0-18442 GCA_037443705.1 Betaproteobacteria bacterium | reverse complement strand
GACCGGTATCGTTCTCACGGCGCGCGGAAGATGCTAACCTTCGGCGCCTTTTTCGCCGGGGGAGGAGGATTCATGTCTGGGAAGTTTCTCATGCGGATCGCGGCTGCGCAGGCAAGGAAGACGCTCACCGGCACGCCCGGCACGGCGCTCGTCGCATCCGGACCCGCGGAGCTCGAGAAGCGGCTCGCGGCCGAGATGCGGCGCCGGGGCAGGATCGTGAGCGACAACCGCATCCGCGCCGACTGACCGGCGGCACCGCGTGGCCACGGTCGACCGCGGCGGCGAAGGGATTTTCGTCTCGGAAATCTTCGAGACCGAGCGCACGCGCGGCGCTCGAGCTTCGCTCGGCTCGGTGCGCGAGCAAGCGCGCGAGATTCCGGTCTACCGCAGCTGCGACGTGCTCGTCGTGGGAGGCGGGCCATCGGGTACGGCCGCGGCCGTGGCGGCCGCGCGCCTCGGTGCGGACGTCGTGCTCCTTGAGCGCTACAACCATCTCGGCGGGCTTGCGACCGGCGGGCTCGTGATCTGGATCGACCGCATGACCGACTGGGACGGCCGGCGCGTGATCCGCGGCTTCGCCGAGGAGATCCTCGACCGCCTGCCCTCCGAAGCGATCGCAGGCCCGCCGCCCGAAGAGTGGGGCTCACGCGAGCCTGCGCGCGCCGCGCACTGGTCGCACCGCACCGCGGCCTACCACGGCGTGGTGACCTGGTCGCCTACGATAGACCCGGAGCGGCTCAAGCTCGCCTCGCAGACGCTCGTGCTCGAAGCGAGGGTGCATCTCGTCTTTCACGCGTGGGCGGCGCTGCCGCTCGTGACCGAAGGCGCGGTGCGCGGCGCGATCTTCGAGTCGAAGGAAGGGCGGCAGGCGGTGCGCGCGCGAATCGTGGTCGACGCGAGCGGCGACGGCGACCTGTTCGCGCGCGCCGGCGCGCGCTTCGAGTCCGACGTCGACGCCGGCGACATCCATCATTGCATGAACACGGCGTGGCTTTTCGGCGGCGTGGACATGCCGCGCTGGCTCGAGTTCAAGGCCGGGCAGCCGGAGCAGTTCGCGCAGTTCATGGCGCGAGGACGCGAGACGCTCCACCTCTTCGAAAAGCCGTTCGTGTCCTGGCGCGACGACGTCGCGCTCTTCATGGGGCCGCGCCAGTCGGGCTTCTCCGGGGTGAACGTGGACGACCAGACCGAGGTCGAGATCCGCTCGCATCGCCTGATGGCCGAGCACCTGGAGTTCTACCGTGCCAACGCGCCCGGCTTCGAGCGCGCGTTCCTGATGCTCTCGGCGCCGCAGCTCGGCGTTCGGCACACGCGGCGTCTGGCCGGGGTGAAGAAGGTGACGCGCGCCGAGTGGCCGCTCGGCGCTGCGTGCGAGGACGAGATCGGCGTTTCGCCGAGCGTGTCGCCGAAATTCCCGAGCATCTCGATCCCCTACGGATGCCTCGTGCCCGAAGCGCTGGACGGCCTTCTCGCCTGCGGGCGGCACATCGCGTGCGATCCCAACTCGCACGGATTCCTGCGCGAGATCCCGCAGTGCTGGGTCACGGGGCAGGCGGCGGGGGCGGCCGCGGCGCTCGCCGCGGCGCGCGGGATCGAACCGCGCGCGCTCGACGTGCGCGAGCTGCAAGCGGTGCTCGCGCGCCAGGGCGCGTTCCTTCGCGCCCGGTAAAATCCGCGCCGATGGCAATGCTCGTCATGATCCGCCACGGGGAGACCTCGTGGAACGTCGAAGGGCGCGTGCAGGGCCAGACCGACGTTCCCCTGAGCGAGGTCGGCCACGCGCAGGCGCGCGCGCTCGCCGAGGCGCTCGCCGCGGAATCGTTCTGCGCGATCTACGCGAGCGACCTGATGCGCGTGCGCCAGACCGCCGACCCCGCGGCGCGCCGGCTCGGCCTCCCGGTGACGCTCGATCCCCGGCTTCGCGAGCGGCACTACGGCATGTTCGAGACGCTCACCTACACGGAAGTAAAGCTCAAGCACCCCCGGGACTTCGCGCGCTTCAAGGCGAAGGACCTCGACTACGACTTCCGCAGCGGCGAGAGCCTGCGCGGCTTTTTCGAGCGCTCGATCGCCTGCCTCGCCGAAATCGCCGCGCGCCACGATGGCGGCCGCGTCCTCGTCTTTACTCACGGCGGCGTGCTCGACATGGCCTACCGCCAGGCCAACCGCCTCGGGCTTCAGAGCGTGCGCGACTTCGAGATCCCGAACGCCGCGCTCAACCGCATCGAGATCTCAGGCGGCGCCTGGACCGTGCATGCCTGGGCCGAGCGCGCGCATCTCGAGAGCGCGATCGACGACCTGCCGGACTAGACCAGGTCCCTCGGAATCCGCACCGGCATGGACAGAACGATCTGCGCCATGCCCTTGCCGAGCGGGTCGCTGCGAAGCGAAGCCATGCCGCCGCCGCCGAGCGCCTCCTCCATCACGAAGTTGAGCGCGTGAATGCCGGGCACGGCGTAGCGCTTCACCCGCCCCTTGACCAGGTGGCGCAGGTAATCCGCTACCGCGTCGGCCGTGATCTGGCTCGCGATCCAGGGCAGGTACTCGGGCCTGCGCGCGATGATGCCGACGTTCGAGCTGTCGCCCTTGTCGCCGCTTCGGCCGTACGCGAGCCTGATGAGGGGGACCGTGATCGCGTCGGAAGAGGTGTGAAGAGGTGGGGTCTCCAGATCCGCACCTTCAGGATATTTTTCGGACGAACCCGCCGGAACAGCCACTTCCTCGCCCTTCCCGCCGATCGTCACGCGCGGCGTGGCTTGCGACTTCGGAAGGAGGAAGGAGAACTGCTTGATCTGCGGAAATACCGAAGGGCGGCCGGCGTTGAGACTGCCGGTGGTGCCGGGCGACCACGAGGTGCCCGCGGGCGCGATCTCGCGCGCGAAGATTTCGAGCGCGCGCTTGTCGCGGTGCGCTACGGCGAGCCGCATGACCGCCTCGCGTGCCTCGTGCGCGCGTGCGTGCGGGCCGTAGGAATCTTCCGCGCCGAGGACGGACAGGTCGGTCGCGGTGTAGTCGCCGAGCCCGAGGCGCGCGAAGATTCGGCGCGTGCGCTCGAGGATCGCCTCACCCGAACGGCGCGCCTTGGCCGCGGCCTCGAAGCCGCCGATCGTGAGAGTGCCTACGGCGCGGTAGCCGTCCGCGAACGTGGCACTCACCTTGTAGGTGTCGGTGGGCGGCTTTCCGCGCGCGCCGGATACTCGCACGCGCTGCTCGCCGTCCGGTTCCATTCGAACCTGCGTGAAGTCGCACACCACGTCCGGCAGCACGTAGTTCGACGGATCGCCGATCTCGTAGAGCATCTGCTCGGCTACCGCGGGCACGCACACGAGTCCGCCGGTGCCTGCGGGCTTGGTGACGACGAAGCCGCCGTCGGCCGCGCACTCGAGCACCGGGTAGCCCATGTCGGCCCAGCCGGGCACGTCCTTCCAGTCGGTGAAAAGCCCCCCCGTGGCCTGGCAGCCGCACTCGATCAGGTGCCCGGCGAGCGAACCCGCCGCGAGGCGGTCGTAGTCGTCCGCGCTCCAGCCGAACTCTTGGATGAGCGCGCCGAGGGTGACCGCGCTGTCTACGACGCGCCCGGTGACCACCACGTCCGCGCCGAGCGCGAGCGCGCGCGCGATCGGCAGCGCGCCGAAGTAGGCATTGGCGCTGGTCAGGCGCCCGGGAGCCTTCGGCGCGAGCGCCGTCACGTCGTCGCCGTCGACCATGGCGATGCGCGCATTCACACCGAGCTCGGCGGCGAGCCGTTCGAGCGCGCGCGCGCACGCGGCCGGATTCGTGCCGCCCGCGTTCGCGATGAGGCGGATTCCGCGCGCCTTGCAGTCCTTGAGAACCTGGCGCGCGGCGACCTCCACGAAATCGGACGCGTAGCCGAGCTCGGGGTTTTTCGCGCGCGCCGCGGCAAGGATCGACATCGTGAGCTCGGCAAGGTAGTCGAATACCAGATAGCGCATTCCCGGCACCTGCGCGAGCTGCGGCGCGGCGACCGACGAATCGCCCCAGAACCCCGAAGCCCCGCCGATTGTCACGATGTCCGATCGCATCGGCGCCATCCTACTAGAGCGCGAGCGGCGGCTCCTGCATCGCCGCGACCTGCTCGCGAAGCTCGAGGATCCGGTCCTGCCAGTAGTGCGGCGTGCCGAACCACGGAAAGGCCGCCGGGAACGCCGGATCGTCCCAGCGCCGCGCAAGCCACGCCGAGTAATGCAGGAGCCGGAGCGTCCGGAGCGGCTCGATCAGGCGGATTTCTTCGTGGCGGAAATCATGGAATTTCTCGTAGCCGTTCAACACCGCTTTCAATGCGCGCTGCGCCGCCGCGCGTTCGCCCGGAAGCAGCATCCACAGATCCTGCACCGCAGGGCCGGTACGCGCGTCGTCGAGATCCACGAAGTGCGGCCCGTCGTCGGTCCACAGGATGTTCCCGGCGTGGCAGTCGCCGTGGAGACGCAGAACGCGCGAGCGGTGCAGTTGACGAAAGATTTCTTCCACGAGTGAAAGGGCATGGGCGGAAACCCCCGACCACGCCTCCATCAGATCTTCCGGAATCATCCCGCTCGCGAGGAGCCAGGCGCGCGGCTCGCGCCCGAACGTCTCCGGGTCGAGCGCGGGCCGCTCCCGGAACGGGCGGGTAGCGCCCACCGCGTGAATGCGGCCGAGGAACCGGCCGATCCATTCGAGCACGCTTTCGTCCTCCAGCTCGGGCGGGCGGCCGCCACGGCGCGGGTAGACCGCGAGCCGGAAGCCCGCGTGCTCGTGCAGCGTCCGTCCGTTCGCCTCGAGCGGCGCGACGACCGGGATCTCGCGTGCGGCGAGCTCGCGCGCGAACGCGTGCTCCTCGAGGATCTGCGCGTCGCTCCAGCGCCCGGGGCGGTAGAACTTCGTGACGACGTGGCCGCCCTCCTCGAGGCTTGCCTGGTAGACGCGGTTTTCGTAGCTGTTCAGCGCGAGCAGCCGCCCGTCGCCGCGCCAGCCCGCGGCCTCGAGCGCGTCGAGCGCGACCTCGGGTGTAAGGCCATCGTAGGGGCGAGCGCCGGTCACCGGACGGATTCTAAGTAAAATGCGCGGGATGAATCAGAACGCTGCGCCGCTCGTGGAGATCGCCGACCTGCATTTCTCCTATAACGAGCAGCGCATCTTCCAGGGGCTTTCGCTCAGGATCCCGCGCGGCAAGCTCGTCGCGATCCTCGGCGGCTCGGGCAGCGGCAAGTCGACGCTCCTCAGGCTGATCGGCGGCCAGCTCGCACCCTCGCACGGCTGGATCCGCGTGGACGGCAAGCTGGTGCACAAGCTCGACACCGACGCGCTCTACGCGCTCAGGCGCAGGATGGGGATGATGTTCCAGACGAGCGGCCTGTTCACGGATCTTTCGGTGTACGAGAACATCGCGTTCGCGCTGCGCGAGCACTACGAGGTGCCCGAGGAGATCCTGCGGCCGCTCGTGCTGATGAAGCTCGACGCGGTAGGACTGCGCGGTGCGCGCGACATGATGCCGGCGGACCTCTCGGGCGGCATGACGCGGCGCGTGGCGCTCGCGCGCGCGATCGCGACCGATCCGATGCTCGTGATGTACGACGAGCCCTTCGCGGGCCTCGATCCCATCACGCTGAACGTGGTCGCGACGCTGATCCGGAAACTGAACGACGCGCTCGGCACGACCTCGATCGTCGTGACCTACGACGTGTCCGAGGCGCTCTCGGTGGTCGACTACCTCTACGTGATCGCCGACGGAAAGCTCGCAGGCGAGGGTGCGCCGAAGGAGGTGCTCGCCTCCGAAGACCCGTACCTCAAGCAGTTCCTGCACGCGTTGCCCGACGGTCCGGTGCGGTTCCACTTCCCCGGGCCGGCGATCGCGGACGAACTCAGGCTTTCGCGCCCCTCGGAATGAATTTCAGCGCCGCGCCGTTGTTGCAGTAGCGCAGCCCCGTCGGCGGCGGACCGTCGTCGAACACGTGCCCGTGGTGCCCGCCGCAGCGCTTGCAGTGATACTCGGTGCGCGGGTAGATCAGAAGAAAATCGCGTCTGGTCTCGAACACGCCGGGGATCGTGGTGAAGAAGCTCGGCCAGCCGGTGCCGCTGTCGAACTTCATCGCCGAGGTGAAAAGGGGCAGGCCGCAGCCCGCGCACGCGAACACGCCCGCGCGCTTCTCGCGGTCGAGCGGGCTCGTGCCGGCGCGCTCGGTCCCTTCCTCGCGCAGCACCTTGAAGGCGAGCGGGTCGAGCCGCTTGCGCCACTCCTCCTTCGTGAGGGTCAGCGGCTCGGAGGCGCTCGGCACGGGCGTGCCTTCGGCGAGCAGCGCCTTCCAGCTCTTCTGCAGCTCTTCTACGTCGTTCATGGTCTTGGGGGGCGCCGCAAGCGCCCGCGCTGCGAATGGCATCGCCGCGAGGGCTTTGAGGAGGTTGCGCCGGTTCATGAAAATGGGGTCAGAGCAAGTTTTCCATACACCCGGCCCTTGGTCGAGTGGCCCGTGGAAAACTTACTCTGACCCCATCTTACGGCCCCGTTTTCCGGGGCCTGACCGCGTGCCTTCAGTAGCTGGTCGCGATTTCGTGGCCGATGAAGGCGCCTACTGCCGCGCCGACGAGCACGCCGACCGCCGCGTCGCCCGACACCGAGGCGCTGACCGCCGGACCATAGTAGACGGGCGGGGGCGCGGGGCGGTAGACCACCACCGGGCGCGGCGCGTAGTAGGAGTAATAGGCGGGCCCCGGGCGGACCACGACAACCCGGTGGCCATGGCGAGGAAAGTGGCCGTAGTAGCGGTGAGGCTTCCAGCCGTGCTCGTGCTTCCAGCCGCCCGCGAACGCGGGGGCGGCAGCGCCGAGCGAAGCGGCGGCGGTGACGATTGCGAGCTTCTTCCACAGCATGGGGGTTCTCCTTTCGTGTCTTGTCTGCGATGCGTATTGGAGGCTCGCGGCGCGCGGCCGTGTGCTAATGGAGTGCAATGGCTGTAACAACCTGTGAGGGCGGGGGAATTTGTCGCCGAATCGCGACGGTGCGATGATCGCGCCTGAGGAGAACTCCGATGAAGAAGATTCGTTCCGCCGCGGCCATTGCGCTCGCTGCGTCTGCTGCGCTCGTTCAGGCCCAGGATACCTACCCGTCGAAACCGGTCACGATGATCGTGCCGTTCCCTCCGGGGGGGGCGGCCGACATCGCCGGGCGCCCGCTCGCCGCCGCGATGGAAAAGATCCTGAAGCAGCCGGTCCTGGTCGTGAATCGCACCGGCGCCGGCGGCGCGGTCGGCATGAGCGCCGTCGCGCGATCGGCGCCCGACGGCTACACGATCCTCATGGCGCTCTCGTCGATCTCGGTGTTCCCGGTCTCGGACCGCATCAATGGCAAAACCCCGTCCTACGAGATGAAGGACTTCGCGCCGATCGCGCTCGTCACCTCCGATCCGACGGTGCTCGTGGTGCGCGCCGACGGTCCGTACAAGACGCTCAAGGATTTCGTAGCGGCGGCAAAGGCCAATCCGGGCAAGATCAACTACTCCTCGGCGGGCGTGTACAGCACGCTGCACGTGGCGATGGAGATCTTCGCGCAGGCCGCGGGCGTCCAGCTCTTCCACGTTCCGTACCAGGGCGGCGGCCCGGCGGTGACGGCGCTGCTCGGCGGCCAGGTCGAGGCGCTCGCCTCGAGCCCGGCCGCGGCAATCGGCCAGATCAAGGCGGGCAAGATGCGCGCGCTCGCGAGCTGGAGCACGAAGCGGCTCGACCTGCTGCCCGACATCCCGACCTTCAAGGAGCTCGGCTACGACGCCGAGTTCTACATCTGGTCCGGCGTGTTTGCTCCGGCCTCGACGCCGTCTCCCATAATTTCCCGATTGAGAAACGCCGTTCGGGAAGCTGCCAACTCGGGCGAGTTCAAGGCGGCGATGGACAAAGTGTCTACGCCCGTGTCGTATCTGGACGCGCCCGAGTTCCAGAAATACTGGGACGCCGACGCCAGGCGCCTCGCCGCGGTGCTCGAGAAGATCGGGCGGGTCGAGGCGAAGAAATGATCTAGGGCTTCTTCCGGGTTCGGGAACCGCCCCGGGTCTTTCCCGGCCTGCGGTACTGGAGCAGGTTCCCGATCCTGCGCTCGAAGGGGTCGCGGCGCACGAGCGCACGCGCCTGCGCGCGGGTGACGAGCCGGTAGTGGCGCGTCGCTTCCAGCGCGTCGACCAGCTCCCAGGCGCCGTCTTCCGAGGTTGCCCACATCGAAGGCTCTAGCCTTCTCAGGTCGAACGGGCGCGAGTAGGTGCGCAGGGTCTTCGCATCGCGCTTGTTGTAGTACTCGTGGAAGTAAGACATGGCGAGCTCGCGAAGCGAGCGGTACACCGGGTCGCGCCACCTGAGGCCGATGCCGTTCGTCTTCGAGATCGCGCCCCAGCGCCCGCGACGCCGGAACAGCGCGACGACGTGGTCGTAGTCGTGCACTGCCTGGAGATCGAGCAGCAGCGGCGGCTCGCCGTGGATCCAGAGCGCGCAGGCGGCGAGCATCGCGCCTTCGATGCAGTGCGCGCGGCGCTTGCGCAGCACCACGCGCACCGAGTTGCACGAGTCGCCGTCGGGCTCGAAGTTCTGCCCGAGGCGATAGAGGAACTCCTGGATCTTCGCCGGCGAATCGAGCCGCCTGAGCGCAGCGAACTCCGCGCGCGTGAGCCCTAGCATCTCGCGCGTGGCGCGCCGGACTTTCATTCGTGTAGGGTCCCGATGGCGGGAAGGCCCGCACGGGAAGTATACCGGCGAACCCGCCCGGCGCCCGCATGCGCACTTTTTTGCGCCGCGACCCCGATCTGCGTATCATGCCGCCCCGACAAGAACCGAATTCCCCTTCGATTTCCGCCGCCGATGCGCTCGGGGAGCGGGTGCTCCGCGGCAATCCTGCCCTGAGCGGGATGCGCCCGGGCTGCGATCATCCCGAGCTCGCGCGGCGGCTCGAGAACCTCGCCGGCCTGTATCTCATCCTCGGACGCCGCGCCGAGGCCGAAGCGCTCTAGCTGCGCTCGAGCGCGATCCGCCAGCGCTACGCCGCGTCGAAGCGATAGGCGTCCATCGCGAGCGCGCCGCTCTCGATCTCTGCGTAGAGGCGCGTCGCGCGCCACGTCTCGCCCGCGGCGCCGAGCGCCACGAACAGCGGCAGGAAATGCTCCTCGGTCGGATGCGCGCGCTCGCCGTGGGGAGAGCGGGCGCGGTAATCGAGGAGAGCGTCGATGTCATGGCTGCGCAATCGGGCATTCACCCATTCCTGAAACCCCTTTGCGTAAGGCAGGGGCGTCGCACCGTCCGGCATTCGATCGCGCAGGTTGTGGGTCATGTGCCCGGAGCCGACGACGAGCACGCCCTCGGCGGCAAGCGGCGCGAGTGCGTGGCCGAGCGCAAGATGATGGCGCGGCCCGAGCGGGGTCTGAAGCGATAACTGGGCCACGGGAACGTCCGCTTCAGGGTACATGTGGAGCAAAGGCGACCAGGCGCCGTGATCGAGCCCCCGGCAGCCGTTCGCGGCCGCGGTGAAGCCGGCCTGCCTAAGGAGTACGGCGGCGCGCTCGGCGAGCCACGGCGCGCCGGGCGCGGCGTAGCGGATGGCGTAGAGCGGCTCCGGAAAGCCGAAAAAGTCGTGGATCGTCTCCGGCCGCGCGCCCGCGGTCAGCATCGGGAGATTCGTTTCCCAATGGGCCGAGGCGACCAGGATTGCCTTGGGTCGCGCAATCCCATTCGCCAGGGCCCCCCAGGCGCGCCCGACAGCGCCCGGCGCGAGCGCATGCATCGGCGAGCCATGCGAGAGAAAGAGCGCGGGCAGCCGCGCGCTCACTTGATGAGACCCTCGGCTTTGAGGGCCTCGCGAACCATCGGGCGCGCAGCAACGCGAGCCGCGTAATCTCCGAGCGCAGGCCAGCGGCCCAGGTCCACCCCGGTCCAGCCGGCCCAGTTGAGAAGCGTGTAGAGATAGGCGTCCGCAACACTGAAGCGCTCGCCCATGAGGTAGGGCTTGCCCTCGAGCGCGCGCGCCACGTGGTCCAGGCGCCGAGCGAGCAGGTCGAGGACGAACTGCTTCCATTCGCCCGCCACCTTCGGATTGAACAGCGCGCCCCAGGTCTTGTGGACCTCCGCGGTGAGGAAATTGAGCCATTCCTGGAGCCGGTAGCGCTCGAGCGTGCCGGCTTCCGGCGCAAGGCCGGCGTCCGGATTCCGGTCGGCGAGGTACTGCACGATTGCGGGCCCTTCCGTGAGGACGGATCCGTCGTCCAGTTGAAGTGCAGGAACATAGCCCTTCGAATTGATTCCTGCGTAATCGCCGCCGCCGCCGAACGTCTTCGTCTTCAGGTCGACTTTCTCGAGCTCGATCGGAATGCCGGCCTCGCGCGCCACGATGTGGGGCGAGAGCGAGCAGGCGCCGGGCGAAAAATACAGTTTCATTCGTAGGCTCCTTCCAGTTTACGGTTGAAAAGGCGCGAGGCGGCGAAAGCGCCCTCGCGGAGCAGGGCCTGGACGAGCGCCGCGGCCGTGAGGAACGCGGGGTACTCCCAGCCGCCGTTCGGCGCGGTGAAGAGCCACCCGTTGCCTGCATGCGCCCAGGTCGCACCGAGCAGCACCGGCACGAGCGCGGCATAGGGGGCGGTGCGTGAGTCAATCATGGGTATCTCCTCGATAGGGATCAGGACGGAGCGGATTCTGAGGCTTGCGATAAATGGGATAAAGACGCTACTCTGAAAAAGATTATCCCGTTATTCAGGATAATGGCATGGACCGATTCCGCGCCTTGACGGCGTTCGCGAAGGTGGTAGAGCACGGCAGCTTCGCGCGAGCCGCGCAGCGGCTGGGCATCTCCACCACCGCCTGCTCGCGGCACGTGGCGGAGCTCGAAGGACATCTGGACGCACGGCTGCTCAACCGCACCACGCGGCGGCTCTCGCTCACCGAGAGCGGGCAGGCGTTCTACGAGCGCTGCGTGCAGCTGCTCGCCGACCTCGAGGACGCGGAGGCCGCCGCTTCGGCGTCCACGGCGCGCCCGCGCGGCACGATCCGGCTCACCTGCTCGATCAACTTCGGCGTGCGCCATGTCTCGCCGGCGATTGCAGATTTCCTCGCGCGCCACCCCGAGGTGAGCTTCGACGTGCAGCTCTCGGACCGGTTCGTCGATCTGGTCGAAGAGGGGTTCGATCTGGCGATCCGCATCGGTCTGGCGGGCGCCGAGCAGCTCGTCGCGCGCCGCCTGGGCGAGACGCGGGTCCTCGCCTGCGCGTCCCCGGAGTACCTGAAGCGGCACGGCGCGCCGCGCGTCCCCGAGGACCTCGCCCGGCACCGCTGCCTGACCTACGAGTACCTCGATCCGAGGAACCTGTGGCGCTTCCGCGGCGCGGACGGAAGAGAGCATGCGGTGCGCGTGGCGGGTCCGCTGCACGCGAACAACGGCGATCTCCTGGTCGCCGCGGCGGTGCAGGGTCTCGGCATCGTCTGCGAGCCCGATTTCATCGCCGGACCCGAGATCGAGGCGGGGCGGCTCGTGCGGATTCTGGAAGACTACGGGGTGCGCGCCACGCCGATCTATGCCGTGTACCCCAGCCGGCGGCACCTCTCGGCGAAGGTGCGGGCGTTCGTGGATTTCCTTGCCGGGCGCTTCAGTCAGCTTCGGTCGATCGCGGGCGGCCGCCAGACGTAGGCGGGCTCCTGCCGCGTGCGCAGCACGCGCACCATCCGGAGCGCGGCCTCGCGGCCCCCGTAGTAGCGCGGCAGCACCACGGTCTCCGCGAAGCCGAGCGCGCGGTAGAAGCGCTGCGCGGCCTCGTTGCCCGAGCGCAGCTCCAGGTGCACGCTCTCGATGCCGGCGGTGAGCGCCGACTCGATCATCCACTCGAGGAGACGCCGCGCGATCCCGCGCCGGCGGTGCGTGGGCCGCACCGCGAGCAGCACGAGGTGCGCCCGCTCGTCGCCGAACTCCATCACCCCGAAACCGACCGGCACCTCGCGCTCGCAGGCGAGCAGCACCGTGGTGTCGGGCCGGCGGATCGCGCGCAGCACGCGCGGCGGGTCGTAGCGCCAGCCCAGCCCGTGCTCGATGTACTCGCGCGACATGAGCGCGACGGCATGCGCGTCGGAGGGTACGGCGGGGCGCAGCGTGATCGCGGCGTGGCTCATGATCGCAATTTACTTCCGGAACACGCTCGCGTCCAGCCATCTCGGGAAAGGACGATCGCGCGTGCGGCACACTGGCGGCGTGGGAAAATCCCGTCTGATCCCCGATTCCGCGCAACGGAGCAATCGTGAAAGCGAAAAAGCCGAATTTCGTCGTCATCCTGGTGGACGACCTGCGCTACGACGAGTTCGGCGCGGGCGGGCACCCGTACATGAAGACGCCGCACGTCGACCGGATCGCGGCCGAAGGCGCGCTCTTCGAGCGCGCGTTCCACACCACGCCGATCTGCTCGCCGAACCGCGCCTCGATCATGACCGGGCAGTATGCGAGCCGCCACGGCGTGATCGACAACGTGGCGCGCGACGCGATGAGCATGCGCCTTCCGAACTATCACCTGGAGCTGCAGCGCCTGGGCTACGAAACCGCGCACGTAGGCAAGTGGCACATGGGCAACGACGGGCGGCCGCGCCCCGGCTACCATCGCTGGGTGAGCTTCGACGGCCACGGGCGGCTCCATGACCCGAAGCTCAACGTCGACGGGTCCTACCGGCAGCATTCGGGATACGTGACCGATCTGCTGAATCGATACGCGCTCGAGTTCATCGAGACACCCCGGCGCAAGCCCTTTTCCCTGTTCCTCGCGCACAAGGCGGTGCACCCGGACGCCGTGCAGGCGGCTGACGGAACGCTGGATCTCTCGGGCGGCGGCTACCAGCCCGCGGAGCGGCATCGCGACCTCTACAGGGGCTGCGTCTTTCCGAAGAAGCCGAACATGCTCGCGCCCGCCGAGGTGGTGAAGCGCAAGCCCGCCTGGAAAGAGGCCTTCGATCTCAAGAGGTCGAAAAAATCCGCGGCCGTGCTCGAGGCGATCGGCGCCGGGACGCAGGAGGAGGTCCGGCTGCGGGCGGCGATGATGGCCTCGGTCGACGAGGGCGTGGGGATGATTTTCGACGCGCTCGAGAGGAGCGGGAAGCTGGAGGACACGCTGATCCTGTTCCTCGGCGACAACGGCTACTTCTTCGGCGAGCACGCGCTCGGCCCCGAGCGCCGCTTCGCCTACGAAGAGGGCATCCGTTCTCCCTTCGTGATGAGATTTCCGAAGCGAATCAAACCCAATGTTCGCATTCGCGATCTCGTCATCTGCCAGGACATCGCGCCCACCCTGATCGAGCTGGCCGGGGGCAAGCCCGGGCCGCAGATCCAGGGGCGTTCTCTGCTGCCGTTGTTTTCCCCCCGCCGTGCTTCCTGGAGGAAATCATTCCTCGTGGAGTACTGGGCCGAGCAGGCGCTGCCTTGGCTCGTGGGAATGAGCTACAAGGCGGTGCGTACCGGGCGCTACAAGTACATCCGCTGGGTGAACCGCGGCCGCAACGGCGAGCTCGACGAGCTTTACGATCTGGAGAAGGACCCGTTCGAGCTGAAGAATCTCGCCGGCAACCGCGCTTGCCGCCCGGTTCAGGCAAGGCTGAAGAAGGAGCTTCAGCGGCTGGTTGCGGTGGCGGCTGGCGTGTAGGTTTGCGCCAGGTCAAACCGGCTCCGCGGTGGGGCGCCGTACACTGGCCGCATGCTGAGCCTGGAGGACTGCATCGGCCTGTGCGAGCTGAGCGAGGAGGAAGTGCTCGCGATCGCCGAGCACGAGCACATCCCCGAGATGGCCGCGGTCGAGCTCGGCAACTACCTCGTGCACTGCTCCGACGGCGAGCAATGCATCAAGGCGATGATCCGCGACGACATTGCGGCCGCCGTCGCGTCCGGCAACACGGCCCATGCGCTCGCGCTCAAGCTCGTGCTGCGCAATTTCGTGCTGCAGCATCCGCGCTGCGAAGAGCGCCACCGCCGCGAGCTCCACTTGCCGGAGCGAAGAAGCGCCTAGCCCCGGGCCCGGGATTGGACTAGTATTTCCCCGGCAAACCCGCCGCAGAGGAGGACGCCATGCAGGTCAAGGAAATCTTGCGCGTCAAGGGCAGCCGGTTGCTCAGCATCGAGCCTGCCGGCCGCTGCGTCGATGCGGTGAAGACCATGGCGGAGCAGAACCTCGGCTCGCTGGTGGTGATGGAGGCCGGGCGCATGGTCGGAATGCTCACCTTCCACGAGCTGCTCCAGGCGATCGCCAAACGCGGCGGCGCGCTCGGCGAACTGAAGGTCGCGGACGTCATGGTGCGTGATCCGGTCACCGCCACGCCCGACATGGAGGTGAACGACCTGCGGCGCACCATGCTCGACTCGGGTGCGCGCTATCTCCCGGTGCTGCAGGACGGCCGGCTCCTCGGCGTGATCTCCTTTCGCGACGTCGCCAAGGCGGTGCTCGAGGAGCAGGACTTCGAGAACAGGATGCTGAAGGGCTACATCAAGAACTGGCCCGCGTAGCCTTCCCCTGAGGCGAAGAACCTTCCTCTACGGCGGCGCCGCCGCCGCGGGCGCGTCCATGCTCGCCGCCTGGCGCCTGTGGCCCGAGCAGGGCTTCTGGAACCCGTGTCTCGCGCGGCTGCCGCGGCGGCTCGCCGAGCACGAGCTGGTGCTCGCGGCGTGGGAGGGCGTCGCACCGGAACGTGTGTGGGACGCGCATGCGCACCTCGTGGGCGACGGCGATTCGGGCAGCGGCATCGTGGTCAATCCCGGGATGCAGAGCCTCCTCAACCCCGCACAGTACGCGCGGCGGCTCTTCTTCCTCAACGCCGGCTGCGCCCATGACGCGCCGCGCGGAAGCGTGGACCGCGCGTATCTCGAGCGCATGCGCAATCTGCTGGATGGCATGCGGCGCGGCGTGAAGCTCCTGCTCTTCGCGTTCGACCGGACACACGCCGAGAGCGGCGAGGTGCTCTGGGAGCGAACCGGCTTTTACGTGCCGGACGCCTACGCGCGCGACGTCGCGCGCGCGCATCCGGAGTATTTCGAATGGGCCGCATCGATTCATCCCTACCGGCGCGATTGCGTCGAGGCCGTTGAGCAGGCCAAGGGCGACGGCGCGCGCGCGGTGAAATGGCTTCCGTCCGCGATGGGCATCGACCCGGCCTCGCCGCGCTGCGACCGCTTCTACGGCGCGCTCGCGCGCGCCGGCCTTCCGCTCATCTCGCACGCGGGGGAGGAGCGCGCGGTGCTCGGCGCGGACGCACACGACCTGGGCAATCCGCTCAGACTGCGGCGCGCGCTCGAGGCGGGCGTGCGCGTCGTGGTCGCGCACTGCTCGTCAATGGGAGAGGACCGCGACCTCGACAAGGGAGCGAACGGGCCATATGTGGAGAGTTTCGGGCTTTTTTCCAGAATGATGGAAAACCCGAAGTTCGCGAAGAATCTCTACGGCGACATTTCCGCGATGACCCAGATCAACCGCGCGGGGCCGGCGCTTGCCACCGTGATCGAGCGCACCGACTGGCACCCGCGGCTGCTGAACGGCTCGGACTACCCGCTTCCCGGCGTGATGCCGATTTTCTCGGTGGACTACCTGGCGTCGCTCGGCCTCCTGAACGGAAATGCTTCGGGCATATTCAGGGAGATTCGCGGGCACAACCCGCTGCTGTTCGATTTCGTGGTGAAGCGCCACCTGCGCTCGAACGGGAAATCGCTCCCGGAGAGCGTTTTCGAGACGCGCGGCTTCTTCGAGCCCGGCGTGTAGAATCGAACCGCCATGTCCGGAAACAGCTTCGGCACGCTCTTCTGCGTCACCTCGTTCGGCGAGTCGCACGGGCCCGCCTATGGGGGCGTGGTGGACGGTTGTCCACCGGGGCTCGAGCTTTCCGAGGGTGATCTCCAGAAGGAGCTGGACCGGAGAAAGCCCGGCACTTCGCGCCACGTCACGCAGCGGCGCGAATCGGACGCGGTGCAGATCCTCTCGGGCGTGTACGAAGGCCGCACCACCGGCACCGCGATCGGCTTCCTGATCCGCAACGAAGACCCGCGCTCGAAGGACTATTCCGCGATTGCGGAAAAGTTCCGCCCCGGGCACGCGGACTGGACCTACTGGCAGAAGTACGGCTTGCGCGATCCGCGTGGCGGCGGGCGGGCCTCCGCACGCGAGACGGTGGTGCGGGTGGCGGCCGGCGCGATCGCAAAGAAGTGGCTCGCCGCGCGCTACGGCGTGCGCGTGCGCGGCTATCTCGCGGAGCTCGGCCCGAAACGGATTGAATTCAGGTCCTGGGACGATGTCCAAGGCAATGTGTTCTTCGCCCCCGATGCCGCCGCGGTTCCCGCGCTCGAGCGCTTCATGGACGAGTTGCGCGCGGGCGGCGACTCGGTCGGCGCGCGGGTCAACATCGTGGCGAGCGGGGTGCCCGTCGGGTGGGGCGAACCGGTCTACGGGCGCCTGGACGCCGACATCGCATCGGCGATGATGTCGATCAACGCGGTGAAGGGCGTCGAGATCGGGGCGGGTTTCCGCGCGATCACGCACAAGGGCAGCGAACACGGCGACGAGATGACGCCGCAGGGGTTCGCCTCCAACAACAACGGCGGCGTGCTCGGCGGCATCTCCACCGGCCAGGACATCACGGTGTCGATCGCGCTCAAGCCTACCTCCAGCATCCGGCTCCCCCGGCGCACCATCGACGTGCACGGGCGCGCGACCACCGTGGAAACCACCGGGCGGCACGACCCGTGCGTGGGCATCCGCGCCACGCCGATCGCCGAGGCGATGCTCGCCTGCGTGCTGATGGACCATGCGCTGAGGCATCGCGCGCAGTGTGGCGACGTGACGCCGCCCACCCGCATCGGCTAGAGCACGACACGCTAGAAAATGCCAACAAAATCAATTAGAGTGGGAAGCGTGCCCCCGGGCCGCCCGGCCGAGCCGTCCCGTGCGGCCATAATGCCAAGAGGCAACAACATGAGCAACAAAGGGCAGCTGCTACAAGACCCGTTCCTGAACGTCCTGCGCAAGGAACACGTCCCGGTATCGATCTACCTGGTGAACGGCATCAAGCTCCAGGGGCAGATCGAGTCGTTCGACCAGTACGTGGTGCTGCTGCGCAATTCGGTGACGCAGATGGTGTACAAGCACGCGATTTCGACCGTCGTGCCCTCGCGCCCCGTCAATCTCGAGCACGGTCCCGACGGGTGACGCCCGCGCTTGCCTGATTCCCACGCAGCTGCCGCCGATCCGCGCGCGGCCGTTCTCGTGTGCCTCGATCTCGGCGACGCCGGATACGGCGACGGCGTGCAGGAGTTCGTGCGTCTCGCCGCGAGCGCCGGCGCGGCGCGGCGCGCGCTCGTCACCGGCGCGCGCGAGCACCCCGACCCGAAATTCTTCGCCGGCAGCGGCAAGGTGGACGAGATCCGGCGCGCGGCCGACGCGCTGGAGGCAGGGTTCGTGATCTTCAACCACGAGCTCTCGCCCGGGCAGCAGAGGAACCTCGAGAAGGCGCTCGGCCGGCGGGTGCTCGACCGCACCGAGGTGATCCTGGAGATCTTCGCTCAGCGCGCGCGCACCCGCGAAGGCAAGCTCCAGGTGGAGCTGGCGCGCCTCGAGCACGCCTCGACGCGCCTGGTGCGCGGCTGGACGCACCTCGAGCGCCAGCGCGGGGGGCTGGGCAAGACCGGCGGCCCTGGGGAAACCCAGCTCGAGCTCGACCGGCGCTACATCGCGGATCGCGTCCGGGTGCTGCGGGAGAAGCTGGGCAGCCTGGAGCGGCAGCGGCGCGTGCAGCGCCACGCGCGAACGCGGCGGCGCGTTCTCTCGGTCTCGCTCGTCGGCTACACGAACGCCGGGAAATCGACCCTCTTCAACGCGCTCACGCGCGCGGGCGTCTACGAAGCCGACCAGCTCTTCGCGACGCTCGACACGACCACGCGCCGCGTCCACGTCCCCGGCGAGCGCGAGGTGGTGCTCTCGGACACGGTCGGCTTCATCCGGGATCTGCCGCATTCCCTCGTGGCGGCGTTTCGCGCGACGCTGGAGGAAACGGTGCGCGCGGACCTGCTGCTGCACGTCGTGGACGCGGCGTCGCCGGCGCGTGCGCAGCAGGCCCAGGACGTCGAGAAGGTCCTCGCCGAGATCGGCGCCGGCGGCGTGCGGAGATTCGCGGTCTGGAACAAGATCGACGCTGCGGGCCTCGCCCCGGGGGTCGAGCGTGACGAATATGGTAGGATTTCGCGCGTTCTCGTGAGCGCGCGAACCGGCGCGGGCCTCGGCGAGCTGCGTGGCGCGATCTCCGAGGCGGCCCGCGGCCGCGAACGGGTGGCGGCGCCGGACGCCGAACCGATTTCACTCTGACCAACTCCGCATGTCGCTGAACGACCCCAACTGGGGACGCGGTGGATCCCGCGGCCCGGGCGGCGGCAACCAGGGCCCGCCGGACCTCGACGAGCTCTGGCGCAACTTCAACCGGCGTCTGC